>DIXP01000077.1 GCA_002436065.1 Chloroflexi bacterium UBA6077
GAAAGCCTGTCGTCGTCTTGTTGTTCGGAGTACGAGCACGCTCGCGCTCCGCTGTTGTGTGTTCGCTCATACTCCATAGTTTACCAGTTATCCGGATAGGCTCTTAGTTGCCTGAGTCATCCAGACGGACACGAAGTTCCCTAGGAGATCGCATGTCTCTTGACCCGCGATCCAGACTGATCTCGATCCTGTTCCTGATGTTTCCGCTCCTACTCACACCCTCGTGGATAGGACTGGGGATCTACGTACTGATTCTGCTGCTGGGGATGTGGTTGACTGGAAAGCTGAAGGCCGTTGGCCGGCTCATCTTCCCTGTCACCCTGCTCGGCTTGAGCATTGCTGTATTCTCGGCCCTAGCCTCACCAGGCGAGAGGATACTGCTGGGAGGGACGCTGCCAATCAGCGTCGAGGGCCTCGAGGTCGGAACAAAGTCTGGGATCCGGATGGTTGAACTGGTCGCACTGGGGACTCTGCTCGCGGCTACCACCCCACCTGCCAAACTGGCAGCCGCGCTCGGTTGGATCATCTCTCCCACGCGCCGTCTCGGGGTAGATGTACCATCGCTGGAGTTCGTCGTACTGTTGGTTTTCCGGTTCGTTCCGATCCTCAAGTCGGAGCTTGCGGCGACCGAGACGGCGATGTATCTCCGTGGTGCGAGGTATGGTAGAAATCCAATCGATCAGATTCGGCGTCTATCGGTTCTGCCTGTTCCACTTCTCCGTCGACTGCTTGTCGCCGCAGACGAGATGGCGATTGCCCTCTTGTCTCGCGGTTATCGACTGGACGATCGTACAAGGGGAGGTGACTTGCAGATTCGGCGTGTAGACCTCCTGGCCATGGGAGGGAGTGCCATTCTAGCGATCTGCGTAGTCGCGGTTTCTCGATAGCGTGGGCACCCTTACCCCATGGCGCACCCCGAACTTTCAGGGGGTTCCTGAGAATTCGGGGTGCGCCATGTCGAACTATTGCCTGGCGGGATCGGTGGGCAGCGTCACAACGAAGTGCGTACCCCCATCGGGCGGGAACTCGGCGGCGATTTGCCCGCCGTGAGACTCGACGATGGAGCGGCTGATGAAGAGGCCGAGGCCCAAGCCCGATCGGTGGTCGCTCGAGTGGGCCTGGCAGAATCGTTCGAAGAGTTGGTGACGCTTCTCAGGTGGGATGCCGATCCCATGGTCGCGCACGGCAATCCGCACCGTCCCCGCCGTTGCGCGGCAGACCTCGACGTCGATCGTCTCGCCGTCCGGACTGAACTTCACAGCATTGTCCAGCAGGTTGACCAGTACCTGTTCCAGTCGGAGGGGGTCGACCAAGGCCCAGATAGGTTGCTCGCCCTTCACGACCAGGGAATGGCGATCGGTGCCGGCTTGCACCGCGGACGTTGCTTCCCTGGCCAGCTGTGTAACGTCGGTGAGTTCGGGCTCCAACTCCAGGCGCCCTCGCTCGAGCCTCGACACGTCCAGGAGGCGGGAAAGCAGGCGACGGAGCTTTACCGACTGCGCTTCGACGGTGTGGAGCAGGCGAGGCAGGCTTTCCGGCACGGAGGTGGGCTGCTTGGCAACGATGCGGAGCGCGAGCTGAGTGAAGCCGAGGAGGCTGGTGAGAGGGGTCCTCAGCTCGTGGGCGGCGATCGAGACGAAATCGTCCCGGAGTTGCAGCGCCGCCTGCGTCTCGGCCACCTGCCGCTCCAACTCTTGAGCGTGTTGCTGGATGACCTCGTAGCGGCGGGCATTCTCGTAGGCGATGGACAGGTGGCTGGCGAGCAGCGCGGCCAGGCCTTCATCCTCGTCGCTGAACTCCGCAGCCCCGAGCTTGTCAATGAAGTAGAGCCACCCGTAGTCGCGGGTTGGGGAGGCGACGGCGGCACCCAGGAAGGACCGCGTGGGTTGGTGCGGCACGGGGAGGTCGCGGGCGGCAGGGCCATGGCAGCGCAGTATGCGGGGGGACGTCTGCAGGGTGCGGAGCGCTTCCTTCCACTCCAATGTCGGGTGCATCTGCTCGGCGACCTGTTGATCCGATCCGCAGGCTATCGAGACCCGAAGGGTTTCGCCGTCGGCGTCCAGCAGGGCGATCTCGGCGCGCTCAGCGAAGAGGATGTCGCATCCTGCCTGGCAGCATCGGTCGATCAGGCGCTGGGGGTCTGGTTCCGAGCCGAGTTCCAGGCCGAGTTCGACCAGTCGGGCGAGCCTGTCGGTGACCACGTCGAGCTTTCTGGCATGCTCGACCAGCTTGTCGTTCACCAACTGCTGGTGAGCCTGGTCGAAATCCGGCGGCACAGACGAGGGCTTCGCCCCTTCGGTCGACAGGGCGTCGCCGACCGCCTTCAGGATGGCCATCGGCTCGCTCGGCTTGTCGAGGAGTCGAGCGCCGCAGGCCTCGGCGAGGTCGCGGGCCTTCTGGTCCCGATAGGCGGCCGTATAGAAGACCACCTTGGTGCGAGCGGTGGCCGGCTCGGCGCGCAACCGGCGGACGAATTCGTAGCCGTCCATCTCGGGCATCAGCACGTCGGCGATCACCAGGTCGGGCCGCTCGCTGGCCACCAGGCGCAGCGCTTGCTCGCCGTTGGCGGCCTCCAGCAGACGGTGGCCGGAATAGCCGAACAGCTTGACCAGGAACCGTCGATCCACCGGGCGGTCGTCGACAATCAGGATGGTCGCCACTGCTCCTCCTCCTTTGGTCCGGACGGACGCGGCTGTAGGTAGGCTTCAACCTGTCCGACGAAGGTTTCCGGGGTGATGGGCTTGGCGACATAGCCGTCGAAGCCGGCCGCCAGTGTTCGATCGCGATCACCTACCATGGCGTACGCCGTGACTGCGACCAGCGGGATAGTGCACAGGTCGGGGTGGCTCTTGACGGCCCTGGCGACCTCGTAGCCGTTGACCTTGGGGAGTCGGATATCGCAGAGGATCAGGTCGGGCCGCTCATGATGAGTGGCTGCCAGCCCCTCCTCGCCGTTCTTGGCGGAGAGGGGTGTGTGGCCATAGGCCCTCAGCAGGTAGACCATGAGCTGAAGGCTGGCGGGGTCGTCCTCGATGACCAAGATGCGAGCGGGCATTGCTATTTCTCCCGGCGTTCGTTATATCATATGCGGCGACCAGGGGAAAGGGCAGCGCTGGAATAGCCCGTGCTGCGCTGGCTACCAGGGTATGTGAGGGGTGGAGAAGGGGAGAGATGGGAACGACAATCACCATTCCCAGCTACGAAATAATCGAGAAGATATTTGAAGGCCCCCGAGCGGCCATCTATAAGGCATACCACAAGAAGAACCCGGATCGGCTGCTGGTGCTCAAGGTCTTGAATGCGATCGCTCTGTCCGACCACAAGAAGTTCCATTTCGGGCAGAAGACCGAACAGCTCAAGGTCCTGGACGATCCCCTGGTGATCACGCCCATCGCATTCGATGCGAAAGACGGCATCTGCTTCATGGCGCAGGACTACTTCGCCGGGGTAACGCTCGATAGGCTGATACGGGCGAATGGCGACCTGCCGTTGGGGGATTTCTTCACCATCGCCTGTAGTTTGGCCAGGGCTCTGGATAGGGTCCACGAGGCAGGGATTATCCATGGCGGCGTCAAACCTCACAACATACTAGTCGACCCCCACACGCTGGACCTCCGTCTCATAGACTTCATCAGCGCGCTCGACGTGAGAGACGTCAGCCACTTCATTTACGATCGTTCTTTTGTCAGGGGGACCCTGTCCTATACCTCTCCGGAGCAGACCGGACGCATCAGCCACAGAGTCGTCTTCTCTTCCGACATGTACTCTCTGGGGATCGTGTTCTATGAGCTGTTGACCGGCCGCCTGCCGTTTTTGTCTGATGATCCCCTCGAATTGATACATTCCCACCTGGCCGAGGATGCGCCCAAGGTCCACGAACTAAACCCGGATATCCCCACTGTCCTGAGCCAGATCGTGGCCAAATTGATGTTCAAAGAACCCGAGAAACGGTACCAGAGCGCGAGCGGCCTTCTCGCCGACCTCGAACGGTGCCGGGACGAGTATTCGGCCACGGGTACGATAAGCGAATTTCCTCTGGAAGGCCTCGTTCACTCTAACCGGGTCACCTTCATCTCCAAGATGGTCGGTCGGGACAGGGAGGCCGAGGTCATTCTCGAGGAATATGAGCGGGTCGCCCAGGGGACATTTCGCTCGCTCTTCATCTCCGGGCTCTCCGGCATTGGAAAGACCCGGCTGATACAGGAGCTGCAGAAACCGATTGTGAGACACAGGGGCTATTTCACATCGGGGAAATTCGACGTATACCAGAAGAACATCCCCTACAGCTCCCTCATCCAGGCATTCAGGAACCTGATGCGGACCTTTCTAACGGAGAGCGACGAGAGGGTTGCGCTCTGGAGAGACCGGATTCTGGAAGCTGTGGGGCAGAATGGAAAGGTTCTGACGGACGTTATCCCTGAACTGGAAGCCCTGATCGGACCGCAACCCAAAGTCCCCTCACTTCCTCCGGTCGAATCGCTGAACAGGTTCCACGATCTTTTTGACCGGTTCCTGGCCTGTCTGGCGAGTGAGGAGAACCCTCTGACGCTGTTTATCGACGACCTTCAGTGGTGCGATGTGGCCTCCTTCGACTTCCTGGCCAACATGTTCGCCAACTACAAGGGCCATCCCTACCTATTCTTCCTGGGGGCGTACCGCCACAACGAAGTGGACTCTAGCCATCCCCTGACCAAGCTGGTGCGGAGTGCCAAGGAGGGCAGCCAGCCGTTGAGGGAGATCAGGTTAGGCCCCCTGAAGCCCGAGCATTGCCATGAGATGGTTTCCTACATCCTCGACTCCCCCCTCGAGCAAACCAGGGCGTTGTCCGATTTCATCAGTGCGTTGAGCGAGGGGAATCCGCTCTTCGTAAGCGAGAGCCTCTCATACCTTCATGGTGAAGACCTCCTGTTTATCGACGAAGACAGCCAATGGTGGTGGGACCTAGACAGGATTCGCCAGTCGCATATGCCGACCACTGTGGTCGCCCTCTTCAGTTCCAAGATACAGAAGCTTCCTCCGGAGTTGATAACCCTGCTCGAGTACTGCGCCTGCATGGGGAATACTTTTCTACCCACCGAGCTGGCGCTGATCAGGGGAATGACCCTGCTGGAGACCTTCGAGATCCTGAAACCGGCACTCGGGGCCGGGCTGCTGATGGAAAACAAGAACCAGCTGCAGTTCATCCACGACAAGGTGCAGGAAGCGACTCTGTCCGCCATACCTCTGGAGACGCGCCGCGAGATCCACCGGCAGATAGGTAGCCACCTCATCTCCACCATTCCAGATGGCGCCACGGACTTCGAGAAGCTCGACAACCTGTTCACCATCGTCTCTCACCTCAATCTGGGGAGGGAGGATAGTCTGGACTCCAAGACGGCCCATTTCTTGTCGGACATCAACTACCATGCCGGAAACAAGGCGCTGGATGCCCTCGCCACGGAAGCGGCCAACGAGTACTTCAAGCTCAGTCGGGAGTTGCTGCCAGAGGACTGCTGGGAGAATGGCCACTACGAGCGCACCTTCAGGATACTCCAGAAGGCTGCCAAGACCGAGCTGATGTGTGGGAACTACGCGGATTCCGAAAGGCTGCTCACACAGTTGCTCGATCATGCCAAGACGGATCTGGACAAGGCAGAGTGTCTGGCGGAACAGACGACCTCACTGTCCTCCATCGGCAACTTCATCAAGGCCATCGAGACGGCAAATCGCGGTCTTGCCTATTTTGGCAAGGCCATCACCAGCAGTCCCGATGAGGCGGACGCCGGAAGGAAAGAGTTGATGGCCGACATCGACTCCAGGGGCATCGACGTCTGGGCGACTATCCTCAACATGCCCTTCACCAACGACAGGAAGAGCAAGATAGAACTCATCTTCTACAGCGAACTCATTCCCGACCTGTATATGTCCGGCCTCGTCCCCCAGCTCTATCTCTCGGCTGCGCAGTCGACCCAGCACTGCCTGGCGGGGGGTATGGACGAATCGGTGATCTACTCCTTCAGCATCATGGGACTTCAGTTGGGAGAACAGGGGGAGTTCGAGCAGGCCTTTCGATACGAAGACCTCGCCCGCGACCTCTCCGCCAAGTACCCCAATACCTTCGGGGCCACCCGCGGGATGAACGGGATAGTGTGGTGCAACATGCACTCACGCAGTCACCCGAGGCAGATCGTGGACTACTGCCTCAAGTCGATCCAGTGCGGGAAGAACTGCGGCGACCTCTATAACGCCGGTCTATCGTACGGACCCTTGATGTGGAACCTCCAGGTTCAGGGAGCGGACCTGTCCGCCATCGAAGACTACGCCAGGGAATGCCTCCAGTTCTCCAATAGATACCACCTGTCCTTCTCCGTGGGTCTCGCACAGGCTATGCAGGCCGGCTGGATCGAGCCCATGAAGAAGGACTATGCGCCCGTACCCATGGAAGAGAAGCTGAGGCAATGGGAGAACGACAACCACGTCGCCTCGGCAGGCAGCTACTACGTGCACATGGCCCTGGCGCACTACTATCTCGGCCAGCACGACGAGGCGGATGAATACCTGGTGGGGGTGCGTCGGTACCTTTCCGGTCTGACCGACAATGTCCTCAAGCGCCAGTGGCACGTCT
>DIXP01000117.1 GCA_002436065.1 Chloroflexi bacterium UBA6077
ATCCACACAGGATGGAACCGAGTCAAACTCTGGTGTCGGACCGGAAGTAATCACGGGTGTGGTATAATTCGGCCTGGTTCGCACGATGTGGCTATGCTACTTCGTGTAGTGCTGTGCCCATAGTGAGGGCTAGGTTGAGCGCCTGTAGCTCAGGGGATAGAGCAGCGGCCTTCTAAGCCGCGGGTCGGAGGTTCGAATCCTCCCAGGCGTACCAGAATGCACACTCGTGCTGGTCGCGCTCGTGTTTGGTTCTTCCCTATCCTGTCTCCCTTTGTAGGACTCTGCCTTGTGAACCAAGTTGATGTGGGAGGTGGTGCGACTTGGGCATCGAGGTTTGCACCCCCGGCGCTGGTGAGTTATTGAATTGCGACCACGCGTTGATGGACAAGCTCGCGCTTGCTGCCAGCACCACTCTGGAGCGCGACGAGCTGATGCTGTCAGTCTTCGTCGAACTGAACAGGGTGCTTCCCTGCCATAGCCTCGGCTATTGCTGGCGTGACGCCGGCGGCGATCTGCTGATGGTTGCGGTTGGCGCTGGGATTGCTGGCCCTGCAGTTGAGCATCTTCAGCTGCCGGTCGGCGTTGGCGATCTGGAAGACACTCCTCATGCCCTTCTGAGCCCAGACAACTGCGGTAGTAGCCAGCCCCTCCTGAAGTGGCTTGGCTCCAAGGGCCTGGCATCCTCCCTGTTGGCCCCCGTGATCGTCGCAGAGCAGCTACTTGGGAGGCTGGTCGCCAGCCGCCCCAGGCCGCGGGACTTCTCCACTTCCGAGTTGCGTATCCTGACCCAGGCTGCCCACCTTCTAGGGCCTGCCCTGAACAGCTTCCGCCTGTACGAGCGCCTCGAGGCTGCCCACAGGGACCTGACTGTGGCCAAGGACGAGCTGGCCAGGTCCGAGAGGCTTATGGTCCAGGGCGAGCTTGCCTCCGGCGTTGCCCACGACATCAACAACATCCTGTGCCTCATCGCCGCCAGGGCAGATCTCTTGAAGCTGCAGGGGCTGACGACTCAGGCGGAGGGATCGGTCGATGCCATTCGTCAGGCCGTGGACGACGGCATTACGGTTCTGCAACGTATGACACGCTTTGCCGGCAAGCAGAGGCGACAGGAGCTGGTAGCGATAGATCTAAATGGCCTGGTGCAGGATGCCCTGGAGATGACCAGGCCACGGTGGGAGGCTTCTGCAAGGGCGAAAAGGGATCCAATTCAGGTCCACTTCAGACCCGGCCAAACGGCAACAGTCATGGGTGTGCCCTCCGAGCTGAGAGAGATCATGGTTAATCTGGTGATGAATGCTGTGGATGCCCTGCCTTCGGGCGGAGAGATCGACGTTAAGACCTCTCAGGACGGTCAGTGGGCCACCATAGCCGTGTCGGACACGGGATGCGGCATGCCGGAGGATGTGAAGCAGCACATCTTTGAACCGTTCTTCACCACCAAGGGAGAGGGTGGTTCCGGCCTCGGCCTTTGGGTTTGTCACGGCATCATTGTGCGCCACGGCGGCGACATCCATGTCGAGAGTGGGGTCGGCGCCGGCAGTTGCTTCACGGTTCGGCTACCCGTGGCTACTGCAGCAACGCAAGGTCCACCCAAGAAAGGCGCGGACCGGAAGTACATGATCCTGGTGGTGGACGACGAGGCTGGGATCGGTGAGACTCTTCGCCTTTCTCTGGAGATGGTGGGCTACCGCGTAGTGTTCTGTATCGATCCTCGGCAGGCTATCGAGGTCTTCCGATCGGAGCATGCCGATCTGGTGATCACCGACCTGCGCATGCCAGGGATGAGCGGCTGGGATCTGGCCGCGGAGATCAAGAGGATCTGCCCATCTACTCCCATCATCGCCATGACTGGGTGGCCCGTGGACCTGATCAGGGACGGGCAGCGGAGCGCTCATATGGAGGCCATCATCCAGAAACCGTACCGCGTGAACGATCTGCGGGCCAGGGTGGCGAAGCTGCTTGCGGAGAAGACTACTTCAAAGTAGAGCGATCACCCAAGCCAGGGGAACGAAGGGTGTTGAGAGTACTTCGCAGTTCGTTGATGCTGGACTCCAGGATGGTTGTCACCTTGCGAAGTTCATCCTTCACCCGCGGCGGGTCGCTGTCGGCAAGGCGAGAGATGATCTCCATCTTGAGTATCAGCAGCGCGAGGTTCTGCGAGACACCGTCGTGGATCTCGCGGGCTATGCGGCTCCTCTCCTGCTGGAGGGCGAACTCCTGGGACGCCAGTACCTTCTCCTGGATGCGATCGCAAATCTCCTCCATGGTGAGGGGCGTGCCCGGAGACTGCGCCAGCTCCTCGATCAGGCTCGCCAAGGAGAGGGTATCGGGGTGGAGATCGCCTGAAGCCTGAGCCGGATCGGTGTGAGGCATAGCACTCCTTCGATGGCCGGATTGTCGGCGGCCCGATGGTACAATGAAGAGCTCCGACGCACAAGAGGGACCAACTCGTCCGCAGTGACGTCACATCAGACACGCTCTGGTGCATCAGCCAATGAGGCTGTTGTTGTTTGTGGTATCATGCGCGTGGTCCTCACCTGTTCGAGGGATTGATCCCATCTCAGCACCTCCTGTGGAGGGGTCGCGATGAAGAAGCTGAAGGTCCTGCTGGCCGACGACCACACCCTGTTCCGTGAGGGAATGCGGCAACTCCTGGAGATGGAACGGGACATCGAAGTGGTTGGCGAGGCATGCGATGGGGTGGAAGTGCTGTCGCGCGCTCGTGACCTGGCACCGGACGTCATCCTCATGGACATAAACATGCCCGTGGTGAACGGAGTGGCGGCCTTGAGCCAGATCCTGGCCGAGAGACCAGAGACAGGGGTTATCGTCCTCACGATGTTCAGGGAGGACCAGTACGTATTCGACGCGATGCGCGCGGGTGCTCGTGGCTACCTGCTAAAGGACGCCAAGCCGGCAGACCTGATCTTCGCCATTCGCATGGTGGCGCGCGGTGCTTCCCTCATTGACCCGCGCATGACGACCACGGTTCTGAAGGAGTTCCGGCGGCTGGCCAGCCAGGTGGAGCCCGACCAGGGGGTCGGCGGTCTTACTCCGAAGGAGTTGGACATCCTCAAGCTCCTTGCCATGGGGCTGAGCAACAAAGAGATTGGCAGGCGGCTCTGTCTGGCCGAGAAGACGGTCAAGAACTACCTCTCGACCATCTTCCAGAAGCTGCAGATCAACGATCGCGTGCAAGCTGCCATCTATGCCCTGCGACATGGCTTGTTGGCCGAGCAGGAGGATTAGTACTCCACCAACCAGGTCGTGCTGCTGGGGCACCGGGATTATCCCCTGCCTCCCTGAGCTTCCCTCTTCAAGCCCTCCTTCCGCGACTGTTGATGCACCCTCGCACATCCCCTTCCGCTGACATTGGGTCACCTCACACGTGACCTCCAGCCCCCCATCGAAGTGGCCCTCGTCCCAAGGATAACGGGACCTTAGACCCTGATCCAATTCCTCTCCCGAGGGTATCGTTGCCTCGCTGGCAGCAACTAGCCGCCAGGCAACGGGATGGTAGCCCCGAGTTGGGAGAGGAGGACACTGTCTTGAGCACTGCTGAGATGACGACCCGCCGGGTGCAGGCCGCTCCACCGCTGATCCACGCGATTCACCCCCGACACAACGTCGCGAAGATACGGCTCTTCATTGCCGACGACCATAACCTGTTCCGCCAGGCGCTGCGATCCTGTCTCGAGCTGGACGGAGGCTTCACTGTGGTGGGAGAAGCTTCTGATGGGCGAGAGTCCCTTCAGCTCATCGAGCAGTGTAAGCCCGATATCGCCCTCGTTGGGCTTGCGCTGCCGCTACTTAACGGGCTTGAGGTGGCCAAGCGAGTGCGAAGGTCCGGCGTTCCCACTAGGGTCCTCATGCTGGCCTCCCGCGGCAACGAGTCTCTGCTGCTCAGATCCCTTGACTCTGGTGTTGCCGGCTACCTGCTGAAGGAGTCCGACCTTCAGGAGTTGACCCTGGCCCTGCGCAAGATCCACGCGGGCTACTCCTATCTCACCCCCAGCCTCCAGGGCCGCCCCTTGGACCAGTACATGAGGCGGTTTCGCATAGGCGATGGCAGTGGGTCGGGCGACCTGTTGACCAGCCGAGAGAGGGAACTGCTGCAGTTGGTGGCGGAAGGTTACAGCAACAAGGAGATCGCCAACCAGCTGTGCCTGAGCGTGAAGACCGTGGAGGCTCACGAGTCGAACATATGTAACAAGTTGAATGTCCGCGGCCGAACGGGCTTGGTGCGACATGCGGTGAGCGCCGGCTTGCTCGGCATAGCGAGGTAGCCGCTCATGATCCGAGTAACTAGGCTGGATGGCTCCGAGTTGGTGGTCAACTGCGACCTGGTCGAGACGGTTGAGCAGACTCCGGACACCGTCGTTTCCCTCGTGAATGGCCACAAACTGGTGGTTCAAGATAGCGTGGAGCAACTGGTGGACCGCGTCGTCCAGTATCGGCAGAGAATTCACCTATGCCCGCTGCTGAGGGAGCAGTCCTCGGCTCTGACCATGCAACGTCTTGCCGAACTCGATATCACTGCGCGAGGTAGATGAGTGAACCTCACGACTCCCCTTGGGCTGATAGTGGGCTTTGGTGCCCTGCTGCTGGGGCTGATCCTGGAAGGCGGCGCTGTGTCCTCCTTCATGGAGCCTTCAGCGGCCGTCATCGTGTTTGGAGGCACCATAGGCGCAACCCTGATCAGCTTCCCAGGATCCATCATCTCTCAGCTCCCCAAGAGCATCCTAACAGCCTTTGTCTTCAAGATGGAATCGGCAACTGAGCTGGCCAACGTCATGGTCGGGCTGGCAGAGCGGGCTCGGCGGGAGGGGCTTCTCGCGCTGGAAGAGGAGATTCCCGGGATAGAGAACCCCCTGCTCAAGAAGGGCGTCATGCTGGTGGTAGATGGCACGGACCCCGACCTGGTGCGGGGCGTACTGGAAGCCGACATCGCCGTCCGGGAGCGCGAGGGGGAAGGGGGATCGGGGTTACTGGAGGCGATGGGTGGTTACGCGCCTACCATGGGCATCATTGGCACCGTCATGGGGCTGGTGAACGTGCTGGGCCACATGACCGACCCCAGTCGCCTGGGCGAGTCGATTGCCGTGGCCTTCATCGCCACCTTCTACGGCATCGGCTCGGCGAACCTGATGTGGCTGCCACTGGGTTCAAAATTGAAGAAGCAGGCGGAGATCGCTGGGCTGCTGGATGAGATGATCATGGAAGGGCTGGGATCCATCCAGTCTGGCGAGAACCCTCGAATCCTGCAGGAGCGGCTGCAACCATACTTACCCAAGAAAGCAGCGAGCAAGGCCAAGAAGGAGCAGGAAGCAAATGTCGGCGGCGCAACGGCACGGGAGGGTTTCCAGCCGGGCTAGGGTCAGAGTACAGAAGGATGCCACCGAGCGCTATCTTCTCACCTACTCCGACTTGATCACGCTCCTGTTGGCCTTCTTCATTGTGATGTATGGCATTTCCAGCGCCGATGCTCAGAAGTTCGCGACGCTGTCGGCGTCGATGCGCAAGGCGTTCAACGTAGGAGTCCTTGAAGGTTCCCCTAGCTCCAGTGTGCTGGAGCAGATGGCGGAAGTCTCCGTCACCGAGGCCGGCTCCGAAGAACAGGCCGGCAGCGGATCAAGGGAGTTGGATGCAGTATTCAGCGAGATGGGTTGGGTCTTTCAGGAGGAAGGGTTGGCCGACAAGGTGAGCGTAACGGTCCGGCCGGAGGGTGTGGCTATCGGGCTGTCTGGAAATCTACTGTTCACATCGGGGCGTGCGGAACTGCGACCTGAGTCGGTCAAGCTGCTCTCCTCCATTGCGAAGGTACTTACAAAGTTGGACAACCCGGTACGGGTAGAGGGGCATACCGACGACGTGCCTCCCAGCGGCATGGACTTTTCCACCAACTGGGAGCTGTCCGGCGCCCGAGCGGTGGCCGTCGTGCGGTACTTCGCGGAGATCGAGCGCATCAATCCTGCCCGTCTGTCCGCGGTGGCCTACTCACAGTATCGCCCGGCGGTGATCAATGACTCGCCCCAGGGGCGGGCCCGCAACCGTCGGTCGGAAATCCTAATCATGTACCCGCCGTCTGCCATGGGGGCACCCTCGACTCCGGTCGCAACGCCCACGGCTCGGATGGAAGGCGCGGTCGAAGAGGAGAGGAACAGTGCGATTGCCACTACCACGCGCTAGCATCTTCGGACTCGCGGCGGGCCTGGGGATAGCGGCGATTGCGGTGGGAGCCTACTTCTTGGGCGCCGCCTCGGCGCCAAAGCAGGTGGATGCCGCAGCCAGCCAGGTCCAAGCTGAGGCACATCTAGCGGTGCCCGGACCCATGTATGTGTGGAAAGAGCGAGTGGTCAACCTCGCTGACCAGGGTGGACGACGGTATCTGAAGGTGGCGCTATCCATTGAGTTCAAATCGGGCGCGGAGGATTACAGGAAAGCCTCGGCAGAGGATCGCAAGGCCAAATCCGAGGAACTCGAAAAGGAGTTGGCTCCCCAGGCGGCCATGATGGACGACGCGGTAATCGGCCTGCTGTCGGCGCGCACAGCTGCCGAGATCTCCACGCCCGAGGGCAAGGCCAATCTCAAGAACGACATTAGGGAGAAGCTCAACAAGACCCTTGGCGGTGACCATGTGGTCAACGTCTTCTTCACTCAGTTCGTCATTCAGTAGATGGTGACCAGGCGATGATGGATCCCAACTTCGAGGCACGGGCACTGTCGCAGTCGGAGATCGATGCACTGCTCTCCAAGCTCGCGGCCGATGGTACCGAGCCGGAGACTCCTTCGGCGGAACAGCCCTGGAGGATGGTAAAGGTCTACGACTTCCGCCGTCCTGACAAGCTGTCGAAGGACCAGATGCGTACGCTGCAGCTGGTCCACGAGACCTTCGGACGACTTGTTGGGTCCTCTCTTTCTGGCCAACTGAGGACCGCCGTGCAGTTGAACCTGGTATCCATCGAGCAGGGAGTGTATGGCGAGTACGTGGAGCGCGTGCCCGAGGGAACCGTCCTGCACATCCTCAGCATGGATCCGCTTCCCGGCAATGTCCTCGTCGGCATCGACCTACTAGCAGCCATGGCGGCCGTCGATCGGATGCTTGGCGGAGCCGGCAACCCACCTGAGACCGTCCGAACACCTACCGAGATCGAACTGACACTCGTCAATACCCTGATGGCAAATATGCTTGCCGGCCTCAGTGAGGCCTGGAGCAGGGTGATAGACCTGCGGCCGGCCATGAGAGACGTGGTCCTGGACGCCAGGTACGTGCAGGTGGCGCTGAAGAGCGACCCGGTGGTGGTTATCGCCCTGGAGATGAGCCTGTCGCACAGCTCCGGTACCATCACCCTGTGCATACCCTACGTGACCCTCGAGCCCATCCTCACCAGGCTGAGTGCGCAGATGTGGTTCGCCAGCGAGCGTAAGGGCGGAGTGGCGAAGGCCGGTGAGATCATGAACAGTCTCGCCTCTGCCGAGGTTGACGTGAAGGTCGTGTTGGGTGGGGCTATGGTCACCCTGCAGGAACTGCTCGAACTCGGCTCAGGCGATGTGATCATGCTGGACCGAGCGACTGCCAGCCCGGTGGATGTGATTGTCGGCAACAGGAGGAAGTACGTTGCGAAGCCTGGGCTAATGGGTAAGAGGATAGCAGTGCAGATCCTGGAGAAGACCGAGGAGGCCCTGCTCCTGGAGCACTCGGCCCTGAATGCCGCGCCCCAGGCTTCATCAGCGGGTCCAGGGCGCTCGACATAAGCGAGCACAGCATTGGGGCAGGGTGAAGTCTGGAGCTTTCCAGAAGACCATTCTCTCTTTCGTTGGAGCACTCAGGCAAGGAGGACCACCAGTGGAAACCTTCGGGGACGAACCCAGCATCAATCCAGCGATGTTCTCATCCTTCGACATGACCGTGGAGCAGAAGCAGTCCAACTCAATCGATCTGCTGCTGGACGTGTCCCTAAAAATCTGTGTCGAGTTGGGCAAGGCCACCATGTCCATCAAGGATGTGCTTGCCCTGGGCCCCGGTTCGGTGGTGGAGTTGGACAAGATGGCAGGCGAGCCAGTGGACATCGTGGCCAACGACAAGCTGATCGCACGAGGTGAAGTTGTAGTGGTGGACGAGAGCTTCGGCGTACGGGTGACGGAGATCGTCACACCTGAGAAGCGACTCCAATCATTGAGGTAAAGATGCCAGGTTCCGACATGGGCGCAGAGCTGATGTGGGACGTTCTATGGAAGACCGCGCTGGTGCTGCTCCTCCTGTATGCGGTGATGTGGGCCATGCGCCGCTTCTCCGTAAGACCCATCGCGGGGCGAAAGGGCGCCGCCATTCAGGTGATGCAGACGGCTCACTTGGGGCAGGGCAAAGCCCTTCACCTGGTGGGCATAGGGAGCAGAACCTTGCTGTTAGGGGCCACTTCTCAGCAGGTGTCCCTGCTGGCCGAGCTGTCGGCCACCGATCTGGAGGACTCCGTGGAAGCGCCAGGCGACATCATTCCCTTCGATCAGTACCTTGGAAAGGCATCGGGTTTGATGGCCACCGTATCGGCCAGGTTGAAGGGCAAAGGACTTGAATCGAAGTCCCCTGCCGATTCTGACTCGGAGCGGCCGAATGAAGGGGATTAAGTCGATGTTCTTTTGGCGGAGGCGACAGCTAGTGCCGTGGACGCTGCTGTTGATCGCTGTGGGAGTGTGCATGCTCGGCTGCGCTGCTCCCGCTGATAGCATGGGCGGCATGCCGAAGGTGAGCGTGGCGGTCGATGGCGCCAGGGGGGCCGTGGACATCGGAATCGACGGATCCCAGGAGCCCGAGAATCTGAGTGTCGCGTTGCAGCTGCTCACTCTGCTCACGGTGCTAACCCTGGCTCCCGCGCTGCTGGTCATGGTGACATCCTTCACCCGTATCATCATCGTGCTCGGGTTTATACGCTCCGCGTTGGGTGTGCCGATGATGCCACCCAATCAGGTGTTGATCGGCCTCGGCCTGTTCCTGACGCTCTTCGTGATGACGCCCACGCTGGACACCATCAACAAGGATGCATTGCAGCCCTACACACGGGGAGAGATCTCGCAGCAGTCGGCCCTGGAGACAGGCATCAAGCCGTTGAGGGATTTCATGCTGAGGCAGACGAGAGACAAGGATCTGGCACTCTTCGTCTCCCTGAGCAGGCAGGAGCGACCCAATGGGCCGGACGATGTGCCTACCCAGGTACTGGTTCCTGCGTTCGTCATCAGCGAGTTGAAGACGGCCTTCCAGATGGGTTTCATTGTCTTCATTCCGTTTCTTGTGATCGACATGGTCATTTCGAGCACCCTCATGTCCATGGGCATGATGATGCTGCCGCCGGCCATGATCTCGCTGCCGTTCAAGATCCTGCTGTTCGTGATGGTGGACGGCTGGTACCTGGTAGTCGGGTCTTTAGTCAAGAGCTTCGCCTAAGGGGGACAGATGACGCAGAGCATAGTGATGCAGTTGGCAAGGGACGCCTTCACGGTGACACTGATGACCGCAGCACCCCTGCTACTGGTCAGCATTGTGGTGGGTGTGTGCGTGGCCATCCTCCAGGCCGCTACGCAGGTTCAGGAGATGACCCTGACCTTTGTGCCGAAGGTTCTGGCTATGGGGGTGATTGGAGCCATCTGCGGTCCCTGGATGCTGGACAACCTTACCGTTTACACCGCCGCTCTCCTGGCCTCGTTGCCAGCTTTTGCCAAGTGAGGTAGCAGTAGTGAGCCTTAGTGTCACGGCCGTCCATTGGGAGGCGTTCCTGCTCGTGCTGGTTCGCACAGCCTCCATGCTGATGGTGGCGCCCGCTTTCGGGGCCAAGCCTATCCCCATGCAGGTTAGGGTGGGGCTGGCTGCCTTCCTGGCGATGCTGCTGACGCCGTTGCAGGAGGTGGACGGGCCATTGCTCACCGACGCCGTCTCGATCCTCCTATTGGTATCCAAGGAGCTGCTGGTAGGCCTCTTGATGGGCTTCGCCGGAACCCTGGTCTTCAGCGCGGTTCACATGGCAACTCAACTGATGGGCGTGCAGATTGGCTACAGCTTCTCCAATACCGTGGACCCGATGGCCGGCCACAGTACCGGTTTCCTGGATACCTTCTACAACATGCTGGCAATGGTGCTGTTTCTTGGCCTGGGCGGCCACCATGCACTGATCCTGGCGCTCGCCAACAGCTATCAGGTGGTGCCAATGGGCGGGTTTGGCCCCTCCGGAGCGATGGCCCAGTCGTTGGTGCTGCTAGCCGCCACCGCCTTTGGCGTCGCCATAAAGCTGGCCATGCCAATTGTCGGGACCATGCTGCTGGCCGACTCGGCCATGGCGCTCGTTGTGAGATCCATACCGCAGATGAACATTTTCATGGTCGGGATACCAATCAAGATGGTTCTGGGCATCGTCATGATGATAGCGCTCATCCCCATGATGGTGGCTGGGATAGGTGACATCTCGCGAAACGTGGCGACAGCGGCCGTCGGGGTATTGCACTAGGATGCGAGTGAGAAATGTCTTCCGATAACAGGACTGAGTCCGCAACTCCAAAGAGACGCGCGGAGACCAGGAAAAAGGGTCAGGTTGCCCGAAGCACGGAGATCACCTCCGTTGCGGTGCTGTTCACCGCGCTGGCTGTGCTCAACTCTCGAGCCGGCGACATGGTGAACCAGTACGCAGCCGTGACCAGGTCGGCATTCCTTCAGGTTGGAGCACCGCAGGAGCGACCGGAGGCTCTGCTCGCCCTGGCTGCGTCTCTGGTGTCGAGTGGAATGCTCGCCCTGGCGCCTCTCGCCGGGGCTGTAGCTATCGCGGGGATATCCTCGAACCTGCTGCAGGTCGGCCCGCTCCTGTCCGCTGATGTCCTGAAGCCCGACTTCAACCGTATCAATCCTGTAGCCGGCATCAAGCGGCTCTGGTCCACTAGAGTGCTCGTGGAGCTAGTCAAGGCTGCCGCGAAGGCATCGGTGCTGGGGTTCGTGGCCTACCAGGTGATACGGGAACGGTTCTGGATCGTGGTAGGGCTGCAGGCCGCGAGTCCTGAGGGAGTGCTGGCGGGGCTGGGTGGCATTCTGCTGGAGGTAGGGCAGAAATGCGGGCTGGCTCTCCTGGTGATGGCGGTCGCGGACTACGCGTACCAGCGGCACTCCCATGAAGAGGGCATGAAGATGTCCAAGGATCAGATCAAGGAAGAGACGCGCCAGAGTGAGGGTGACCCGCACGTAAAGAGCAAGCTCCGCGCGCTGCAGAGGAAGTTCGCGACCCGCAGGATGATGCAGAGCGTGCCGCATGCCGACGTGGTGGTTACTAACCCCACCCACTTCGCCGTGGCTCTGGAGTACAAGCCGCCCAAGATGCAGGCTCCGGTGGTGGTGGCCAAGGGGCAGGAGTTGGTGGCCGCGCAGATCAGGCGAGTGGCTGCGGAGCATGGCGTGCCGGTGGTCGAGAATCCCCCGTTGGCGAGGGGGCTGTACGCCTCCGTGGAGATCGGCTCAAGCATCCCACCGACCATGTACCAGGCGGTCGCGGAGGTTCTGGCCTTCATCTACCGTCTCCGAGAAGAGAAAAACGGCTCGACTAGGGATACGCTGTCCGCTACTCACCGCGGTGCTGAGGAGAGAGAAACGCCATGGCTGTGACAACAGTCCGATCGAAGCCCAACAGCGGTCTCGCCAGGGTGATGGCACAGAGTGACGTGCTGCTGGCTATGGCGGTCGTAGGGATAGTGGGCATGATGGTCGTCCCTCTGCCGGCCTCGATCCTGGACCTGTTTCAGGTGATCAACATCGCGACTGCGCTGACCATACTGCTGGTTTCCATGTACATAGTGGAGCCGCTGGAGTTCTCCGTGTTTCCGTCGCTACTGCTGGTGACCACCCTGTTCCGCCTGGCGCTGAATGTCTCGGCCACCAGGTTGATCCTCCTGAATGGGCACGCAGGTCAGGTGATCGAGGCTTTCGGCGGCTTCGTCGTTGGTGGCAACTACGTGGTCGGCGTCGTGGTGTTTCTCATCCTGGTGGTCATCCAGTTTGTGGTGATCACCAACGGCGCGGGCCGTGTTGCTGAAGTTGCCGCTCGTTTCACCCTGGACGCGATGCCTGGCAAGCAGATGAGCATCGACGCTGACCTGAACGCTGGGCTGATCAGCGAGCAGGATGCTCGCCGCCGAAGGCGGGCAATCGAGCAGGAGGCGGACTTCTACGGAGCCATGGACGGCGCCAGCAAGTTCGTCAAGGGTGACGCCATCGCTGGCATCATCATCATCGTCATCAACATCATCGGCGGCTTCATCATCGGCGTTGCGCAGCGTGGGATGAACATCGGTGACGCCGTCCAAAGCTACACCCTATTGACGGTGGGTGACGGCCTGGTGACCCAAATCCCCGCGCTGCTCATTTCCACGGCGACAGGCATAGTGGTCACCCGCAGCGCCTCCGAGTCCAATCTCGGGCACGACGTGGCGTCTCAGATCCTTGCCAATCCCAGGGTCCTGGGCATCGTGGCCGGGATCATGGGGGCCTTCGCACTGATACCCGCCCTCCCCAAGCTCCCGTTCCTTGGAGCGGCCGCCGTGATCGGGGGAGTAGCCTGGGTCTCACGAAAGTCGGCAGCTGTCGGGCCTGAGTCCGTGGAGGAGTCGCGGCCAAGTGTGGAGCCGGCGGAAAAGGAGACTGCCCTATCCCTGCTGCAGGTCGACCCAATGGAGGTGGAGATCGGCTATGGTCTGATCCCCCTGGTGGAGCAGAAGCCGGGAGGGCTGCTGGCTCGCGTCACCACCATTCGGAAGCAGGTAGCTCAAGAGTTGGGAATAGTAGTGCCGACGGTCAGGATTCGGGACAACCTCCAGTTGGGGCCCAACGCCTACGTGGTGAGGCTCAGAGGCGTGGAGATCGGCCGTGGGGAGCTGATGATCAATCGCTACCTCGCCCTGGGCATGAGTTGGGAGGATGCCAGAGTAGACGGGGTCAAGACTACCGATCCTGCCTTCGGGCTGCCTGCTGTGTGGATAGCCGAGGCCGACCGAGAGTGCGCCGAGACAACGGGATACACGGTTGTAGACGCCATCTCGGTCTTCAGTACCCACTTCACCGAACTGGTGAAGGGATTCGCGCCACTGATCCTGGGTCGTCAAGACGTGCAGGCCCTGCTGGACAACTTGCGAACGGCCCATCCCGCGGTGCTTGAGGAGTTGATCCCCGGAGTCCTGACGGCAGGAGAGCTGCACAAAGTGCTGCAGAACCTGCTGCGGGAGCGGGTCTCCATTCGGAACCTGGTGACGATCCTCGAGGCGCTGGCAGTGGAGGCTCGAGCGAGCAGGGATTCGGACGTGCTGAGCGAGCAGGTGCGCCGCGCTTTGGGCCGCGAGATCTGCTCCCAGTTGAAGGAGTCTGATGGCGCCATCCATGTCATCACCGTCAGCCCGGAGGCGGAGCAGTTGATCGCCAACACCCTTCAGGCGGACCGAGGAGCCATGGTGGCCCTGGAGCCGGGCATCGCTCATCGCATGCTGCAGCAGATGAGTGCCGAGATACAGAAGGCCTCCGAGGCAGGACACCTACCCGTGATCCTCTGTTCCGGTCGGACCCGGTTGGCGCTGAAGCGAATAACTGAGCGTTCCATGCCGACACTGGTGGTGCTCTCCTTTGCCGAGATACCTGGCGACTTCAAAGTGCAGTGTGAGGGCACCGTGTCCTTACGAGAGGAGGTCTGAGCGTGTTCAACTTACTGTCCCCCGCGAAGATTGGAATGGAGTGTGACGTTGTGACAGTAGCAGCCCCGCGAGACTACTCTAGCCTCCTGCCGATTGGGCAGCTGATATCCATAGTGCCCGGGCGGTCCGATGAGCCAATGGGAGGAGAAGCGGAGGTATACGCTAGCCGCGTGGAGGATGTGGTTGATGGCGCCGTGGTGGTGTCGATGCCGATGCGCAAACAGACCCTTGTGCCCCTCCCACTCAACAGCACCGTCTCAGCCTACTTTCACCGTGGTGGTGCGCGCTACTACTTCCGAGCAGTCGTTGGAGCGCGTGACGACTCGGCCCTCCCCGTCCTCTGTCTAACTCAGGTTGGAGAACTAACCAAACAGGAGCGCAGGTCTCACGTCCGCATAGAGGCGCTTCTGGAACCTGTGGAGATGTTCGTGGTCGGTGAGGAGTTGGAGGACGAGGTCAGGCGCTGCTCGTCCCTGGTGGTGAACATCAGTGCCGGGGGCCTGGGCCTGGTCTGCCGCCGACCCCTTCCGGTTGACAGCACTGTGCACCTGGCGTTGGAGCTACCCAACGGCTTTGGCCGGTTTGAAGCAGATGCAGAGGTGATGAGGTGCATGGCCGTGGAGGTAGGAGGTGTCCGGAAGTGGCGCGCGGGCGTCTCTTTCCAGAGCCTTTCCGTGCCAGATCAGGACCGGATCATCTCCTTTGTACTCTATCAACAGCGACTGTTGCGTAAGAGGGGACTGCTGTAGGGGTGGTTGAGTGAATAGACTGCTGATGGCCTTGTCCCTGTACATTGGCCTCGGCCTCTTCTTCGCGGTTAACGCCATATCCATTCTCAATGGAGCGACCATGCTAACCGCGATGAGCAGGGGGATGGCCGCGCTGGCAACGTTCGCACTACTCGGCACGATCGCCAGGGTGATCGCGCGGGTGAAGCCCGTTGTCGCCGAGGTCCAACACGACTCACCCGAGTCGTCAGAGGCTTCTGAGGAGTAGAAGATGTCGGCCCAAGGTGTTCATGTTCTTGCGCCGGAATGGCTAGGGAGGTGATTTGATGGCGGTGTCTGCAGCCCCTGATCAGCTTTGGGATGCGCTTCACCTACGGGGGGATCGGCTTGCCAAGGATACCCTCATACTGCGATACGCGCCCCTGGTGAAGCATGTGGCGGGCCGCCTGTCCATCTCTTTGCCACCGGTGCTGGATATGGATGACCTGCTCAGCTCAGGCATGCTAGGGCTGATCCGGGCCGTGGAGCATTTCGACCCGAAGCGCGGCGTGCCCTTCGAAGGCTATGCATCTACATGCATCAAGGGCGCGATCTTGGATCAGCTCAGGACCCTCGACCTGTTCTCTCGATCCGTCCGCCAGAGAGCCCGGGAGATCGAGAGAGCGATTTCTTCACTCCAGGTAAGCCTGGGGCGGATCCCCACCGACGCTGAGGTGGCGGAGTCGCTGGGCATGGAGCTGGGGAGCTATCGGCGTGCCCTGTCGGAGTTGGGTCCGGCAACGATTTCCCTGGATGCCGCGCTGATGAACGACGGAGAGGGTGAGGTTGTCACCCTGCTGTCCACTCTGGAAGACACAAGAAGCCCGGACCCGGTGACCATGGCGGAGCGACATGGGCTGTTGGCCGCTCTGGAGGACGCCATCACCAAACTGACCGATAGGGAAAGACTCCTGCTATCGCTCTACTACAAGGAGGAGTTGACCATGCGAGAGATCAGCGAGGTGATGGGGGTATCCGAGTCTCGAGTGTGCCAGCTACATACACGGGCCGTGTTGAGACTGCGGGCCCAACTAAGGCTGTGGCACAGACAGGATGACTGAGTTGGGCTCCAGCATTCGAGGTGGGGGGTCATCAAGATGATAAGGGGGATTCGGGCGGCAGCATCAGCCATGAGTACTCAGTTGGCGAGGCAGGAAGTGCTCGCCCAGAACGTCGCCAACTTCAGCACCGCGGGATACAAGCAGGAGTTCGCGCCCGTAGAGGGGTTGGCCGCTAACGTCAACCGAGTTGATCGGGGCAGTAAGAGTGGCTTCTCCTACGTCGCGCAACAGCTACCTCAGGTCGGCAGCATGGGCACAGGCATCGCTGTCTCTGAGGTATCGGTGGACTTCAGGCAGGGAATAGTGTCCGAGACCCACCGGCCTCTGGACGTTGCTCTCGAGGGGGATGGCTTTCTGGAAACGCTGACTCCCGAGGGATACTTCTATTCCCGTGGTGGCGTCCTCCACCTCGATGCTGAAAGCCGCCTCGTGACCGACGAGGGCTACTTCGTCCTCGATTCGAACGGGGAGCTGTTGACGCTAGGGGAGGGCGATCTGCGGTTTGGCAGGGACGGGACCATCTCTCTGGATGGAGAAGCGGTTGCGCAGCTGTCCGTGGTAGAGTTCGAGCCTGGAACGATGCTGGTGAAGGCAGGAGTGGGTCTCTATACCGTTCAGAACCCTGAAACCGCTCAGCCCATGGTGGCTGCGGAGACGGTTGTCAGGCAGGGCTTTCTGGAGGAGTCTAACGTTGATCAGGCTTCGGCCATGACTGAGCTGATGACTGGCCTGAGGGCATACCAAGCCAGCCAGAGGATGATGCTGGCACAGGACGAACTGCTGGGCCGGGCAGTCAACGAAGTTGGGCGTTTGTAGGACTATTGGCCCTCAAGATTCGGGACTTCTTGCCGATTGATATTAGTGATAGTTGAACCAGAATTGCCAGGTAGTCCGGCGGGGGTGAACGAGAATGGATATCTCCAGCAGAAGTAGAGTTGAACCAGGTCAGGTCCGGGACCTGTCTCAGACTCAAGCGGTGGATCAGGAGCGCAGGCGAGCGCGGTCCGCCAATCGTTATGAGGGCGGATCGGACGAAGCTGTCATCTCCGATCCGGGCCAGCTCATCAGCAAGCTGAGTGAAGCTGTTCGACAGGCACCAGACGTCCGCGAGGAGAAGGTTGCTGCCTTGAAGGAGCTGATCCAGAGCGGCGGCTACAACCCATCCCCTGCCGACATTGCCAAGGCGATACTGGGTCGAGGATGAGATGAACCGAGGAATGGTTTCTGAGCCCCAGATAGCTCGGCGCGATTTTGGCTGCGCCGAGCTACTGGCAGTCTTGGAGGAGCAACGGCACCTCTGTCAGCTCCTCTTGGAGCTGTCGCGGGGCGAGCGATCGGCGATTGCGGATAGTCGGGTTGAGCAGCTGGAGCAGTTCTCTGCCGAGAAGAACGGTCTCGTACAGCAGATGGAGTTGCTGGAGGGAAGGCGTTGCGCGCTGTCTGCTGAAGTGGCCGGCCGCCTGGGGCTGCCCCTGGGGGCCAACCTTGCTGAGCTGGCCGCCGGCGTCGAACCCGAGGATGGCGGCAGGCTCCTGGAGATCCGTGCCCACGTGGCAGGCGTTTACAGCTCGCTCAGGGCGACTAATGATGGGAACATGCAGCTCATGCGAAAGTCGCTGGATCTCGTTCGAGACTCCCTGCGCCAGCTACGCAGGGCAACGGGCTTGGGCAGCAGCTATACCAGCGCAGGGAAGCCCTCGCTGAGCCTCAATAGCAACATCACCGTGGACCGCACAGCATAGTACAGAGACCTCGGGAGGGTGCAACTGTGTCGTTCTTCGGACTCAACATCGCCCTTCGGGGCCTCACTGCGCAGCGCCAGGCTCTGGATGTAACTTCCCACAACATCTCCAACGCCAACACCGAGGGCTACACGCGCCAAGAGGCCGTTCTGAAGGCGACGACCGATGCAGGATGGGGCTCGATCGGCAGGGTTGGCTCCGGCGTGGAGGCAAACGAGGTCCGCCGGGTTCGCGACGCGCTTCTCGACAGGCAAATCCGCAACCAGATGGCCTCCCTAGGCAGTTGGGAAACCAAAGACCGCTACCTGGAGGAAATCGAATTAGTATTCAACGAGCCCTCGGACGAGGGCTTCAACGCCCAGTTCTCCGAGTTCTGGGGGGCATGGCAGGATCTGAGCGGAAGCCCGGATAGCTATGCCGCGCGAGCGGGGCTTGCGCAGACTGCCAGCGTCCTCACCGACCTGCTGCGGCGGGACTACCAGCAGATGTCGGACATTCGTGAACAGGTAGACACGGACATAGAGGCCAAGGTCACAGAGTTGAACGGCTGGCTGGAGGACATCGCCGAGCTGAACGCGCAGATCGCCAATGAACGGAGTGTCGGACTCGATCCCAACGACCTGTCAGATCGCCGCGATCTGCTGCTGAACGAGCTCTCGAAGGCGCTCAAGGTGGATTACGAAGAGGGGACCGACGGGTCTGTGACCGTGCGGCTCAACAGCGCGTCCGGCGAAACCCTGGTCCAGGGTGATGACCATTACAGCCTGCGCCGCAACGGCTCGATGGGCGCAATTCAGCGGAGCGATGGGGCCGGGGGTTGGACTGATATCAGTCCAGAGGATGGAGAACTGAGGGGCATGTTGGATACCCGCGATACCGTCCTCAACACGTCCTCCAATGGGAGTCTTGCCAACAGACTGAACGAACTGGCGAAAGGGCTGATCGAGCTGGTCAACGGCTATCACACTGTTGGATACGCTCAGGACGGTACGACGACTGGCGTCAACTTCTTTTCCGGCTCCGACGCTTTGGATATCGCGGTGAACAGCACCATTGTGTCCGACCCCACGACTATCGCCGCTGCCTCTGCCGGTGGAGAAGCTGGCAATGGAGAGCAGGCCCTGGCCATTGCCCAGCGGCTGCAGACTGAGCTGGGAGTGCCGGCGTCGTCACCTACCACAACCGTATCAGGGTGGTACGAGGCATTCATCGCCAAGCTGGGGGTGGATGTCCAACAAGCCAAGACGATGTTTGATAACCAGCAGCTCCTCGTCGATCACCTTGAGACCAATCGAGAGTCCTATTCGGGGGTGTCCCTCGACGAGGAGGCGGTAAATCTCATCCGATTTGAGCGAGCCTATCAGGCCTCGGCCAGGGTAATGACCGCGGTGGACGAAATGTTAGAGAAGCTGATCAACGGCGTTGGCCTTGTCGGACGCTAGCTGCCAATCAGGAGGTAGAGCACGTGCGCGTAACTCAGAGAATGATGGCCAACACCGTCGCGATGAACATCAGCCGCAACGCTGATAGCCTGAATGTGCTCCAGGATCAGTTCTCTTCGGGTAAGCGGCTGCGCAAGGCATCCGATGATCCTGCCTCGCTGAGTCGAGCCCTGGCACTGAGGAGCTGCAAGGCCCAGAACGAGCAGTACCTTCGCAACATAACGTTGGCGGAGGGTTGGCTTGAGGCCAGCGACTCGGCGCTGGAGCACATGTCGAACGTGCTGTCCCGTGCCAGAAACCTGGCGCTCCAGAGTGCCTCCGACACACTCGGAGACGATGAGAGAGAGACGCTTGCCGTCCAGGTAGAGGCCCTACTCAGGGAGGTCGAGCAAGCAGGCAATAGCACACACGAGGGCAAGTATCTCTTCGCGGGTCTACAGGTAACCTCAGCGCCCTTTGACATCGAGCGGAGCCCCGTTTATGGTGGCGACACGGGTCAGATAACCCGCGAAATCGACCGGGATGTGACGGTCGCGGTCAACACGCTTAGCAGCGAGGTTCTCGTGCAGGTCACGGACTCCGGAGGTACCACCTCCAGCATGGGCGTGATGGAGGGAGCGTTGACCGTCCTGAAGGCGATGAAGGAACAGCTGACCTCCCACGCAGCGGTCAGTTCGACACAGTTGGACCAGATCACGAAGTGCATGGATGGCGTGGTGGAGCTACGCGGGAGCGTGGGCGCTCGGATGAACAGACTGGATGCGACGGAGCAGGCCCACACCGACAACCAGGTGGACGTCGCTGCGGCCCTGTCGAGAGCGGAGGACGCTGATGTGGCCGAGGTGATGACCAAGTTGATGATGCAGCAGAGCGTATACCAGGCAGCTCTCGCCGCGGGGGCGCGGATGATTCAGCCGAGCCTGTTGGATTTCCTGGGATAACCCCTCTGGAGGCGAAACGTGCTGGTTAGGGTGGCTCTAGAAAATCGGATGGAAGGTATCGACGTTCCCGAAGAGGACTTGGTGACATTCCCCCAGGGTATATTCGGTTTCGAGCAGCAGACCCAGTATGTGCTCTTCCAATTGGATGAGCCTCTCTTCCTACTGCAGTCCGTGGATGATCCCCTTTTGGGTTTCACGTTGATTGATCCCCTGCTGGTGCAGTCCAACTACCACCCGTCACTGCCCGAGGCAGGGCGAACTCTGCTGGGGCTGGACGATCAAGAACCCCCAACGTTCCTTGCCATTGTCAGCGTATCACCTCAGGGGAAGCCGCGAACTGTCAATCTGCGCGCCCCTCTGGTTTTCAACCCAGGGAAGAGAGTAGGTACACAGGTGGTCCTGCAAGACAGCCAGTACCTGGTGCAGCATCCCTTCTTGCTATCCGGTCAACCGCCCACCGCCGGAAGCCCCAACCCCGCCTCGGGTGCCGACGGGCAGAGCTGCTGCTGCTGCGACCAAGGGAGCCGCAGATGCTAATCCTCACGCGACGCGCCGGCGAGTCCATCTGCATTGGGCCGGACATCGAAATATCGGTGTTGGAGATTAGCGGCGATCACGTCCGGCTGGGTATTGCAGCCCCCTCCAACGTCACGGTGCTCCGAAAAGAGCTGCTCCAAGAGGTGAAGGAGGAGAACCTTCGTGCTGCCACTTCGCGAGGTCGTCGCCCACTTCGACCGCTAGACCCCTTGTCCCTCCCCACGATGCGTAGGAGCGAGGGCTAGGACTCAGCATCTCTCCTTTGCCCACACTCCGTAGATTCACCGAATTGCCCCTCAAGTTCTCCGCCAGGCTGCCGATATAGATAGCATACAAGCTTCTGGTGATGAAAGCAGGCAAGGAGGTACGAGCGCGGCGGACAGCACCCCTCGAGCAAGGCACCCGGCTCGAAGGAGAAAGAGCAGAGGGTCGCGGCGACGACGAAGTGCCCACGAAAGGATGCGTGGGCGGAGTTAGCGCCATAGAGCGCAAATTACAAGGAGAGACTGAGATGGCACAGGGCGACTTCACCAGGATCAACACCAACATCGGGGCTCTCAACGCCCTAAACTCCCTCAAGAACGTCCAGAGCAAACTGGGTCAGTCCCAGCTGAGGCTGGCCACCGGTAAGCGGATCAACGAAGCAGCCGACGACCCCTCCGGCTTGACCATCGCCACCAAGTTCCAGTATCGAGCCAGCGGCTTGGGCGTAGCTCTCGACAACATCGGCGATGGCAAGAACCTTCTGGCCGTCGCCGAGGGCGGCCTTACGAAGATCAAGGACATCCTGGTCAAGATGCGCGACAAGACGAACGCGGCCGCCTCGGACACCCTGGGCACCGACGAGCGCGCCGCCATCCAGGATCAGCTGGAATCCTGGTCGGCAGAAATCAACAACATCGTCGACACCACTAAGTGGAACGGCAACAAACTCCTGGATGGACTCTCCGCGTTCGCCAACACCAAGATCACCTTTCAAGTAGGTGTCGAGAACGATGCCGCCGAACGGCTCGAACTGGACGGGACGAGCTTCACCTCCGTGACCGCCAGCGAGTTGGGCATCGGCAGTGGCGCTGCGACAGTCACAGAGATCACAGACGCTGACACAGGATTCGACAACTACAGCGCGGCCAACGCTAGGGTAAGCGGTCTGCAGGAGTTGGGCAACGGCACCTATACCATGCAGGTCGTGATCGGGGCCACTACCGACGGTTCGGAGGCGGACAGCTACATCCAGCTTCAGGACTCTCAGGGCAACCCGTTGGTAGTCGACGCCAATGGTGATGGAGCAGCCGGCCTGACCGACAACAAAGTGGCCTTCGCCTACAACACCGCTGCCGCCAAGAGCATCAACTTCGGCAATGGCCTCTCTTTGGACATAGAGGCGGGCCTGGCTGCGACCAACACCAGGACCGGCACCTTCACCTACGCCCGCGGTGGCACCTACAGCGGCGACGTCACGACCGCAGCCGGTGCCCAGTCTGCTCTGGACGACCTCGACGACGCCATCGAGGAGGTCTCCGCCAGGCTGCAGGACGTGGGCACCCTGGTCTCACGGATGAACTTCCGCGAGGAGACGGTTACCGTCGCGAAGGTTAACGTCGAAGCGGCCTTCAGCCGAGTGATGAACGCCGACATGGCCTGGGAGCAGCTGGAGGCCACCAAGTACCAGATCCTCCAGCAGACGGCCACCGCGATGTTGAGCCAGGCCAACAGCGCACCGCAGGGCATCCTGCAGCTGTTCCAGTAGTCGCATAACACTGGGCAGAGGGCAGATCTTCCTGGATGATCGGCTCCCTGCGCAGCTGGGGTGGGGGCAAAACCCCACCCCAGTCTCCAATCTACTGAGGAGGCTACTCCGATGGCAGTTGCATACCAATACGGGGCGGCCCAGTTGGGCAGCTATCGCGCCCAGTCGGTCATGGGGCTGAGCCCCGAGGAGTTGATCCTAAAGGCCTACGACATAGCTCTTTCGGCTCTGGCGACGGAAGACGGTACCAAGGCTTGCAAGGTACTCGCTCACCTAATAGACTCACTGGACTTCAAGTATCGAGAAGTTGCGGTGGGGCTGTTCCGGCTTTATCGATACTGTATGGAAGAGATCAAGAAGGGCGAGTACGAGGTGCCCACCAGGATAGTCCGAGAACTACGGACCAGTTGGGCCCAGGCCCTGGGGCGGTAGTGGGGCTTGGCCTCGTAGGTCGGGAGGACAGCCATGAGCGTCTCTTTGAGTTCGCTACTTAGCGGCAGCGGAACCAGCTCGATAGACAGCCTGGTGGCGCAGTACATGGCGCTGGAGCAGGGCCCGGTCGACACGTTGAAGTCTCAGAAGGACGAACTCAACGTGCGCTCCGCCATGTTCAGCGACCTGAAGACGAAGATCGGCGAGTTGAAGACCCTCGCGGACGAGTTGGCGGGAATCGACCCTGATGCCTTCACGACCCCAACGACGGTCTTCGACGGCCACACAGTCTCCTCTTCGGACTCCACCCTTGCCACGGCCACGGCCACGGCCTCGGCCGCCAACGGTACCTACCTCCTCGACAACATAGTGCTGGCGAAAGCCCATAGAGTCGAATCGGCCCAGCTATCCAATAGTTGGACCGCCGAGAGCGACGGAACCTTCGTCATCAATGGAACGCAAATCAGTGTCTCGGCCGGCGACACCCTGGCTGATCTGAGGAGCGCCATCAACAGCGCTACCTATGCGACAGGACGAGGGGTGGTGGCAACCCTCATCAATGTGGATGGGGAAAACAGCAGGCTAGTTCTGGATGCAAGAAGCACCGGTACCGAGTATGCGATCGGGGTTTCGGATCTCTCGGGATCGACCCTCTCTTCCCTGGGGCTCGCCACGACCGCCAGCAGTCCCGTGGCGATCGCGAGCGCCTCAGCTTCTTCTGAAGATGGTGTGTACACAGCCGAGATGGTCAGGGACGGGGTTACGGGAGACGCCCAGGCATGGCACGGCTCGAGCGAGGAAACGAGCTGGTCCTTGACTCTGGATCTGGGGGGCACCCCTCAGACCATAGATCGCTTGGTCTGGGGGCGCGACCAGGGAGGCACAGCTACCAGCGGCACGCCGAAGAGCTACACCATCCAGTATCTGGACGATGACGGGGTAACATGGAACACCCTGAAGACCGTATCTGACAACACCCTGGAGGCGGGAGCGGCCAGGACGGATACATTCAACGCCGTGACCACCACCCAGTTGCGCATAAGCATTACCTCTACCAATGACGGCACCCCGCCTGCCATCGATGAGGTGTCACTATACAACGACGTAGGTAGCTACACCCAGTCGGTGTTGCAGGAGGCAAGCGACGCCTCTCTGACCATCAACGGCGTGGCCGTCAGTGGCAAGGCCAGTAATACCCTCTCGGACACCGTGAGCGGACTCACCCTGAATCTAAAGTCCGAGGGCGGTCCTGTTAACCTGTCGGTGGCAGCCGACACTTCGGCCATGAAGTCGAAGATCACCACTTTCCTGAACAAACTGAATAGCCTCGTCGATTATCTTCGGACCAAGTCGGCTGTAACCAAGGGCTCGGATGACAACTACACGCGGGGCGCCCTCAGCGGCTATACCCTCTACACCGGCCTGCAGGCCAACCTGTTCACCGATCTGACGACTGTGGTGGCGGGGGTGGTGGCGGGGAATCCACAGCGTCTCTCCGAGCTAGGCATCACCATGGACGACAATCTCCACTTCACGATCAGCGATTCTTCCACCCTGGACGACATGCTGGCCAACAACACGAGAGGCGTCGCAGCCCTGTTCGGGGGAAGCAGCGGCGTCTGCAAACTGATCTCCGACCGTCTATCACCCTTCGTGGAGGCACCCTCGTCGACTGCGAAGGCATATCTCGATCTGGAGATCGAGGGCATCGGCTCTCAGCAGTCCTCCATAGACAACCGGATCGCGACCCTCAACGAGCGCCTGGCTGTGCGGGAGAACATGCTACGGAGTCAGTTCACCAGGCTGCAGGCCGCCATCATCGAGGCAACCCAGACGCAACAGCGCATCGCGGCGATGTTCAGCAGCTACGAATAGGGTTTGGCAAGCTAGCCTGACAGGAGGTCGAGATGGTTCTGCCCAGCGAAGAGGCTATTCCCGCCATAGCGCCCATCGGCAGCGAGCGCGCGGGGATGCAGAGCTTCTCCTCCATGCCCTCCGACTACCTGGGTTCGCCGGTGGGCAGGCGATCTCCGGGACACGAGAAGAGCGGCCAGCCCACGGACGAAGAACCGCCGGCCCAGGCCGACAGCAGCGCGCTAGACCTACCCATCATAGGACCTAGAGCCAAGCTGATCTTCGAGAAGCACGAGACCACCGGGAAGATGGTGGCACAGTTGGTGGATGCCGAGACCGGTGAGGTAATCCGCCAGATTCCCCCGGAGGAAATGCTCAAGCTCGCAGAGGCTATCGACAAGTACCTGGGACTCTTCGTGGACCGCCAGAGCTGACCGCCGTCTCTGACCACAATCCACCTGCCTCCATACCCTGCCGAGGCTGCCCACGAACTGCTTCCTGTGATAGGCCGACCCTCCAGGGTCGGCCTTACTGATTCATTATGAGTTGGCACGATACCCGAGCCCCCGGTGACAAAGGGACCTTTGGCCGCATCTACCGGGACTTTGGTCAGGGTGGAGGGTGGTCCCATGTGCCGATACCTAATGCAGAGCCAACTCGAGCCATTGAGGCTTGACGTACCCGACAGGATGGAAGGGTGACAATGCTGACCTTTGACGCGGCACCCGACGAATTACGACTCTTCCTGCAGGAAGCTGAAGAGCAGCTGCAGTTGCTGGACCAGGACATCGTTCTGCTGGAGAAAGAGGGCACTCGCCCTGAACTGCTTCAGGAGATCTTTCGAGCAGCGCACACGCTGAAGGGGTCTTCCGCGGCCATCGGCCACAAAAAGATGGCCTCCCTCACCCATTCCATGGAGAACGTCCTTGATCAACTGCGGCAGGGGCGGGCAACTTGCTCCACACAGCTAATCGACCTGCTGCTGGAAAGCCTCGACGGGTTGAGGCTGCTCAAGGAGGAGGTCGTGACGCTGGAGGAGGGCGAGTTCGACCCTACCGAGCTGGTGAACAGCCTCCACGCCATCCTGGGACTCACCGAGGGCGCGGCAGCCATGCCCGAGCCCCCCCGGGAAGTCGGATCTCAGCTCTCCTTGGGCGAGGTGATCTCGACCGACGACACCTTGCGAATCCGTGTAAGCATCGCCCAGGATTGTCCCCTCACCGCGGCGCGGTTGCTTCAGGTGTACCTGGAAGCCTCGAGCTTCGGCCAAGTGGTGTCCTCAAGCCCCAGCGTTGAGGCAATCGAGAGGATGGAGGTTGGGCATAGCCTCGAGATGGTCGTGCGAGTCAGCGAGGATCCCGAAGGACTGCTCAAGGCCATCGAGACCCTTCCGGACGTGGCTGAGGTGAAGCTGTCCGGCCTCGCCGGTCGCGACCAGCCATCGACACTGGCTCAGGAGGGTGTCTGTGACTTTGCTTCGGGGGCTGCTGCGGCCGAGTCAGGCGGCAGCGCTCCGGCTGTGGCGTCCTCTGGATCGAGCAGCAAGACGGCTAGCGGCAACAGGGTCAATGGCAGCGGCCTTGGCAAGACCGTGCGGATCGACGTTTCCCGGCTGGACGATCTGATCAACCTGGTCGGCGAGTTGGTGATCGATAGAACGAGGCTGACCCAGCTGGGCGGCCAGCTTCAGACGAAGTACGATGACGAGTGCATCGGCGATCTGGGGGATACCACCCAGCACATCGGGCGGATCGTGGACGAACTGCAAGAAAGCATCATGAAGGCGCGCATGCTGCCCGTGGAGAGCCTTTTCAACCGTCTGCCCCGCGTAGTCAGGGACCTGGCGCAGCGCATCGGCAAGAAGGTGGACTTCGTCGTGGAGGGAAAGGAGACGGAGTTGGACCGTTCGGTGATCGAGGAGTTGCACGACCCGCTCGTTCACCTACTCCGCAACTGCGTCGATCATGGGATTGAGTCGGCAGAGAAGCGGACCGCCGGCGGCAAGCCCGAGATCGGCACCGTGCGGCTGTCGGCCATGCATCGCGAGAACCGGATACTGATCCGAGTCGAGGACGATGGCAACGGCATCGACGCGAACAGGGTCCGAGCCACGGCGGTCAAGAGAGGCATTCTCACTCAGGAGGCGGCCGACCGGCTATCGGATCAGGAGACGATAGAGTTGATCTTCGCAGCGGGCTTCAGCACCGCGGAAACCGTCAGCGACGTGTCGGGGCGCGGTGTCGGGATGGACATCGTTCGCACCAACATCGAGAAGCTGAACGGCTCCGTGTCGGTGGAAACCTGGCCCGGCAAGGGGACTCGCTTCACCCTTGAGCTTCCCCTCACCCTCGCGATCATCGACGCCCTCATGGTCGGGCTGGGCAACGAGACCCTGGCCATACCGCTCGTGTCCGTCGTGGAAACCTTGCGGGTGCTCAGGTCGGAGATCCAGTGGATCAACAAGCGGCAAGCCATCCAGCTCAGGCAGAAGGTGCTCCCACTGATCGACCTGGACCAGGCCCTGGGGCTGCCCTCGCATCGGGGCAGCTTGGACAGAGTCTTTGTGGTGGCGGTTCGAGTGGGCGAGAACCGCTTCGGCTTGGTGGTCGACTCCCTGTTGGGCGAATTGCAGGTCGTCATCAAGTCCCTAGGCAGACAGGTTGGCAACATCCCCGGGGTAACGGGCGCCACCATCCTGGGCGATGGACGTGTGGCCCTGATCCTGGATGTGCCGAGCCTCGTCAAATGCATGCTGGATGAGCAGTCCAAGGGGTGCGCAGCATGATCGCCCCAACCCTGGTCCGCACTGGTAGTCCTTCGAGACTGCCGCTGAATGAGATCGCGAGGCTGGGCTCATCAGAAGCTGCCCTGGACCTGTCCAAGGTGGTGGGCCGCGGGATCCGCATCGAAGCGGCCAGGATGCTGATCGTTCGTATCGGGGAACTCCAAAGCCTCATTGGGCTGCGAGGGGAGTCGGTCGTCGCAGTCTACCTGTGCGCACAGGGAGACATGCGTGGAACCGTGCTGCTGCTACTCTCAGTCGACGGTGGGCGCGCCCTTGTAGACATGATGAGGAACCTTCCGCCTGGGTCCACCGCCTCCTTAGGAACCATCGAGCGCTCCGCCCTTGGCGAGGTCGGCAAGCTCACCAGCGGCTTCGTATACAGATCCCTCAGCAACGCGGCTGGTCTGGAGGCAAGGTTGTCGCCCCCAGCGGTCATGGTGACCAGGGAGTCAACGCTCCTGGAGGCGACTCTGGTTGAACCCTTGGATCCTACTGAGGATGTGCTGGCCATGGATGTGGTCTTCGCCGACGACCGGCGGCAGGTCAAAGCGATCATCGCGCTGGTGCCTGAAGCTCCACCCCTTACCGCGCTGTTGGAGGTGCTGGAGAGGAATTGGCAGAGCAGGTAATGGTGCCGGTGGGTATTGGGGAATTCCGGGCCAGCAAGGACTCCAGAGAGGTGCTGGTTGCCTACGGCCTGGGCTCCTGTGTGGGCGTGTCCATATATGATCCGGAAGGTAAGATCGGTGGCCTCGCCCACGTCATGCTGCCCAACAGCACAGATGCATTGAGCCAGAGCCCCCTAGGCAAGTTCGCCGACTGTGCTGTTCCGCTACTGGTGGAGGAAATGGTCAAGCTGGGGGCCCGGCCCCGGCGACTCTTGGGCAAGATAGCCGGGGGCGCTCAGATGCTGCTGGTGGCCCGCTTATCCAACAACATTCTGAACGTGGGAGAGAGGAATATCCTGGCGGTGAAGGCGGCCATGGAACTCCATGGGATACCGATTACTCGTTCGGATACTGGCGGGCATCGAGGGAGAACCATGGCAGTCCATCTAGCGACCGGCAAGACGACGGTGAGGATCGTCGGCGAGAAGGAGACAGAACTCTAGCTCTGAGTAAGCCTGGAGATACTGGGGGTGACATAATGGCGACCCTGCTCGTGGTGGACGACGCGGCCTTCATGCGGATGCGCTGCTCCAAACTGCTCACGGAAAACGGATACAAGGTCTTGGAGGCGGAGAACGGTCTTCAGGCCGTTCAGCAGTATCAGCAGCACAAGCCGGATGCCGTGCTGCTGGACATCACCATGCCTGAGATGGATGGGCTTACGGCACTCAAGGAAATCCGTAAACTCGATCCCAATGCCAAGGTGGCTATGGTCACGGCAATGGGCCAGCAGTCGATCGTGATGGAGGCCCTGAAAGCGGGTGCTCGGGACTTCGTCCTGAAACCGTTCCAGAGCGACAGGGTTCTGGGCACCGTCAAGAAGCTGGTGGGCTGAGTAATGTCGCGGGATTCAGCATCGCCTTCGCGAGCAGCGAAGGGCGTCAGGGTACTGGTTGTAGACGACTCTGCCTTTATGCGATATCTCATCTCCAAACAGCTGTCGGCAGACAGTGCAATCGAGGTGGCCGGGACCGCTAGCGATGGTGTCGATGCTCTGCGGAAGATCACCACACTCCGGCCGGATGTGGTCACCCTCGACCTGGAAATGCCACGGATGGACGGACTGACGGCGTTAGGCAGGATCATGGCCGAGCAACCGCTGCCGGTCATCCTGTTGAGCACTCTCACTCACGAAGGAGCCGCCGTCACCATTCGCGGGCTGGAAATGGGCGCGGTGGACTTCGTGACCAAGCCGGCCGCCGTGAATGTGACGGCGGCCGACTCCACCTGGCAACAGCTAGCGAGCAAAGTCAGGGCAGCGGCCGATCTCAAGATGAGGCGAGTTGGACTCACCATCCAGGCCCGCGGGCCCTTGGTCAGCGTCGGGGGCAGGGTGGCAGCGCATGCGGTGTCACGACCCCGACGGTCCCCCAGAATCGTGGTGATCGGCACCTCCACGGGTGGGCCTCGGGCGCTCTTCGAGGTGGTGCAACACCTGCCAGCTGATCTGCGAGCCGCAGTGCTCATAGTCCAGCACATGCCGGCAGGCTTCACCAAGTCCCTGGCCGGCCGCCTGAATGACGTTTCCCCACTAGATGTGAGGGAGGCGGCGGAGGGGGACTCGGTGGAGACTGGAACAGTCCTTCTGGCGCCGGGCGATTTCCACATGGTCGTCCGTGCTGGAGGGCGCATCACCCTCGAGAAGACCCCGCCGATCCATGGAGTACGGCCGGCAGTGGACATAACTATGCAGTCGGTGGCTGCGGTGTACGGCGCGTCCACCGTGGGGGTGGTGTTGACGGGAATGGGTACGGATGGAACTCAGGGAGCCATCGCCATCCGCAGGGCCGGTGGCCTCGTACTGTCCGAGGATGAAGCCACATGTGTCGTCTACGGTATGCCGAGGAGCGTGCGGGAAGCGGGCGCGAGCGACCGGGCCGTGCGATTGGAGGCCGTCGCTGAGGCCATTGTGGAGGCGGTGTCCGCATCTGAAGGAGAAATGGGTGTGACGGCAAGATGAGTATGTTGGCAGGACAGACTAGCGGATACGACTCCGGCCCGGGGGACGCCGCCTATGCCCTCTTCCAGAGACGGGTCAAGGCTTTAGCTGGCATCGACCTGACGTCCTACAAGAGCCAGCAGATGAAACGTCGTCTGGGCATCTTGATTACACGCAACAAGGCCACCAGCCTGCTTGAATACACGCGCATGCTGGATAAGCCGGACAGGCTCAAGGAGTTCCTGGACTTCTTCACCATCAACGTCTCGGAGTTCTTTCGGATTCCTGAGAAGTTTGAATACCTGGCAACCCGTATCCTGCCCAACCTGATGGCTCGAGACAGGGAGTTGCGGGTATGGAGCGCTGGCTGCTCTAACGGGGCAGAACCCTATTCATTGGCCATGGTCCTGGAGGAATTGGCCCCGCACGGACGCTGGAGCATTCTGGCCACTGATGTGGACCGGACTACCCTAGCCAGGGCTCAAAGGGGAGACGGATACGGCTCCGTCGATGTCCGTAACGTGACTCCGCAGCGCTTGGCACGCTACTTCGAGCGGGATGCTGCTGGATATCGAGTATCCGAGTCAATCAAGCGCCGGGTCAAGTTCAAGCTGCACGACCTTCTCAAGGATCCCTTTGAGGACGGCTTTCAGCTGGTGCTCTGCAGGCATGTGGTGATCTATTTCACAGAAGAAGCCAAGGATGTGCTCTACAGAAAATTTGCCGAGTCCCTCGTAGATGGGGGTGTACTGTTTGTTGGGGGAACGGAGATCATCTCCCGAGCCAAAGATGTTGGCTTGCAGTCTGTGGCGGTCTCCTTCTACCGAAAGGGTGCCACAACCAAGTAGACTGGATGCTGGAGGCGCAGGAAGAGTGGAAGAGGATCTTCTCAAGCGATTTGTGGGCTCGGCGATAAAGGTGCTGAGCACCGAGTTGAGTGTTGGCGCGGGAGTGGGCCAACCCTCTATGCAGGCTGACTACTACGTTACCCATGGGGTAACGGCCTTGATTGGGGTGACCGGCCAGCTGCGAGGCATGGTGATCTTCGGCCTGGAAGAGAAGACTGCACTGAATCTCGTCTCTCACATGATGGGCTCGGAGTTCACCGAGATGGACGCGGTGGCCCAAAGCGGCATTGCCGAGATGGCTAACGTGATGGTCGGGTCATCCGTGACATCTCTCGCAGAGATGGGCATCGAGTGCGGAATAACGCCCCCCGCTGTCGTTCTTGGAAAAGGCACAGTTATTAGCACCCCCAACATCCGCAGGCTGGTCATCCCATTGGTGGTCCCCGTCGGGACGATCGAGATGCAACTAGCCATCAGGGAGAACGCAGTCCGCTAGCTCCGTGCCCGTCGCGCCTTGATGGGCCGCCTTACCGCCTTGCCGGGAGCGCGGGCGCCTCGCCCGCCCGTCCCTGTGGGGCAGGTTCTTGCCCCTGTCTCGCTCTCCTCTAATTGGCAGCCCTAGGGGAATCCACTCCGCAATTAGGTGGATTCCCTATATGGAGTTCTCCGCTTCTCCCGTAGCATGCTCGCACCACATCTACAAGGCTAAGCAAGGAGGCGGGCATGAGTTTCACATCCTCAATGAGAATCAGCGGGTCCAGCCTGACCGCCCAGCGGCTGCGTATGGACGTGATATCTGGCAATATTGCCAACGTTTCCACCACCCGGGACGTTGATGGCAGTCCATACAGGCGGCGGGAGGTAGTGCTGAGCGCGTCCTACTCACCCCAGGGATCCGACCAAAGCGGAATCCTCAAGGTTGGTAGCCGCTCGGCGTCTCCGATGGGGGTACGGGTGGCGGGCATAGCATCCCAAGACCAGATCCGCCTGGTGAACGACCCCAATCACCCTGACGCTGATGCCGAGGGAAACGTCGCCTATCCAGACATCGACATGGTCCAAGAGATGGCGGACATGATGACGGCGATCAGGGCCTATGAGGCGAGTGTAACCGCGCTGAACGCGGCCAAGAGCATGGCCCAGAAGGCGTTGGATCTAGGGCGCGCGTAGTGACGATAGAGAGGAGCGCTAGATAATGGAGATAACCTCTGTTGGCTACTCGCCGCTTCCCGCCGATCTGGTACGGAAGAAGACGGTGGGCCAGGACGGTGGCGGGTTCGCCGATACCATGTCCGCGGCCCTCAAGGAGGTAAGCAACCTCCAGAACCGTGCGGACGACATGGCCGTCAAGCTATCGTTGGGGCAGAACGTGGATATCCATGAGGCCGTTCTGGCCACCGAAGAGGCCCAAATAGCCTTCAACTACACCATGCAGATTCGGAACAAGCTGATCGAGGCATATCAAGAAGTAATGCGGATGCCGGTCTAGTGGCCGGAGCAGTCGCATCTCCTATATGCGGGGAGAACTAGAGTGGGAGATCTGGTCGCGCGGCTCAGACTGGAAGGCCCCAAGCTTTGGAGACAGCTGTCTCTGGTGCAGAAGGGCTCCCTTGTTGTGGTGGCACTGTCTGCCGTTGTGGCGATCTACTTCCTCATGGACTGGTCACAGAAGCCCGAGTACTCCACTGTCTTCTCCGGTCTTTCCGACAGCGACGCGTCCGCCGTCGTTGCCAAGCTCAAGGAGTTGAAGGTCTCATACCAACTGGCTGATGGGGGTTCGACGGTACGGGTTCCGTCTGCTCAGATGTACGATGTGCGCCTCCAACTAGCCTCAGCGGGACTGCCCAAGGGCGGGTCCGTGGGATTTGAGCTGTTCGACAAGATGAGCTTCGGGCTGACGGACTTCGCCCAGAAGCTGAACTATCAAAGAGGTCTCGAGGGCGAACTCGCGCGCACCATTGGCAAATTGGCAGGGGTTGAAGAGGCCCGAGTACACGTAGTCCTACCCCAGGAGGAGCTGTTCGTCGAGAAGGAGAATCCCGTCACCGCTTCCGTCGTCGTACGGCTGAAGCCCGGGGCCGACCTGGACACCAGGCAGATCCGAGGCATCGTCAACCTGGTGTCGCGGAGCGTGGAGGGGCTGAAGCCTGCCAACGTCACGGTACTGGATGGGAACGGAGTTGCCTTATCAGGGGAAGATGACGGTTCGCTGTTCGCCATCGGCCAGACCGGGCAGCAGCGAGATGTGCAGTTGGGCTACGAGCGGGCGCTGCAAAGGGACATCCAGGCCATGCTGGAGCAGGTGCTTGGACCCCGAAAGGCTGTCGTCAGGGTCAGTGCAGCCTTCGACTGGGATCGGTACGAGTCCAGCAGCGAGACCTATTCCCCCGCCGGCAAGCCCAACCAGGTGCGAAGCGCGCGCGAGGTCACCGAGAAGTCCTCTACACCGCCCATTGATGCTTCCACGGGCGTGCCCACCTATCCACTGACGGGCATGTCTCCTGCCGGTCCGGTCAGTCCGGACGCTACCCCGACCGAGGCACCGCCGGAGGAGGGGAGCGATCAGCCCGCCGCGGTGGCTACTGTCACTGCGACGACGAAGACCGATTGGGGCTACGAGCGGCGCGAAGCAACCACGAACTACGAGGTCTCCAAGACGATCGAGAAGACCATCAAGTCCCCTGGGGCACTGAAGAAACTGTCGGTGGCGGTGCTGCTGGATGGTCAGCTCGACGAGGGACTCGTTTCCACAGTCACCAAGGGAGTTACAGCCGCGGCCGGGTTGGACGAGACCCGGGGCGACAGCGTCGTCGTTGCCACCCTGCCCTTCGACCAATCCGTGTCAATTGCCAGGGACCAGGCGGGGGAGGAGACCACCAAGCGGGAACTGTACATGGACATTGCCCGAGGTGCCCTGGTCGCGGTCTCCATATTGGTGGTGCTTCTGCTGGTCAGGTCATTGATCAGAGGGCTCACCAGGGAGCCAGGCCAACTGTTGACCTCGAGGGCTGCGAATGACTCCAAGAGACTCGCGTCCAGGGGCCAGCACCCGCAACTTGCGGCTGCGCCGGTCATAGCGATCAAGCCACCTGTAACGGAGGAAGAGCTTCGGAGGATGGAGATCCAGCGAGAGATTGCCAGTCTGGCCAAGTCCGAGCCCAAGCTGGTTGCCCAGATAGTGAAGTCTTGGCTGGATGAGAGGTAGTCGATGCCACCGCTACAAGGCAGAAGGCTAAACGGAAGACAGAAGGCCGCGGCCCTGTTGATCGCCCTCGGCACCGAACTGTCGTCAGAGGTGATGAAGCACCTCAAGGATCCCGACATCGACAGGGTGACCGTCGAGATCTTCAGCATGGAACGGATCGCCCACGAGGTGCGGTTCGATGTGCTGGGCGAGGCGATTGAGCTTGCTCAGGCCCAGGGCTACATATCCAGCGGTGGTGTCGAATACGCGCGCGAGGTGCTGAGCCAGGCCCTGGGACCACAGCGAGCCAAGGAGATCGTGGACAGGCTGTCTTCAGGGTGGCGTAGCGACCCCTTCGATTTCGTGCGCATGGCCGACCCAGTACAACTGGTAGGCTTCATACAGGACGAGAGGCCACAGACCATAGCCCTGGTCCTCTCTCATCTACACCCTTCCTTGGCTGCCTCAATTGTAGCTCGCCTGGACAAGGACCTCCAGGCGGAGGTGGCCCTCAGGATAGCCACCATGGAGCGGACCACCCCTGAAGCTATCGAGCAGGTGGAGCAGACTCTGAAGAAGCGTCTTTCCTCGGTGCTGAGCCAGGACTACTCCTCTGTGGGCGGCGTGGAGTTCCTGGTGAAGATCCTCACTCAGGTGAACCGCTCGACCGAGAAGACGATCATGCAGTCGCTCGAGGAGACGGACCCGGCTCTGGCCGAAGAGGTTCGGAAGCAGATGTTTGTATTCGAGGACATCATCAAGTTGGATGACCGCTCGATCCAGAGGGTTCTGCGAGAGGTGGATACCAAGGACATGGCTCTTGCTCTGCGCGGAGCAAGCGCGGAAGTGAAACAGAAGGTCTTCAAAAACATGTCCACTCGCGCGGCGCAGATGCTGAGAGAGGACATGGATGTGGGTGGCCCGGTCAGACTGCGGACCGTGGAAGACGCTCAGCAACGTATCGTGTCGGTCATCCGCAGGTTGGACGATGCCGAGGAGATCGTGATCGCGCGCAGCGGCTCGGAGGACGAGATAGTTGCCTAGGATCATCAAGGACGCTAGGTTTGGCAAGAGGCCGGTGGGGATTGGTAGTCCACCTTCCCAAGGATTCACACCCTCTTTCGGCCCCGACCCGAAATCTTCTCCGGAGACAGAGACGCATGCCGCTGCCTTGGTGATCGACGCTGAGGAGATCGCTCGGGCGAAGGCCGAGCAGATCGTAACGGAAGCAGAGTCCAGCGCCGCCGATCTGAGGAGAGAAGCGTCCGCCCAAGGCTATACGGAGGGTATGGCTGAGGGGTTGAGAGTAGCCCAGGAACAGTGCGAAGAGTACCTGGATCGGATCGCGGAGCTGGCGAGGCGGGCAGCGATCGATCGTGAGTCGATGGTGCGGTCAGCAGAGCGAGAGCTAGCCTCCCTCGCCATGGAAGTCGCGGCCAAGATCATCCGAAAGGAACTAGCCACCGACCCCTCCATCGTGCTGTCCATGGTGGAGAATGGCCTTGCAAAGGTGGCTGTGGGCGACACCGTGAGGATCATGGTGCACCCAGAGGACGCCGAGCTAGTGCGTGAAAAGTGGGCAGAGCTGCGAGGAGCAGTGGCGTTCGGCCCCAACTGGGAGATAGTTGGGGACGGGCGTATGGAGCGAGGCGGCTGTGTCGTGGAAACCCGCGGCGGAATGGTGGACAGCCGCATCGAGGCGCAGTTGGCAGAAATCGCGAATGCGTTTGAGGTGACTCCGTGAGTGCTGTTGCCGTACCGGAAATGGGGCTGCTGGCGCGCTATCGACGTTTGCTTGAGCAGATCGACCCGGTGTCCTGCCGGGGTCGTGTGATCCAGGTTGTGGGTCTCACGGTGGAGGTCGAGGGACTTGCCTCCCGCATCGGCGAGATCTGCTACATCTATCCGGAACGAGGCGAGCAACCGGTCTCGGCCGAAGTTGTGGGTTTCAGAAGCGGGAGACTCCTGCTCATGCCTCTAGCCGACCTCGGTGGGGTACGACCAGGCAGTGAGGTGGTGCCCCGCGGGAGAATGTTTACCGTGCAGGTCGGCAAGGAGCTGTTGGGACGTGTTGTCGATGGCCTCGGCCGTCCCATCGACCGATTAGGGGAGATTAGATCGATCCTTCACTACCCAATCTCCAACAGCTCCCCAGACGTGCTCACCCGCAGCCGCATCGTGAAGTCGCTCCCCACTGGAGTGAAGGCCATCGACGGCCTTCTCACCTGCGGCAGAGGGCAGAGAATTGGCATCTTCGCGGGCAGCGGGGTCGGCAAGAGCACGTTGCTCGGCATGATAGCTCGGAACTCCACAGCGGACGTCAATGTCATCGCGCTGATCGGGGAGCGGGGGAGAGAGGTACAGGATTTCATAGAACGAGACCTTGGCCCCGAGGGGCTGGCGAGATCTGTCGTGGTGGTTTCAACCTCTGACCAACCGGCCCTGATGCGGGTGAAGGGAGCCTGGGTCGCTACGGTCATGGCCGAGTACTTCCGCGACCAGGGACTGCAGGTGGCCTTCATGATGGACTCGGTCACCAGGTTCGCCATGGCGCAGCGGGAGATCGGCCTCTCCGCGGGGGAACCCCCTACGGTGCGAGGATACACCCCCTCTGTGTTTGCACTTCTGCCCAAGCTGATGGAGCGGACAGGGACTTCTGACTGCGGTGCGATCACCGCCTTCTACACCGTGCTCGTGGAGGCCGACGACCTGACGGAGCCCATCACCGACACAGTGAGGAGCATCCTGGACGGCCACATAGTGCTCTCCCGTGAGTTGGTGGCCGCGAACAGATACCCGGCTATAGATGTTCTGAACAGCGCAAGTCGCCTTATGTCCGCAGTGGCTTCCGAGGAGCATCAAAGATACGCGGCGATGATCCGGGAATCGATGGCCGTCTATCAGGAGGCCAGGGATCTGATCAACATCGGCGCCTACGTACGTGGAAGCAACCCAAAGATCGATGCGGCTATCGATGCGCTGCCGCAGATCGAGTTGTTCCTCCGCCAAAAAGCCAGTGAGCCGGCGGAGTTCCCGGCGACGGTTGGGGCCATGGCGGAGATTGCGACCAAGCTTAGGGCCTCGGGCGCCTACCTGGTTGCATAGCAACAACGATGGAAGCTCGTTTGCGGGAGTGCTCTATTGAAGGGCTTCAGGTTCAGGCTTGAGCCGGTGCTGGCCATCAGGCGGCATCGGGAGGAGGTGATCCAGCGTCAGTTGGCAGAGTCGCAGCGCGCGCTCGAGGCCGATCGCCAAGCCCTGGCGTCCACCTCCACGGCGCTGGAGAGACGAGTAGGGGAGTTCAATCGGAGGCTTCAGCCGGGGACACTGGATATGGAACTGGTTGGCTTGGAGAGCAAGTACCTGCCCTTCTTGAAGACGGAACTGGAGGATCGGACCTACCGCGTCCAGCAGCAGCAGGAACGGGTTGCCGCGGAAATCGAGGACCTGCTCCAGGCCTCGCGTGACAAGAAGGCACTGGAGAAGCTGGAGGAGAAGCTGCGGGCCGGTTTCCTCAGTGAGGCATCGCGCAAGGATCAGAACGCCGCCGAGGAGATGGCATCAATTCGGCACCTCCTCAGGCAGGCGGCTCGCACAGAGTACTGAACGGCCAGGGCCGGGGTATAAAGGTACCAGTGGAAATGGACAGAACAAGATCCACAACGCAGATACAACCCACATCCAGAAGACTGCCGGTCTCAGCGTGGCCGGTGGGTCGGGCGCGGCTCATACCAGTGGTACGTACCTTCTCCCAGGCCATGGCCACGACAATGGCGACAACCATGCCCCGCGATCTGCAAAACGCTGGCTCCGGGCCCCTTGGTGGGAGATCAACGCCCTTTGACGAGGCCATCCGCACGGCCGCTCGGCGAGAAGGGGTGGACGAAAACCTGGTGAAGGCAGTGGTCGAGGCAGAGTCCAGCTTCAACCCCAAGGCTGTCTCGCCGGCCGGCGCCAAAGGACTCATGCAGTTGATGGACGGGACGGCGAGGGCGCTGGGGGTCAAGGATCCCTTTGATCCCGCGGCTAATGTACGCGGGGGCGCAAGGTACCTGCGGGAGATGATGGACAGATTCGGTTCGGTATCCCTTGCCCTGGCTGCGTACAACGCTGGACCAGGGGCGGTGGAGCAATACGGCGGCATCCCACCCTACAGTGAAACCAAAGCGTACGTGAGCAAGGTGATGCAGCTACAACGCCAGAACCAGATGGTTGCCCAGGGCACCAGGGAGAAGGGAGGTCACGGTGGGAATCCTGTGGGCTGACGAACGAATGCAGCTTCTGCGGGAGAGCCTAACTGGGCTGACGCAGCGGCAACAGGTTATCGCGAATAACCTGGCCAACATGGACACGCCCGGGTACCGCACCATAGATGTCCCCTTCGAGCAGGTGTTGGGACGACAACTGGGTCGTGAAGGCGAGATGACCCTAACCCGGACGTCGGCGGGCCACATTGGAGCCCCTCAGGTAGGCATGTCAGGGGCTTCAGGTGAGCAAGGCCAACTGGTGTTCAGAACCGACGGCAACGGCGTGGATGTGGACGCGGAGATGGAGCGGTTGGCTGAAACAGGCATTCAGTTCAGTGCGGTGACCCAACTGCTATCGGCGCGCATAGCGATTCTGAAGTCCGCTGTCAGCGAGGGCAGGCGGTAGAAGGGAGCCGGAAATTGGAGATATTAACGGCAAGCGCACCAAGCATCGGGGTCTCAACGACCTTGCCGGCCGGATCCCAACGCGGGCGCGCTGCCAACTCGGACGACTTCGGAGCCGCGCTTGAGACTGCGGTGGCAGCCCCACGAACGAACACCGTAGAGTCAAGCCAACGGGCAGAGCATCAGCCCGGTACTGCACTGCGACCCAGTAGTGAACCGGCATCTGGAGCTCGGGATGCAGAGGCGGACACTCAGGAGGAGGCAGCTCAGGCCGTGGTGGCCATGGCGATGCAGCTCAATGGATCGCCACAAACGGCGGCAGATGCCGGCCAGGACGAGACGAAGGCAAGCAGTTGCTCGGCGGTGCAGGGAGTGCCGGCCATCGCGGAAGCCGGAGGGGTTGGCCAAGCCACGGTTGCTCGCGGAGTCACTGAGGCCCCCGCCGCCTGTGCGGAAACGGTCGCGCCTGGCCCCGGAGGGGAGGCCGAACGCTTCTGTGACTCAGCCTCCAAGAACGCTGCCGCCCAAGAGGCTTCGCCTCGTGCCATTGATGCCTTCGCTGCGACAGACCACGGAGCCTCCCAGGCTCAGGCCCCCGAAGCCCCCCAAGCGAGCGCGAGAGTCGGGCCGGGCAAGGGAAATGTGAACGATGCCGGTCGTGGGGATGGGGGGGCCGCAGGAGAGGTGAAGACGACCACAATGGACACCTCATCCCTGTCCAAGGGCACATCCGACACCTCATATCGGCCTCAAGACAAGCCAGGGCAGGAAGGAGGCGTTCCCGCTAGCGGGTTGGCCGGCTCCATGTCGGCGGAGGTCGATGTCACAGACCCGGAACCCCAAGAGGGGATGGTGGGGACGGTGACCGGTGCTGGAATCCGGCCGGAGGTCGCCGCCTCGGTGGCCGCAGGGGTAGGTGGCGAGGCTATCGGGGTCTCCCAAGCTGAGCGCTCGAACAGTGAGCCGCCCGCTTCGACTGGGGCTGATCTGCTGGACCAACTGCTGAGCCACACCAAGTCGCTCAGCCTTCCGCGGAACTCCCACATGCGGGTTCAGCTCAAACCAGCGGAGTTAGGAGCTCTGGATCTGCGGTTGGCAATGCGAGACGGGGTGCTCACCCTGCAGATCATCGCGGAGTCGGCCCGCACGCGGGGCCTCATAGAAACTGCCTTGCCTCAACTGAGGCAGACGCTGCAGGCCAGGGACATACAGGTTGGCAACCTTTCGATGGGCATGGGAATGGATTTCGGTGGGGCAGGCGGGTGGCTCGGCAGCCCGAATCCCTCCTTCCACATGGGAGGACAATGGTCCACCGGGTGGCGGCGTTCCGGATCCGACCCCTATCCGCTTGGCGATGGGATTCGCACAGCCGAGAGTGAAGCTGCCCCGCTTGACAAACTCATGGGATCACACATGGTGGATTACCGGGTCTAAGGAGACTGGAGATGCAAGTCAACTCAACTTCGAGCGCGACGAGTTCACAGGGAATCTCAGCGTCTGGAGGGCAGTTGGGGAAGGATGAGTTCCTCAAGCTGCTGATGGCCCAGTTGAAGAACCAGGATCCCATGAAGCCTATGGACGACAGTCAATTCATCGCGCAGTTGGCCCAGTTCAGCTCGCTGGAGAGTATGCAGGCGTTGGACGACAGGATGGCCAGTCTGCTGCGGGTCCAAATGATGGGCCAGGCCTACGGACTGATCGGCAAGGAGATCGAGGCGCCCAGTGGTACGCAGGGCGAAACCATCAAGGGTGTGGCCGATTCGGCGAAGATGGTGGACGGCGACGCGGTTCTCACCGTGGGCGGCAAGTCCGTGAAGCTGGCCGAGGTCACATCGGTCGCCGAGGGCGAGGGGGCGCAGTTGGCCCAGGCCAGCAGCCTACTGAAGACTGAGGTCGAGGCCGTGATCGCCGGCACCGATGAGAGGGTAACGGGCGTCGTCGATGCGGTGAAGGTGGAGAACGGCACCGTGGTGCTCAGGATCGGCAGCCGCACCGTCGAGCTTCGCGACGTGGTGAGTGTCGAACAGGGCGACCGAGAGATGTAAGCGCGAGCGGTCTCGCGCAACTAGAGACAGCGCATCCCAGTGGGGAATCGCGATAGTAGACGAGAGGAGAACTCTATGCTTCGCTCAATGTCCGCCGCGATATCGGGCATGAGGAACCACCAGACCGCCATGGACGTAGTGGCCAGCAACATCGCCAACGTCAACACGTCCGGATACAAGGCCGCCAGGGTCAACTTCAAGGAGGCACTGTATCAGTCCTACAGCAAGGGCTCTTCCGGCGGTACCGATACCGGCGGCACCAACCCGATGCAGGTAGGTCTGGGGATGAATCTGGGTGGGGTCACCAGTGTCATGACCCAGGGGACGGTAGTAAGCACCGGCAAGAACACCGATACCATGATCCAGGGAGAGGGATTCTTCGTCCTAGGCACCATGAATGGTGGGACGGTGACCCCTGCCTACTTCACGAGAGATGGCTCCTTCGCCGTGGACAGCCAGGGGTATTTGGTCGAGCCTGTGAGTGGGCTCTACGTGGGAGATGTAGCTGGGAGTGGGCCCATCCAGATCCAGGGCAACTGGTCCAGCTTCAGTATAGGAGCGGATGGAAAGATAACAGGCGTGCTCCCCGACGGGTCTGTCGATACCGCCAACCAGCCGCAGATTGGGCTGGCCAAGTTCCCGAACCCGGAAGGTCTGGTACGCGGCGGGAACAGTATGTATCAGGCCGGCAACAACAGCGGCCCTGCCACCTACAACGCGCCCAATAGTGGTGGTTGCGGACAGATGGTGGCTGGTTCTCTAGAGGCGTCCAACGTGGACCTCGCCGAGCAGTTCAGCCGGATGATCATGGCCCAGCGGGGCTTCCAGGCAAACACCAGGATCATCAATTCCTCTGATGAGATGCTGCAGGAGTTGAACAACCTGAAGCGATAGCCCACTCGATCGGCTAGCTTCGCCTAATCGCAATACGCGCAACCAGGGCAGCGGCAGCGGAGACCAAGAGGAGCAACCCCACAGGCAGGAGAGACAAAGACAAAGCACTGAGAGAGTCCTCACCGCCGGTGTTGGGCAGAGCGCTGGGAACGACCATGGTGGCCTCAGGACTCGCCTGGAGTGGAGAGAGGACCGCCCGTGTAGGATGCTTCTCGACGGGTACCTGGGCAAGCAGTTGCCGCTTGCCCAGGTCGATCACGGCCACGGCATCGAGATCAGGGAGCGCGGCGTAGCCTCGGTTACCAACTCGGTTGACAGCGATCGAGGACGGGCGGCTCGGAAGAGGTATGGAGGCTGCTGAAGCGCCTGTCGTGGGGTCTACAATCGCGATTTCGTTCTTGTCACTGCGGGACATGTAGGCCAGGTCGCCCAGTGGCGAGAAAGCCAAAGCAGACGATGCAGCGCCAGGAGAGAGGGTTCGCTTCAGTTGCCCCGTGACGGCGTCGAGCACCAGCAGTTCATCGCGATCCACACTGGTTACAAAGACCTCCGTTCCAGTGGGATTGATGGACAGATCGTGGCGGCCTCGAGCAGCCTGGACTGTGCGCAGCACCAACCGGTTCTTGAGATCCACTGAGGAAACCGCTCCCGCCGTCCTGTCCGCCACGTAGGCTCGGTCGCCATCCAGCGAGGCTGCCAGGGTGAGCGGCTCTCCACCCACCGCCACGGCGAAAAGTTGAGTGCGGATGCTCGGGTCGATCACCCGTACCAGCCCCTGTTGCGGGTCGGCAACCACCAGCCGTGCGCCGCCCGCTGCCACCGCCGCCTCGGCCAATTGGCTCCCCAGGTCGATGCTGGCAGTGACCTGCTCGACGCTGGTGTCGACAATCGAAATCATGTTTGAGTTGATGTGGCTCACATAGACGAAGTGAGCATCCGGGCTGAAGGCGATAGACATCGGGGGAAAATCCACGGGGACCAGTTCAACGACGGTGTTAGTGTTGGTATCGATGACCGAGACCGACCTGGAGTCCTCGTTGGTCACGTAGAGGGTACCAACACCATTGGCTCGTGCAGTGTGGGCTACACTTCCCACAAGGAGGACTGACAATGCCAGGCACAAGGCGGCCGTCAAGCATCGCACAGAATCGGTCACTGTTCACGCCTCTTCAGACTGTGCAGCAGATTCTCTAACTCGGCAGGACGCCACGGCTTCGGCAACACGACATCGACCTGCGGCGCGCACAGGTCAATGTCGTCCAGACCAGTGGCGAAACCTGTGACCAGCACAACCCGCAGTGCCCTGGAGAGCCTCTTTAGCTCAGAAGCGGCAGCAAGCCCGCTCATATCCGGCAGGTTGAGATCCACGAAGGCGACGTCGAAGTTGTTGTTGGCGCATGCCTCCAGTCCCTGTGACGCGGTGGTGGTAACGGTGCAGCGGATTCCATCCAGCGCAAGACGCTCGGCAAGCGATTCAGCCAAGCCGCGCTGATCATCGATGATTATTGCAGAGAGGCCGGGCTCGGGACCGCAAATCGCCCCGGCTGCCTCGAAGCTGTCCTGAGTCACAGGAGTTCACCTCATGCCGACACACAATGCGAGAGAAGACTGGAAGGGGGGACTGCGCGAGAGTGGCTAGGCCCGTCTTTCGTCTCCGATCAGGGCCCATCGTCCGCCAGAATCCCAGCAGCAATGTTATTCCATGCAGTGCCATGAGTCAAACTCATCTTCCTCGACGGAGAAGCCGCGGGGAAGCGATCACGACCTTGCCACCCGATATCGTGAAGGGGACTTCCGGCGAGACAGGTATGGACGATCCGCCACCGCTTTGATGCCTTTGGTCCGTTGGTGGCACAGGCTGACCCTGGGTAGACTACCAGGGCGAGAACTAAGCATGTGACCATGAGTGCTGCGGTTCAGGACGCAACGTCCGGCGGGGCCTGGGGTGTCCCCAGAACACGCCTTACTTATGGATGCGTGCTTAGCATTGGAAGGCACGATGCGAAAGTTGATCGCCGCGGCTATGGTCCTGCTGGTGCTGGCACTGGGGGTTGTGAATTTCCCTCTGATCCAATCCGTGGTGACAGGGACTCCTTCTCTGGGCAGCAAGGACAGGGATTCGCTCTCTAGCTCTCCAAGCCCGACCCCCCAAGAGGCCGGCACGGGGTCCACAGCGACCTCTTCCCATGATGCGGTTGCCAGCTTCTCCACTGAAGAGGCCGCTGCAGTCCTGGCCAGACTGAAGCCCCGCCCGTCTCAGGGGTCTGTGGGCGCCCACGAGGTTCCTGTGCAGTTGCCCAGGAAGATCTCAATTCCCTCGATAGCTGTGGAGACAGGCTTCGAGCATGTGGGTCTCTTGCCCGATGGTGCCATGGATGTCCCCAAAGATCCGAATCTGGTGGCATGGTACCGCCTGGGACCGCGGCCTGGGGAAGCCGGCAACGCCGTGGTTGCCGGCCATGTGGACTGGGGAGGCAAGACGGCCGCCTTCTGGCGCCTCAGCGACCTGAAACCGGGAGACCTCGTCGAGATCACGGCTGTGGATGAGAGGAAGTACCAGTTTGTCATGCAATGGCAGCGCTGGTATGACGCGAACGATGCGCCCGTCGCCGAGCTATTTGGGGGGACTGAAGGCTCGGCGCTGACCCTTATCACCTGCGGCGGTGTATTTGACCAGAAGACGAGACAGTACTTGAGCCGTCTGGTGGTCAGGTCCGTGCGGCGTTAGGGCGAGATACGCTCCCTTGTCTGCGGTAGTCGGCACTAAAGCCTGCCGAAAAGCTGCCGATGGATACTAAGGAGGAAACCGCCACTCGTCGCAATGGCCCAAGAAGGAGGATCTCAGGATGCCGGAATCACAGGTTTTGGCTGTTGAGGAGCAGCTGGTCATCTTCGAGCTTGCCAACGAGGTCTATGGCGTGGACATAAGTCGCGTCCAAGAGATCATTCGGATGACTACGATTACGCAGCTGCCACGCGCCCCCGAGTTCGTTGAGGGTGTGATCAATCTGCGCGGCAAGGTCATACCCGTCGTGGACCTTGACAAGCGCTTCGGGCTGGAGATGACCGAGCGGACCAAGTCCAGCCGCATCGTGGTCGTCGATGTGGGAGAGCACACCATTGGTATGGTTGTAGATGCTGTATCAGAGGTGCTTCGCGTCCCTGCAGACGCGGTGGAGCCGCCTTCTCCGGTGGTGACCACGATAGAGTCGGACTACATCCGCGGTATCGCCAAGCTCGAGAGCAGGCTCATTATCCTGCTGGATCTGGACAAGGTACTCTCATGGGATGAGAAGCGAAGGCTTCGGGAGGCGGCAGCGTAGTACAGGAAGGAGTAGATGACGCGAAAAGGACCCCGCCCTTCTGGAATGGAGGGAACACTGCACCTCACTCCCAAGCAAGCGGCTTCGCGCCGTACCTGAGGGCAGACGGGGGCGGTGCCAGGTATTGCGGTTTGTTGTTGGGGGGAATCAGTGGGAGAGCGTGGCGGCCGAGTCTGGAACAGGTTGATCAGCGGTCGAGGGATAGCACTGGCCCTGTTGGTGACGGTTCTTGTCGCCGGGCTCCAGCTGACGCCTCCAATTGGATCCGCTGCGGGTGGCAACGGATGGGCATGGGGGGGCAATGGCGCGGGGCAGTTAGGGGACGACACCACCGTCGGCTACAGGACATCGCCCGTGGCTGTGGTCAGCCTGGACCAGATCGTCGCGGTGGGCGCCGGTGGCAATCACTCTCTGGCCCTGCGCTCTGATGGCACCGTCTGGAGTTGGGGGGGGAACGAGCGAGGCCAGTTGGGGAACGGTCGCGATGGAGCGGGCGCGAATAGCAACAACCCAGGCAAAGTGGTAACAGGGGAACTGGATGGGAACGGCAACTACCTGGCCCTCTCGGGGGTCATAGCCATCAGCGCCGGCCAGAATCACTCCCTCGCCTTGAAGGCTAACGGGACCGTGTGGGCCTGGGGAGCCAATGAGAGCGGACAGCTCGGTATCGGGAACAGATCCGACAGCCTCTTTCCGGAACAGGTCGTGGGCCTGGAGTATGTGGTGGCCATAGCTGCCGGCGCGAGGCACTCGCTGGCGCTGGATAGGCTGGGGAACCTGTACGCCTGGGGATACAATGGCGTCGGCCAGTTGGGCAACGGCCCCACACTCACACCTACCCCGACCGATACTCCGACGGCTGTGCCGACCGTGACCGGCACGATCGCGTCGACGCCCACATCTACCCTGACTCCGACCAGCACGGCCACTCCGCGGCCGACCCACACGCCACAACTGACGCCCATAGTAACCCCGATACCGATCTCCGTCTTGTCTGGCATAGTTGCCATCGGCGCTGGCTGGAACCACAGCCTGGCCGTGCGGTCGGACACAGTCTGGAGTTGGGGCCTCAACGAATGGGGACAGTTGGGAGATGGCACTAGACTGAAGAGAGACACTCCGGTTCAGGTGAGGGCCGGAAGCAGTTTCATCACCAACACTCGCTCAGTAGCCGCCGGCGAGAGCCATTCCCTGGCGCTCAAGAGCGACGGCACCGTGTGGGGCTGGGGCCGGAATAGCTCCGGGCAACTGGGTGACGGCACAACCTTCGACCGAGATAATCCGGTTCGAGTGCAGGGGCTCACTCAGATCGTGGGTATCGCCGCCGGACAGTACCACAGCCTGGCGGTGAGGGCCGATGGTACAGTGTGGGCCTGGGGAGACAACTTCTTCGGCAAGCTGGGAGATGGCAGCCAGACCAAGAGGACCTCGGCCGCACAGGTTCGGAGCATACCTACTGGGAGCTCCATCGTTGGGGCTGCGGGTGGCGCCAATCACAGCCTGGCCATTCAGGGAACGCCAACCTCCACGCCGACCGTTACGAATACGCCCACGGTCACGAATACGCCCACGAACACCTTCACTCCAACGGTGACTCCGACTGGAACCATAACGCCCTTCCCCACCGCCACACCGACGGAGACGGCTACCCTCACGGCCACCCCCACCGGCACAATCACCCCGGTGCCGACCGACACGCTGGTGCCGACTACCACGCTGGTTCCGACTACCACGCCGGTGCCGACCGACACGCTCGTCCCCACCGCCACCCGGAGTGTCTACACTGCGACCCCTACCTTCATTCCCGCGGCGGGGCCTCCGCCACCCGATCCGCCGCGTCCTGGCAGCAGGACGGCTGCTCCGCCCGACGCGCGGGTCTTCTCGGAGACAGGCTATCGGGTTGAGCATGAGGCCATTTGGAGCTACTTCCGGCATCGGGGAGGCATCCGGACCTTCGGATACCCCGTCTCCCGAACCTTCACTCTGCTGGGGACCAGGGTCCAGATCTTCCAGCGAGGTGTGTTACAGGTCCAGCCCGATGGAGGCGTGGGCATGATGAATCTGCTCGACGGCGGCATGATGCCCTACACCATGATCAACTCCAGCACCTTCCCGGCTCCCGATCCCGAGCTGATCCAGAGTGCTCCGTCAGTGCAGTCCATGGACTATGCTGAAAGGGCATTGGACTTCGCCCTCCAGAACACGGCAGACGAGTGGAACGGGATGCAGGTTGGCTTCCGCCGACAGTTGATGAACATGGTCAGCTTCCAGGATGCATTCCCCGAGGGAGACGGCAGCGCCGGACTCCTTGCGCTGATGAATTTGGAGATGCTGGGCATGCCGACCAGCCGCCCCCAGCGGGATCCAAACAACCGCAGCTTCGTCTACCAACGGTTCCAAAGGGGATTGCTGCACTACGACGTGTCCACAGGGCAAACCCAGGGACTGCTGTTGGGTGACTACTTCAAGAGCGTCCTCACCGGCCAGAACCTGCCCCCCGACCTGGCGGAACAGGCGTCGGATAACTGTTTCTACCTCCAATACAACCCATCCAGGCCCGACTCCGTGGACAGGCCCGAACTGCTGCCCAACAGCAACCTCTCCAACGCCTTCGAGCCCCAAGTGGGGCGCTAATGAGACCGCACACGTGGCCTCTCCTTCTTGCCCTGCCGATGCTCTTTGCCCTCGCAAGTGGGGCCTGGGCGGCATCGCCGGAGGGCGGCAACGTGTGGGCATGGGGACACAACGGCTACGGGCAGTTGGGCGATGGTACTAACGAATTGACCAACCTCGCGATTCAAGTGGGTGAGTTGTCGGAGGTGACAGCCATTAGCGGTGGGCTGGCACATTCCCTGGCCCTCAAAGCCGATGGCACGGTCTGGGCCTGGGGAAACAACGGCTACGGGCAGCTGGGCGACGACTCTACGACCGACAGTGCCAACCCGGTGAGGGTTGTGGGGTTGGAGGGCGTCATCGCTATTGCAGCTGGCCTGGAGCACAGCGTTGCTCTGGCGTCCGACGGGACGGTCTGGGCCTGGGGCAGCAACCGCTTTGGCCAGCTCGGAATAGACACCGCGGACAACAGCTCCACACCTATCCTGGTCCCGGGTGTCAGCCGCATGTCCAGCATTGCAGCCGGAGGCTACCGCAACCTCGCCAGGAGGGCGGATGGCTCCGTCTGGACCTGGGGCACTCCAGGGTTGGAGGGGATGACTCTGGACCCGACCGCAATGCGTCCAGTCCCTGAACAGCTGCCTGCCCCATCTGGAGTCATGGATGTGGGTGTGGGGATCGACCACGGGATGCTCCTTCGGGATGGCCAGGTTCTCTCCTGGGGCCTCAATCGGTACGGACAGCTGGGTGATGGATCTAAGGATGACCAGCCCGACAAGCTGGTCGAGGTGAAGAGCCAGCGAGGCGTCCTCAAGGACGTTACAGCTATTGCGGCGGGAAGCTATCACGGACTGGCATTGACCTCGACCGGTACCGTGTGGTCCTGGGGCTGGAACGGCGCCGGTCAATTGGGCAACTACAGCACCGCTGACTCCAACCTCGCGGTGCAGGTGCGAAATCTAAAGGCTGTCCGAGCTATCTCCGCCGGATGGTACCACAGTGTAGCCCTCACGGAAGACGGCGCAGTTTGGAGCTGGGGAGACAACCTCTTCGGCAAACTGGGCGACGGCGGCTTCAAACAGAGCATTGTCCCTCGCAGGGCCAGCAGCATCTCCGCGGTCACCGCGGTCTCAGCCGGGTCCGACCACACACTTGCCATAAAGGCTCCACCCACGCCCACCCCAACACCACGTCCCTCCTCCATCCGAAGGGTACGACAGTAGCATCGCCCGGCCCCTCCCACGGCGCGCGTCTTGCTCGAAGCAGGCACGGCGGGTATGATCCTAGCCAGATGACTGCTGATAGGGGAGGACCGCGTGGCAAGCGAATCACCAACTCTGGTGCTGTTCGATGTGGACGGCACACTGGTGCGCACGGAGGGTGCTTCACCCCATTCTCGTGCCTTCAAGGCGGCGTTCAAGAGCGTGTATGGGCAGGAATGCCGATTCACAACCGGTTTCCATGGGATGACCGATGTCCAGATATTCATGACCCTGGCCCAAGACATGGGTCTGGCAGGCTCGCAGGCCTGGGAAATGGCCCAAGAGGCGTGCCGGCACATGGTTGCCCTTTACCTGGAGCCTCAGGAGGGCGACGGCCACTACGTTGTACTGCCTGGAGTCGAGGAAACGATCCATGCACTGGTCGGAAGCGAGACTGTGCTGGGCTTGCTGACGGGAAACACCCCTGAGATAGCCCGGCACAAGCTGGAATCGGTGGGCCTGCATGGCTACTTCAGCTTCGGAGCCTTCGGAACCGAGGCATGGGATAGGAATGGACTCCCACCCATCGCCGTCGCGAGAGCCGAGGCGCGAGTGGGGCGCTCTATCGATCGCAGGAGGGTCTTTGTAATAGGCGATACCCCCAGGGATGTGGGTTGTGCCCTGGAGAATGGCTATCGGGGAGTGGCTGTGGCAACCGGCAATTTCTCAGTGGAGACACTGCTGGCGGCTGGCGCCGAGCTGGTGCTCCCGGACCTGCGGGAGAACCGGCCGCTCTTGAGGTTGCTGGGAGGGGGCGACCAGACCGATGCGCGGCAGGAAGACGACGTGGCGTCCGGAGTGAGGGCGCCCCACCCGCCGATCCCGCAAGTGTAAAGGGGGCCGGCGTCTCCGCCGGCCCCCCACGAAATGAGCTCGTGACCACGGTGGTCTAGTAGTCGGGCTGCCACTTGATTCGCTTGTAGGCCCAGCTCTTCATATCCTCGGAGAGGGTACGCTGGACCTCCGGCGATGTCCGTGCGGTTCCCAGCCACTCGGAGATGGCGCCGCTCTTCTTGCTCTCCAGTGCGTACTCATCCAGTTGCCTGTTCTGCTCCTTCTCCAGCACCTCGATGATGTGCCATCCATAAGTCGACTGAACAGGGTCGCTGATTGTGTTCGGCTCGAGACTGAAGGCGGGTGCGTCGAACTCCGGCAGCATCATCCCTTGAGCGAACCATCCAAGGTCGCCACCCTGCTCCTTGGTACCCGGGTCGGTGGATTCCGCCTTGGCCAACTCATCGAAGCTCGCCCCGCCTCTCAGCTTCTCCACCAACTCCTTCGCCTTGGCCTCGTCATTCACGAGGATATGGCGAGCGTGAACCTGGTCGGCGGTGGTGGACACCTCGGCGCCCATCGCCTCCTGCAACTTCTGGTAGAGCACCTGCATCTCTATGAGAGAGCGGAACTCGACATCGGAGAGTCCGTAGAAGCCCTGCACCTCGCTCACCCTAGCCTGGACGTCTGCCGTAGGCTCCGGAGTGGCCGGAGCACTGGTAGGCGATGGCTCGGCGGCGATGGTAGGCTGCGCCTCCCCGGCAGCAGCGGCCTCAGCCGTGGGCTCCGGGGCAGCCTCCAGGGCAGGAGGGTCGCCGAAGCTCTTCTCAATCTCCTGGTCTATCTCCTCTTGGGTCACAGCGATGCCTCGCCGTGCGGCCTCCTGCCGAATCAACACCTCGTCGATCATCTGATCGAGGGTCTGGTCCGGAGCTAGCAGAAGTGTGAACTGAAGCTGCTGGATCTGCTGCCGGAAATAGTTCATCAACTCCTCGCTGTCCGAGAAGGTTGATAACTGCATCTGCATGGACTGGATTTGCTGTTCCACGCTCTTTCGGCGGAAATCCAGCTTGCGGGCGTAGCTCTCGAGCGGGATGGACTGGCCAGCCACAGTGGCGACAGGCTCTGAGTTCTTCGCCACGTTCTCCCGCCAATAGCCGAAGGCCAGAATGGCAACAATCAACAAGGCGATCGAAGCCATCCCCATGACCAGGTACTTCTGAGCCCTTACCTCCCTCTCGTGACGAGACAGCTCCTCCTTAGAGAAGTGTTGTCCCGAGGAACGCTTCGCCGGTGCCGAATCGCGCGGGGCGGGCTTGCCGGTCTTTCCTGTCGATGTCGCATCAGGCCGTGTATTGGGCATGCAATCCTCTGGAATACTGGAAAGAGTCCAGTTGCTGGTCTATCAGGAAAAAAGGGCGTGAGTACTGCCACTCACGCCCCCATGTCCCGTTCCTATGTCTCAGCCCCTCATGCTGAGGCCGCTGAGTCGGATGTGTTCGCCGGTGTAGGGCATGAGCGCGACATGCCTGGCTCGCTTGATGGCGATAGTCAGGCGGCGCTGGTGCTTAGCACAGGTGCCTGTCTTCCTCCTTGGCTCGATCTTGCCACGGTCGGACAGATACCGCCTCAGGCGCCCTACATCCTTGTAGTCTATATGGCTTATCTTGTCGACGCAGAAGGCGCAGACCTTACGCCTCGGGGCGTAGCGCGGTCGGCCTCCTCCTCCCGGTCGCCCTCCCGGTCGGGGGGGTCTTCCTGTTGGTGCAGACAAAGTCCTCTTCCTTTCGTTCCATAGCGCCGAAGAGCTCACTACTCGAGCTGTAGGCGCCGATCAGGGAATTCCAGGTTAGAACGGGATCTGGTCCGCGTCGATGGCACTGGGCTCTTCGCTGCTACCGAAGTCCTGAGGCTCGGAGCGAGGCTTTGAGTCGAGCAGGACGAGGTCATTCGCCACGATTTCGACCTCGGTGCGCTTCTGTCCGTCCTGGCCTTCCCACGTACGGGTCTGAAGCCGACCCTCGACGTACACCTTGCGCCCCTTGACCAGCCAGCCTTTGTTGGCCATCTCCTTGAAGGATTCGGCGAGCCTGCCCCAGGAGAGAATGGTAAACCACTGAGTCTCCTCCCGGCGCTCGCCATCCACCGTGTAGACGCGACTGCAGGCCACGGAGAACTTCGTGCTCGGAGTGCCACTTGCAGTGTAGCGTGTCTCTGGGTCACGGCCGAGATTGCCTATTACCGATGCCTTACACAAACCAGCCATTCCAGAACCTCCCTCTTGTCTCCCGCCTGACGCTGCTGAACCAGCCTCCCGTTACGCGCCTGTGGCTAATCCAACCGTATGAGCAGGTAGCGAATGATCTGATCGTTGAGTTTGAGCGTCCGCTCGAGTTCGTCGGCGGCCTTGGGGTCCATCTGCAGCTTCGTGACGGTATAGATCCCGTCGCGATAGTCCTCGATAGTGTAGGCCATCCGCCGTCGCCCCCAGGCATCGCTGGAAGCGATCTCACCGCCGCGGGCGGTGATCAAGCCGTTGAGACGCTCCACAGCCGCCTGGAGATCAGCCTCCTCCAGATCCGGCTTAAAGATGGTCATCAACTCGTAGTCCCGCAACCTCGCACCTCCTTTCTTTGGGATAGCCCCCGTGACCGACCACCCGGCTAGTGCGATGCCGGCGATCCAGAGGCAGAAAGGTGGCGGCGTTGTCGCCGCCATGGGAGTCGATCCTGGAGCCTGGACGGCTCGGGAGACCGACTACACACACCAAGTCTGTTGTGATGGAGAGTATAGCACATGGGAAGCATGGCATCCAAATTGACTTGGCATGGCCCCGGTGCTACTATCAGGCAGGTCTACAGTTGGTGCAAAGGCCATAGTGATGGCTGCCCAACGACGAGTTAAACATGCGAGGGCGCGGTATGCCGCCACTGGAGGGGTCGATGTCCGAGCTTGAAGCTATCGCCAGGGAGGTAGCCAGCTGCACGCGATGCGAGTTGGCCAAGACTCGAAACCTGACGGTGCCAGGAGAGGGCAATCCCGCCGCGGAGATCATGTTCATAGGAGAGGCCCCCGGCTGGCACGAGAATCAGCAGGGACGCCCCTTTGTGGGGCAGGCAGGGCAGTTCTTGGAGGAATTGCTGCGAAGCGTCGACCTCAAGCGGTCAGATGTGTTCATTGCCAACGTCGTGAAATGCAGGCCACCGCAGAACCGTGACCCCATGCCGGAGGAGATCGCGGCCTGCCGCGGGTATCTGGAGAGGCAGCTGCAAGTTATCAAGCCCAAGTTGATCGTGACACTTGGCCGCTACTCGATGGCCAAGTTCTTCCCAGCTGGAAAGGGCATCCGTGATCTGCACGGGACCACTTGCGTCAAGGAAGGGATCCTCTGCTATGCGATGTACCACCCGGCGGCGGCGCTGCACCAACCGGCTCTTCGGCGCACTATCGAGCAGGACATGTTGAAGGTGCCTGGCCTGGTGGAAATGGCGACCGCGAGTGCGAAGGTTGAGGAGCCTCTTGAGGAGAAGCCCGCTCAGCTCAGCCTCTTCTAGGAATACCGGGACAGGCTCAACCATGGCAGCTGCTGTCGGCTGGATGTGCCCTATAGGAGCAATATAAATAGTGGCCAAGAAGCGTTTGAAGGCCATACCCCTCGGCGGGGTTGGCGAAATAGGCAAGAACCTCTGGGTGGTGGAGTTCGGCGACGATCTGATCGTCCTGGACTGCGGTCTGGCGTTCCCCGAGGACGAGATGCTCGGGATAGACCTGGTCATTCCGGACATCAGCTATCTGCTGGACAATCGGGAGAAGGTCCGCGGCATCGTCCTTACCCACGGCCACGAGGACCACGCCGGAGCCCTTCCTTACGTCCTCGCGCAGTTGAGCGCACCGGTGTATGCCACCAAGCTTGTGCAGGGATTGATCTCCGTCAAGCTAAAGGAACACAGGTTGCTAGGCAGCGTCGAGCAGATCGTGGTGGAGTCGGGCGACATCGTGGATTTCGGCGAGCTGTCCGTGGAGTTCATTCGGGTGGCTCACAGCATTCCCGATGCGGTGCTGGTGGCAGTGGATTCTCCGGTCGGCAAACTCGTGTTCACCGGCGACTTCAAGTTCGACCAGAGCCCGATGGATGGCAAGGTTACCGATTTCGCGCGGCTGGCCGAGCTTGGCGCGGAAGGTGTCCTCGTCCTCATTTCCGATTGCACCAGGGTCGAACAGCCGGGCTTCACCCCCTCCGAGCGGGTGATCACCGAGACCTTCGATCGAGTCTTCCAGGCTGCCGAGGGGCGAGTACTCATCACTACCTTCGCCTCCAACATCTCCAGAGTCCAGCAGGCCATCCAGTCGGCCCATCGGCACGGCAGGAAGACGGCCGTGGTCGGGCGTAGCATGGAGAGCAACGTCGCTGTTGCTCGCGAACTGGACTACCTGACCATTCCTGACGGAGCGCTTCTGAGGGTGGATGAGGTCAACAAGCTATCGCCGGATAAGATCCTCTACGTTACCACAGGCTCTCAAGGAGAGCCCACATCGGTGCTGAGCAGGATCGCCAACCAGGAGCACCGGCAGATCAAGCTGGAGCCTGGTGACACGGCGATAATCTCCGCGACCCCGGTGCCCGGAAACGAAGAGGCCGTCGCCCGCACCATCAACAAGCTATTTCGCCAGGGCGTGGATGTGATCTATGGGGCGGAGTCCTCGGTGCATGTCTCCGGGCATGCCAGCCGGGAAGAGCTTAGGCTGATGCTCAACCTCATCCGGCCCCAGTTCGTGGTGCCGGCCCATGGCGAATACCGCCACATGGTGCTCTACAAACGGCTCGCGGAGGAGTGCGGAGTACCGGCCTCCAACATCCTCATGACCGACATCGGGACCGTTATGGAGTTCGCGGACAGCTTCGGGAAGATCACGGACAAGGTGGTCGCTGGGGACGTGCTCGTGGATGGCATCACTGTTGGCGAGGTGGGCGAGGTGGTGCTGCGAGACCGGCGCCTGCTATCCAAGGATGGAGTGGTGATCGTAGTCGCGACAGTCGATCGGCAGACTGGGATGGTCGTGGCTGGCCCGGACGTAGTGTCTCGTGGCTTCGTATATGCGCGCAACTCCGAGGAACTGCTTGAGGCAGCCAAAGAGCGTGCCTTGCAGGCCCTCGAGGTTGCCGTGCCCGGACAGGCGGAGCTTGGCTTAATGCAGTCGAAGATCAAGGAAGCCGTGGGAAAGTTCATCTACGAGCAGACGCGCCGCCGCCCAATGATCATGCCTGTCGTGCAGTTGATGTAGTCCTCTCCCGGGAGCGGGCGGTCCGCTCCCAGGAGAGGACTCATGTGGAGTCCCCCTTTTGGCATCTCGCTCCAAACCCTCAAAGCGCAAGCCTACTCCTCGTCGCTGGATCCCTGTCCTGAGTCCCACCTCCAAACGGAGACTCGGGGGTATGCTGTTGCTGGTTGGCGGTGCGGCCGCCCTCCTCAGTCTGCTGTTCCCTGTAGGCTCCGTGGCAGCTCTTCTGAACGAGTGGTTGCGGCAGGCTGCCGGATGGGGGGCAATGGCGCTGCCGGTGGGAATGCTGTGGCTGGGAGCGCTACTGCTGAAGCTCGGCTTCGACACCACATTCTCCCCTCGGAAGAGCCAGTTGGCCGGCGGTATGCTGGCCCCCATCGGCTTCCTGGGGCTGATCCACCTGCTGCCCTTTGGCCAGCCTGACCTCCTGGCCAAAGCTCAGGGAGGGCTCGGCGGAGGACTGCTTGGGTACTCTATCTCGGCCCCCCTCGTGGGGAATCTGGGGGTTACCGGCAGCGTCCTCGTGCTGCTTACAACTCTCGTCGTTGGATCGGGACTGCTGTTCAGGATCCACCCGAGACAGGTAATAGGCGCCGGGATAGAGGGCTGGAGGGCGTTTCAGCGCCTGCGTGCCGAGCGGGCTCGCGAGGTACGGATCAACATGGCCAACGAGGTGGCCAATACCGAGAAACGGCCCACACTTCCGAAGGAGACCAAACCAGCACCTGCGCCTCAGCAGGCTAACCCGGCTGACGCCGCCGTGGAGATGCCGGGCAGCCCATCTCCGAACTCTAAACAGTGGACCCTCCCTCCGATAACCACCTTCCAGCCGGCAGTCGCCGAGGGCGAGCTGTCCCAGGTGGACATAAGGCCGCGGATCAAGACCATTGAGGATACCCTGAAGGCATTCGGTGTCGACGCCCGGGTAGTGGAAGTCAACCAGGGACCGGCTGTGACTCAGTTCGGTGTTGAGCCCGCGGTGGGGGTCCGTGTCGCCAGGATCATGGCCCTGGGGAACGACCTCGCCTTGCGCCTCGCCGCGGCACCCCTCCGGATGGAGGCGCCGGTGCCCGGCAAGCAGGTCGTGGGCATAGAGGTGCCCAACGGCACCGTCTCCGTGGTATCCATCCGGGAGGTGTTGGAGAGCAGCTTCTGGGCCAAGCAGAAGGGGCGCTTGAAGCTGACCTTGGGGAGAGACGTATCCGGAACCGCCATGGTGGCCGACCTTACCAAGATGCCCCACCTGCTGATCGCCGGATCCACTGGCTCGGGCAAGAGCGTCTGCCTGAACAGCTTCATAGCCTCCATGCTGTTCCAGTGTACCCCGGACCAACTCCGCCTCATCATGATCGACCCAAAGATGGTTGAGATGATGCCCTACAACGGCGTCCCTCACCTGCTAACCCCTGTGGTAACGGACATGGAGAAGGTCGTCCCTGCCCTGAAATGGGTTGTGAAGGAGATGGAGCGTCGCTACCGTATGTTTGCAGGCCGTGGTGCCAGAAACATCGAGGGCTACAACCGCATGGTGACGGGCAAGGGGAGCGACCAGCTACTGCCCTTCGTGGTGGTCATTATCGACGAGTTGGCCGACCTGATGATGGTGGCCCCGGACGACGTGGAGAAGATCATCTGCCGCCTGGCTCAGCTGGCTCGCGCCACCGGCATCCACCTGGTGGTGGCCACTCAGCGTCCGTCAGTGGACGTCATCACAGGCTTGATTAAAGCCAACTTCCCTACCCGCATCTCCTTTGCGGTGACATCCCAGATTGACTCTCGGGTCATCCTGGACCAATCCGGCGCCGAGAAGCTGTTGGGTCGGGGTGACATGCTGTACATGCCTCCTGACTCGGCCAAGCCGGTGCGCCTCCAGGGGACCTACGTATCCGATGGGGAGATTGAGGATCTGGTGGCCTTCTGGAAGCGTACCAAGCTTCTCAACCATGACACTGAAGGGGACAGCATGGCTGCCTTCGAGCCGGTGGAAGAAGAAGAGGGCGACGACCTGTACGAGGATGCCGTGGAGATGGTGAGCCAGCACAGCCAGGTCTCGGTGTCGCTCCTGCAGCGCAAGCTGCGGATTGGCTACAACCGAGCCTCCAGGCTGATGGACCTCCTGGAGGAGCGGGGGGTAGTGGGCTCTTCGGAAAACGGCCGGTCCCGAGAGGTGCTGGTCAGATCAGAGGAATCCCCCGACAATGGCATGGCCGATCCGGACGATCTCTAGTCAATCCACCTGCTGCAACGGCACCTTAAGCAACAGCCACCGACCATCCGCTTGCTGTACCGGCAAATCTTGCGTTGTGCGCCATGTGGCGTCCGCCTCCTGGATCTCCATCACTACCACGACCCTCGCCATTCCAGCGTCTCCTCCAAGAAGGCGGCTGGCGGCCGATTCGGTCCGCACCACACTCTCCAGAACGGTGTATCGGTTCCCAAGTTGATGCTCCACAAACGGTGCTGCCCTCTCGCGCAGTGGAGGGGCGAGACAGTCCAGGGCGCCGGACAGATCCTCCCGAGCTACCGCGGACGCATATGCGAGCAAAGACAGTTCGGGCCCGGAGGAACGCTCGGCTCTGTCGGCCCATGCTCCGAGGACCACGACAGCCGCCAACAGGCTCAGTAGGGCCAGTGACAGCAGCAGGGACCGAACGGTGGGCGCGGCGGTTTGAATCATCACGAGGGTCACATCCATCAAGGCATTGCCCTATCGATACCAGGGCCACGCTATCAGCCAATAAGAAAGAGGCCCTGCTCCCTCGAGCAGGGCCTTACAAGGACCAAAGAGCTGGGGAAGCGCTACACGATCGACCTCGCTACTTGCTTGCGGCCGGCGCCAGAATCATGGACATCGACTTGCCTTCCATGAGTGGCGTTCGCTCGAGGCTCGCGACGCCCTTGAGCTTGTCCACCATGGTATCCAGCAGCACCCGTCCAAGCTGGGGGTGGGCCAACTCTCGCCCTCGGAAGACGACAGTCACCTTGACCTTATCGCCCTCTTCAAGGAACTTCTGGACGAGCTTGGTCTTGAACTCCAGGTCGCCTTCGCCGATCTTGGGCCTCAGGCGCATCTCTTTCAGGAGCACGATCTTCTGGTTCTTCTTGGCCTCGCGCTCCTTCTTGGTCTGCTCGTACTTGTACTTCCCGTAGTCCATCAGACGGCAGACAGGGGGAGATGCCAGCGGCGCAACCTCGACCAGGTCAAGGCCACGCTCTGCCGCGATCCGCAATGCTTCGTTGGTGGCTACCACCCCCAACTGCTCACCGTTCTCATCGATAAGCCGCACCTCGCGGACGCGGATCTTCTCGTTAGTGCGAAGATCTTTGGTTATGCTTCCACCTCTTCATCAGGAATAGTATGAAGCCGACAGCCCGGCTTGTGTGCCATTGGTCGTCGGCCCAAGGGAGTCTGCACCCTGTAATAGGAGTATAGCTCCCGGCGGGCCGACTGTCAATGGTCCTACTTCTTCTCTGCGATCTCCTCGAGCAGCATTTCCCCGATCTCCGTAAGGGACTTGGGGCCGAGGTCTCCTTCCTTCCTTGACCTAAGGGAAGCAGAGCCAGCCTCGATCTCCTTGTCACCAACCACCAGCATGTATGGTACCTTCTGCATCTGAGCCTCACGGATCTTGAAGTTCATCTTCTCCCTGCGGGCGTCCACGTCAACACGCAAGCCCAATGCACGCAACTTGTTGGCGGTCTCATCCGCGTAGGCCAGGTGCCGGTCCGCAATAGGCAGCAGCACCGCCTGTACGGGGGCAAGCCACAGCGGGAAGGCGCCCCCATAGTGCTCCACCAGGATTGCGAAGAAGCGCTCCATGGAGCCGAGGAGGGTGCGGTGCACCATGTATGGCCGGTGCTCCTTGCCGTCCTCGCCGATGAAGGTCATTTTGAACCTTTCGGATAGGTTGAAGTCGAACTGGATCGTCGTGCACTGCCAGGCTCTGTCAAGGGCATCCTTTATCTTGATGTCGATCTTGGGCCCGTAAAACGCCCCCCCACCTTCGTCGACCATGTAGCGCATGCCTCGCGTGTCCATGGCGTGCTTCAGGGCCTCGGTGGCTTCATCCCATCTGTCCAAGTCACCCACGTACTTCTCAGGACGGGTAGAGAGATAGACATCGTAGTGCTCGAATCCAAAGGCCTTGAGCATGGACAGGGCGAGATCGATGACCCCCAACACCTCGGCCTCCACCTGATCGGGCCGGCAGAAGATGTGAGCATCGTCCTGGGTGAAGCCGCGCACCCTCAGAAGCCCATGGAGGACGCCGCTCCGCTCGTAGCGATAGACCGTGCCCAATTCCCCCCATCGCAACGGCAGGTCTCGGTAGCTTCGAGTCTTGGTCTTGTACATCTGGATGTGGAATGGGCAGTTCATCGGCCTGGTGTAGTAGTCCTGGCCATCCACGTCCATCGCCGAGAACATGATATCGCTGTAGTTCTGCAGGTGCCCGCTGATCTGCCAGAGCTCTCCCCGCCCAATATGAGGTGAGTAGACCAGTTCGTAGCCGGCGTCGAAGTGGCACTTCCTCCAGAAGTCCTCTATAGCCACCCGGACTCGCGAGCCCTTGGGGTGCCACAGGATCAGCCCCGGGCCCACATCCTCGGAGAGGCTGAACAGGTCCAACTCTGGGCCCAGCCGCCTGTGGTCGCGCTTCTTCGCCTCCTCGATCCGCCAGAGGTAGCCGTCCAACTCCTCCTGCGTGGGGAAGGTAGTCCCGTAGATCCGCTGCAGCATCGGACGCTTCTCGTCCCCGCGCCAGTAGGCCCCGGCGACGCTCAACAGCTTGAAGGCCCCTATCTCCCTGGTGCTCTCCACGTGAGGGCCGCGGCACAGGTCCACGAAGTCCCCCTGGACGTAGATGCTGGGACTGTCGTCCTCCAGCTCATCGATGATCTCGACCTTGAAAGGCTGGCCTCTCTTCTCGAACAGCTCTCGCGCCTCTGCCCTGTTCAGTTCGGACCGGTCGAACGGCAGATCCTGCGCCACGATCCGGCGCATCTCCGCCTCGATGGTCGCGAGGTCGTCGGGGGTTAGCGGCCTGGGCAGCTCAATGTCATAGTAGAAGCCGTTCTCGATGGCGGGGCCTATGGCAAACTTCGCCTCTGGAAAGATGTGCTGGACCGCCTGCGCCATGACGTGGGAAGCGCTGTGTCGTAGGGTTTCTAGATCGGGCATTGCGCCCACCTCCTCGCGATGATCACTGGTTCTGAACAATAAGAAGAGCCCTCCGTCATGGGACGAAGGGCTCTCGTGGTTCCACCCATATTCCAACCCGCGGTCGCGGATTGCTTCTTTGGCCGATAACGGGGCCACCGTAAACCCTTATCGCCGCGGCGCTTCAGGGTCAGGCTCTCGGGGGGTTTTCGCCGGTCGTTCCTACGAGGGCTTCCAGCCTCTGGCCCTCGCTCTCTGACAAATCCGGTTGTCGGCTACTCGTCCCGGTCAACGCCTACTATGCGGCTGAACTGATATTAGTCTAGCACGCCACGGGATCCGACACAACGCGCTAGCTGATCTGCGACACGATCTTCAGATCGTTGGCGACCAGCTCAGCCCCGCTGGCACGCTTGGCTACTTCGCCGGCTCGCAGCTTCTCGTGCTGGTTGCGGACCTCGCCCTCCAAATGGAGGATGCCACCGATGATCCGCACGCCCACCTTCCTGCCTCGAAGGCTCGGGTCCTCGGCCAGCGCCCCGGATACCTTGGTGACGGTCATCGAGGAATCGTACTGGGAGGTGGCGGCATCGAGGGTCTGGCTGATCTCCTCCAAGGCCGCCATCCGCCGGCCGCGCTGCCCCTGCAGCCTCACCTGCAGTGTGCCGGCGCCCCTGTCCAGCAGCTGCATAACCCGGCTACCGAAGGACGCCAAATTGGATCGCGTCCTGGGCGAGGAGACCATGGCGACGACCGCGGCTATCACAGCCGTGGCAACGAGCCACGCGGCTACAGTCGATGCTCTATTGTTTCCCATCTCTCGCTCCACTCTCCTGATGAGCTTGAGCTGCCGCTCCATGCCAGCAACGAGCACATCATGCTCAGCACGTGGTGTGCCATTAGCCGCCGTCATTCCGATGCGCGCTCACATGGCCTCAAGTCTGTTCTGAAACAGGGTGCAAGCGAGTCCGCATTCGCGATGCTCGAACTGAATGGTGACGTGGGTGACGCCATATTTCTCGGCAAGCAGCCGCGACAGGGCGAGCAGAATCTCGTCGCTCTCGCTGAGGGCCCGGTCGGCGATTACCACATGCCCGGACATGGCGTTGACGCCGGCGGCGAGGCTCCAAACGTGGAGGTCATGCACGTCGCTGACACCCTCGGTGTCCCGCATGTCGCGGATCATCTTGTCGAGACTCACCCCCGAAGGTGTGCCCTCCATCAGGATGTTCACGGTTTCCAGGACGACGGACCAAGCCCCGCCGACAATAATCACGGCAACGATCACGCTGAGGATTGGGTCCACCGCGACAAACCCCGTCAGCCCTATGATGATAGCACCCACTATGACGGCCACCGAGGCGAGGATATCCCCAACGACGTGCAGGAGAGCGCTGCGAACGTTGAGGTTCTCCCCCGGTTCTCGATGAAGGGCGAAGGCAACGTAGAGGTTTACCGCCAGGCCAACGATGGCTACACCCAGCATCAAGAGGCTGTTGATCGGCTCGGGCTCCTGCAGCCTCCGTATAGCCTCTAGCGTGATGAACACGGAAACGACTATCAGCGTGACGGCGTTTGCGAGGGCTGCCAGAATGCCCGCCCGGTGAAACCCAAAAGTGCGCTGCGGTGTGGCCGGTCGAAGGGCCTGCGCGGCGGCAAACCACGCCAGGCCCAAGGCGATGACATCGGTTAAGACGTGGCCCGCGTCGCTCAGCAGCGCAAGGCTGTTGGACAGGATTCCACCCACCACCTCGACCAACAGGATGGCCGCAGACAGGAGAAAGGCCAACCTGAGACGAACACTGCTGTCGCCTTGGCCCTCTTCTCCCTCACCGTGACGATGGCCGTGATTCTGATGCACGTGTCCTCCCCGGGCCGCAGAGAAGGCACAACTCATTCCATCCTGGAAGGTATGGATCGTGCCCGACGCATCCATACATCACGAATACTATCGACAAGAGGTGAGGCATGTCCAAGAATCTAGAGGACGAGACCGTCGAGAGGATGTTGGAGCGATACCAGAAAGGGCTGTTGACCAAACAGGAACTGGACGACTTCCTGGAAATGCAGCGCCACCGAAGCGAGGCGAGGGAACGAGCGCTGCAGGCGGGGCGAGCCCCGTGGCGGTCGGCGGAGCAGGGAGAGCGGTAGCGGACCCTCTTAGCCGCAACTGTGGGGAGATGTCGTCAAGGGCTCCACAGATACTCCAGTTAGCCACAACTGAAGCTCGCTTGCGGAACTACTTCCTAGTTTGCTATGCTGATGGTTGTAGCATGCTGTTGAAGCTGCTGCAGCGGTGGGCCTCGGCCCCCAGGCGTTGGGTCCGAGGCATCTGATCCCGACCACGCCAGCATGGCGAAAGGAGTAGACCGATGCCAGAAGTCACCGCGAAGCCGTTGCCAGAAGACCTGTTTCGGATGGACGGCATTTCCAGGCGCCAGATTGAGGAACACTACACCCTCTATCAAGGCTATGTGGCGAAGACTAACGAGATCCGCCCTAAGCTGGAGACTGTGGACAAGTCGAAGGCGAACCAGACCTACAGCGACCTGCGCGAGTTGAAGGTCGAACTCAGCTTCGCTTGGAACGGCGTCAAGCTGCACGAACTATACTTCGAGAACCTCGGCGGCAAAGGCGGCAACCCTCCTTCGGAGGTGATGCAGGCTCTGGAGGCGAACTTCGGCTCCTACGACAGGTGGCTGGAGGACCTGAAGGCCTCCGGCATTGCGGCGCGCGGGTGGGTGGTGACCTCCTGGGACATGGACGATGGGCGGATCTATAACTACGTTGCCGATTCCCATAACTCGTACGGCATTTGGAAGGCCATCCCCCTGGTGGTGCTGGACACCTACGAGCACGCCTACGTGATCGACTATGGGGTGAAGCGCCCACCCTACATCGAGGCGTTCGTCAAGAACATCAACTGGGAACCTATCGCCAAACGGCTGGCGACGGCACAGGGCAAGTAACCCACCGGCTGGCGTGGGGCCGGCTAGCCGGCCCCNNGGGCAATTAAAGTTGCAATCCCCAAGGGCAGAAACAGCGGGATTTCAGACCTTGCAAACCTCAAAGGGGCATGGTAATATGGCTCTTGCCCCGCGCGGGATTATAGCTCAGCTGGTTAGAGCGCCACGTTGACATCGTGGAGGTCGTAGGTTCGATTCCTATCTTGCCCACCCCTGAAGCCGCCGCGACCACCGCGGCGGCCTTCCTCTTTGTCTTGCCATCTCCTCGTCAGATTGCCAGCCCAGAGAGCCGTCAGATATAATCGCCTCTATCGGCTTACATACAAGGAGTGGGGCCATGCGGATTGGCATCATCAATGTGACAGGTTACGCCGGGGCCGAACTTGCGCGCCTACTTGCGCGCCACCCCGAGGTAGATTTGGCAGAAGTGACCGGGCGAAGCGCCGCGGGCAAGCCCCTGGGAGCAGTCTTCCCCCATTTGGCGCCCCTCGGCCTCACCGTTAAGGCGGAGTTGGAAAATGTCGACCTGGCTATCTCAGCCCTTCCACACCACACCTCCGCGGAGTTGCTGCCTGCCCTGGTAAGGGACGGCCTTCGGGTAATAGACATCTCAGGCGACTTCCGCCTGAAGGATCCCGCCGCCTATCAGCGGTGGTACGGCATCCCCCACCCAGCTCCGGAACTGCTCGCTGACGCCGTTTACGGCCTCCCTGAGCTGCACGGCAAGGACATACCGGGCGCCAAGCTCATCGCCAACCCGGGCTGCTACCCTACCAGCGCAATCCTCGGACTGGCTCCCCTGGTCGCCCATACGGAGCGGGATTTCATTATCGACTCCAAGTCCGGTATATCGGGCGCTGGCCGGACCATGAAGCTGAGTGTCAACCACTACTGCGAGGTCAACGAGAGCGTCATGGCCTACGGCCTCGAGGGGCACAGGCACCAGCCAGAAATCGCCCAGGAGTTGGATGGAGTGCTGTACCGGTCCACACGGGAGCGGGGAGTGGATGTCACGTTCATCCCTCATATCGTCCCCATGACCCGCGGCATTCTCGGCACCTGCTACGCTCGGCTGAAAGCTGACATGAGCCAGACGGAGCTTATGGAGCTATACCGAGATTTCTACGCCGGCCAGCCATTCGTCCAGGTGGTCGATATCCCTCCTCAGAGCAAGCATACCTGGGGCAGCAACCTGTGCATCATCCATCCCCACGCCAGGGGCGATGGTCGCGTCGTGGTGATTTCCTGCATCGACAACCTCGTGAAGGGGGCCGCTGGCCAGGCCGTACACAACATGAACCTTATGCTGGGTCTCAGGCCGGACGCTGGCCTTGAGGGCTTACCGGTCTATCCGTAGTAATGAGTGATGGGTGGTAATTGATGAGTCGTGAGCGACTGCATCATACTCACGGCTCCTTACTTACCACCGATGATTGGTTTGGGAGGTTGGTTTGAGCGGCGACGCATTTCGATTCCAATGGCTGGAAGGGGGGACGGTCACCTCGCCCCTCGGCTTCCGCGCGGGCGCGGTGTATGCGGGCCTGAAGACCCCCGGCCCGGAGAAGCGTGACGTAGGCGTCCTGCTCTCCGATGGACCCTGCAGTGTGGCAGGGGTGTTCACCCAGAACAAGGTGGCCGCGGCGCCCGTGGTAGTCTGCCGGGAGAGGGTGAAAGGTAGCGTCTCCCGTGGCATCGTGTTCAACGCAGGGAACGCCAACGCTGCGACCGGCGACGAGGGGCTTCAGAGGGCACGCCAGACGGCGGAGTTGGCCGCGAAGCGATTCGGGGTTTTGCCCGAGGATCTCCTTGTGGCCTCCACAGGCGTGATCGGAGTCCCTCTACCCATCGAGAAGCTGCAAGAGGGGATCGAGCGGCTCGAAATCCGACCAGATGGTGGGCACGATGCCGCCCAGTGCATCATTACCACCGACACACGGCGCAAAGAGACGGGGGTCGAGGTCTCCGGGGAGGGTTGGAGCTTCAGGGTCGGCGCAATAGCCAAGGGTGCCGGCATGATCCATCCCAATATGGCTACGATGCTCTGCTTCGTCACCACCGACGCCGCCGTGGACCCGGCCTTCCTGGACAGGGCGCTAAGACGCAGCGCAGACGTCTCCTTCAACATGATCACGATTGACGGGGACACCAGCACCAATGACAGCCTTGTAGTGTTCGCCAACGGCTTAGCAGACACCCCTGTCCTGAGGGAGGGAGTCCCAGGAGCGGAGGCATTCGAGAAAGCGCTCACCGACGTGTGCATCCGGATGGCCAAGGCAATCGCAGCCGACGGCGAGGGGGCCACGCGCCTTATCGAGGTCACCGTAACGGGGGCCGCCAGCGAGCAGGACGCACGGACAGCGGCGCGGACGGTGGCTGGATCCAGCCTTCTGAAGGCCGCCGTGTACGGCGGCGACCCAAACTGGGGTCGGATCGCCTGCGCGGCCGGGTACTCCGGCGCGGACCTCGAGGTGTCGCGTCTTGACATAACCATCGCAGGGTTCCCTGTGCTGAAGCAGGGGCAGGTGCTTCCCTTCGATGCTGCCGCCGCCAGCGAGGCACTGCGGCAGCCCGAGGTGTCTATCCTGGTGGATCTCAACCTTGGGACCGGCCGAGCGGTGGCGTGGGGCTGCGATCTCACTGAAGAGTATGTCGTAGTCAACAGCAAGTACACCACCTGACGAGGGGTAGCCAATGCAACAGGCTGATACATTTGCCAGCGTTCTGCTGGAAGCCATTCCCTACATTAACCGCTTCGTCGGTAAGACCATTGTGGTTAAGATGGGCGGCAGCACCATGGACTCGGACCAGACGGTACTCCAGGACGTCGCAACCCTGAAACGGCTGGGGATCAATCCGGTGCTGGTGCATGGCGGGGGGCCGGAGATCTCCGACTGGATGAAGCGGGTGGACAAGAAGCCGGAGTTTGTCGAGGGGCTGCGGGTTACCGACCAGGAGACCCTCGACATTGCCACTATGGTGCTGCGCGGCAAGGTAAATGCGGAGCTGGTGGCGAGACTCAACAGCATGGGCGCTCCGTCGGTGGGCCTATGCGGGGCCGATGCCGGACTTATCCAGGCCGTCCAGAAGGACAAGCGGCTGGGCTTCGTGGGGCAGGTCAGCCATATCGACCTGCGCCTGCCCACCTCGCTCATGGCGCAGGGGTATCTGGTGGTAGTGTCCCCAGTGGGTCTCGGTGAGGATGGCCAGCTGTTGAACATCAATGGCGATACCGCTGCTGGCGAACTGGCCACAGCTCTGTGCGCCGAAAAGCTGATCTTCTTTACCGATGTAGCGGGCATAAAGGACGCTGAAGGCAAGGTGCTGGCGCAGCTGACCGCCGCCGGTGCCGAGGAGTTGATCGCCGCCGGCGTGGTGACTGGAGGCATGATCCCGAAGGTGCGGGCTTGTGTCCGGGCGCTGACGACGGTGGGACGCTCCCACATCATCGATGGGCGTGTACCTCACGCGCTGCTCCGGGAGCTGTTCACCGACAGCGGCGTGGGCACAATGATAGTGGCTTCCTAGCTACGAGACCAGGGAGGTAGAAGATGGCTATGTCTCCAGTAGTGGCCAGCGCCCTGAAGAGGGCTGCTCTCGCTGGGTTCATCGCTGCCCTCACCGTCTTCATGGATGAGGTTCGGAGAGCGGAAGAGCGAGAGCGCAAGGGCGAGAAGAAGTAACGCTTGGTGGACTGTCCGGTAGTCTAGCTGAACTACCACGTCACCGCACTGCCGTCCTGAGTTCACCGTCTTACCGAGCGTCCTGACCTGTCATGCTGAGCGTGGAGCGAAGCATCTCCTGTTGCTGGAGACCCCTCGCACCCCGCTCAGGGTGACAACGCGGGGTGCGAGGGGTGACCGCGCGGCCAGGGTGATAACTTGATGTCGGAGTGACATCCTGGTGAGCCCAGTTCGAGGTGATGCCGCAGTATGCTGCTGACTCACCGGACGCGCCATTTAGGGAGGATGATTCATGTCAGATTGGCGGGAGCTTGAAAGCAAGCTGTTCATGGGCGTGTTCCGGCGAACCCCCGTCGTGATCGTGCGGGGCGAAGGAAGCCGGGTGTGGGACGAAGAAGGCAAGAGCTACCTGGACATGGTGGCCGGCATCGCCGTCAACTGTCTCGGCCATTGCCATCCGGTTGTGGTGAACGCCCTGCGCGAACAGTCGGGTACGCTGATGCACACCTCGAATCTGTATTACACGATCCCACAGTTGGAGCTGGCACGGCTACTGGTCGATAATTCCGCCCTCGACCGCGTCTTCTTTGGCAACAGCGGGGCCGAGGCCAACGAGGGCGTGATCAAGCTGGCGCGCAAGTACGGGAAGTACCACCTCAATGGCGCCTACGAGATCATCACCGCCGATCACTCCTTCCATGGGCGTACGCTGACAACCGTAACGGCCACTGGCAAGCCCGCCTACCAGAAGGACTTCACGCCACTACCTCCAGGCTTCACCTACGTCCCCTTCAACGACGCGGCGGCGATCGAGGCTGCGACCACGGATAAGACCTGCGCCGTGCTGCTGGAGCCCATTCAGGGTGAGGGCGGGGTTAACATTCCCGATGAGCACTATTTTGCTGAGGTCAGGGCGTGGTGTACCGAGCGGAAGATCCTGCTGATGCTGGATGAGATCCAGACGGGCGTTGGTCGGACAGGCACCCTGTGGGCCTACCAGCAATTTGGGATCGAGCCGGACGTGATGAGCCTGGCAAAGGGGCTTGCCGGCGGCGTACCTATAGGGGCCTTCCTATGCAAGGAGGAGTTCTCGGTCTTCGAGCCGGGCGACCACGGATCGACCTTCGGCGGAAATGCCTTGGCCTGCGGGGTCGGCGCAGCGGTAATGACGTACATTGTGGAGAACGACCTGCCGGCCCAGGTGCGGAAGACCGGTGCTCACCTGATGGACAGATTGCTGAGCCTGAAGGCACGCCGGCCCGACGTCAAGGATGTGCGCGGGCGCGGCCTCATCGCTGCCATAGAGATGGACGAGGACAAGGCGGCCGCTGTGGTAAACCGATGCATGGAGAGAGGGGTGCTGGTGAACAACGTAGCGGCCAACACCTTACGACTGGTGCCTGCCCTCACTGTTACCGATGCGGAGATCGACGAGGCGCTGGACGCCGTGGAGGCATCTCTCTAGTACGAAACGGCACAGAGGGGCCTGCTGCTTGAGCGAGCAGCAGGCCCCTCTGCATCACGACTCCCACTGACTGTTGTCCTCGCCGAAAGCCCCCGACAGATCGTGGGTCGGGAGGAGATTCCCCGGAGCGATGTCTCCCTTGTGGTGAATCTTCCGCATACCAGATCCCAGATCGATGTACTCCGTTGTCTCCTGAATGATGTCCCCTTCCGCGACAATGTCCACCCGAGCCAACTCGAACTGGTCTTCTGTCAGGTTGTTGCGGATATCCTCCGGCATCGCGGCGTAACGCACATGCACGATTGCCACTCCCTGCTGCCTCCCGTCCTTGAAGGGTTACGGTCGCAGCAGAGAGGCGGCAATATCTGTGCCGGCGCGGGAACCCGGCCTACTCGCCTGGAGATTCCTGGCCTAACAGGCCGCACTCGATCTCGGCCAGCTTTCCTACGCGGCGTGCATGTCGCTCCTCGTTAGAGAACTCGGCATTGACCCACGTGCGAACAATGTCGAGTGCCGGCCCTATGCCGATAACCCGCTGCCCCAGGCACAGAATGTTGGCGTCGTTATGCTCGCGACAAGAGTGGGCGGTGAAGACGTCATGGCAGAGGGCCGCACGCGCGCCCTTGACCTTGTTGGCCGCTATGCTCATCCCCACCCCTGTGCCGCAGATGAGAATGCCCCGATCAAAGTCGCCCTTGCCAACGACCTCGGCGACTGAGCGGGCAACGTCGGGATAGTCCTGAGGCCAGGCCTCCGGGCATCCGAAGTCCTGCACCTTGTAGGACATCTCCTTGAGGAGGGCCGTGATCTCCTTCTTCAAGCCGTGGCCGGCATGGTCGCAACCGATGGCGATTCTCATTGACATTCTCCTAATCTCTACGATGCTAAGTCGTGTCTACGATGCCACGTCAATTCTGCCCAGCACGCTCCTCAACTCGGCCACCGGGACTGCGCCAACCCTTCTGATGGTCGATGGGTCGGTGGTCAGGTCGATGACTGTCGAATCCCTTCCGCCCGGGCACTCCCCACCATCGATGATCAGGGCCAGCCGGTCTCCTATCTGCCGGGCCACCTCCTGGGCCGTAGTGGCGCTCGGCGCCCCCGAGAGGTTGGCGCTGGTGGTGGCCAAGGGAATGGCCATTTCGGCAATCAGGGCAATTGCTATGGGGTGGTTAGGGACCCTGACAGCTACCGTCGGCAGGGGCTGTTCTCCAGCGACGCGCACCCCACGCCTCCATGGTACCACGATCGTCAGTCCTCCGGGCCAGTATCGACGTGCCAGCTCTCGAAGCACTGGGGAGTCGCAATCAGTCACCTCCGGGAGTTGGGACGGACCCGACAACAACAGTGCTATGGCCTTGTGGGCAGGCCGTTCCTTGATAGCGTAGAGCCGCCGAACGGCCTCATCGTTCCAGGTGTCGGCCGCGATGCCATACACCGTATCGGTGGGGAAGGCCACCACCTCGCCCGCTCGGAGGAGGCCGGCGGCCAGCCGAATCAGGGCGGTGCGGTCGGTCGGGTCTTCCGGCCACGGAACGATTTCAGCACGTCGATTCTCACTCACTGTCATTTCCCTACCGGAGGTCTATGGACAGAATCCTCTCGAAGCCGGCGTAGTCCCTGTCCACCCCTATCTCGGCCTCAGGGAAGACGCCTCGGGCGTGTCGGCAAAGCTGGTCTCCTTGCCCGTCCCCGATCTCGAAAAGCAGCGAACACGGACTCGCCATCAGGCCGGCGGACTGCTCTAGAGCCCTCCGGATCAGAACCGTGCCGTCGGGGCCGCCGTCTAATGCCTCATGCGGCTCATACTGGCTGACGTCGGGCATTAATCGAGGCACCTCGTCGGACGATATGTACGGTAGATTGGCAACCAGCAGGTCCAAAGCCACGGTTATCCCCCGCAGAAGATTCCCGTGGATGAACTCAATGCGGTCAGTGACCTGGTGTCGGGCCGCGTTCTCCTTCGCCACCTCTAGAGCCCTTACCGACCGATCCACAGCGATCACCTTGAGTTGAGGCTGTCCGGCCACCAGGGCCACGGCGACGGCGCCGGACCCGGTCCCCAAGTCCGCGACCACCAGATCCCTGCCCTTGATCGCCAGCAATGCCTCGGCCTTCGCCAACCCTCGCTCCACCAGAAGCTCAGTCTCGGGCCTGGGGATCAACACATCGGGAGTAACCATGAAGTCCAGCCCGTAGAACTCCCTGTGGCCTACGATGTAGGCCACAGGCTCCAGGGCCGTCCGACGGTCGACGTACGACTCGAACCGCCGGCGCTGGTCGTGCAGCAGAACTCTCTCGGGATGAGCCATCACCGACGCGATGGTGGTCTGGAGGGCATCCGCCAAGAGCAGCCGTGCTTCGTCTGTGGGGGAAGGTATCCGTGCCGCGGACAGTCTCTGGGACGCCCATCTCAGGCAGCCGCCCACCCTATCCATCGAGCAGCCTCCAATACTCAGCACCAGGGAAAGCAAAACGGGATAGACCGCGTCGCCTCGTTCAGCCCGCCTATCCCGTCGAATTATACTGCTGCAAACTCCGCCTGGCCCAGAGGAGAAGCAGCCAGGGCGTCGATGAGCGACTCTATCTGCCCGCTCAAGATCGATGGCAGGTTGTGGACTGTGAGACCAATTCTGTGGTCGGTGACCCTGTCCTGGGGGAAATTGTAGGTGCGGATCTTCTCGCTCCGCTCCCCCGAGCCCACCTGAGATCTGCGAGCCTCTCCCAGTGCCGCGTTGTGCTTGTCCATCTCAATGGTGTAGAGCCGAGCGCGCAGGACTGACATCGCCTTGATCTTGTTCTTCAACTGCGACTTCTCGTCCTGGCAGGTCACCACGATCCCGGTCGGCAGGTGGGTGATCCGTACGGCCGAGTCAGTTGTGTTCACGCTCTGGCCGCCGTGGCCGGTGGAGCGATAAACGTCTATCCGCAGCTCCTGCTCGTTGATGTCCACCTCCACCTCCTCCGGCTCTGGCAGCACCACCACCGTGGCCGTCGAAGTGTGGATGCGGCCGCCTGATTCCGTGACTGGTATCCGCTGCACCCGATGGACGCCGCTCTCGTATTTCAATCTGCTGTAGGCGCCCTTCCCAGTTACCTCGAAGATCACTTCCTTCAGACCGCCAATGCCGGTCTCGCTGGTGTTCAGTACATCAACCTTCCAGCGCTTCTCCTCGGCGTAGCGGGTGTACATCCGGAAGAGGTCTGCGGCGAACAGCCCCGCCTCATCCCCACCGGTGCCGGCGCGAACCTCCACGATCACGTCCCTATCGTCGTTGGGATCCTTCGGGCGCAGTACCTCCAGCAGTTTCCCCTCCGCGATCTGCCGGCGGCCCTCCAGCCCCTGTAGCTCCTCACGCACCAGTTCCTGAAGCTCAGCGTCGCCTCGGGACTCCTCCAGCAGCGCACGGTTCTCCTGGATCTGCAGCTCCAGTCCTCGCATCTCCCGGTAGAGGGATACCGTCTCCTCCAGCTTGGACTGCTCCCGACCAAGCTTCTGCAGCTGTTCTGGATCGGAGGCGATCTCAGGCCGAGAAAGCTGCTCAGCTATCTCGTCGTATCGCCTTTCCATCTCTATCGCTCGTTCAGACAAGAGAGATCACCCCTTTGTTTCGAGAACCCGTGCGAGGGCAGCCTGCCGAGGTTCCTGCCACTGCTTGCTCTCCAGCATGTCCCGGATGGTCACTGTGCCATCCTGGACCTCCTGCTCGCCCAGAATGAAGGCGAAGCGGGCCCCCAGGTTGTTGGCCTGCCGCATCTGCGACTTGAGACCCCGCGAACCCACGGCGGCAACGCAGGTAAGCCCCACCCGCCGGGCTTCGTTCGCCAACTGGAAGGCGGGTACACTGGCCACGTCGCCCAGATGGGCCACATACAGGTCTGGCTTCCCCACCTCGGGCACTGCTATCCCCTGCTCCTTGAGCTTCAGGATGATACGCTCGAGCCCTGTGGCAAAACCGATGGCTGGTGTGGGCTTGCCGCCTAGCTGCTCCATTAAGCCGTCGTAGCGGCCGCCCCCGCCCAGGGAGGACTGCCCTCCTACGACCGGCGGCCAGATCTCGAACACGGTGCGGGTGTAGTAGTCCAAGCCTCGCACCAGCCGAGGGTTGGGAACCAGGGGAAGACTCAACCCCTCCAGCAACTCCCTCGTCTCCGCGAAGTGCACACGGCACTCCTCGCACAAATGGTCGACGCTCGCGGGAGCCGACAGGATTGCCGGCTGACACCGCTCCTGCTTGCAGTCCAGCAGCCTCAGCGGATTGATCTCAAGCCTCCGCTGGCAGTCGTGGCAGAGCCCCATCTGGTGCTCGGTGAAGTGCCTTACCAGTGCCGCCAGGTACGCCGGCCTACAGGCCCGGCAGCCGATGCTGTTCAGCTGTACCGTCAGGTCGCGAAGACCGAGCGCTTCGAAGAAACGCCAGGCCACCAGGATCGCCTCGGCGTCGACCATCGGAGCGCCGTCGCCGATGGCCTCGCAGCCGAACTGGTGGAACTCCCGGTAGCGGCCCGCCTGGGGCCGATCGTACCGGTACATGCTCATCAGGTAGTACAACCGCACCGGCTGCGAACGGTTGGCCATCCCATGCTCCAGGTAGGCTCGGAGAACCGGCGCCGTGCCCTCAGGACGAAGAGTAAGGCTCTCTCCCCCTTTGTCCTCGAAGCTGTACATCTCCTTCGTTACGATGTCGGTGCTCTCTCCGACGCCTCGTACGAAGAGACTCGTGTCCTCGAAGGCAGGGGTCCGGATCAGCCCGTAGCCGAACTGCTCGGCGATCTTGGCCGCTGTCCCCTCCACGTATCGCCAGTACTTCTCGTCCTCGGGCAGCACGTCCTGGGTGCCGCGTGGCGCCTGGTACACTGGGATCCCTCGCATCACAAAATGGCTTGAGTGCCTGGAGGCACTCAAGCAATGAATCCTGTCGCAACCACAACGATTATACCACGGCAGGCGATCCCGAAGAGCTGCCGTTACTTGAGGCTGTAGGTCACTCGCACGATCACCCGCACCTCCTGAGTCCCCGGGGAGATCGGAGTTGCTGGTGCAGCCACGGCTGCCTGATCCCTCATCACCATCGGTTGAGGCGACGCCGAGACTGTCTCCTCTATGGCCACCGCAGGGCCCAGAGTTCCTCCTGCCAGCCTCGCCAACTGGTCAGCCTTCGATCGAGCGTTCTTCATCGCCTCCTCCCGACCCTGAACCCCAGCGGCTGCCGGATCGCTCACCCCAAAACTGATCCCCTGCAGCCGCGTGGCCCCGGATGCCACCACCGCGTCGAGCACCGACCCGACCTTGGAGACATCCCGCACCGTGACGCTCACCATGTTGGTAACCCTGTATCCCCTCAGTACCGGCGACCGTCCACCGTTGGTGCTGTTCTCGTACTCCGGCGAGAGGTCGAATCGAGTAGTCTGAATATCCCTCTCCTCGATCCCAAGGTTCCGGAGTTGACCCACCACCGCATCCATCCTGACCGCAGCATCCTGCTGAGCCGCCGACGCAGAGGGGTTGCTGACCTCCACCCCCAGGGTGACCCTGGCAAGATCGGGCTTCACAGCGATGACACCCTCGCCGGTCACGGTTACGCCGGCCCTTGCTGGAGCCGTCCCATCGGTGGGCTGGTCAACCTGAGCGTTTGCCACCGAGGAGAACTCGACGCCCGCGATACCATGCCGAGCCTGTGTGGGGCTGAGCCACAACATGGCTGTAATACTGGCCGTGGCAACAAACAGGACGATTGCCGCCAGAACTACTGTCAACCAACGCATCTAGGAAACTCCTTTCAAAGACCGCGATTATGGCGCCACCACGCCAGGCTGGTGGCTGCCGCCAATATCAGCAGCGCTGCTCCTGAGAGCAACTGCAGCCAGTGGAGTAGCAACGACGGGCTCCCCACCTGAGCCTGATTGTCCACTTCTCCAGCCCTGTCCCACTTCTCGGTTGCGGTGTTAGAGGCTGACGACTCTCGTGCGGCGGCCTCGCCTGTCGGTCCCGCCTTCAGCACCGCCGGGGCCTCCGCGACTGCGGCGGCAGGAGCGACACCCGCGACTGCGGTGGGTTGCGACGCGGGGATGGCGCCGGCCGCTGTCGGTTGCGGAGGGGGCGCAGCCGGCAGCGGGCCCTGAGCAGCCTTGGGAACGGACACGCCCTCGGGTTGACCACTTGGCGCGGGCGCCGCGGCTGCGGCATCTGCCGGTGCCGCGGCCGGAGCATCGCCCGCTCGGCTTGCCGCAGCTACCGGTGGAGCGACCGCGGCTGCCGGTGCCGCGGCCGGAGCGTCTCCGGCACTGGTCGGTGCGGCCGCGACTGCCGGAGCCCTAAGCGCCGCAGCGGGGGCAGCGGTTGCAGCCGCCCGGTTGCCTACCGCCGCCCCTGCCGCCCGCGCACCCTGGGCAGAGGGCGTGCTATCGGCCAGAGCGGTACTGGGTATGGCTTCGGTCGCCCGATAGGCAACCGGAACGCCGGACATTGGCAACAGCACCCTGGCGGCAAGGACGGCCACGAAGGCTGCCGCCGCTAGACCGGTCGCCCCCCGCAGGTAGATGAATCCCTTAGGCAGCCTTCTAGGCGCTGGTGCCGTCGCAAGAACAAAGGAACGTGGTAGTCTCGCCGGTGGCACGCCCCGCAGAAGCTGGCGGGTTGCCCGCACAGACTCCAGTTCGGCGCTGCAGGCAGGGCACGTCTGCAGGTGTTCGCTCAGCCTGGCTGCCTCTGCGGCCGGCAGTCGGCCATCCAGATAGGGCGACATGCGGTCGCGCGCATCGCCGTGTGTATACTCATCTCTTCGCCTGATGAGCCTAAGGATCATTCCCACCCCATCTAGCCGTCGGCCACCACTGTCGGGAGCCCCCGGTCGCCGACGAATTGCCCTGTATAGTAATGACGATAAGAGGCCGGGAGAAGTTCCGAGTGCTGGGAAAGGTAGTTGCGCATTGCCAACCTCCCACGGCTCAGGCGGGACTTCACCGTTCCGAGGGAGGCGTTGGTAGCAATCGCGATCTCGTCATAGCTCATGCCCTGCACGTCGCTGAGGATCACAGTAGCTCGCTGCTCGGGGGACAGGGTCTCGAAGCCGGACTCGATGCAGGCCAGCAATTCCGAGGAGAGCACCGCCTGCTCGGGAGAGGGCTCGCCATCTGGAATCTGGAGTGCCGGAGCATCCTCCCGCTCGGGGAGGGGATCAAGCGACTCGGTCGGATGCCGTCGCTGGACCCTGAGCTGATCGTAGACCTGATTGAGGACGATCCGCGCCAGCCATGCCTTGAAGGAGCCCCCGCGAAACTGGTGGAGCCTGGTGAAGGCCAAGATGAAGGCTTCCTGCGTGGCGTCGGATGCAGCTTCTTCATCGCGCAGCATGCGGAAGGCCAGGGTATAGGCCATCTGCTGATGAGCGAGCACCAGATGGTTGAATGCCTGTACCTCTCCGCGCTTGCTGGCCTCTATCCAGCCTGCCTCATCCAATCCTACAGCTCTCCAAAAACCACTTCGCCCCCAATAACCGTGGCCTCCACCTTCGTTTGCAGGAATAGCTCCGGAGGCCCGCAGAAGGGATCCACGGAAAGGATGACGAAGTCGGCCAGCTTCCCGGGGGTCAAGGAGCCCTTGACTCGCTCCTCGCTGCTCGCATAAGCCGGTCCCAAAGTGAAGGCCCGCAAAGCTTGAGCCGGAGTGAGCCTCTGCTCCGGGTGCCAGCCGCCCAAGGGGTGCCCATCCGCCGTCTGCCGAGTCACCGCAGCATACATCCCAGGCAGTGGATCGATGGACTCCACAGGGCAGTCGGAGCCAAAGGCCAGGACAGCGCCCGACTCCAGAACGGTGCGCCAAGCGTAGGCCAGAGGGGTTCTCTTTGGACCCCAGTATCGATCCGCTATGGCAATATCGGATGGTTGGTGGCTGGGCTGCATGGAGGCCACCACACCGATCTGCCCGAGTCGATGGGCGTCGTTGGGGTGAAGCAGCTGTAGGTGCTCGATCCTTGGCCGCAATCCGGCTGGCCGCCAGAGAGGAGCTGTATCCTCCAGGGCGTCGAGGGCGGCGCGATTGGCGGCATCTCCAATGGCGTGGATAGCCACAGCGATCCCTGCCTCCGATGCCGCTTCCAGATGGGTCCGAAGCTCATCCCTGGATAGAGCCTCGATACCATCCCCCCCTGACTCGTAGTGGGGCTCCAGAGTGTGGTCGGTCTGAGACCCGAGGGCCCCATCCATGAATAGCTTCAGGTGGCCGACCCGAAGATGGGCGTCGCCGAACCCCGTCCGGACGCCCAACCGTCTGGCGTCTTCGAGGTTCTCGCGGCGGAGGTGGTGCCAGACCCTGACCTTCAGTCTGCCCCGAGCATGGAGCCGTTGGAGTGCACCGAAGGCGGTGGGACCTTGGGGCGTATGGAGACCAGTGAGCCCCTTAGAGAGCAGGATGGCCTGGGCCTCCTCCAGCGCGGCGTCGCATTGTGCCGGCGACCGCGCCGGAGTCTGCCCCGCGTATCCGTCGGACTCAAGCATGCCGGCCGCCCGCATCACAGGCGACACAGCCCACTCCCGCAGGATGCCGGTAGGCTCGCCGGTCAAGGGGTCTCGCAGGATCTCGCCGTCCGGAGGGTTGGGGGTGTCGCGATCGATGCCGGCCAGACGGAGCGCGACGGAGTTCACCCATCCAGAGTGCATGTCCTTGCTGGCAAGGAAGACCGGCCTGTCCGATGCTACCCCATCCAGGTCGCTTCGGTTGGGAAGCCGGGTCCATCTGTTGCTGTCGAAACCTCCACCAACAATCCACTCGCCAGGGGCTGCGCTCTCAGCCGCTCGCTGAACGCGGCAGAGGGCTTCCTCGAGGGTGGAGGCGCCGGCAAGGTCGGCGCGGCGGAGTCGCAGCGCGAACTCCATCAGGTGGACGTGGGAGTCGATTAGTCCCGGTATCACGGCGCGATTCCCAAGGTCTACGATCTGTGTGCCCCGTCCGGCCAGCTTCGCTATATCAGAGTTGTGGCCCACGGCGACGATCTGTCCGTTACGCAGGGCAATGGCTTCGGCAAAAGGGCAGGCATCATCCATAGTGTAGATGCGGCCCTTGGCGGCGATCAAGTCTGCAGCCACTGGCTACCCCTGAAGGAGGATTGGAGAGATCCGAAAGGACAGCGCCCCTCGATTGTACCATGCTGAGCAGGGATTGGCGGACTAGCTCCCGCCATCGCCCACCAGCAGGCCAGCGTTTGCTCAATCAGGTTGCCAATTGGTTGCGCGGTATTGCACCCACTTGGCACCTGTAGTATCATGCTCCTGATCAACTTTCTCTCGGTTGAAGGTTATCAGGTGCCGATCTCGTTCCCTACTCGAACTGACCCGGAGGGCTGCGGACTTGAAGGGAAGGATCGCTCGGACATGGGTTGTACTCCGCGCCGCTCGACAATTCACTCTCCATCCGCTGCGCCCCTTCGGTTGCCACGCGTTTCACTCCATGGTCCGCTGGACTGCCCCTGACTCCATTCCCTGTCATTGCAGGGCCAAATCCCTCAGGCACAGTACCTTCCAAGTGGTTCGAGTAGTCGTCCAGAGGCAGCAACTCAGGTCATAGAGAATTGGTTGTACAAGACCATGGCGGATGATGAAGGACTCTCGGCCCTAGAGAAGCGTATAGCACAGTTGGAGACATCGCTCAATTGCTTGGAGGCGGAGTGCGCGAGCCTCCGGGCAATTGTCGATGAACGTGAGCGGTTGGTTGCGAGGCTTCGGAGGGCCAATGAAGCGTTGCTGGCGAGTGCGCTACGAGAGCGCTCCCTCGCGGAAGATGCCTCGCGGCGCACCGCCGAGTTGGACGCCACCCTCATGTCCTTCGCCCAGGGCGTCGTGATTTACGACCAGAGCGGACACATCGTGCGCATGAATGAGACCGCTCGCCCACTGGTGTCTCTCCTACAGCCCGAAATACAGCACCGGTTGGGAGAGGCTGGAACCAGTTATCACGTTCAGGACTCCTCTGGCAGCGAGATACCCCCAGAGCGGCTTCCCATGGCCAGGGCTCTCCGCGGGGAGAAGGTGGCTGGAGAGTTACTTGCCATTCTGACTCCCTCGGGAGAGCCTGCCTGGATCACCATCAGCGCCGCCCCAATCCGGACCGAAACAGACAGCTGTGCCGGTGCCGTTGTCACCATCACCGACATCACCGCTCTCGAGGAGCTGCAACGCCGGCGCGAGGATCTGGTCCACACCATTTCCCATGACCTGCGCAGTCCTCTCACCTCCATCTACGGCCAGGGGCAACTGCTGCAGAGGATGCTGGCTAAGATGCCCAACGCCGACGACTCGCTCAGGAGTGCCAACGCAGTAGTGACCAGCGCCAAGCGGATGAACGCCATGATCCAGGATCTCGTTGATTCCGCGCGGCTGGAATCCAGTCAACTGCGAATGGTCAGGCAGCCTACCGACCTGGGGATCTTTCTCGCGGACGTCCTGGACCGCTCCAGGGGTGTCCTCGAAGTCGAGCGGATTGTCCAGGAGATACCATCGGAGCTCCCGGCACTGGACATCGACCAGAACCGGCTGGAGCGGATACTGACCAATCTGCTCAGTAACGCGCTCAAGTACTCATCCAGGGACTCTGAAGTAGTGGTGCGGGCGGAGCGGAGCGGATGCGAGGTTGCCATATCAGTGATTGACCGAGGGGCAGGAATCGCGGCCGAGGATCTCCCGCGCCTCTTCGAGAGGTTCTATAGGACATCCATTGTCCACAAGGCGGAGGGATTGGGGCTTGGCCTCTACATAACCCGCATGTTAGTGGAGGCTCACGGAGGGCGGATCTGGGTTGAGAGCGAGGTGGGGAAGGGCAGCACCTTTACCTTCACCATGCCCGCCCTCGATGAGATCACCCTCCTTGTTGACAAGAGGTCGGGGGATTCCTATACTTGAGATGCTGGCAAGTGAATAAAGTCCTTCAGGGCAGGGTGAGGCGTCAGGCCGATTCCCGACCGGCGGTATCACAGCCGAGGCTGTGGAGCCCGCGAGCCGATTAGGCAGACCTGGTGTGATTCCAGGGCCGACGGTACAGTCCGGATGGAAGAAGGCATGAAACGGTTGATTCGGGTCGGCCCGAGGCTGTTCTGCCTTAGGGCCGATCTGCTTTTTTGAGCACTCAGTTCTACAAGAGATGACCGATGGCTTACACCGACTACATGGCCAGGGCGTTGGAGTTGGCAGCGCTGGCAAGGGGCATTACGGGCAACAACCCGCCTGTGGGGGCTGTCATCGTTCGTGATGGGCGCATCGTTGGAGAAGGTTACACTCAGCCCCCAGGTCAGGCCCACGCCGAGATCGTGGCCCTCCAGCAAGCCGGCGAGCTGGCACGCAGCGCGACCCTGTATGTCACCCTTGAGCCCTGTTGCCACTTCGGCCGGACGCCCCCCTGCACCCAAGCCCTCCTCTCTGCAGGGATTGCGGAGGTCCACATGGCCGCCATTGACCCGAACCCACTGGTCGGCGGTGGCGGCAAAGCGGTCCTTGAGGCGGCCGGGGTGGTCGTAACCGTGGGTGAGCGGGAGGCAGAGGCGTTGCGGCTCATGGAGGCTTGGCTCACCTACATGCGGCTGGGCCGGCCGCTTGTGGTGGCAAAGTACGCCATGACCCTGGACGGGAAGATCGCCACTGCCACTGGTGAGTCCAAATGGATCACCGGCTCCCACGCCCGCCATCGCGTGCACCAGCTTCGTTCGTCGATGGATGCCATCATGGTCGGGGTTACTACCGTCATCGCGGACGACCCCCAGCTCACTGCGCGAGATGAGCAGGGCCATCCGATGGGGCACCAACCCCTCCGGCTGGTCGTCGACTCAACTGGTAGAGTCCCCCTCTCGAGCCAGGTGGTGAATGGCAGGCTCCCGGGCGCTACCGCGGTGATCGTGGGGCCCAGGGCAGACTCACGGCGGCTTCACGAGATCGAGCGTAGGGGCAACTCCATTATCACCGTCCCCGAGAGGGATAGCAGAGTGGATCTTCGAGCAGCCCTTCATGGTCTGGCCAGCGACTGGAACATCACTTCAGTTCTAGTGGAGGGCGGAGGCCAACTGTTAGGATCGCTGTTCGATCTGGGGCTGGTCGACAAGGTAGTGGCTTTCATTGCCCCCAAACTGGTTGGCGGGGCGGAGGCGCCGGGCCCGGTGGCCGGTCGCGGGGTGGAGTCCATCAGTTCGGCGGTGACCTTGAGGGACTCCACCTGGGAGCAGGTTGGCAATGACATGATGGTCGTGGGGTATCTGTAGCGAATGTTCACCGGAATAGTTGAGGAGACAGGGACAGTGGAGTTCCTTGCCCAAGGCGGCGGCGGACAACAGCTTCGCGTGCGGGCCAGGGTGGTGCTGGAGGGGCTGAAGCTGGGCGATAGCGTGGCCGTGAACGGCACCTGTCTCACCGTGACAAACTTCGATGCCACAGGATTCACCGTGGGACTGTCCCCCGAGACCCTCCGCCGGACGAATCTAGGGACGTTGAAGACCGGCACCCGCGTGAACCTGGAGCGGGCCCTTCGGCCAATGGACCGGCTGGGCGGCCACTTCGTGCAGGGGCATGTGGATGGAGTGGGCACCATCGTCGAACGGCGAAGGGAGGCGGACGCCCAGCTTGTGCGCATTCAGTTGCCGAGGGAGCTTTCGCGCTACATAGTTGAGAAGGGCTTCATAGCGATAGATGGCATCAGCCTAACGGTAACTGGCTGTGGGGAAGGATGGTTCGACGTCTCCCTGATCCCATTCACCCAGCAGGCAGTGACCCTTAGTGATAAGAGGATTGGCGAGAAGGTCAATTTGGAAGTGGACATAATCGCTAAGTACGTGGAGAGCTTCCTGGCTCGGCGAGAAGCCAAGGGTGGAATCACCGCCGACTTCTTGGCAGAGCAGGGTTTCAATGTGAGTAGTGACCGACCGGGGGGAGGAGGATGAGTTGCCACTCTCGACTGTAGAAGAAGCGATAGAAGACATCAGACAGGGCAGGTTCGTCATCGTAGTCGATGACGAGGATAGGGAGAATGAGGGCGACCTGGTGATGGCCGCTGAGCACGTAACACCCGATGCCATCAACTTCATGGCCCGTTACGGTCGCGGGTTGATCTGCATGCCCGTTCTGGGCAAGCGGCTGGACGAGCTTCAGATCCCCATGATGGTGGAGAGGAACACCTCCGGCTTCGGGACGGCCTTCACCGTCTCGGTGGAGGCGAAACACAGGGTGACCACCGGCATCTCCGCTCACGACCGCGCCGCCACCGTCCAGGCCATCATCGACCCGGCAACTCGACCGGAGGACCTCGCTCGGCCCGGCCACATGTTCCCGTTACGGGCCGCCGAAGGGGGCGTGCTGAAGAGGACCGGCCAGACCGAGGCTGCGGTAGACCTGGCGAAGCTGGCAGGGCTCTATCCTGCGGGCGTGATCTGCGAGATCATGAGCGAAGATGGCACCATGGCCAGGATGCCCGACCTGGAACGGTTCAGCGCCGAGCACGGCATCAAGATCATCAGCGTCGCTCAGATGATCGACCACCGGCGTCATCGCGAGAAGCTGGTGAAGCGGGTCACCCAAGCTCAGCTTCCCACCCGCTACGGCGACTTCGTCATCTACGCCTACGCCAATGTGGTGGACAAGAAGGAGCATGTAGCTCTGGTACTGGGCGATGTAGCCAGCGGGCCGGCGCCCCTCGTGCGAGTGCACTCCGAGTGCCTCACCGGCGACGTGCTGGGGTCGCTGCGCTGCGATTGCGGCGATCAACTCAGGTTGGCGATGGAGAAGATCGGCGCTGAAGGGCGCGGGGTAGTGCTGTACATGCGGCAGGAGGGCCGGGGTATCGGGCTGCACAACAAGCTGCGGGCCTACCATCTCCAGGATAGAGGAATGGACACCGTTGAGGCCAACACCGCTCTTGGCTTCCCTCCGGATATGCGGGACTACGGTATTGGCGCCCAGATCCTGGTGGACCTGGGGCTCACGAGGGTACGCTTGATGACTAACAACCCGCAGAAGCTGGCCTGCCTGGACGGTTTCGGGCTGGAGGTTGTGGAGCGAGTACCACTGGTTAGCGAACCAGGGCCCACCAACTGGCACTATCTCCTGACCAAACAGGAAAAGATGGGGCACATGCTCGGCATGGATGCCGACGATCTCAAGGGGGAGGTTCCCAATGGGAAAGGTCTTTGAGGGCGAACTGGTCGGCAGGGGACTCAAGTTCGCAGTTGTGGTCTCCCGTTTCAATGAGTTCATCAGCAGTCGGCTGCTTAGTGGGGCAAAGGACGCGCTGGTGCGCCACGGTGTGGTGGAGGACGAGGTGGATGTGGCTTGGGTACCAGGCGCCTTCGAGATACCGTTGGTGGCGAAGCGATTGGCCGAAACTCGCTCCTACGCCGGCGTGATCTGCCTCGGGGCAGTCATTCGCGGGGCCACGCCCCACTTCGACTACATCGCGGCCGAGGTCTCCAAGGGGATTGCGCACGTAACCCTGGACACCGGAGTACCGGTGATCTATGGGGTGATAACGGCCGACAACTTGGAGCAGGCTATCGAGCGGGCCGGCACCAAGGCAGGCAACAAGGGCTTCGACGCCGCGGTCACCGCCATCGAGATGGCAAACCTGCTAGGTGTGATCAGGGGGCAGCCCTGATCACACCTAGCAGGTTAAGAATTCACCCGCTGGCCTAGCTTCCTCTCCGTTCCCTGGAGCAGTCGTGCGATGTTGTCCCTGTGGCTGATCACCACGAAAGCCGCTCCCAACAGGCCGAAGAGGAAGTGAGGAAAGGGTTGGCCCATCAGGAACACCGAGATCAACAGGGCTACGGGGACGGTGCAGGAGCCCAGGACGGAACCGAGGGACACGTAGCGACTCCAGGCAATGATGGCAACGCCGATGGCGACCGCGGTGAGGAATACCAGCGGCGCCATCACGGCCAGCGTACCCAGGCCGGTGGTGACCCCACGCCCTCCCCTGAAGCGTATGAAAACCGAGTAGTTGTGCCCAACCAGGGCGGCCATCCCAGCCACGACATCGCCCACGGGGTCGCCGTGAGTGATCAGGCGGGCGATGATCACAGCCAGGACTCCCTTGGCGAAGTCTCCAACGAAGACCGGAGCCGCCGCCCGCCATCCGAGAGTACGGAGGACATTGGTCGCGCCGGTGCGTTTGCTACCCATTTGGAGCAGGTCCACATTGCCCCGAAGTCGGGCTGTGATGTATCCCGTGGGGATAGACCCCAGAAGGTAGGCCGCGAGGCCCGCGAGGATGTACTGGCTGATCTCCATTTTCTCCTGCACTCCCAATTCGTGTGCTGGTGGAAATGTCTATTATCGAATGATAGCATATCCTATAGGGTAGGCAGAAGATGAACGACGCAGTTTGTATAGTCAATGCAGGCGGATGGGGCACGGCTCTGGCGGTCTTGGTGGCCCAGAAAGGCTGTGAGGTACGCCTTTGGACCCGCCGCCCCGAGTTGGCCTCCGAGATCGAGGCATTCCGGGAGAACTCGGCATACCTGCCGGGCGTCTCCATTCCCCCCAACGTTCATGCCACCGCTGACCTCGAACGGGCCGTCGTTGGGGCCTCCGTGGTGATCGTCGCCACTATCTCTCGCTATATGCGAGACCTCGCGCCTCAACTGGGTCCTCTGCTGCAACCCTGGCAGTTGGTGGTTAGCGGCAGCAAGGGGTTGGACGAGGAGTCGCTCCGGCGGGGCACCGAGCAGTTGGAGGCCTATGCAGATCCGGGCCATCGTGGCCGCATTGCCGCCATCTCCGGACCCAACCACGCGGAAGAGGTGAGCCGAGGTATCCCCACTGCTTCGGTTGTGGCCTGCGGCGATTTGCGGGTCGCCGAGGAGCTTCAGAGGGTGCTGGCAACCCGCACCTTCCGGGTCTACACCAATCCGGACCTGCTGGGTGTCGAACTCTGCGGCACGGTAAAGAACGTGGTGGCCATAGCCGCCGGCATGTCGGACGGCCTCGGCTATGGGGATAACGCCAAAGCCGCCCTGTTGACTCGAAGCCTGGCGGAGATCGCGCGGCTGGTTCAGGTGATGGGCGGCCAGCCCTCTACCGTCGCCGGTCTCGCCGGCATCGGGGACATCGTGGCCACCTGCACCAGCAAGCACAGCCGCAACCGGGGGGCGGGCGAGGCGATAGCCCAGGGCCTCACGGTCCAACAGGTGCGCGGCCGCTCCCCCATGGAGGTGGAGGGCTTTCCAGCCACGCGAGCCATCCTCAAGCTGGCTCGCCTGAAGGGGGTGGAGATGCCTATCACCGAGCAGGTGCACGCCGTCCTCTTTGAAGGGGTCAGCCCCCAGCAAGGGCTTGCCCAGCTTCTCACCCGAGACTTCACCTCCGAACCCTGGATGTGAACCGAGTGATGAGTGAGGAAAACATATCATCCAATCACAACTCATCACCATCTAGACGAGACCTGGTCCTAAATCATCAGGCAGCCTGCAAGTAGGGCTTGAGGCCGATTC
>DIXP01000038.1 GCA_002436065.1 Chloroflexi bacterium UBA6077
CCTCCTTCGAAAAGGACGGCGTCACCGTCGCCACGCCGACGGTCCCGCAACCCGCACCTACCCCGACTCCCAGGGCTATCCCAGTGCTCCCCCCACGCGTCGACCGTATCGAGGTCGTTGGCAATCAGTGGTTCACCGACCAGACCAACGACGCCCTAAAGCTGTTACCAGCAAGCATCAGGGACTACGTGCACAGGATTGAGATCAGCTTCACAGCCTCCTACATCGATCCCGTGAGTCGTGCGCTGTACGTTGTGGAGGCGGACGCGTTCCCCTACGACTACCAGAGCGCCAGGGAGCAGCAGCTGCAATCGTATGCCGGCAAGATCATGCACAACTCCGCGCACATCGAGCAGTTCTACGCCGGCAGGCCCTATGAGGGCCAGGAAGCCGAGCGGGAGGCTCAGCTTCGGCAGAAGAGCTTCCTCATAGGTGTGGATACCACCCCCGGCAAGAAGCTGACGGAGAGCATCACCAACGCCATCAACAAGGGCGACGGATCCTTCGGCCACTGGCCGGTCATCATACCGTCCCGATAGCTCACGAAAGGGCCTTGCCGTGGCTAACCACGGCAAGGCCCTTTTCCTTAAACTGGCCCTTGCATCTGTTGGGCTTGATAGGCAGAAGCTTGCGGCTTTCAGCACCTTCACTTCTCGCTTCTTGTAAATCCGCCATCCATCTGGTACGATGCTTGGGTCAGCATCAGACAGAGTCCTATCCCAGCAGACTTCGGCTGCGAATCAGTCTCCTGCAGGTCCTTTCCTTGATCGAAGACAAGGCCATCACCCTGGGCCATCCCAGCTATGTGTGGCGGCGGGGCCAGGACCGCCGCCTCGACCTCATACGCCAACACGTTCCCCTGGACAACAAGCGCATCCTTGATGTCGGCTGCGGGCTCGGCATGTACGTCGAGAAGTTCCGGCGGTTCAGTTCCGATGTCTATGGGGTCGACATCGATCTCGATAAGGTGCGTCAAGCCCAACAGAGGCTCCCCAATATCTCCCTGGCGCCTGCCGAGGATCTACCCTTCAAGGATCGCAGCTTCGATGTTACCCTGCTCCATGAAGTCATAGAGCACGTGGTGGATGATCGCAGGGCCATTGCCGAAGCGGTGCGGTGCACCGACGTTGGGGGGCACGTGGTGATCTACGCCCCCAACCGTCTGTATCCCATGGAGACCCATGGTTTCTACTTCCGGGGGAATTACCATTTCCGATTGCTCCCCCTGGTCAACTATCTACCAGACCCTCTCCGCAACCACTTCTGTCCGCACGTACGGGTGTACACGGGCAGGGGTATCCGAGAGTTGTTCACTGGACTCCAGGTGCGCTTCACGACTTCTACTCACATCTACCCTGGCCTGGACAACGTCGCTGCCAGGCGCCCGGCTCTCGGTGGATTCCTGCAGAAGACCACCGATGTGCTGGAGAAGACCCCTTTGCGAGCCCTGGGTATCTCCCACTTTGTGGTCGCCCAACGGCTGGCGTAGGGGTGGGGGTAGGGCACAGTTGAGAAGCAAGAGATGAGTGTGCGCGCTCGGCGGCGAAGGCGAATCGACCGAGCCTCGTCAAGGCCGTCAATCCTCAAGATCGTGTTCTCCGCGCTGGTCGCTGTGTCGTTTCTGGTAGCCGTCACAGCGGGCATCGGGGTAGCGGCGGCCTATTCCTATTACACACAGGACATCCCATCCCCAGATCGTCTGCAGGATCGCCAGGTGTTCCGCTCCACCAAGATCCTCGATCGCAACGGGCAACTGCTGTACGAGCTGTTCGATCCCCAGGCAGGCAAGCGGACGAGCATCAAGCTATCGGAGATGTCCCCCTACCTGACTCAGGCCACCATCGCCATCGAGGATGCGACCTTTTACGAGAACATGGGGTTCAGTCCGCGAGGCATGCTCAGAGCGGCTCTGGCGATCCTCCAGGGCGAGGAGATCCAGGGCGGGAGCACCATCACTCAACAGTTGATCAAGATGGTGCTGCTAACGCCCGAGGTGAGCATCGACCGAAAGATCCAGGAGGTCATCCTGGCCTACCGGGTGAACCAGCAGTACACCAAGGACCAGGTGCTGGAGTGGTATCTCAACGAGATTCCCTACGGCAATATGGCGTATGGGATCGAGGCAGCAGCCGAGGCATACTTCGGCAAGAAAGCCTCCGAGTTGGACCTGGCGGAAGCCGCGATGCTGGCTGGACTGCCTCAGGCGCCCTCCCTGCTCTCTCCCCTCGTGGATCCGTCGGCCGCGAAGCGGAGGCAGAAGATGGTGCTGGAGGCGATGGTCCACCAAGGAGGCATCTCCGACCAGCAAGCTGAAGCCGCATACGCACAACCATTGGTCTACCAAGCAATGAAGTACGGGATCGAGGCGCCGCACTTCGTGATGTACGTGCGCAGCCTGCTGGAGCAGAAGTATGGATCAAGGATGCTCTACTCCGGCGGACTCGTCGTCCGCACAACGCTGGACCTGGAGATGGAGCGCGTCGCGGAGCGCATTGCGAGAAAGCAGGTAGAGGTCCTCGCGAAAGATAACATCCACAACGCTGCTTTGGTGGCGATGCGCCCCAGCACGGGCGAGATCCTGGCCATGATGGGCAGCGTGGACTACTTCAACAGCGATATCAGCGGGCAGGTGAACATCGCCGTCTCCGACCAGCGGCAACCGGGTTCCACCATCAAGCCCATTACCTACGCGGCCGCCTTCCAGAAGGGCTGGAACCCCTCGACGGTGATCCTCGACTACCAGACGGTATTCCGCGACCGCAGCGGGCGCCCCTACAGCCCCAAGAACGTGGATCTGAAGTGGCACGGCCCTGTCAGCGTCCGGACCGCCCTGGCCAACTCTATGAATGTCCCGGCGGTGAAAGCCATCGAGTTCGTGGGGGTCAAGAACGTCATCAATCTGGCTCATCAGATGGGCATAACGACCCTATTGGATGAGGAGGCGTACGATCTGAGCCTCACCCTGGGTGGCGGGGAGGTCAGATTGTTGGATCTGGTCTTCGCCTTCAGCGTCTTCGCGAACAACGGCATGATGGCCGGCCAGACAGTCCCACAGGACAACCTGAAGCCGGGTTTCCGATCGATCGAGCCGGTGGCTATTCTGCGGGTCGAGGATGCCGAGGGTAGGGTACTGGAGGAGTTCACCGCTCCACAACGCGCGGAGGCACTCAAGCCGCAGATTGCCAACCTGATCACAAGCATCCTCACGGACAACACGGCCCGTCTGCCGCTGTTCGGGCCCAATAGCCCGCTCAAGCTCAGTCGCCCCGCAGCCGCGAAGACCGGCACCACAGAGGACAACCGAGACCTCTGGACGGTCGGCTACACCCCTGATCTAGTCACTGGTGTCTGGGTTGGCAACAGCGACAACGAGAAGATCGCGCAGGTGCTCTCCAGTCTGACGGCGGCTCCGATCTGGCACGACTTCATGGAGGAGGTGCACGCAGGGACTCCAATCAGGCAGTTCGAGCAACCCGATGGCCTGGAGAAAGCGGACATCTGCGCCCTGTCGGGCCTCCGTGCCAGCAAATACTGCCCCCAGAAGACCACCGAACTGTTCATCAAAGGCTCAATTCCCTCGAAGGAGTGCGATATCCACCGATTGGTGACAGTGGACAAGACGAACGGTTACCTGGCAAGCATTTTGACGGCCCCAGAGAACCGCGAAGGCAAGGTGGTGGAGGTGTACCCACCGGAATGGGCCGAATGGGCAAGGGCGGCTGGAAGAGGCGGGATGCCCCAGCAAGCACCCGAACCTAGTCAGTCCGCCGACCCAGTAACCAACAGGGACGACAACGGAGTGCTGATCCTGGCAGGTCCAACCTCGGGTTCAACGGTGCGTGGCACGGTGGAAATCCGTGGCACCGCCTCTGGCAGCGCGTTTGCGTCCTATCGGTTGGAGTTCGGGGAGGGTCATACACCCACCGCCTGGACACCAATAGGGGGAACGCACAATAGCCCGGTGGATAACAACGTGCTTGAGAGATGGGATGCCCGTTCGCTGAACGGTCTGTACAAGCTCAGGATTACTATGACCCACAAGGCAGTTGTTCCAGCTCCACAACCTGCCGCCACCCCGGGGTCGGGTACGCCCGGTCCGGCACCAACGCCTGTGCCTGCATCCGCTCCCCTGCCTCCTAGGGTTATCGAAATCCCGGTTGTGGTCGATAACCAAGCCCCGCTGGTCGTCATAACCGCACCGTCGGACAACACCACTCTCTCCAAGGAGCAGGCAGAGAAGCTGGTCATCTCGGCTCAACCATCCGACAACCACCGAATCGCCAAGACCGACTTCTTCGTTGACAACCAACTGGTTGGAAGCAGCACCGCGTCGCCGGCGACGGTTACCTGCACAGCATCACCCGGGTCGCACGTGCTGCACGCCGTCGCCCGTGATGCAGCGGGCAACGAAGGGCGAAGCAAAGACGTGAAGATAGTGGTCCGATGAGAGTGCTGGTTACCAACGACGACGGCATAGACTCCGAGGGATTGATCTCCCTGAAGAGAGCGATAGCCGCAGTCGGTGACGTGGTGGTGATTGCGCCGGATCACAACTGGAGCGCCGCCGGTCACACAAAGACTATGCACAAACCCCTTCGCGTGACCAAGGTGACCCTGCCCGATGGAGACCACGGCTTCGCTTGCGACGGCACCCCATCCGATTGTGTCGCCCTAAGCATGCTCGGGCTCGCCGGCGAACGTCCATCGCTCGTGGTGTCCGGCATCAACAAAGGCGTCAACCTGGGCGGAGACATAACCTATTCTGGGACAGTGGCCGCCGCCATGGAGAGCGTGGTCAATGGAGTGCCGGCCATCGCCGTATCGGTTCCAGCCTTCCGCGAGTGGCGGTTCGAAGCCGCAGCCGAGTTCGCGGCCAAGCTGTCGAGGCTACTCCTCAGCACGGGTTTCCCTCCCGACGCGCTCCTGAACGTAAACGTTCCCGCACTCCCCGCAGATGAGATCCAGGGCGTCGAGATAACTCGCCTTGGAAAGAGGATCTACCGCGATCGGTTGATCGAGCGTCAGGATCCCTTCGGGCGCAGCTACTACTGGATTGGCGGTGACGAACCGACAGGCAACGCCGAGGAGGGAACCGACATCTGGGCACTGGCCAACAACCGCATCTCCGTGACCCCAATCCACATGGATCTCACCAATCACCCCTTGATCGAGCAGCTCAAGGGGTGGAAGCTGGCGCTGTAGGGGCGAGTCGCACTTGCACGCCGGACGGCAAATTGGTAAAGTTGCGTCGGTATTTATCAAGTGCAGCAGACCGATTTCCTCCAGCACTACAGTAGCCTTCATGAATAGGGATACGTCCCTCGGTCGGCTGGAACTCCAAGGGCAGGAAAGCCCCAATTACGGCAGTAGGAGGTGTTGATGAGTTCTGTAGTCAAGAAGCGCCGAAAGAAAATCGCAAAGCACAAGCTGAAGAAGCGACTGAAGAGAGAACGTTTCAAGAAGAACCGCTAGCGTCTTCTTCGCTGGCTTCATAATGAATAGGCTCGTTGATGGATAAGGAAGACTGCGTACACTTGCTTCTTTCCGCCTTGGCGAGGCCTCAATGGAAGCATAGCAGCTCAGTCTCTGACTGGGATATCAAGAACGTCCTCTGGTGCGCTGGGTACCTGCTTTCTCCCGAGCAGGTCGACGCCCTTCTCGCGGACACTCGAAGGCGTGGATTGATCGCCGGGCGGGAGAGGCGAAGTGTGTCCAGGCAGAGCAGCATGTGGGGAGTCCGGATTACTCAGGCCGGCGAGAATTGGCTGGTTCAGTATACCCTGGCTTCTGCGTGTGCCGTACGGAGTCCGCAGTTGGACGATGCGCCGCCAGCTGAGCCCGGTGCATCGTCCAATGGAGCATCTCATTCCGAGGAACCCATGAGGCTGGGCCTGCAGTAGTCCCTAATTGGGGAACTGAGGCCAATTATCGAACATCTCGTGGAGAACCCCTTTGTCGGGCCCGTGGGCTTCCTCACGGGCCCGTTCTCTTTGTAGGCTCACCGAACGCATATCACTCTCTACACTCAGACGAGAGCGGCACAGGCTGCTCCCGCACAGCCCTTCCTCAAAGAGGAGCGAAGATAAATGCGAAAGGCATTGACAGGGACCCGCGTTCTGGATCTCACCGGCGCTCTTTCCGGTCCCTATTGTGGAACCCTGCTGGCCGACCTAGGGGCCGAAGTGATCAAGGTTGAACCCCCTGAGGGCGAGATCTTCCGCAACATAGGACCCTATTATCAGGGCGAGTGGAGCGGCTACTTCGTGGCGGTTAACCGCAACAAGCGCGGCATATCGCTCAACCTGAAGTCCGACCAGGGCCGCGAAGTGTTCTACGACCTCGTGCGCACCTCCGATGTGGTGCTCGACAATTTCCGTCCCGGTGTCGTAGGGCGGCTGCAGATTGATCACGACACCCTGACCAAGATCAACCCCAAGGTCGTCACCTGCTCCATCACGGGTTACGGCTCCACCGGCGTATACAAGAACAAGGCTGCATTCGATCTGTGCGTCCAAGCCGCGGCCGGCCTTATGAGCGTCACGGGGCAGGAGGACGGGAGCGTCGCCAAGGTGGGGACCCCTATAGGTGACTTGGCCGCCGGGATGTTCGGCGCCCTGGGGATACTTGCCGCACTGAACGAGCGTGCGACCAGCGGAGAAGGGCAGCACGTGGACATCTCCATGTTCGACTGCCAGATATCCCTCCTGGCCTACTGGGTACCCTGGTTCTTCCTGAGCGGCGAAGTCCCGAAGCCTCTCGGTACGGGCCACCTTGGCATTTCGCCTCATGGGGCCTATCGAACCAAGGACGGGAAGATCGCGATGGTGATCGGGTCCGAGAAGTTCTGGCGTCAGCTTTGCGAAGTCCTCGGCGTCCCGCACCTTGCGGCCGACCCGCGCTTCGACACAACGAAGAAGCGCCGGGAGAAGCGCGACGAGTTGAAGGTGATCATTGAGGAGATCATGTCCGGCCACACCACCGAGGAATGGATGGTCCGGATCGAAGAGGTGGGGATTCCAGCGGCGCCGGTCAACACAATCGACAAGGCATTCGCGGAACCGTGCGTCCCCGAGCGGAACATGGTCGTGTCGGTTGAACAGCCTCGCGCCGGCAAAGTCCACATGGCAGGCAACCCCGTCAAGCTATCGCGCACGCCATGCGAGGAGTTCACCCCGACCGCCAGCCTTGGCGAACACACGACCGAAGTGCTGAGCGGTCTCCTTGGTTATTCGCAAGACAGAATCGATGAATTGCTGAAGACCGGTGCGGCCAGGCAGTTCGTCGAGGCTCAAGAGTAGCACTCCTTTAGATAGCCCATCGCGGCACACAGAAATGTGGCGNNCGCCACATTTCTGTGTGCCGCGATGCCATGGCCGGCGATCAACAGCGACTAGCATCACGTCTTAACTTCTACATCTTTCTTTCCGCCGTTTCATCGTATTCCACCTGGGTAGCCCGAATTTCCTATAGCCTTTCTGTACTTCTCACTGTACACTGTCTTCGTATTCTGACTCTCACCCCAGCATTCAGCCACTCACACGTTCGTCGAGTACCCACACCAGCAGAATAGCCGCGCCAGGCAGCATCCTGGCCCAGCTTCGACGTAGAAGACCCTTCTGTGGCCAGCCCCCTCTTACCGAGCCGTCGTCGCACCAACGCCGGAAGCGCTGCCTCGGGTGTACCCCCACCGAAAGGAGGACCGCGGCGCCAACCCTTGTCTACGCTTGGAGGTTACACTAAGTGCGAAGACTGCACCTGTCCGAACGAACCGTCGCCCACATCCTCACGGCCCTTGGAGCCCTTGTGATTGCAGCAACGTTTACCGCCAGTCCCCTGGGGCGTGCATCTGACTCAACAGACGCCCCCCAGGCCGTAGCCGCACCCGCGACCATAGGTCCATCGGATCCCGAACTTGCCGTCGAATCTCCTCTCACCCTAAGGGCGTCCAGCGAAGCGAGGGGCGGCGGCCAGCGAAGCAGAGATCTGGACCCATCCCCTACAGCCGCACCCACCGCGTACACAGCCGATGTGCCCGTGCCTCCTACACCAACGGCAGCGGCGGCTGAGCAGCAACCGAACCCGCAGCTAAAGGGACAGGTAGGCATACAGGTGGGCCATTGGAAGAACTCGGAACTGCCCGGAGAGTTAGCCAGCTTGCGGGGCTCCACTGGGGCAGCGGGCAAGGATTGGCGAGAGGTGGATGTCAATCTCGACATTTCCAGGCGCGTCGCGACCCTTCTCGAGGGGCTGGGTGTCACAGTTGACCTGATACCGGCGACGGTTCCAATCCACTACAAGGCCGATGCCTTCATCGCAGTCCACGGCGACGCCAATTCCAACACGAGCGTGTCCGGCTATAAGCTGGCCCGGGCGAGTTGGAGCAAGAACCCGGCTAGGGATGATGCACTGCTGAACGCGGTTTCGTCGGCGTACGCGGCCACCACTGGCTTGCGCTACCATCCAGGTACCATCACCCGAAACATGACGGGCTATTACGCCTTCAACCAGGGGCTGCAGCACTCGGTGGATGCCTCCACACCGGCGGTAATACTGGAACTGGGCTTCCTTACCACCGCGAGTGATCGAAAGCTGCTGATGGAGCAGCCAGACCGGGCAGCAGAGGGGATCGTCAACGGCGTGGTGAAGTACCTGAGCAGCAGGTGAGCCAGCGACTAACCGGTTGGAGTAGGACGGGGACAAGTCCCCGCCCTACCTGTTTCAGCCATTTGGTCGAGCAGTAGTGCTCGACCGTGGTGTCTTAGAAGAACAGCCCCGGCACGATGCCCAGTTGGAGGGTGAAGAACAGCGCGACGATAAGAACGGCGATCATCGGGGCACTGGGGCGCAACGGAATGGTTTCTCCGGTCGACTCCGCCATATACATCTTTACGATGACGCGCAGGTAGTAGTAGAAGGCCACGACGCTGGTCAAGGCCCCAACGATGACCAGCCACAGGTACCCACCCTCAAGGGCGGCGCTGAATACGTACAGCTTGGCCAGGAAGCCGGCAGTGAAGGGCATTCCAGCAAGGGAGAGCATGAAGACGGCCATCGCCGCTGCAAGCCATGGGTTTCGCTTGGCAAGCCCCGCGTAGTCCCCAAGGCTAAGCATCTCCTCCCTACCCTGCCCCACGGCCACCACTACTGCGAAGGCGCCGAAGTTCATCACCGTGTAGGCCAGGAGGTAGAAGAGAACCGCCTCGCTGGCTACAGCGGCGCCAGCTACCACCGCCATCAGTATGTACCCAGCATGGGAGATGGCCGAGTAACCCAACAGCCTCTTGATGTTGTCCTGGCCCACCGCAGCAACATTGCCCCAGATCATCGTGAGGGCCGCCAGCACCCCGAGGGCAATGGCCCACTGCGACTGGGCCTGGGGGAAGGCGCTTCCCAGCATCCTGAGCAGGGCGGCAAACATCACAGCCTTGGTGCCAACAGCCATGAATGCCGTAACCGGCGTAGGCGCACCTTCGTAGACGTCGGGAACCCACATGTGGAAGGGCACCAGGGCGAGCTTGAAGGCGAAGCCCGCCAGCAGCAGACCCAATCCCGCCAGGAGGGTGAGACTCAGGCCCGACTGGCCCTGGATGGCAGCAGCTATGCCGACGTAATCCAGGGTAGCTGTGGAACCGTAAACAAGAGCCGAGCCGTAAACCAAGAGCCCCAGAGAGAAGGAGCCGAGCAGGAAGTACTTGAGCGCCGCCTCCTCCGAGGTGAGACGGGTCCGCGCAAAGCCTGCGAGGACGTACAGAGAGAGGGAGAGCAGCTCCAGCCCCACCAGGAGAACGATAAGGTTGGAGGCAGCAGCCATCACCACCATGCCGACCGCTCCGAAGACCAGCAACCCGTAGTACTCAGGCTGTGCGAGGCCGGTGCGCTCCACGTAGCTGGTGGACAGCACGACGGCAAGTGCAGTGGCACCTATAGAGAGAAGGGCCACGAAGACGTAGAAGCCATCCATCGTGACCATCCCATTGAAGGCCGAGCGTGGCGATCCAACCACCAATAGTGTCGCCGCGGCAGCAGCCGCGAGTCCGAGGAGGCACACCCACGCCAGGAGTCCAGCCTGTTCCTTCCTGACGAACAGCCCGAGCAGCAGCACAGCCAGCGCAAGCCCGCTCAGCACGAGCAGGGGGGCAATGGCCGCGAGGTCTATGCCCAGGCTAGAGAGATCCGGTTGCAAAGCTACCTCCTGCTATCGTTCCCGATGCATTACTTGAAAATCGCCGGCTGAGATGCCGTGGGCTGTCCATGAACCGCCTGCTCGACCCGCGAGACAGTGCCAGCGACCGTAGCGTCGATGGCGCCGAGAAGGCTGGTGGGGAAGAGACCGATCCAGAGGATCAACACCACCAGCGGTGCCAGCGTGGCGATCTCGCGTCTGCTGAGATCGCCCTTGCCCTCTCCGGCCCTGGACCGCTCGCCATGCATGGTCCGCTGGAACATCCATACCAGGTAGATCGCCGCGAGGAGGACACCGCTGGAGGCTACCACCGCTGCCACGGGCTGGGACTGGAATGCACCCAGCAGGATCAGGAACTCGCCTGGGAAACCATTCAAGCCGGGCAGTCCGACCGAGGAGAACAGCACGAGGGTGAACAGCGCCGCCAGCACCGGCCACCGGCTGGCCAGACCACCGAGGCTCCTGATCTCGGTGGTGCGTGTCCTTTCCGAGAGCATAGCGGCGAGTATGAACAACCCGCCGGTGCTGATGCTGTGGTTGACCATCTGCAAGGTAGCGCCCGAGATCCCCTGGGTGTTGAGAGAGAAGATGCCCAGGACGATAAAGGCCATGTGGGCCACGCTGGAGTAGGCTATCAGCCGGATCACGTCTTTCTGCACCACGGCTATCAGGCCAGCGTACAGGACCCCAAGTGCGCCCAGCACCATGAAGACCGGGGCCGCGGAGGCCATCTGCTGCGGGAAGAGGGTCAGGCCAAAGCGCAGGAAGCCGTAGGCACCCACCTTCACCAGCATGGTCGCAAGCACCAGCATCGCCGTTGGGGCCTGGGTGTAAGCGTCGGGAAGCCAGGCGTGGAAGGGAACCACCGGCACCTTGATGGCGAAGGCAAAGGCGAAGGCCACGAACAGCCACATGCCGAACTGCACAGGCAGACGCAAGCTAGCCAGAGCCACCAGGTCGAAGCTGTACTGTCCGAACTGCCCGCTATACAGCACCCCCAACCCGACGATGGCGACCAGCATCAGCAGGCTTCCCACCGCAGTGTAGAGGAAGAACTTGAGCGCCGCGTACACCCGCCTGTCGCCGCCGCAGATGCCGATCATCAGGTACATCGGGATCAGCATGGCTTCCCAGAACAGGAAGAACAGCACGAGGTCCAGGGCCACGAATGCCCCTATCACGCCAGCCTCCAGCAGCAGCAGGAAGACGGCGTACTCCTTGGCCCTGGCGCCCATCTCCCGCCACGAGGCCAGCACCGCTATCGGAGTCAGCAATGCCGTGAGGACCACCAGCAGCACGCTGATGCCGTCGACACCGACGTGGTAGCTGATACCCAGGCTTGGGAACCAGGGGACCTGCTCCACCCACTGCATGGCGCCGTTCCCCAGTTGGAACCCCGCCAGCATCACCGCCGCGAGCACCAGGTTCACCAATGACACGATCAGGGCAAAGGCGCGTACCTCGTTGACCTTCTCTCGCCGGATGAAGGGCACTGCCAGCGCACCGGCAATGGGCACAACGATCAGGGTGGTCAGGATCGGGAAGGCTGCCTGGTTCATCTGGCACCTCCTGCCATGAGGAGGTAGACCACGAGCGCGAGGGCACCCCCAAGTATCCCAAGGGCATAGTCTCGGACGAAGCCAGTCTGCAGCCGCCTCAGACTAACGGACCCGACCTCCACCGCGCGCGTGGCGGCCTGGACGATGCCGTCAGTGAAGAGACCATCCAGAGTGCCGGAGAGCCATTCTCCCAGGCGCCGACCGGGTCTGAGGAAGAGCACGGCGTACAACTCGTCTACGTAGTACTTATTCAGCAGTAGTTGGTAGAGACGCGGGACCACACTGCCGATTTGACGAGGCAGAGCCGGCCTCGCGACGTACATCATGAAGGCAATGCCGATGCCCACCAGCCCAAGCAGCACGGAAGTCGCCATCAGGGGCAACTGCATCGACTGAGCACCCGGGAGCATGGCTACTGGTTGAGCATAGCGGTCGAAGACTGGCGCAAGGAAGTGCTCGACGGCGCCAGGGCCGCCGATGAACTGGATGTAACCACCGAAGGCCGCCAACAGCGTGAGCACTGCCACGGGGCCCGCCATGTCGGGTCCCGGCTTGTGCAGATGCTCACTCACGTGGTGGTCAACCCTACTCTCACCATGGAAGGCCATGAACACCGCCCGGAAGATGTAGAAACCGGTGAGCGCGACGCTCAGCAGCGCAAGCGTACCCAAAAGGGCGCTGCCCCGCTCGCTGGCGAAGGCGGCGAAGATGATCTCATCCTTGCTAAAGAAGCCGGATAGCGGCGGGAAGCCGGTCAGCGCCAGGGCGCCGATCAGGAAACCCACATACATTGTCGGAAGCCTGCGCCAGAGCCCGCCCATCCGGTTCAAGTCCTCTTCGCCGGCGAGCGCGTGAATGACGCCACCGGCGGCCATGAACAGGAGGGCCTTGAAGAAAGCATGAGTGACAAGGTGGAACATGCCCGCGGCGAAGGCCCCTACCCCGACGGCCAGGAACATGTAGCCCAACTGGCTCACGGTGGAGTAGGCCAGCACCCTCTTTATGTTCGGCTGCACAAGGCCGATGGTCGCCGCGAAGAGCGCAGTGACCGCACCGACCGTCGCGACCACCATCATCGCCGTGGGGCTGAGCAGGTAGAGGGGGTACGCCCTGGCGATCAGGTAGACACCCGCGGTCACCATAGTCGCCGCATGGATCAGGGCGCTGACAGGGGTGGGACCGGCCATGGCGTCCGGCAACCACACGTGCAGGGGCAACTGCGCGGACTTGGCCGCCGCCCCCAACAGCAGCAGGAGAGCTATGGCCGTGGCCATGGGGCTGTCCACTCCCAGCCGTTGGGATGCCTGGGCGAAAACGCCGTTGTAGTCCAGCGTACCGAAGTTGAGGAAGATCAGGATGGCCGCGAATAGAAGGCCAATGTCTCCTATGGTGTTCACGACGAACGCCTTGGTGCCGGCCGCAGCGTTCTCGGGCTTCTGATACCAGAAGGCGATGAGGGCGTAAGAACTGAAGCCCACGCCTCCCCAACCGACGACCAGCAGCAGGAAGTTGCCGGCAAGCACCAACATCAGCATGGCAAGGACGAAGAGGTTCATCAGGGCGAAGAAGCGCGGGTAATCCTGGTCACCGCGCATATAACCCGTGGCATATACATGGATCAGGAAGCCGACGCCCGTGACCACCAACACCATCAGGATGGAGAGGGGATCGACCAGCAGGGAGAAGGGCACAGTGAACTGCCCGGCGGCGATCCACGTCCACAGGTTCAACTCCACGCTGCGCGCATCAGGCGGCAACTGCAGCATCTCCAAGAAGGCGCCGAAGCCCACGGCGAAGGAGAGGCCAACGGCAGCGCTGCCGACAAAGCCGCAGGACTCTCGGTTCACCTTCCGGCCTATGAAGGCACTGTAGAGGAAGCCCAGGGCCGGAAACAGCAATATTAGCCAGGCATAGGTCAACAAGAGGACTTCATCCCTTCAGCGTACTCACTTCGTCGACGTCGACGTTGGCGCGAATGCGGAAGATAGAGGAGATGATGGCCAATCCCACCACCACCTCAGCCGCTGCCATAGTCATCACGAAGAAGGCGATCACCTGCCCCCCCACGGCTCCGAAGCCGTAAGCATAGGTCACGAAGGCCAGGTTGCCCGCGTTCAGCATTAGCTCGATGGACATGAACATGACGAGCGGGTTCTTCCGCACCAGTACGCCCAGGGCACCGATGGTGAAGAGCACCGCGCTCAGTATCAGGTAGTAGGACAAAGGCGCTACCATGAGTTACCTCGAGTCCCCTCTCCCCATGGGAGAGGGTTAGGGTGAGGGCTCATTCGGAGTGTGGCCACGCCTAGCCCTCACCCCGACCCTCTCCCTATGGGAGAGGGAGCCCTGGGTCTAAGTCCTCTTCTTCGCAAGGACCAGGGCCGCCACCATGGCGACCAACAGCAGCAGCGAAGTCAGCTCAAAGGGGAGCAGATACTGTGTGAACAGGTCTACTCCAACAGCCTCCAGATTCCCAACCCCAGGCGCCACCTGCGCAACGACTGCCACCTGAGGCGCAGGGCTCCGCAAGACGAACGACGCCACGACCAGGAAGGCCATTGCCAGGCCAACAGCCACAGGCACGCGGTTTGCGATGCGGTTTGGACCCTCCTCGTTGCCTGGATTGAGCATCGTTATGACAAACAGGAACAACACCATGATGGCGCCCGCGTACACGGTTACCTGGATCAACGCCAGGAACTCCGCCGCAAGGCTGAGAAACAGCACCGCCACGCAGAAGAGCACGCCCACCATGAACAGGGCGCTATGCACGGTGTTCCGGCTGGACACCATAGCGATGGCCAGCAGGACTGCAGCCGCGGCAAGAAAGAAGAAGTAGACTATCTCCATCACTTAAGCTCTTCTTGTATGTGGGGAAGACTCCTCACACCCTCCGGCGCCTGGCCGTGCCCCTCGGATGGGGGCACCAGCAGCCGCTCCTTGGTGTAGATGGAACCCTCGCGCTTCTCGTCGGTCAGTTCGTAGTCCGGGCCCAACACGATGGCCTGGGTCGGGCAGGCTTCCTCGCAATACCCGCAGAAGATGCAGCGCAGCATGTTGATCTCGTACCGGCGAGCGTATCGCTCTCCGGGTGACCGTCTGTCGCCCTCGCTGTTCTCCGCGGGCTCCACGTAGATTGCCCTGGCGGGGCAGGCCGCAGCGCAGAGAGAGCAGCCGATGCAGCGCTCCAGCCCATTCTCGTAGCGGTGCAGGTAGTGTCGCCCACGATACCGCTTGTACACGGGCCGCTTCTGCTCGGGGTACTGAACCGTCACCTTCGGCTTGAACCCATGCCGGAAGGTGATGCTCAGCCCCTTCACGATATTGAACATGTCCTTGATTTCCTGGATCACGCTGCCGCTTGCCATGTAGATTGCCTATCTCCCACCGTGGGAATGTTGCACCGGCTGCTATGTCGCCGACATTACAGTGACTATGACGGCGGTGGCCACGACGTTCAGCAACGCCACTGGTAGAATGAACTGCCAGCCCAGCCGCATCAGCCGGTCGTACCTGAGTCGAGGCAGGGTGGCCCTCAGCCAGCTCAGGACGAACAGCATCGCCGCGAGTTTCGCCGCGAACCACCACGGGCCATCGATGATCGGGCCGTGGTAGCTGCCGAGGAACAGGGTAACCGCCACAGAGCTGATGGTAACCATATTCACGTACTCGGCGAGATAGAACATCGCGAACTTCAGACCCGAGTACTCCGTCATATAACCCTGCACCAACTCCTGCTCCGCCTCCACCAGGTCGAATGGGGGACGGTTGTTCTCGGCCACCGCGCAGACCCAGTAGAGCAGGAAGGCCAACGGCTGGATCAACACCACAGGCACAACGGCCTGGAAGCCGACTATGTCCGAGATACGCAGCGACCCGACCGTGACCACGACACTCAGGATGGCGAGCCCCATGCCCAGCTCATAGCTGATCATCTGAGCGGAGGATCGGACCGCGCCAAGCATCGAATACTTGCTGTTGGAGGACCATCCCGCCAGGACAACCCCGTACACACCTAAGGATGACACCGCCAGGACCAGCAGGATACCCACGCTCGGGTCGGCCAGCTGCAGGTCGATGGGGAAACCAAACAGGTTGATCTGGGGCCCGATCGGTATGACCGCGAAGGTGAGCATCGATGCCATCACCGCGATGGCCGGAGCCAGCCAGTAGGCGAACCGATCTGCCCCTTCCGGCATGAAGTCTTCCTTGAACATGGCCTTCACCGCATCGGCTATCGGCTGCAGTAGGCCAAGGGGCCCAACTCGGTTCGGACCGATGCGATCCTGCATCCACGCCAGGATTCGGCGTTCAGCCAGCGTCATATAGGCAGCAGCCATGATCAATCCGAAGAAGATGATCACCGACTTGACCAGCGCCACCAGGATCTGAATCAGCAACTCCATCAGACGCTAAGCACTCCCGCTTCTTGGGTGAGTAATGGTTGCGTGGGGACACCCCACGCCCCGCCAGGCGCTACGCCCCGGACCCGCTCCACTATGACTCGCTCTGCGATTCGCGCGGGCGGTACCACAGCTTCCGCTCTCGAGGACGAGACGGCTCGGCAGGCTGTTCGGCCGCGAGGTATTGACACCGGCTTCCCTCGGACCGCAGGTTGGCGTAGCTGATACCGGTGTAGATAGGCGCCGCTAGGGCGATCTCATCGAACACTTCCGATACGCTGCGGTAGCTCCAGCCGGCGCCCAGGCCATTGGCGATCGCCACCAGCGTCTCCCAATCTGACGAGAAGGGCCCTGGTAGGGGCACAGCCGCACGCAGCCGCTGCACCCTGCGCTCCAGGTTAGTGAATGTGCCGTCCTTCTCCGCGAAGGTGGCGGATGGCAGCACCACGTGGGCAATCTGGGCCGTCTCCGTGAGGAAGCTGTCCTGGACCACCAGGAACTCCACCTTGGAGAGGGCTTCCCGCACCCTACCTGCATCAGCCCCGGCCAGCGGGTCCACACCGATCAGGTAGAGAGCCGACAGTTGGCCTGCCGCTGCTGCGTCGATCATCCTCAGCCCGCTCAGCCCCGTGGTTTCGGGCGGCCGGCTCCCCCACAGCCCCTCGAGGGCATCCAGGGTAGCCGAGACCGGCTTCCTTTGACCCGGCAACAGCCTGGGGGAGACACCCATGTCCAGGGCACCCTGGGAGTTGCTAGCCAGCCCCAGGGGGAACAGCCCCGCACCCGGCTCCTTCAAGGCACCAACGGCCATAGACAGCCGCGCGCACGCCTCTTGAAGCCCAGCGGGAGCACCCGCCGAGGGGCGAGGGAACAGAATCGCGGTCCGCGGGGTTTCGGCCAACAGGTGGGCCAACTCCCTCAGGGTGGTCTCGGGTATGCCGGACAACTCCCGAACCCTCTCGGGTGGGTACTCGGAAACATAGCGGTTTACGGTATCGTACAGATCTCCCAACCGCTCCCTGGCCACATCCGCGGGCAACAACTCCGTGAGGAGAAGCCTCAGAATGCCGTTGAGGACCGCGGGCTCCGCCCCATCTGTCACTCGTAGCCATGGACTCCCCAACTTGGCCACGGGGGTGTCCTGGGAGCCGATCACCACCACCCTGGCGCCCTTCTTCGTCGCGGCCTTCCTCAGCCGAAGAGCCAGGACAGGCTGGTCCTGGTACACGTTGGCACCCGCCACCAAGATGACCTTGGCCGATTCAAGGCCGGCGATGCTCCCACTGGGGGCATCGATACCCGTCTCGGGAAGGGTGTAGTCACCGTGGAGACCATGATCGACGCTGTTGCTCTGGAGCTGAGTCCTGAACAGCTTCTGGAACAGGTACAGCTCCTCGTTGGTGGCGGTGGGAGAGATGATCCCCCCAAGCCGCTCGCCGCCCGCCGTCCGTCCGATCTGCCCCAGCCGCCGGATGACCGAACCCACGGCCTCCTGCCATGAGACAGGAACCAACTTGCCGCCCTTGCGCACCATCGGCAGGGTAACACGGTCAGGGCTGTTGACGAAATCGTAGGCGAAACGGCCTCGGTCGCACAGCCAGCCATCGTCCACGTCGGTGTTCTCACGCGACATCAACCTGTGAACCACGCCATCCCGCGACTCCACGCTGACGTTGCACCCCACGCTGCACTGGGCGCAGAGGCTGGGTGTCTTCTTCAGTTCCCAGGCTCGGGCACGGAAGCGGAACTTAGCGCTGGTGAGGGCGCCAACCGGGCAGATCTCTATGGTATTTCCGGAGAAGGGTGAGTCGAAGACGCGGCCGGGAGCCACACCCACCTCGCTGCAAGCCCCGCGCTCCAGGAGTGTCAGGCTCTCATCACCCGCGACCTCCTTGACGAAGCGCACGCAGCGGGTGCACATTATGCACCGTTCGCGATCCAGGACGACCAGAGGGCTGAGCCGGATCGGCTTGACGAAGTGGCGCTTCTCCTCGACGAAGCGCGAGCGGTCGGCACCATACTTGAAGGTGGTGTCTTGCAGCGGGCACTCGCCACCCTTGTCACAGACCGGGCAGTCCAGGGGATGGTTGCACAGCAGGAACTCCAGAACGCCCTTCCGAGCCTTGTCGACGGTGGGCGTGTTCGTTCGGACCACCATCCCATCGGTGACAGGGGTCGTGCAGGCCGTCTGAAGCCTGGGGACCTTCTCTATCTCCACGAGGCACATGCGGCAGGCTCCCACGGGGTGCATCTTCTCGTGGTAGCAGAAGACGGGGATCTCGACGCCCACCTGCTTGGCAGCCTCGGTGATCAGGGTACCCTTAGGCACCATGGCCTCCCGCCCATCGATTGTAACCTTGATTAGGTCTGTCACCCTTGGCTCCCCAGGCCGCCGGGCATTGTACCCTCTGGGCACCGGCCGTGGCGGATGTGGTGCTCGAACTCCGATCGGAACAGCTTGATCCCGCTGAGAACGGGGTTCGTGGCGGCGTCACCGAGGCCGCACAGCGTCTTGCCACCCGCGATGTTGCCGCACAGGTCCAGCAGCAGCGGGATATCCTCTTCCCGGCCAGATCCATCGGCAATCCGGTCCAAGATCTTTCTCAACCAGCGGGTACCCTCCCGGCAGGGGGTGCACTTTCCACACGACTCCCGCTCGTAGAAGCGAACCATTCGCTGCACTGCGTGCGGAATGCAGACGCTCTCGTCTATAACGATGACAGCGGCGGAACCGAGCATGGACCCAGCCTGGGCCACCGCGTCGAAGTGCAGTTTGAGATCTAGTTGGTCGGCCCCCAGCATCGCCGCGGAGGTACCACCGGGGATCACGGCCTTGATCCCCCTATCCCCCAACACTCCACCGCCGTGCTCGTAGATTAACTCGCGCAGGGTGACACCAAGCGGCAATTCGTAGTTGCCCGGCCGCTTGACGCATCCGCTGAGGCTGTAGACCTTGGTGCCCGTATTTCGCGGCGCCTCGCCGATGGTGTTGTACCACTCCGCTCCCCTGGTGATGATGTGAGGCACGTTGGAGAGGGTCTCTACATTGTTAATCACGGTCGGCTTGGCATAGAGCCCGACCACCGCAGGGAAGGGCGGCCTGGACCGGGGCATCGGACGGTTGCCCTCCAGCGACTCCAGCAGCGCCGTCTCCTCGCCGCAGATGTAGGCACCCGCACCGCGGCTCACCACCACATTCAGCGAGTAGCCGCTCCCCAGGATGTTCTCACCCAGGTAGCCGTGCTCGCGAGCCTGCTCGACGGCCCGCTCCAGCCGCCGCGCGCCGAGGGCCATTTCGCCCCTTATGTAAATGAATGCCTTAGCAGCATCGAAGGCATAACAGGAGATCGCGATCCCCTCGATAAGCTGGTGCGGATCGTTCTCCACAAACTGCCGGTCCTTGAAGGTACCGGGCTCGCTCTCATCGCAGTTGCAAGTCAAGTATCTCTGCAGGCCGGGGGTCTTGGGAACGAAGCTCCACTTCATGCCCGCGGGGAATCCGGCACCACCGCGGCCTCGCAGGCCCGATGCCTTGACGACATCGATCACCTCGGCCGGGGTGCTCTCCCGAAGCGCCTTCTTCAGGCCCTCGTAGCCCCCCCTGGACTCGTATACGTCGATCTCCCAGGAGTTGGGGATCCCCATATTGCGAAACAGGATCTTCTCGGTCACGCCTTTGTCCTTGCGCGCAGTTCGTCCAGTAGCCGGTCCACGGCTTCCAGGGTCAGCCGTTCGTGGTACTCCTCGTTCACCATCATCACGGGGGCCGTCCCGCAGGAAGCCAGGCAGTCCACGGTCTTCAGAGTGAAGACTCCATCCGGCGTCGTCTCACCGGGCTTGATCCCCAGCCTGGCTTGAAGGTGCTCCACCAGCCGATCGCTCCCGCGCAGACAGCAGGACAGATTGTCGCAGACACCCAGCACGTACCGGCCCACCGGCTGGTTGTAGAACATGTCGTAGAAGGTCGAGAGCTGATACAGGGCATTGGGATCCAGGTCCATCTCGACGGCGACCTCGGCCACCGCCTCAGGCGAGAGCCAGCCCAACTGCTCCTGAGCGAGCCGAAGCGCCGCCTTGGCGGCCGACCGGCTCTCTGGGTAGTGATGGATGGCCTCATGGATCCTGGCCCTGGTTTGTTCTGTAAGTAGCCCTGCCACTATCGGTCTACATCCCCCATGATCGGATCGATGGCGGCGATCATGTTCACCAAGTCGGCAATCATCCCGCCCTTGGCCATGATCGACAGCGCCTGGAGATTGGTGAAGGAAGGCGTTCTCGCCTTCACTCGGTACGGTTTGGCACTGCCATCCGAGATTATGTAGAACCCCAATTCGCCGCGAGGAGACTCCACAGCATGGTAAACCTCGCCCGCGGGCACCCGGTATCCCTCCGTCGCCAGCTTGAAATGGTGGATCAGACCCTCCATGGTGTCGCTGATGAGCTGACGAGGCGGGAAGGCTTCCTTGAAGTCCTCAAGGACGTACGGCCCCTCGGGGATGCGGTTCAATGCCTGCTTCACGATCTTCAGGCTCTCCGCCATCTCGTCCATCCGGACCAGGTATCTGGCGTAGCAGTCACATTCTGGTCTGGTGATGACGTTGAAGTCGAATTCCTCGTAACCGCAATAGGGTTGATCCTTGCGCAGGTCTCGCGGTACTCCGGCGCCGCGAAGCATCGGACCGGTGACGCCAAGCTGGATGCACTGCTCGGCGGTCAACTTGCCAACGCCGATCATGCGGTCCATCCAGATCGGGTTGCGGGTAAGCAACCCGTGGTACTCTGCCAGGCGGCTCGGGAACTCGTCGACGAAAGCCTGGACGGCCTCATCGAAGCCTGGCGCCAGATCTCTAGCTAGGCCGCCGGGGCGGATGTAGCTGGTCATCATCCGCTGTCCGGAGATCAACTCGAAGATGTCCAGGATCTTCTCCCGGTCCCAGAAGGCGTACATCTCGGGGCTCGTGGCACCCTGGTCCAGGGCATTGGATCCATAGGCAACCAGGTGACTCTGGATCCTGGTCAACTCGGCCAGCAAAACGCGGATCACTCGAGCCCTGGGCGGAGCCTCGACCCCCATCAGCTTCTCGACGGCGAGGGAGTAGGCCAGATTGTTCCCCAGGGGGTTCAGGTAGTCCATCCGATCCGTCAGGGTCACGCACTGCTGGTACTTCCGGCTCTCGTAGCTCTTCTCTATGCCGGTGTGCAGGTAGCCGATGACCGGCTTGCACTCCACGACGGTCTCGCCATCCAGGGTCAGCACCAAGCGGAGCACGCCGTGGGTGGCCGGATGCTGCGGACCCAGGTTGAGGATCATCAACTCGTCTTCGGTTATGAACTGTGGTTGGGCTACCATGCTGATTTTGGACTCTTCTGCGGATACTCGGACTCGCGAATATGCTGCCACTTCTCGGTGTTGTGGCTGAACTCTATCTCCTCTTCCCCCAGGGGGAAGTCCTTCCTCAATGGAAACTCGGTGGCGTCCTCCGGCATCAGGATGCGCTCCAGGTTGGGATGTCCCTCGAACTGGATGCCGAACATATCGAACGTCTCCCTCTCGTGCCAATTGGCTCCTGGGAAGACATCTACTACCGAGGGGACCACCGGATCGCTCTCCTCCAGCGGGACCTTCAGGCCGACCCTGCGCTTGGAGGTAGGAGAATAGAGATAGTAGACCACTGCGAACCGCGGCTCCAACCCCATATCCAGGTAGTCGACCCCCCAGACACCGGAGAGGTGGACGAACTGCTCGCCCTCGTCTCGCAGCAGCCGACAGGCCTCCCGGATCGATCCTCGATCCACGACCAAGAGAGGAGTCCCCGCTCGATCCTCATTGATGCCCAGCAGTGCATCTCCCAGGGCCACCGAGAGGGCTTCCACCACAGGGTCAGATCCTGCCATTTATGTCCCCCTCGTCCCGGATCTTCTGTCGCAGCTTGACGATGGCATCCAGGAGCGCCTCGGGCCGGGGCGGGCACCCGGGCACGAAGAAATCCACGGGGAGTATCTTGTCCACTCCCTGGAGGATGGCGTAATTGTTGAAGACACCGCCACAGGAAGCGCAATCGCCCATAGCGATAACCCACTTGGGCTCGGGCATCTGGTCGTACAGCCGCTTGAGCACCGGCGCCATCTTCTTTGAGACGCGGCCGGAGACAATCAACAGGTCCGCCTGGCGGGGGGTGGCCCTGAATGCCTCCATGCCGAAGCGGGAGATATCGTAACGGCCCATGCTCATGGACATCATCTCGATGGCGCAGCAAGCAAGTCCGGCAGTGAGGGGATAGACCGCTCCCTGCCGGCCCCAGTTGGCCAGCTTTGTAACCCAAATCCCCAGCCCGCTTGGAAGCTTAGCCTCTATTCCCAATCGAAGGCCCCCTTCTTCCAAACGTAGAAGTACCCAACCAGCAGCAGAAGGACAAAGGCCAGCATCTCAACGAGGGCGAAGAGCCCAAGCTGACGCAGCACCACCGCCCAGGGGTACAGGAACACGATCTCGATGTCGAAGAGGATGAAGAGCATCGCCACGAGGACGAACTTCACCTTGAAACGGCGCCTAGCGGGGACGATCGGCACGATGCCGCTCTCGTAGGTCAGAGCCTTGGCGGGATTGGGGCGATATGGGCCGAGGATCCGCGTGAGCAGTAGCATCACGCCGGAAAAAACGACGAGAACCCAGAAGAGTATAGCTATAGGGACGTATTGAGCCGGCATCGCTCCACCATCGCCAGTGACCTATGCGGAAACCGATCCGCAGCCAGCAAGTGCAGCATTGCACCCAACACTCGCGGTTGTGAATTATAGCACTATCCCGCTGGCCGTGCACAACCGCACCACCAGGAATAGCGAAATGTCGGTTTACCTTGCCGCAATGGTCACCCTCACCTACAATTGCTGCCAACACGAAACTCACGGAGTTGCCATGACTAGCTGGAAGGTTGACCCTTCGGAGCCGCGAATCAGTCCTGAGAGCTTCCTACGCTACTATGGGGAACTGATGGGAGGGGACTTAGAGACGCTTACTCTACCCGCCATCCTGGTCGCGACTTTCCAGCGACAGGCGTTCGGGCACATGGTGACACGCATCGAGGGGTCGGAGGTGAGCCGATGGCCTTCGTCGATCCATTGGCCGCTGGCGAGAGGCACCTTCCGAGGTCGCGAGCTGGCCATCACCCGGCTTCCCATGGGGGCGGCAGCAGCCGTCATGGCGATGGAGATGATGATCGCCGCGGGCGCGCGAAGCGTGCTGTTGGTGGGGTCCGCGGGAAGCCTGCAACCGTCGCTGCTCATCGGTTCCCTGGTAGTAGCCAACCGGTCGCTCCGATACGAAGGGGTGTCTTATCACTATCTGCCGGCCGACGAGCCCGCCGAGGCATCCCCCGAACTGGTCGACGCCCTGCTCTCCACGGCGTTGCGGGAGGGGCTGCCTTCACCGTTGGTGGGCCCAAGCTGGACAACGGACGCCCCCTATCGCGAGTGCGCAGACACCATCCTCAGGTTGAGCGGCTCGGGCGTCCTTGTGGTGGAGATGGAGGCCGCTGGCCTCTTCGCCATCGCCAAACACCGCGGTGCACGAGCCGCGCTCATAGTCGCCGTCTCCGACGAGCTTCACGATCGTTGGAAGCCAGGCTTCCTATCCCTGGCCTACCGGCGAGCCCTTCTCCAGGCAGCAGACATCGCCCTCTGCACTGCTTCAGTACTGAGTACTGAGTAATCGCAGGTGGCTATCGGTCCACATCTTGCATTTTCGCCCCTGGCGATCGGCGTACAGGTCGGATCGGAGAGCCAGGAAGGCTTGTGAGCGTCCCCGTCGATCCCACGACTCCCACCCGTCAGAGGTGAGTCATGTCGGCCTTGAGAAGAAACGAAGAAGATATCGTCCGCCTCGGTAGCGGAGATGATCTCAGGACTTATCTGAATACCCTATCCGGCCACGGTCCTCAGCACGAGGCCGTGGTCGAGGTTGATCCCGAAGACGACCTGACCTCCGTGCGCAGCAAACTGGAAAGCGTACGGACCCCGCGGACCGTGCTGCTCATCCCCTCCAACGCCAGGTCGCTGAACGACGGCGTGGAGTTCAGGGTGCTCCGGCGACTGCAACGGGATCTCGGGCTGGACGTGGTAGTCATCAGTGAAGACCTCAGCCGAAGGGCTTTGGCCAGCGAGAACGGCTTCCGCAACGTCTTCCGGACCCTGAGGGCCTACTACAGCAGCAATTCCACGTCTCCAGACAGGGCGGAGACCGCCCCCTTCAGCGATCCCGAGGGGTTCTCACCTGCAATAAGTATCAGTCGATGGGGCATGCTGATAGGGGCCGGGTTTGCCGTCCTCCTGGTCATCTTCGGCTACCTGATGGTCCCGATGGCCACCGTGGTCGTCTACCCCGAGACCCAGCTGTTGGCGCGGGACGTAGACATCCTGGTCGAGATAGGGGGGCCGCGCCTGGATGCGACGGCCCAGAGGCTGTCTGGAAGGCTCATTGAGGAGCGAGCCTCCGCCGAAGGCAACATCAACGTGAAGGAGGTCGCGCCTCCCCCTCCGGAGAACGCGCAGCCCCAAGCCCTCCAGCCCTCCAGTAACGTGACCCTTGGTGTGCGAGACGCCCTGCGAGCGCGCCTGCTGGAGCAGGCAGCGTCCCAATCGGCCGGTAAGCTGCGAGACCAACTGAAGGGCAACGAGTCGATGCCCGAGGCCAGCATCCGCACCGACGTCCAAACGGAGAGGTACGATCGCAACATCGGAGACGCCGCCGAAAGCCTGGGTGGAACCATGGAAGTGGTGAGCACCGGTTTGGCCTTCAACAACGACGACTTCAACAGATTAGTGGAATCGCTCTGGTCACAGGACGTGCCCAGAGGCTACAGGGCCATGAGCGGACTCACCATGACTGCCCCCGCGGTGGTGAGCGCCGAGGGACAACACCTGACCCTCCGAGTGAGGGCTAGCGGTGTGCTTCAGCGGGAGGTGGACGCCGACGCCATCACCAGCCTGGTGAGGGGAAGCACAGCGCATGACGCCCAGGACAAGGTCGCGCGCTCGGACCAGTACAACCAACCTCCAGAGATCCAGATGTGGCCCAGTTGGGCTACCAGGGCCTTCAGGGTACAGGTAACCACCGTGGTGGAACGGCCGGCGACGCCGTAGCGCTCGACCAATCCGAATTGGACCCGTAGTGCAGGGCCCTGTGCCCTGCTACCCGTTGGCGTGCAACCGGCATGGCCGCGCGACCTGCCCGCACCCGGACCCGTAGGCAACGGTGCAAGGCGTGGCAACGGGACGGCAGGGCAGAGCGCCCTGCACTACGAGTCTGGGGGAGGAGGGCGCGGGATGACGACAATCCCGATACTTTCCACGAGCGCGCCTTCCTGGTATCATGCTGCGAGTAAGGGCTGAGGCATTGCTCCTGTCCTTTCTCCCATTCCTCGAACAAGTAGGTGTCCTTGGGCAAAGCCGATCTCCACATACACAGTAGTGTCAGCGACGGCATGGCCTCGGTCGCTCAGATCATGGCGTGTGTCCAGGAAAACACCGACCTGGACCTGGTCGCCATCGCCGATCACGACGCGGTGGACGGGTCCCTGGAGGCGTTGGAGTGGGTGGAAAGACACCAGGACTGTCGCTTGCGTGCGGTATTCGCCACGGAGATCACGGCGGTGCTCGGCCGTCACCTCCTGGCCTACTTCTTCCGGCCACCCTACCCCACCAAACCGCTCCCGCGAGGGAAGAGCTTCCGCTGGACCATCGAACTGATCCACGAGATGGGCGGGTTCGCCGCCATCCCCCATCCCACCATCATCTGGACCCCCAGTGGCGGCTATCGCCACATCCGCCGTCTGCTTGAAGCCGGCATCCACATGGACGGCATAGAGATCTGCAACGCCGCCCTGGGAGCCAGAGGCAGCGAGCAGAAGCTGCGACTGTTCAACAGCAGAGACTTCCACCTGGCCGAGTTGGGAGGGAGCGACGCGCACCATCTGAACGAGATCGGGTCGGCATTTACCCGATTCAAAGGGAAGAGCGTCGCCGACTTCGAGAAGGCCCTCAGGGGACGAAAAACGGGGGCTCTCTTCGGGGAAGCTGGGAACGTGACGGTGAGCGAGCACATGCACCAGGTGTTCAAGAGCTGGGTGGAGAAGCCAACCCGCGGACTGCGCGGCACCCTTGCCAGCTACTACGCCGAGTTCAGGTAGAATTCCCCTCCAACTCCTCCACAAGCCATTGCAGCGTCACATGGTGAACCTCTTCGGCCTTCTCGTCCAGGCCATGGCGAGCGCCCTCGAATATGATCAGCTCTTTTGGCTCCCTGGCCTGGTTGTAGAGCTGTTCCGAGCAGGAGGGCGGAAGGGTTGTGTCGCCCGTGCCGTGGATCAGCAGGATCGAGCAGCGTGGTCCGAGAAGGGAGACCGGAGCGGCGCCGTAGCTCTGAGTCGCCAGGGTTACCACGGTCCGCACCTCCTCATCCAGCGCGGCGGCCTGGATGACGACGGCTCCGCCGAAGGAGTGGCCCACAAGGGCAGAGACGTCAATGCCTTCCCCGTCCAGGAAAGTCAGTCCCGCCAGGACGTCCAGCGTCGCCTCCTCTAGAACCGTTGGGTGGCGGAAACGCACCCGCAAGGCCGCGATGCCCTCCCGCGCCAACTCTCCGCACAGCAGGGGATACAGACCCCTGGCGGGGGTGTCAAAATCACCACCAATCCCCCCCACGAAGACAACGGCCTTCTGGGCATCACCCGCCGGATAGTACCGGCATTCCACGTCACCCCTGGTGGTACTTAGAGTGACCTCGCGGTAGCCATCTCGAGTCTCCCCTTCGTGGACTCCGGTGATGGTCATCTCCACCAAATCGGCATTTTCCATTCCATCCTCCTAAGAGGTGGAGAGTGAACCGTCGGCGGAGCAAGCAGCGTGCCGGTCATTGTCCCCCTCCGGCACCCGCACCAGCGGGAGAAACGGCTATAATGCCCCAAGAATTGCTCGGCATGTCCCAACAGAACGCGGCCAGAGCGGACGGTGACGTCTCGGCCGTGGGCGCCCGAGCTGGCTGCCCCCCCCAGCGGAGAGCAGGTCACTTGCCGGTTCCCTACGCTTTGCCGAGGGCTTTGGCCAGGGCCTCCAGGGTCTGCCGCACCAACGTCTCGTCAGCCTGAGTGCCCATGTGGCCCAAGCGGAACAGCTTGCCCGCGAGAACCCCATAGTTGCCTCCCACCCCAACGCCCTGGTCCCGCAACCGTCGGTCCAGCTCGGCCCAACCAAGGATAGGCGGCACCTTGACTGCCGTGACCGTAGGGGAGTTGAAGGCTTCCTCGCGAGGATACAGCTCGAGGCCGAGGTCCTGGACCCCTCTCCGGCATTGGGCAGCAACCCGGGCGTGCCGCTGGAAGACCGCTTCGAGGCCCTCCTCCAGCACCCGCCGGCAAGCCACCTCCAGAGCAGCGATGCCATGCCAGTGAGGCGTGTAGGGGAAGTAGCGGTCCTTAAGGGCGTCCTTCCAGGGCAGCAGGGCATCGTAGCCCTGGTAGCTTACCTCCTCGGCTGCCCTCCAGGCTCGATCGGAGATAGCGATGATGCCGAGGTCCGATGGGCAGGATAGGCACTTCTGCGTGCCCACCAGACAGAGATCGATGCGCCAGTCATCGGTCCGCAGTTCCGCGCCGACCGCGCTGGACACGGCATCGACGTAGAAGAGTGGAACGTCGTGCTTGGCCACCAGCCGGCCCACATCCCCCACTGGGTTCAGGGTGCCGGATGGGGTCTCGCAGTGAATCATAGTCACCATCTTGGGTCGGAACCAAACGATGGCCTCTTCCACCTTGGCCGGATCGGCAATGGCATCGTACTCGAAGCCCACCGTCTCCACCTGCGCCCCCACCGAGCGAGCCATGTCCCCCACGCCATACCCGAAGAGGCCGGTGCCCACGGCCAACACCCTGTCGCCGGGCTTGAGGCAGCTCTTGAGGGCGCCCCAGAGTGTCACCATGGCCTCACCCGACATGAGGGCGACCCTGTTCCGGGTCATAAGGATGGTCTGTAGCTGCTTCTCTACCCGTGTGTAGAGTGAGAAGAACTCATCCTCCAGGTCGCTGGATGCATAGTCCACCTGGTATGCCGCCAATACCTCCGACGGCACCGAGGTTGGCCCGGGGACCATGGGAACCCTGTATGTAAGCATGCTCTCCTCCCTGACTGTGTTCTATCCGGGTCCGATGCGAGAGCCTCAGCTTCAAGCTGGGTGATCGATCGAGCGCCCAGGAGATCTGACTGTGCGAAGATCCCTGTACGAGTTCAGATGATACAGGATCTTCAACCCGCGGGCTACGACGATAACGTGCACATCATTCCGATTGGTGCGGAAATGGGGACCATGGTCCCTGGCTCTGTGACAGGGCTGATTCTATGATGGCTGAGACGGATGGACCGTATCACAACCATTTATCTGGGAGGATCCTTGATGAGACGATTGATCCTTGCATTGCTGCTGGCCATGACCATCGCGTTCGCCGCAGGAGGCCCTGCCCTCGCTCAGCCCGAGCCCGCGTTCCAGCTAGGCTTCGAGGCACTGGCCGACCAGATTCCGGGTGTAGTCGGCGAGCCGGTGGAGACACAGCGCAGCGTGGCCAACGGCGACGCCGTGCAGCAGACCACGACTGGATTGATGGTCTGGCGAAAGGCGGACAACTGGACGGCCTTCACAGACGGCTTCGAGAGCTGGGTGAATGGTCCCTTTGGGGTGCAGGAGAGGCTTAACAGCGAGCGTTTCCAGTGGGAGCTGAGCGCCCTGGGGTTGACCAACCCATCAAGGAAGGAGAATCTCCAAACGGCCTACTTGGCGGCCGTCAAGGATGCGGAGACGGCCGAACCGGGCGAAATCTCCAGGGATCTCATCGCCATCACGGAGGGCAACGACCTGAACTGGAAGGGAGAGCCCGACAAGAGGAAGGTGTTGGTGGTCACCTGGACCAGTTGGCCCGGCTACAACGAGCAGGTGGGCAAGGCCACGACGGCCGGCGTCGAGACCTGGGTGACCGTTGCCCCCGGCGTCCAGCACTTCTGCAAGAGGGAGAGGCCGGCTGAACCTGTTCTACGGTTGGAGCAGTTGCTAGGTCTGCCACCCGACAACGGCAAGAAGTGGTTCGTGGAGTTGTGGGTGGACCCAGCCGATCTCTTCCGACCCAGCGCCGATCCGGAGATCACCGACCACGAGGCGGAGACCGACCTACGCGATTCCCGCTGGTTGAGCGCAAGTGAGGAACATGTGAAGTGGTTCAACGAACTGAAGGGCAAGTCCTATGGGCCTAACGGCTACCCGTGGACTCGCCTCGGCTACAGCTACGACTGGGGCAACCCCGGCGACGAAGTGGGGCTCAGCGAGTTCGTGATCCGGAAGGGCGCGCCCGTCGAGGTCAATTCCGTTGCTCAGACCCTAGAGTACTGTCAGTAGCGGTACGGGTTTCGGGTTTGGCCGGCGTAGGACAGGGCAACAGCATGGTTCACGGAAGTGGTCACCCTCCCAGGAGGGTCATGCTCCTGCTCCCGAACGGGGAAGTGACTGGGAGGGCGAGCCTCCCGGCGAGCCGCCTGTTGGGGTGGCGCCCACATCCCCCATCGAGCGGCTCAGGTGGGAGGTGATTGCTGCTCCCCCACCGGGCGGCTCAGCGGGAGCTTCGCCCTCCCAGAGCGTGCTCCCCCAAAGTGTCACCCCGATCCGACGGCTTCGTGAACCATCTCAGGGCAACCGGGGGCGGGCACGTAATCTGCGGACTCGGCCCTGCCTTGGAGTGGGCCTTGACGGCCAGAACACCCGAAGAGGGGGGTACGAAGCTTGAGAAGCCGACCCTATCTGTCCTACGCCCTGGTAATAGCCGGCTACTGGGCGCTATTCGGGGGCATCACTGCCCTGGTCCGACGGCTTGGCCGCCCGGTGCCCGAGGGTTTCTCCATGGGAGAGATCATCGTCCTGGCCCTTGCCACCTTCCGGCTCAGCCGAACAGCAACCTACGATCGAGTAACGACGGTGCTCCGCCTGCCCTTTGTGGACACCACAAAGGGACCGATTCAACCTGAGGGGACTCGCGGGATACCCAGGGGCAGCGGCATGCAGATGAGCCTGGGCCAGCTGTTCACTTGACCATCCTGCATGGGCGTCTGGATTGGCGCCATTCTGAGCTACGCGAGGATATTGGCCCCGAGGGTCAGCCGTATATTCATCCTCGGCCAGGCGGCGGCAGGCCTGGCAGTGCTGCTGGACGAGCTGTTTGGGATGCTGTTCCGAGCCCGACAGGGCGGGGCATCGATGCCGGTGGGCGGCGTCTCGGCAGAGAGTCAGGTAGCGGCAGCGCCGCAGGAAGGTCCCATGGGGGAGACATCGGAGCGCGTTCGAGCCGCTTGACGGCAGTGGACCATAACAACCTCCGATCTGGGCGTGTGGCACCAAACCAGGGTGACCATAATCCGGCAGCGTCTGTGGCGACGAACTGCGAATCGCCTTCAGAGGCGCTGCCGCGCCCGCATAGCCTGTTTCTCCCATTGCCTCGAGAGCCCTCCTGGTCTATGCTTTGGGCCTCTTGGAGGTGGTTGAAGTGACTCTTCGCTCGTTCTCCGCTGCCCTTACCCTTTCCATGGCACTGCTCGCCAGCCTACTGCTCTCCTCGGGCACCGTCTACGCGGCCGACCTCGTCGTAGGCGAGGGCGCGGTCGTCACCGCCGACCGACTGAACCTGCGAGGAGGGCCTAGCACCGGCAACCCGATCGTCGGCAGTCTGACTCAGGATACAGCCGTACGGCTATTAGCCGGACCGGTTAACGATGGCTGGTGGAGGGTCACCGACGGCACGTGTGCCGGTTATGTCAATGAAGCCTGGTTGATCCCGTCGGCTGCTCCGGACGGGGCGGGATCTTTCGATCTAGATCTCCCAATACCCTTCCACCGGCAAATGACCGCCGTTTGGTGCGAGCCCGCCGACATCCAGAGTTGGACAGAGTATGCGCGGGGCGAGTCGCTGAGCAACAGCTACGCCGTCCAGCAGAGTATCTGGAACTGGGAACTGAGCCACAACGCCGGCTACACAGAGGACCAGTGGAACTGCTCACCCTTTGCCGCCGCCTCGGCGGCCCGCCAGTGGATGCCCGACCGCGGCTTCAACCACTTCACCAACGACGACCCGATGGCCGCCACCAACCTCATGGCCTGGCTGCTGGCGAGCCCCCAGTACAGGGAGCCATCCATCGCCCTCGTGTGGCGGGGCGAGCACTACATTCTGGTGCGCGGCGTCCGCGCAACCGCCGATCCCTCCGTGGACCCGCTGGCGAAGATCCTGGGGGTATACGTGATGGACCCGAATCAGGGCAGCCGAAGCTGGCTGGGCGAGGACCGCTACATCCCCATCGAGGAGTGGGTGACACACCACCTCACCCCCGTCACGTACCTTACACCCCACACGGGCATGCCCGGCGACCCCTGGCAGGACAAGTGCGTGACGATCCAGCGCGACTGGGAGGACGACGGGCCCACCACCGCCGGACGGTTGAACGCAACCACGGAGTCCTACGAGACAGCGGGGCGGTAGTGAAGCTGATAGCTGTCGGCTGTCAGCCTACCTAGGGCAGGGTGCGAGAAGCTGTCAACCAGTGTGTGAGTCGCCGCCCGCTGTCGAGACTCACACGCTCAGCATATCCGTGAGTTGGTGTACAATAAATTCAGGGTAATCGCCTTACCCCGAATCTGGACAGAGTGACCAATCGTACCCAACAATGCAGGTGCTTCACGGGACCTGGATCCCGGACAATACTGAGGACTTCGTTCAAGGGGGTGGTTTCTACCTGTGGGTCGAAACCGACGCATCGGTGCGCGCGGAGCACAGTCCCTCGGACAGGACGCTCCACCCGCGACATCTGACAGACTCTTCCCTGGTGGCATTTCTCGACGAGAAACTCGGGATTCGGGATAGCTACGCCAGTGCGGTCTCCGGTGAGCTTTGCCGCCGCTTCTTCCTGCTGCCGAGCGCCAACGGCGCCCCCCTACCCTCATTCGAGCTGCAAAGATACGTCGACGAAGAGATCCCAGACAGCTTCGATCTCGAGCCCTGGCAGCTCTGCTGCTATCCGGTGCCCAACATCATCCGAACCCTGAACGAAATCCACTTCGTCGCCCTGTATGCAGCTGAGGACTTTCAACTCGGGGCGGATTTCCTGTTCTGGCACCAGTTCAGCCGGGTCATCAAGGAGGTGATCGCACGGGAGCAGTACATCCCGGCGATCAGGCTCCGTGGGATGGCACCAACGAGCCGAAGGCGCATCAAGAGCACGCCCGCATTCGAGCCCCATGCGGGATGGGAAATCCTCTCGACTCTCTACGAGGCCGCCATTCCGAAGTACGTCGCCGCGATGCCCACCCTGTGCGCCGCGGGATCGGTCACCCCGGCCAATACGATCCACGCGAGGGAACCGCTTCTGCGCCACTTCGCGGAGTGGTTGTTGAACGACGTGGTGACCGGGACACCCTTCACGGGGAAGAACGACCAGCAGATCGCCGACACCTTCCTGTATCGCGCCGTCTACCCCTATCGGCCTGATGCGCGGCCCCAGTCGACGGCCGACCAGATGGCCGAGTGCCGCGCCTGGGCGGGCTGGCGGGAGAAGCTGGCGCGAGTGCAAACCGCCGCGGAGTTCACCCTGGGATTCCAGCTGGAAGAAGCCCTCGCGGCCGACGTCGACGACTGGCAGCTTCACTTCCAGGTGGCCGCGAAGCGCGACCCCTCACATCGGCTTCGTCTCGCCGACTATTGGGGTCTCGAGTCGGGAGCCCGCGCCAGCCTTGCACGACCTTTCGGCTCGAATTTCGAGAAACAGCTGCTGCTGGGACTGGGGCATGCCGCGCGGATCTATCCCGAGATCTGGCGCGGGCTGGAGACGAGCCAACCAGCCGGCTTTCGCCTGACGCTGGAGGAGGCGTTCTCATTCCTGAAAGAGAATGCCTGGGTGCTGGAAGACGCGGGCTACACCGTCAGCGTGCCGGCTTGGTGGACGCCGGAGGGGCGCCGCCGGGCGAAGCTGCGGCTGAAGACCACCCAGAGGCCGGCGAAAGGGAGCACCGGGGCGGGCAGCGGGCAGCTCAGCCTCCGGTCGATCATCGCCTACCAGTATAAGCTGTCGATTGGTGACACGGTCGTGTCGGAAGAGGAGTGGCGGCAGCTGGTGGAGGCGAAGACGCCGCTGGTGCGATTCCGCGGCCAGTGGATGGAGCTGGACCGCGAGCGGATGCAGCAGCTACTGGAGTTCTGGCAGACGCACCGGGACGCCGGGCCCGAGCTTACGATCCGAGATCTGCTGAAGGCAACGGCCGACTCCGAGGACGATCTGGAGTGGGAGCACGACCCGGCCCTGCAGTCCATGCTCGCCCGCTTGCAGGACAAGAGTGCGTTCGCGCCGATCGAGGATCCACCGGGGCTCCAGGGTAGCCTGCGTGACTACCAGCGACGGGGGGTGGCCTGGCTCGGCTATCTGGAGAGCCTGGGGCTGAACCCATGTCTTGCCGACGACATGGGGCTGGGTAAGACGTTGGAGGTAATCACTCGGCTGCTTGATGAGAGGCGCTCGGGGGAGACGGTAGGGCCAACACTGGTGATCGCACCTACCTCGGTGTTGGGGAACTGGCGCAAGGAGATCGAGCGTTTCGCGCCCAGTCTACGGACCCTGGTTCACCAAGGAAGCAGCCGAGACAGAGACGAACGGCACTTTCGAGACAGCTGCCGGGAATCCGACGTGGTGATCACATCGTTCGCCCTGGCCCGCTTGGACGAGAAGCTGCTACGCGCCGTTGGCTGGGGTCGCGTCGTTGTCGACGAGGCGCAGAACATCAAGAACCCCGAAGCAGCGCAGACCCGGGCTATCGCGAAGATCGCGGCGCCTCGCCGCCTCGCATTGACCGGCACGCCGGTCGAGAACCGACTGCGCGATCTGTGGTCGATCTTCAATTTCCTGAACCCCGGTTACCTGGGCAAGGAGGCGCAATTCCGCAAGAGTTTCGAGCTTCCCATCCAGAAGGACAACGACTCGACTCGCGCGGCCACCTTGAAGAGGTTGGTCGAGCCGTTCATCCTGCGGCGCGTGAAGACGGATCAACGGATCATTGCCGACCTGCCGGACAAGATCGAACAGAAGGTGTATTGCCAGCTTACACCGGAGCAGGCGTCGCTGTATGCGGCGGTGGTCAAGGACGTCGAGGAGCAGTTAGACGAAGCGGACGGCATCCAGCGGAAAGGGCTGATCCTGGCAACGCTCTTGAAGCTGAAGCAGGTGTGCAACCATCCGGCGCAGTTCCTCCAGGATGGGAGCGCTTTTGCCAGCGAGCGCTCCCACAAGCTGCAGCGGCTGAGCGAGATGGTCGAGGAGGCGATCGCCAGCGGCGACAGTCTCCTCGTCTTCACCCAGTTCACCGAGATCGGCTCGGCGCTCGAAGAGTACGTCGCGCGGAATCTGCACTGCGGTACGTTCTACCTGCACGGAGGAACGAGCGCGGCACAGAGGGAGCGGATGATCGAGGCGTTCCAAGATCCCGAGACCGAGCCCTCCGTCTTCATCCTCTCGTTGCGCGCCGGCGGTGTCGGGTTGAACCTCACGCGGGCGAATCACGTGTTCCACTTCGATCGGTGGTGGAATCCGGCGGTTGAGGAGCAGGCGACGGATCGCGCCTTCCGAATAGGCCAGCGGAAGAACGTCTTCGTACACAAGTTCGTCGCCCTGGGGACGGTCGAGGAGCGCATCGACCAGATGATCGAGGATAAGAGGAGGCTGTCCGGGATGATCGTCGGCGCCGGCGAGTCCTGGCTGACCGAACTCGACAACAACAGCTTCAAGGAGTTGATCGCACTCCGGCGTGAAGCGGTGCTGGAGTAACGAGATGCCTGGATTCAGCCGAACATGGTGGGGGCAGCGGTTCATCGAAGCCCTCGAACAGTTCACCAACTCGGCCCGCCTCGGTCGGGGACGGTCCTACGCGAGGGGGGGAAGGATCCTCCGCTACCAGATCGAGGGTGGCGTGGTGAGCGCGACGGTGCGTGGATCGGTGAATCCCTACTTTGGCGTTTACGAGGAGCCTATCTACAACACGACGGTTGCGCTAAAGCCGATCTCGCGGGCCAACTGGACCAAGGTGATCGCCGAACTCTCGGGCAGGGCCGCACCGGTGGCGAAGCTGCTGCTGAACGAAATGCCCAACGACATCGACGACACGTTCGGCCGCCTGGGGCTCCATCTGCTGCCAGGGGGCCAGCGCGATTTCACCACCGAGTGTTCCTGCCCGGACTGGTCCAACCCGTGCAAGCACGTCGCCGGAGTCTGCTACCTGCTGGCGTCGGCGCTGGACCGGGACCCCTTCCTGCTGTTCGAGCTGCGCGGACTCGCCCGGGACCAACTCCGAGAGGAGCTGGCGAAATCCTCCCTGGGGCAGCTGCTCGCGTCCGAATTCGATCCACAGGAAGTTGAAGTGCAGCCCGCGCAGTCATACTATGCCCGACCGGTGGCCGAGCCGGTCCCCGCAACGGTGAGCCACAAGGAGTTCTGGACCGGAGCCCGACGACTACCTCCGGCGGTCGAAGCCTCGCCGGCTCCCAGTGTCCCAGCCCTCCTGATCAGGAAGCAGGGCGACTATCCCCCCTTCTGGCCGAAGGATCAGTCGTTCATCGCGGTCATGGAAGAGCTCTACGCGCGGGTCCGCACCAAGAGCCAGCAGATGAAGTGAGCGTGCCCTACAGTATCGAGGGCGACGCTGCTGTGCCCTACCAATAGAACGCCCGGTTCAAGGTACGTAGATCAGGTTCTCACTGGTCTTGCAGCGCCTCTCGTAGTCCTTGCTGAGCCCGCGGCTCTGACCGAGCCACGACAGCGTGGCTCCACCACCCACCGTCTAGAGAGCACTCCCCCGATAAATCGGTGGGATAGGGCTGTCTGGTCATGCCCACAGGCGAGACACGCCAGGGACCTACCCAGTTTCAGATCGCTTCTAGATTGGCTATCCCCAGGTTACGACACCGTAACCACCCTGCAATCCCGCCATAATCTCCTGACGTGATACTCCCGCTTGGAAGCACCACAACCATGCAGGGAGGGAAGCTCACCATTGCTAAGAATCTTCGAGAGCCTGCTATGTAGACTGACATCGGCAGCCGGAGCAATTCGGCTGAGCTGGAGGTCTGGCCGAAGATCAATGGAACCAGAGTGGTACACGGGTACCGACGAGATACTGATACCGGAGCCGCGTGCCTTCCCCCGGTGGCTGGCGATCGCCACGGCGGTCGGCATCGTGGCCGTCGGCGGGGGCATGGTGCTCTGGAGAACCGTCCAGGGCTCGACACCGGCTCAACAGTACGTGACGGCACCTGTGCAGCGAACGGAGCTCGCGGATACGATCGCCGCTACGGGCCCCGTTGCCGCTGCCAGGGCCGTTCCCCTGAACTTCAAGAACTCTGGAAGGGTGGCCGAAATCAACGTCAAGGTCGGCGACACCGCGGAAGCCGGCCAGATCCTGGCCAGGCTCGACCCCACCGACTTCCAGGCCCAGCTTCGCCAGGCACAAGCCAACCTGGCCGCAGTCGAGGCGAAGCTGGAGGGCATGCTGGCAGGGCCACGGGAGGAGCAGACCGCGCAGCTCCAGGCCAATCTCGACACCGCCAACCAGCGGCTCGCAGCCATGCAGCGAGGCCCTCGAAAAGAAACCGTCGCCCAGGCCGAGGCGAGCCTCAAGAGCACCCAGGCGAAGCTGGATCAGATCAAGGCCGGTTCCAGCAACGCCGATGTGGCCGCTGCCCAAACGGCCGTGGACCAGGCCGCTGCCAACGGCGCCTCCGCCCAGGCGAAACTAGATCAGGTCAAGGCAGGCCCGACTCAGGCCGACCTAGCCGCTGCGCAGGGGGCCGCGGACTCGGCCGAGGCAGCCCTGAAGAGCGCCCAGGCGAAGTTGGACCAGCTCAAAGCAGGGCCTACTTCCTCCGACATCGCCACGGCCCAGGCGGCCGTGACCCAGGCGAAGCAGGCTCTCATCACCGCCGAGGACAAGTACGAGACGGCCAAGGGGGTCGACTCCAACGGGAACAGCACCCTCGCCGCCTCCGGCTTCTCCAGCGTCTCCGCCGCTCAGCAGAACTACAACGCCGCCAAGGCCAGCTACGACGCGGCCGTCCAGAAGCTGGACCAGCTGCAGGCCGGCGCCCTGCCTGCCGATGCCCAGGCTGCCCAGAGCGCGGTCGACTCCGCCCAGGCCAACTACGCGGCGGCCGTGGCAAAGCTGAATGACCTGAAGAAGGGTCCTCAGCCGGCCGATGTGACCCCGGCCCAGAGCGCCCTCGACTCCGCCAAGGCGGGCCTCGCCAGTGCGGAGGCGCGGCTAGCCCAGATCAAGGCTGGTCCGACCCAGCAGGAGCTCGACCAGGCGCAAGCAGCAGTAGACACGGCCCAGGCGCAGCTCACGCTGGCGCAGAACCCCCACACGGCAGAGGACATCGAGCAGGCCAGGAGCAGCGTGTGGGCGGCGGAGCAGGCCCTCAAGCTGGGCCAGCAGCCCTACAGCAAGCAGGATATCGACAGCGCGAGAGCGCAGGTGGCGGCACAGCAGGCGCTGGTCGACCTGGCACAGGCGAACCTGGACGCTGCCACCCTCACCGCGCCGTCCGCAGGCGTGGTGACCGCCCTGAACGGGGCCGTGGGGCAGTGGCTCGCCGGCGGCTCGACCAGTGGTGCAGCCGCCAGCGCGGCCAGCGGTGCGAACACCTCCTCCACCAACAGCGCGACCACCTTCATCAGCTTGACGGACCTCAGCAACCTGCAGATACAGGCGCAGGTGAACGAAGCGGACGTTGGCCGCCTGCAACCCGGACAGCCCGTGACCTTCACGGTGGATGCGTTCCCCGGCCAGAGCTTCAAGGGCACCGTCGCCGCCGTGCAGCCGTTGGGGTCGGCGACGCAGAACGTGGTGAGCTATCCGGTGCTGATCTCCATCGAGCCGACGGAGGCCAGGCTGCTGCCGGGGATGACGGCCAACGTCACCATTACGGTGGACAAGCGGCCGGAGGTGCTGGTAGTTCCGGCCGCGGCGATCTCCTTTGCCCAAGCCCAAGCCGCTTCCGGCAGCCAATCCGGACCCGCTGCCACGACGAACGGCGGGCGGTCGGTGCTGCTGGTGGACGGCGAGGGTAGGGCCACCGTCCGGCCCATCCAGACCGGCTCGAGTAACGGGCAGTACACGGAGGTCGTGTCGGGTTTGGAGGCCGGACAGCTGGTGGCAGTGGGGGTACGAGGGAATTGAGGCGAGAGGTACGGACCCCGGAAGTATCACATTACTCTCTGCGCCTTACCTAGAAAGAAGGAGACATTATGACCGAGGGAAAAGATCATCCCGTCATCCGGGTTGAGGAACTAACCAAGGAATACGTTATGGGAACGAACACAGTCCATGCCCTGCGCGGCGTCGCCCTGACCGTGACGCGGGGCGAGCTGGTGGCCATCATGGGACCCTCCGGCTCGGGCAAGTCTACCTTTCTGAATCTGCTGGGCTGCCTGGACCGGCCGACGGCCGGCCGGTACTGGTTGGACGGCATCGCCGTCGACCGGCTGACCGCCGGCCAGCTGGCTATCGTCCGCAATCGCAAGATCGGCTTCGTCTTCCAGGGGTTCAATCTGCTGCCGCGGGCGACCGCGTTGGAGAACGTGACACTGCCGCTGCTGTATGCCGGAATGGTAGGTGCCCCCGCCAACCAGCGTGGCCTGCAGGCCCTGGCCGCCGTCGGCCTGGCGGAGCGCTCCGAACACCGACCGAGTGAGATGTCCGGCGGCCAGCAGCAGAGGGTGGCCATCGCCCGCGGCCTGGTGACAGGGCCTTCGCTCCTGCTGGCGGACGAGCCCACGGGCAACCTGGACACCCGCACCAGCATCGAGGTGATGGCCATCTTCCAGCAGCTGCACGACGAGGGGATCACCATCGTGCTGGTGACCCACGAGCCGGACATCGCGGCTTACTGTGACCGCGTGATCAGCTTTCAGGACGGATCGGTGGTCCAGGACGCCGCCTGCCCAACTCCAAAGAGGGCAGAAGCGCTACTATCGACCCTGGTACCGGAGGGGGTAGCATGAACTCGCAACCCAACATGTCATCCGAACACAAGATCCTACCGCCCCTCCCGCTCCGCGGGGCCACTCCCTTCAGTCAGACGATGGCGCTGGCAGCGCGATCCGCCTTCGCCTCCCTCGGCGTCCACAAGCTGCGGGCCGCGCTCACCATCGTAGGCATCGTGGTCGGCATCGCCGGCGTCTTCACGATCGTCAATCTGGCCTCGCTCGCCAGGGCGGAGAACGTTCGCGGGATCGGCGGGCTGGGGGCGAACGTCATCGAAGTGATGGGCTTCGCGGTGCCGGCCACCGCACCTCCAACCACCGGCGGTGGCCCGGTCAAGATCCTCGTCAGTGGCGCCCCGTCACTGACGATCGCCGACGTGCAGGCCCTGCAGAAGCTGCCGCACGTCATCGGCGTCACGCCGCAAACCGGCAACCAGCTCCAGGTCCAGACCGAGGGACGCAACTGGAATACGATGGTGGGCGGTGCCTATCCCGACATCCAGATCACGCAAGGCTACAAGGTTCAGGAGGGTGGCTTCTTTACCCAGGAGGACGTAACCTCGGCGAACACAGTGGTGGTGCTGGGTCAGATCGTTGCCAAAGAGCTGTTCCCGAACGGAAACGCCGTGGGGCAGCAGGTGCGAATCGGCAACGTGGATTTCTCGGTCGTGGGCGTCCTGAAGCCGCTCGGCGGCACACGGCAAGTTGAAGGCGCTGGCGGCGAGCGGAGCATGGACGACGTGGCGATAGTCCCGGTCAGCACCTTCTCGCAGCGGCTCATGGGCTCCGGCCAGGTGCGAATGGGCACGGGTGGTCCGCCTCCACTGAAGTCCCTTCCGCCGGATGCCACGGTCATCCAGCCGCAGGGCAGCGGCGACAAGGCGCTAGCGCGAACGAACTTCCCGAACGTGCAGGTGGCCGTGGACGACCCCGCGAACGTCAAGTCCGTCGAGGCGGCCATCGGCCAGACGCTCAGACAAACTCACGGGATCAAGCCCGGGAGCGACGACGATTTCACGGTGGGCGGATTCCTCAAGGGTATCGACGTCGCCCAGCAGGGTGCCACGACCATACTGTGGGTCATGGGCACTATCGCCGCCGTCGCCCTGCTCATCGGAGGATTCGGAGTAGCCAACGTGATGCTGGCCTCGGTGGCCGAACGCAGGGTCGAGATCGGCGTTCGTCTGGCCGTGGGCGCCGGAGTCCACGACATCTTCTGGCAGTTCCTGCTGGAGGCGCTCACCCTATCGGTAATCGGCGGCATACTCGGGGTTCTCGGTGGGGCAGCCCTGTCCATGGCGCTACCGTCGCTCTCTCCGCAGTTCGCGCGCCTGCAAGCTGCGCCATCCTGGCCGCAGGTTGCCGCGGCTCTCGTCGCCGCGATCGCCATCGGACTGGCGTTCGGCGCCTATCCGGCACGGCGCGCGGCCCAAACCGATCCGATTCGAGCCTTGCGTCGGGGTTGATCATGTCGACCAGCGAGACCATCCGACCCAGCACTCAGAACTCAGAACCCAGGACTCGGTTGCGTCTCGCCCCGCTGCCGTTCAGCGGGAGGCCATCCAGGCTGGCAGCCATCGCCCACAGCGCCCGCTCGGCAATAGCCGCGCTGGCGGCCCATCGGGGGCGCTCGTTCATGACGATGTTCGGCATCGTCGTGGGCACCTGCGGCGTGCTGGTCATCAACGCCCTGGGGCAAGCTCAAAACGCGGCTCTGGCCGAGCAGCTGGCCCAGCTCGGCACGAACGTGATCTCGATCACCCCCGGAATCGCCTTCCCCAAGGGCGTTTCCGGGGGGGCCGGTAGCAGGCCCACGCTCACCAACCGCGACGTCCAGGCCCTGCAGCAGCAGGTTCCCTATCTGCGGGCCCTCACCCCGATGGTGAACGGCAACGAGACGCTGGCCTTCGGCGGACAGACCGTGGGGGCATCGATCATCGGGGCGTATCCCGATATCGAGACCGTGCAATCTTATTCTGTGCGCACGGGCGAGTTCTTCACCGCCGCCGACGAGGCTTCCCATCTGCCCGTCGCCGTGATCGGCCAGACGGTGGTCGATCGGCTCTTCAAGGGCAGCAACCCTATAGGAGCGGAGATAAGGATCCGCGGCGTCAACTTTCGCGTGGTCGGCGTTCTGCAGGTAAGGGGACATCGGGGCCAGGCAGACCTCGACGACGTCGCCATCATTCCCTTTTCCACGGCTCAGCAGCGGCTGTACGGCTCGAAGCTGGACACCATCCTCATCCAGGCGTCGCGCACCGAACAGCTTCCGGCGGTTATGGCCGCGGCCACGGCGACGCTGGACCAGACCCACCGCATCGCGGCCGGCGGCCACCGCGATTTCGACGTTCGGAACTTCCAGCAGGTCATCGATGCCGCCAAGCAGCAAGCGGATCTGTTGACCCGAACCCTGAGCATAGTGGCGGGCGTGGCGCTGGCGATCGGTGGGTTCGGCCTGATGAACATCATGCTGCTATCGGTGACGGAGCGGACCGCCGAGATCGGCCTTAGGCTGGCTGTTGGCGCGCGGCCGGTGGACGTTCTGCTACAGCTCCTCGTAGAGGCGCTGACTATAACCGTCGTCGCCGGGCTGATCGGGCTGGGGCTGGGCTTCGCCCTTCCAGTAGTGTTGCGTCTACCGGTGCAGTTCCTGGCGGAACATCCGGCCATACCGAGCGCCGCGGCAGGCATCGCGGCCTTCGCCATGGTCGTGGTCACGGGCGTAGTGTTCGGCTTCTTTCCCGCCCTCCGTGCGGCCCGCCTGGATCCCGTCGTCGCGCTGCGATCCGAATGAGGTACCAAGGGGCATCGCGCCGTCTATAAGCGCCTCGGCTTCTGACCGCACCAAATTACGCCAAGGCTTCACCCGGCCCGGCGAAGTCATAATAGGAGAGCAGAATGTCATCGAGACGCGCGGTTCTGGGCGGTTCACCCGCACTGATCGGGATCATAGTACTGGTACTGGTTCTGGCGGCCGGAGGCTTTCTGGCGAGCCAGTACTCGCGTCCACTCCCGGAGGTGGTGGCCCCGGGTGCGACAAGTTTTCCTGGGGATTCTCGCTTGCCACGCGCAGGCAGGCATTTGCAGCCAGGCTCACCAGACGGGCCTCCCGAGAAACCTGTCGCACCCGTGGCCCAGCCGCGATTGGAAGCCGAGCGCGTGATCGGGACGGCCCCGACCCTTCCCTGGCCGAGCAAGGGCAGTGCGGCTGTCTACGTCGATGGCTTTGGCTTCCTGGGAACCCATGGCGACGAGGCACCGCGTCCGATCGCAAGTACTGCCAAGATAATGACGGCGCTGCTCACCCTGGAGGATCATCCCCTCGCTTTGGGACAGCCGGGGCCGGAGGTTACGATTACCCAGCAAGACGTCGCCGACTATCTGGCGGCCGTCAAGCGGGACGAATCGGTCGTCCCCGTGAGGGCAGGCGAAAAGCTCAACGAGCTTCAGCTTCTGCAGGGGCTCATGCTGCCGTCCGGCAACAACGTAGCCCACATTCTCGGGAAGTGGGACGCGGGGTCGAAGGATGCTTTCATCGCGAAGATGAACGCCAGGGCCGCTGCGCTCGGCATGACCCACACTCACTACGACGATGCGAGCGGATTCTCACCCAAGACCGTCTCCACTCCCTCCGATCTGCTGATCCTCGGGGCGAAAGCAATGGCCGATCCCGTCTTTCGGCAGACCGTGGCAATGGTCCAGACGACCCTGCCCTACGTTGGGGTAGTCAAGAACGTGAACACCATGCTGGGGAAGGACGGCAACATCGGCATTAAGACCGGCTCGACCGACGAGGCAGGAGGATGCTTCGTCTCGGCTTCGACCCAGCAGGTGGCCGGCAAGCCTATGGAGGTCTATTCCGCGGTCCTGGGCATGGACAAGCTGGACGACGCGCTGAAGGCTACGACGGACCTGTCCAAAGCGGCGGCTGCCAGCTTCGGCCAGGCAAAAGTTATCAGCCGTGGGGACGTTGCCGCAACGCTGACGCCGGCCTGGGGAGACCCTGGATCGCCTCGATCTCCTCGGCACGTTCCGCCACCGTCGCCGCGACGCTGACGCCGGCTTGGGGAGACCCGGTCGACGTTGTTCCCAATCAGGACTACGACCATCAAGGAGTCTACGGCCACCGGCACCGAATCCAGGCGCCCAGCCAAAGATCACCCCTGGAGGCACATGCCCATCGGTAGGCCACGCTAGCAACCGCAAACACGTTTCCTTACCCGGAAACTTGACGGGCACCCGAGCGAGCGTACCAAGGGGTGTGTCGTCTATACTTGATCGGGTAGCAGGGGTAAGCGAAGGATGACCCAGCAGACTTCCATTCTGGTAATCGAAGACGATCCCGCGGTGGCTCGAGGTCTCCAGGATGGCCTGGAGCGCGAGGGGTTTGCCGTGGTCTGGAAGGACCGTGGCGGGGAGGGGATCGCCTACGCGCGGGACCGCCATCCGCAGCTGATCATCCTGGACGTGCGTCTTCCCGACGGCTCCGGCTTCGACTTCTGCCGCCAGATCCGCAGCCTTGGGCTTACCCAACCCATCCTGATGCTCACGGTCCAGCGCGACGAGATAGACAAGGTGCTGGGCCTGGAGATGGGCGCCGACGACTACCTGACCAAACCCTACGGTCTGCGCGAGCTGTTGGCCCGGGTACGGGCCCTGCTTCGGCGCAGCTACGGGCAGCTCTCCGCGTCCGGCGCAGACGTCATCTACGCGGGGGATCTGGTCATCGACCGCGGGCGCGGCCAGGTGATGCGCGGAGCGCACGAGCTTGGGCTGACGCCAACTGAGTTCCGGCTTCTGGTCTACCTGGCTCGCAACGGTGGGCGCGTGATGACCCGTGGCCAGATCCTTGAGGCCGTGTGGGGATACGACGCCGAGATCGAGGACGAGCGATCCGTTAACGTTCACATCCGCCGGCTGCGGGAAAAGGTCGAGATCGATCCCGCTCGGCCGGCGCTGATTCTTACTGTGCCCGGCATCGGCTACCGCTTTGCCGGGTAGCGGCTCGACCGGCACTCCCTCTCAGGAGGAGCAACATGGCAAGGACAGGGCTGCGTAAGTGGTTTCCAGGCATACCGGGATCGATGAGGTGGCAGCTTGCCATCACCTACGCGGCCATCGCCCTCCTGACGTCCGCCGCCCTCGGAGCAATCCTGCTCTCGACCCTCCGTTACTACTACGACCGCCAGGAATTCGACTACCTCATGGGCAACGCCAAGTTCATCAGCACGACCGTGGCGGATCAGCTCTCATCCGGAGCGCCGATCGAGACCATAGAGCCCCAGGTAGAGGGATTCGCCTTCCTAGCGCAGGCACGGGTGAAGCTACTCGACTCCAACGGACAGGTAATGGCCGACTCAGGTCCCCCGAACGACGTGATGCTACAGGTCGGGAGGCGGGATCTTGGGCGGCTCATGGTGATTCTCCGCGGCCGCACTGGGGAAGACGGCGACGTCCTCTACACTCGTGGCCTCGTCAACGCGCAAGGGCCTGGGAGTATCGACGCCGTGCCGATCGCCCGGACGCTGTTCGGCTTCGTCCTTGGCGCCACGGGAACTCCGGCCGGCAGTTCAGGCAAGAAGGCGAGGCTCGCGGTGCCGGAGGTCCCTGGGTCCACCCCGCTGGGCTCGATCGAGCTGTCGGACGGCCCGACCTACGGCACCGAGATCGTCAATGGCGTGGCCAGACTGTGGGGAGTCGCCAGCGGCCTCGCGGTCCTGCTAGCGGCCGCCATCGGGTGGATAGTCAGTCGCCGCATCACCCGGCCGTTGATGGCGCTCACCACCCTGACCGGGCAGATGGCATCGGGAGATCTATCCGTACGCGCCAACGCCGCGGGGAGGGACGAGATCGGGACGCTAGCGCGCTCCTTCAACGAGATGTCGGGACGGCTGGAGGAGATGGTGAGCACCCTGAAGCAGTTTGGAGGGGATGCCGCCCACGAGATCCACACGCCGCTCACAGCGCTGAGGACGAACCTGGACCTGGCGCTGGACGAGCGCGACGACGGTCGTCGTCTGGATTTCCTGGAACGGGCCCGCGCCCAGGCGATGCGGATGGAGGAGCTGACGGACGACCTGCTGGATCTGTCCCGCCTCGAGACGGCCTCGGACAACGGGCGGTTGGTGCCGCTGGATCTCGTCCCTCTGGTTCAGGAGATGAGCGAGCTGTACGCCTCGCAGGCGGAGCAGGCGGGCCTTTCCTTCGAGATGGAGCTACCGGAGGAAGCCGTGAGGATCAGCGGAGACGCCGCGCAGATACGGCGCGCCCTGGGCAACCTGCTGAGCAATGCCATCAAGTTCTCCCAGCCCGGCGGTAGCATCGACGTGACCCTGGAAGCAGACGCCATCTGGACGAAGCTGTCGGTGCGAGATACCGGGATAGGCATTCCGGCCGAGGACATGCCAAAGCTGTTCACCCGTTTCCATCGGGGGTGCAACGCCTCGGCCCGCCCCGGCAGCGGTCTCGGCCTCGCCATCGTCAAGGCAATTATGAAGAGGCATGGTGGCCAGATGTCGGCCGAAAACAGATCCCCGGGGGCCTGTTTCTCGTTAAGCTGGCCGTCTATAAAACATCGAGCCTAACTCTTTCCATCTGCCCTCTGTGCTCCTGGCGCTGAACCAGATCGCTAGCTGGCAGCACGGTCTCCTCTCCCTTTCGCTTCTACAATGTCCCTGCTGCCATGCCGGTGGTCGAGACACAAGCAACAGGGCGCTCGCAGCTACAACGATGCTTCGAAGCTCGGCGCGTAACATTCAGCGTAGAGCCATCGTGGCCAGGCAAACCTCTTAGAGTGGAGTCAAACTGGTTGACAGAGCAGAACAAACGTTCTAGTATGAAGGTGATGACTACCAGCAGGAGATTACCGTGCACATCGGTGGCTCTGGTATCGGCGCTCGCCACTCTTCGTGGTCCGAGGATCTGCGAGTTTCGTGCGTCTGGTTCCCGCAACTGCCCCTTCGGGTGGAGTTGCTGCGGCACCCCGCCTGGGACGGGCGCCCACTGGTACTGGGCGCTGGGCCGGGCGAGCGCAGAGTGGTGCGGCTCTGCTCCCCCGAGGCCGAGGTCGCCGGTATCCGGCCCGGCCTGCCGTTGCGCGAACTGCTCTCCCTCTGCCCGGACGCCATCGTCGTTTCGCCCGACCCCGTGCGCGTTGCCGCCGTCCTCGAGGAGGTTCTAGGCAGGCTGCGAAGGGTGAGCCCAGCCGTCGAGCCGGAGGAGGACCGGGTGTTCCTCGATCTGGTTGGCCTGCGGCGGATCTACCAGGGCGACCTCGGCCTTCTGGAGCGAGCCATTCGCTCCGCCGTTCCGGGGTTGCTGCACCCACGTATCGGCGTGGCCGGCGGCAAGTTCGCCGCCATGGTCGCGGCACAGACGACGCCGCCTTCCACGCTGCGCGTGGTGCCCTCATCGGAGACCGTGGCTTTCCTGGCGCCTTTGTCGGTCGACTACCTGCCGCTCACTCCGGAGCTGCTACGGCGGCTGGATCTCATGGGGCTGCACACGATAGCGGAGCTGGCGGCGTTGCCCTTCGCGGCGGTGCAGGCGCAGTTCGGCCCGCTCGGCGCACAAGCCTGGTCGCTCGCCAACGGCCGGGACGACGCACCGATCATCCCGTGCCGTTTCAGCCCCTCCGTGCGCACCTCCCTCCGGTTGGACGATCCTCTCAACAGCACCGAAGCCATCTTTGCCGCGCTGAACCATCTCCTGGCTCGCGCCTTCGAGAACCCTGCCCTGCAGGGCCGATCGGTCCGCCAGGCCCACCTGCGGGCGCTTCTCGCCAACGGTACCTCGTGGGAGCGGCTCGTCACATTCAGAGAGGCGGTCTCGGGCCAGGGTCCCGCTCTTCGCATGCTCAAGGGCAAGCTGCAACTCCCAAACGCCCTACCGCCGGCGGCCGTCGAAGAGATGTCCCTGGAGTTGATCGGTTTCGGCGGGGAGGTAGCCAGGCAGCCCAGCCTGTTCCTGGATCGCGCCAGACAGCTGGAACCGGTCGCCGAGGCGGCGCGCCATTTACGCGCTCGCTACGGCCGTGCCGTCCTGTATCACACTATCGAGGTGGAGCCATGGTCTCGTATCCCCGAGCGCCGCTGGGCTCTCGTGCCCTCCGACCACTGAACACGCCTATCGCCCTGTGGGTCCGTGCCGACGCGGCCGGGCACCCGCTGGCGGTAAGAAAAGACCGTTGGCCCAGGCCTCGGGCGGTGGCTCGGGTGCAGGACCGCTGGCGTATCGACGATGAATGGTGGCGCGATCGCCCCATCTCTCGTCTCTACTGCATCGTGGTGCTGGAGGGCAACGTCCTCCTTACCATCTACCACGATCTCGTCGCCGACGCCTGGTTCGAGCAACGAGGTTAAGGGATGAGAGGGCAGGTCAGACCCGACGGCCCAGCCCATCCCCCCTCACCCCTCGGCCTCAAATCTTCGACATACGCAGAGCTTCATCTGCATACGTGCTACTCGTTCCTGGACGGCGCCTCGCGGCCCGAGGAGCTGGCTGCCAGGGCGGCTCACCTCGGCTATGAGGCCCTCGCCATCACCGACCATGATGGTCTCCACGGTGCCATGGAGTTCGCCCAGGCGTGCGCCGCCGTCGGCATTCGGCCGATAACCGGCGTGGAGATCACGTTGCGCCACGGCCTCCTTGATGCTGACTCCGGGCCAGCCCACCTGACGCTACTGGCCGAGAGCGGTCGCGGCTACGCCAACCTCTGTCGCCTGATCACCGAGGCCCACCGCTCCAGCCCTCGGAACGCCGTAGCCCTCGATCCATCGTTCCTGGAGGGCCACACGGAGGGCTTGATCGCCCTATCCGGGTGCCGATCCGGCGAGGTGGCCCGCCTCATCGACGCGGACCACCTGGACGAGGGCGCCGAGGCAGCCCGGCGCCTGGCGGAGCTCTTCGACCGGCATAACATCTTCGTCGAGCTACAGCACAACCTGATTCGAGGTGATACGCGCAGGGTCGCCATCCTGGCCGATCTGGCAGCTCGCCTTGACCTGGGGATAGTGGCCACCGGCAACGTGCATTACCACGACCGGGTGCGGCACCGCCTCCAAGACGCGATGGTGGCGGTGAAGAACCATACCACCCTGGAAGCTTCCCACCGCCTTCGCCGCCCCAACAGCGAGTTCCTCCTCCGGCCACCGCAGGAGGTCACTGCCATCTTCTCACCCTACCCGGAGGCGATCGCCAATGCCGCCCTGATCGCCGAGCGCTGCGGCGGCTTCGACCTCACCGACCGCGGGGCGATTGGCTATGAGTTCCCGGACTTCACACGCAAGACCGAGGAGCACGGAGAGGGCGCGTGCGAAGTCCTCGCTCGCCACTGCTGGTCGCGGTTCGAGGAGCGCTACCCCACCGGTCGAGTCGATCCGGCGCTCGTGGAGAGAGCGAAAAAGCAGCTGGCCGAGGAGCTTCGGCTGGTCGCCAAGCACAACCTGGCCGGCTTCTTCCTCATATACCGAGATCTCCAGGATCTGGCCACGGAGGTCGCGCGAGAGGTGCGCAGCGCTGGCCGTGTCCACGGCGCCTCCGCATTACCCCCAGGGCGAGGCCGTGGGTCCTCCGTCAGCTCCATCATCTGCTACCTGATCGGCCTGTCGCACGTCGATCCGGTGAAGAACAGGCTGTTCCTCAACCGCTTCCTCAACGAAGATCTGCAGGCGGTGCCAGACATTGACCTGGACTTCCCGCGGGACATACGCGAACAGCTCATCCTGAGGGTGTACGAACGCTATGGGCACGACCACGCCGCCCTCGTCTGCAGCTTCGCCACCTACCACCTGCGCAGCGCGGTGCGCGACCTCGGCAAGGTGCTCGATCTGCCTCCTGCGGCCATAGACAAGCTCGCTCGGCTGTCGGAGGGGGGGAAAGCCGGTTCGCTTCGTGAGGAGTTGGATCGCCTCCCGGAGTTTCAGGGTCGGGCGGAGGGCCCCCTCTGGGGCTATCTAGTGGAGCTGGCAAAGCAGTTGGACGGCCTCCCGCGCCACGTGGGCCAGCACGTGGGCGGAACGATCATCTCATCCCGTCCGCTGATCGAGCTGGTGCCGGTGCAGCCGGCCGCTATGGATGGGCGGTTCGTATGCCAGTGGGACAAGGACTCATGCGACGACGCACGCTTCATCAAGATCGACTTCCTCGCCCTGGGCATGCTCTCGATGGTGGAGGAATGCCTGGAGCTGATATGGGAGAACCGTGGCGAGAGGGTGGATCTCAGCGCCATCTCCTACGAGGATCGCGCCGTCTACGACACGATCTGCCGGGGAGATACGATAGGCATGTTTCAGATCGAGAGCCGAGCCCAGATCCAGATGCTTCCTCGCACCCAGCCCAGAAACCTGGACGATCTGGCGGTCCAGGTAGCCATCGTCCGCCCTGGCCCTATAGTCGCCAATGCGGTGAACCCGTATGTGCAACGGCGCGAGGCGCAGCGTCGGAATCCCGGCTACCGGCCCCGCGCCGACCATCCGCTGCTCGACAACTTGCTGAGTGATACCCTGGGGGTTGTGCTGTATCAGGACCAGGTCATGGAAGTAGCGATCGACATGGGTGGGTTCTCTCCCGGTCAGGCGGACCAGTTCCGCCGCGCCATGAGTCGCCGTCGCTCCCTCGCCGCCATGGAGAAGTTCCGCGAGGACTTTCTCGCCGGTGCTCGCACGAGGGGGGTAGCAGCAGAGACCGCCCAGTCCATCTTTGAGAAACTCCTCGGGTTCTCGGAGTTCGGCTTCCCGAAGAGCCACGCGCACGCCTTCGCGGTCCTGGCGTATCAGTCCGCCTGGCTGCGGCATCACTACCCTGCCGAGTACTACGCAGCGCTCTTCAACAACCAGCCCATGGGGTTCTACCCCCTTCATGTATTGGTAGGGGATGCCAAACGACATGGGCTCTCGGTGATGCGAGTGGCGATCAACCGCAGTGGCATCCGCTGCAGGGCGAGGGGTGGGCACATCCTGCTGGCCCTGACGACAGTACAAGGGCTTGGCGAAGGCATGGCCGGGGCCATCGTCGCCGAGCGAGAGGCGAACGGCCCGTATCGATCGCTGAACGATCTGCTCCGGCGGACAGATCTACCCTATACGGTGGCGGAGAAGCTGATCGCCGTGGGCGCGCTCGGGGAGTTCGGCCTGAGCCGCCGCGAGCTCCTCTGGCAGCTCGGGTTGCTCGTGCCCCAGTCTCAGGCATCGTACGTAGCGACCGGGGTCGGGCACCCCCAGGCGCGGGGCCCAAGACGTGGGATCCACAAACAGCGGCAGCTCGCCCTCGATCTGCCCACGGATCAAGACATGGTACAGATGGAGGAGATGAGCGACTGGGATCGCATGGCGACCGACTACAGCGTGCTCAAGCTTTCGCCGAGCTTTCATCCGCTGGGACTGCTGCGCAATTATTTGTCGAGCGACATACTGACCTCGGCCGGCTTGAAGAGCCATCGGAGCGGCTCCAGCGTTCGCACCGCCGGACTGGTAGTCTGCCGCCAACGGCCCGGAACGGCCAGTGGATTCCTCTTCCTCCTGCTAGAGGATGAGACCGGCCTCACCAACGTGGTGGTTCGCCCCGACCTGTACGAGGCGGAGCGGAGCACGCTTCGCGGCGAGCCCTACCTGTACGTGGAGGGCAGCGTGCAGATTAGTTCAGGCTCCCTCAATCTGCTGGCAACAAGGGTTGCCCCGCTGGCTGCAGCGACAGACAACCCGTTGCCACGACCGCTCCTTCGCCACTCTTACACGGGCCACCCCCATGACTCGCACGAAACGAGTAGCCCGGCGCCGGTGGACCCGGTGCCCTCGGCTCCGTCTTCTCCCGAGCAGAAAACGCACTGTCTGGCTACTCCTCCTAGCCACGACTTCCGCTGAGATAAGCGAAGACCCGGGAGCAGGTCCGCACTACCCCCAACTCACCGATGAGAGAGAATGGCCTGCCCTTCCTCCTCTAACACTTTCCTGCTATGATCAGACTGCCGGCATCAGTCATCAGCCCTCAACGCTGCACGGGAGAGATTCATGCTTGCGAAGGTCCTCACCTGCGCCGTCGTCGGCCTGGACGGACAACTGGTCGAGGTCGAGGTGGACATCCCCTCCCACGGGATGCCCAACTTCATCATCGTGGGACTGCCGGACACAGCGGTCCAGGAGGCCAAGGAGCGGATTCGGGCGGCCGTCAAGAATTCGGGCCTGCAGTTCCCGAACAGGCGTCACTACCTATGTTGCTGATTGCATCCTGGACGAAGGCGTGATCCGCACTCTGGTCGAGGCGAAGGACCTCACAGGAATCGAAGAGTGACTCTTGGCCGGGATGCGAAGAGGTCCTCATGCTCGCCCAGACCCTGACATCAGCCGTCGTCGGACTCGACGACCTGCCCGTCGCTGCAGTCCAGGAGGCTCGCGAGCGGATCCAGTCAGCCATGCGAGACAGCGGGCTCAACGCAGGAGAACGGCTCCCTGGCACCGAGTGCCAGATGGACTTGCGCCGCATCGAGGATGCAACCTACGGGCTGCGCTGGCTGGAGGTAGTACACGGACTACGGTTCGACCTGGGGCACTCTCTGGTGCGGCAAATCCCGCTCGCCCTTCTCAGTGACGACCTGGACGGGGGGGGCGACCGAGCAGTCTGTGTTCTCATGCCCAAGTGACGCGTGAGATGTGCGCAAGATGACCAAGCACGGCAACCGGATATGGAGCTCCGATACGGGTGGACAGGATCTGCAGTCGAACGGATGGCGCATGCGCGCTGAGCAGGTCCACGGTGAGCTTGTTCCCGATCCCTCCCGGACGCTCTCGGCCTCGGAAATCGGCTCCTTCACCTTCTGCCCGCAGGCTTGGTATCTCCAGCGCTGCCGCATGCCTGTCACGCCCGACGCTGATGCGCGACGTCAGGTCGGCAGCAGACTGCACCGCGACATCGGGCGGCAGACCACCCTCGTTCAGGCGGCTGGGGCTCTCCAGGCGGCGCTCCTCGTCGCCATTGGCCTAACGCTATTTCTGCTTGTGGTTCTCGTGCTCAGGTGGTTCGGATGAGCACAGAGGTGGTGGTGCTCCTGCTGGTGCTGGCGGGGGCAGGGTACGGCCTGCTAGCCCACTGGACGGCGAGCCGTCGGGCGGCCCTCGGCATTGCAGATGGCGCCATCATTTCGGCTGACGACTCGCTTATCCGTGCGCCGACGCTTCGCTCCGAGCGGTTAGGATTGGTGGGTCGATGTGACCATTTGCTGCGTGTAGGCGAGGCCTACGTGCCAGTGGAGCAGAAGCCTAGCGCCCGGCGGCTCCAGCAATCGCACATTCTCCAGGTCGGAGCATTGTGCCTGCTGATCGAGGACATATACGGCGTACGTCCACCGTACGGCGTCGTAGTCCTGGCCAATGGTCGTCGCGAGCAAGTCACTTTCAGCGAGAGCCTCGAGCGCGGCGTGCTGAGAACTATGGCCAAGATGCGCAGGATTCTCGCGGCACGTGAATCGACTGGACTACGCCGCCTGGCTCCGTACTGCCGAGCCTGTGGCTATCATCCCCTTTGTTGGCCCACTGAGGCTGATATGTAGCAAGTGGGCCGCCAGAGTCACTGAGCCCAAACCCCACCAAGAGCTGCGCCTTGTCCCCGCTGGTTAGCTGAGGGTTCAGCGGTTAGTAAACGGCAATAGGTCCGGCTCCACGGCCGTGCGACCGAGCGGTAAAATCGACAGGGTTTGCGTGAACTGGCCCGGTAGCCAACGCTGGGAAGCGCAGAATGCGGACTGAACGAGGTGGAATAGTGATCCGGCTCAAGTGGTTTCCGCCCTCATGGTTCCTAATCACCTTCGAGGACAAGGTGATCTATATCGACCCCGCATGGATTCAGAGCAATTTTGCCAGGTACCCTAAGAGAGTGATCTTCAGCCATTATCCTGATCCAATGGACGGGCTACCTGAACCTGATCTGCCCAAGGCAGACATAGTCCTGGTCACACACCATCACAGGGACCATCAGAAGAGAGCGACGATAGATAGGCTCTCCAACCAGAATACACTCGTCGTCGGCACACAGAGATGCACCGCTGACTTAGGGGACGCCATCAGGGTTGTGGAACCGGGCGAGGAGCTGGCTGTTTCTGATATCCGCGTGAGAGTAGTCGATGCGTACAACACTCCGGAAGGCAACTCGACCCGAAAGCAACACAAGAAAGGCGAGTGTTGCGGATATCTGGTGGAAATAGATGGGAGAGTCATATACCACGCAGGGGATACAGATCTGATTCCCGAAATGAGGGACCTGGGGAAAGTTGATGTCGCCCTGTTGCCGGTTGGTGGAAGATTCACCATGGATGCTGAGGAGGCCGCTCGAGCAACCTCGGTAGTGAAGCCCAAATTCGTTATCCCGATGCATTTTCTTGAAACAGACCCGGAGGAATTCGGAGAAAAAGCTGAAGAAGAATCGGGAGCAAAGGTCGTTGTCTTGAATACTGGAGGAGTATTTGAGCTGGACCGATAACGGTTGCCCTTCTGGACCGTTGCCAGCTCGACCCGGTCCGGCGCTGTGCCGGCCTCGGCCACATGGACTATTGTGGTGCGTGTCGCCGAGGTGACGACCATGCCCTCGCGTCCCCAGTATTCCCTTTGTGAACGTGAGGGAGGGTGATGGACGGGAGCACTAAGCTGCTCAATCCTTTCGCGCTACGGCCCTTCCATAGAACAGTGTGTAGGTCAGGAACCCGTAATAATCGACGCTGTCGGGGATGAACCGCGGGGAGTCAGGACGGCAGAGCTGCTGATACGAGTCCCAGTCATCCCGGGATACGTGAGGCTCCAGGTCGCCCCACATCATGGACAGGAGGTATGCCACGGCCTCGCGCATCTCCGGGGAGAGAGGGGCTTGCACCTCGGCTACGTAACTGCGTGCGGCGGGCTGTTCGAGGCCGGCCTCCCGAAGCCAGCCCAGCGCGCGGAGAAAATGCTGCTGCGGTGACACGCCGCTCAGGTAGGGCGCGGTGGTGGCAAATGCACTGTTCAGGCGCGCCTCCAGGGCCGGATATCCAGGCAGGAGGTTCTGGCTCGACCAATACAGGATCGCGACGATTCCGCCCGGCCTGACAACCCGAGCCAGCTCACCGATGCCGGCCACAGGATCGTCGCACACCGCAACCGGCCACAAAGTGTCGGCGCACCAGGCCCAGTCGAACGCGCCGTCGTGAAAGGGCAGATGGAGCAGGTCTCCCTGGATCAGTTGGACCCGACGAGAGATGGGGCTCCGGGCGATCAGCCCTCGCGCCACAGCCAGGTTGTCGGGCGAGATGTCGAGACCGGTGACCTTTCCGTGGGGACTCACCAATTCAGCCAGTCCCAGAGTGTGCTGGCCGATGCCACATCCAACGTCTACCCCCCGACTGCCGATGGGTATGGACAGCTCCTCCATGGCCTGCCGTACCGCCGGCTCGGTCACGCGATTAGCAAGGCCCAAGTTCTCGGCATACTCGTTCCAACCCATCGTATCCTCTAGGCGGGGATGTACTGCTGCCACTTCGCTGCCCATTGTAGTCGATCCAGGCGACGAGAGCAGTGTGGGCGGGGGGAGACAAGCGGAGCAGATACTTTCAGGGGCTCCCCGAGGAGGGGAAATCCCGAACTCTTCTGAATTTAACAATCATCGCCAGCTCAGCAGCAGCGGCGAATCGGAGAGCATCGCGGCCAGTCTACTACTTCGAGGGCACAGAGCCATCCAGGTTTTTCGAGCCGCCGGGAACTCCGGATCAACCGTCCAGGGAGTACCGCAACCCGATCGTCGTCGCACGGGAATGGCAGCGCATGTTGGATAACGGCGAGTGCACCTCTCGAGCTGATCTGGCGCGCAAGCTTGGGGTGACTCGCGCCCGCGTCACCCAGGTGCTCGGCCTCCTTGATCTCGCACCCCAGGTCTTGGAGGCCGTCGTTGGCCTTGGCGACCCATTGCCCGGCCCCGTTGTCAATGAACGAACCCTGCGTCCGCTGCTGAGGTTGCCAGCCGAGGAGCAGAGACGCGCGCTTGTGGGTATCGCTCCTTTGCAGTAGGGCCACTTTTGGAGCCCTTCATTCACCAAGACGGCATCACCGCCGCTGTCGGGCGGATTCCCGGAATCTTGCGCCGCACCCGATGCGGGATTCGGAAGCATCCATTGAAACGAGTTCAGCGACCTGCTACGATAACTGTGATAAACTTGCAGGTATGGTAGCAGCTATGCCCAACTCGTCGAAGCGAGCCGACCTCCGCGGCCTGGAAGCGTTCGCCCTCGCGCAAGGCGGCTATTTCGACCGTCGAGATGCCCACTCGTACGGTATTACCGACTCGTTGCTGCGCTATCACGTGCGATCGGGCCGCTTCGAGCGGATCCTGCCTGGGATCTACCGGCTGCATGCCGCCCCGATCAGCCCCTACGACGAATATCTGCTGGCGTGGGTCTGGACGAACTATCGCGGTGCGATCTCGCACGAGAGCGCACTCGCCCTCTACGATTTGGCTGACATCCTACCGACGCGTGTTCACGTCACCGTGCCACGCCCTTTCCATCGCACATCGGCCCCGTTCCAAGTGCACCTGGCCCCGCTCCCGGAGGAGGAAGTCCAGGACTACAACGGGGTTCGTGTGACCACGCCGGCCCGAGCGATCGTCGACGCCGCCGCGACAGGGACGGACCCAACCCAAATCCACAAGGCGGTCCGCGAGGCGCTCGAGCGGGGACTCACCAACCCTGATGCGCTCCTGGCGGCGGGAGCTCGCCATCCCAATCAATTCCGACGGGATGTCCGCCGACTCATCGAGGAGGCAGTGTCCAGTGGCACCGCGCGAGCGAGGTAAGACACCGGCGGGCTTTCGAGCGCAGGTGCTCCAGCGTCTGCGGAATGAGGCGTTGCGCACCGGCATCCCCTCCCAACGCCTTCAGCAGCAGATCGCCTTCGAGCGTTTGCTTGCTCGGCTTCCGACCAATGGCGAATGGGTTCTGAAGGGCGGTTTTGCCCTGCAGCTACGCTATGGCCTGCAGGCGCGCCCAACTCGGGACGTCGATCTTCGCACGCTGCTGGCCCCGACAGAGGCGCTCGATCGGCTGCGGCAGACCACCGCGGCAGCGATGGTTTCCGACCACTTCTCCTTCGAGTTCGGCGAGGTTGCCCAGGAGATGCAGGGCGCGCCCGGAGGCTCGCTGCGCGTTCGAGTCGTTGCGCGCGTGGGCGGGCTGGAGTTCGTGGCTTTTCACCTCGACCTCTCCAGCGGAGACCCGGTCATCGACCCGCCGGATCTCCTCTTCGGGTCCGATCTTCTCCACTTCGCCGGGATTCCTTCGGTCCAGTTCCCGGTCTATCCCATCGCCCAGCATCTCGCTGAAAAACTGCATGCCTACACGCTTCCCCGTGGCCAGGAGAACACGCGGGTCAGGGATCTGGTCGATCTCGTCGTCATCGCCGCGACTGAGCAGGTCGAATCGGATCGGCTCTCCCGCAGTGTCGACGCGACGTTCGCAATTCGTAGAACTCATTTGCTTCCGGAGCGGCTCCCCGAGCCCCCGGTATCCTGGGCGCAGCCATTCGCGACGATCGCGGCCGAAGCAGCGGATCTACCGGTAGCCAATCTTCGGGAAGGCCACGTCCTGGCAGCGCAGTTCTGGGATCCGTTCCTGGCAGATCGGGGCACCCGCCGGGTCTGGCTCCCCGGTCGGAGGCGCTGGAGCCTGGCGATGGCCTTGCCACCTGAAGCCTGACCGAATCCCGAGGCGCTTGCCAACGCGGTCGCCCACCGCGACTGGTCGCTCGAAGGAGCGAAGGTGCGGTTGTTCATGTTCGACGACCGCCTGGAGATCTGGAGTCCAGGCAGACTGCCGCCCCCCATCACACTGGAGCGACTGGGTTACGACCAGTTCTCCCGAAACAAGGTAATCGCCCGGGTGCTCGTGGAGCTGGGGTATATCGAGGAGGTCGGACTGGGCATCCGCCGGATGCGCGAGGAGATGGCGAGCCTCGGTCTACCGGAGCCAGAGTGCCGGGAGGACGGCTTCAGCTTCGTCATCACCTTCCGCAGCATCTCCCCGCGGGAGGGGATCGCGCCGCCCGTCGATACGTTCCGAGCGCTGCTGGAACGGTGCGAGATCAACGACCGGCAGTACCGAGGGCTGCACTACGTGCGCGAACGCGGCGCGATCCAGCGGCGCGAGTACGTGCAGCTCATGGATGTCTCGAAGCGCACCGCCCTCCGTGACCTGTCAGACCTCGTGGAGAAGAACCTGGTCGAGCCGAGTGGAGGGCGCGGGAGGAGCACCGCCTACCGGCTATGGGAGACCGGCGCATAATCGCGCCGTAATCGCACCACAAATGGCGCGATTACGGCGCGATTATGGCTTGATTGCGATCCTTCCTCCTGCCGTGCTGTCGCCAGCAGTCGCCGCTCGAGGGCCGTGCGGAAGGGGGCGGACCTGTATCTCACGCCGCTGCCCTGCGGAGCGCACTCTCGACCAGCGCGGCTATCCACTTGCCACGAGCTGCGGCGTCCCTCCGGAGTTGGTCGGGAGCGGCCAGGCCTCGCTCAACCGTCTGAACCACCGCCAGTTCCACTTGGTCCGGCGCCATGCCGGCCTCAGCCGCGTCGAGGATGGAACGTGTCGCCGAGGTGATGACCATGCCATCATGGATGCGGAATACGGACCTGGCGGCATTCACCGCACTCCTGATCGCGCAACCTTCCTGAGATCGGCACCGTGCCTACAACAACAGTGTCTCCTTCGCGAAGAAATGCGCACACGCTCTTCGCGTCTCGTCTGTGTCCACACCAGTCGCCAACTGGAGCAGGCTGCGAAGAACTGTAGCAGCGGCGACCCAGCGATGGCGATTTGCCAGATGTGCCCGTGGGTCTGCAAGAGCAAGAAAATCGTCGCGGACGGTGACCAAGACGAGCCGGTAAGTCGGATCGTCTTGCTGGGAGAGTGTCCCAGTGATGGGCTGGATGTCGTCTAGCACTGGCAGGTCGGAGGGGCGGATGTAGGTACGTACGTCTGTTTCTGTCGCGATGGCCACGCTGACGAATTGATCGAACACCGGCCCATGGCGGTTCAGCAACTCGGAGAAGTTCGGTTCTGACAGGCAAATCCGGAGAGCCAACTGCTCTGCGAGGAACGCGGTCACCGGCTCCTCGCTGAAATCCATGAACCGTAGCCGGAGAGTAGGCGGGTTATTCAGACGGATCTGCCAGCATCGAGCTCCCTCCTCAAGGAAATCACGACCCATGACCGCATCCCCGAGATACTCCCAGATGCGGTCTAGGGCGGTGCGGACGGCCGACGATTGCTGCCCAGTCAGCAACACGTGCTCAAGCAATGTCACGAACGACTGCAGCCAGCCGCGATCATTCCGAGCGATCGCGTCGTCGAGGAGCCCGTTCATACCGCGCTCCATTTCATCCAAGTTGCCGGCAATGTGAAACCCGACAACGCGCCAAAGTGCTCCCATGCGATGCAGGTCGTCACGGCCTGCGCAGTCAGCCTCCTTCATCACGCATTGTGAGGCCAAGACCGCGGCAGAACCATCGCCGAGGTAACATGCAAACCGTGCACGATCTAGGAGGAGTGGCAGACGACTCTCGTGTCCGTGGGGAAGATGAGTGAGCGCCTCGTCCAGGTAGTCGAGAGCGGTCCGATACTCGCATGCTCGTTCGGCAGCAGTCACAGCGCCACGCACCGCGTCGCTGAAGTCTTCATTCTCTGGGTGCAATGAGAAGGCATCAGCCGCCTCGTGGTACTCGCGTGCGGCACCGGCGAAGTCTCCCGCCGCGACGAGCGCGCGGGCGAGGGCGAGGAGTGCATGACCGAGTCGTTGCCGGTCCTCGGACATCCGGTGGATCTCGATCGCCTTTCGGTAGTAGGCGAGCGCTTGCTCACTCTGCCCGGTTTGCCAACAGGTGTCAGCCAGACATCGGTAGGCTAGTCCTTCGTCAGCCGAGAACCGACCCTCGCTTAGCTGGATCGCCCGCCGATACAGCGCTTCGGCTTCGTCCAGGTTCTCCTGGTCCTTCTTGACATTGCCCATGTTCAGGTACACGACCGCTTGACCGCGCCGGTCGCCCAACGTTCGATTGACGGCGAGCGCGTGCTCATACGCCGCCCAGGCATCCGCATAGCGGGCTTGCCGTCGGTAGATGACGCCCATGTTGGTGGAGGCCGCCGCAGCGTGGCGCGACAGACCGAGTTCGCGCCCTAACACTTCGGCCTGGCGGTAGAAGTCGAGAGCTTCCTCGTCCCGATACTCTTCCATGTGAACGTTGCCGATAAGAAGCAGCGCGAGCGATTCTCCCCGCCTGTTCCCTGAGCCACGAAAGACGTTGAGCACTTCCTGCTGGAGCTGGAGCGCAGTCTCGGCGTCACCGAGCTCTAGCAGGATCTGGCCCAGAGCGCTCTTGAGGGCGGCCATGTGAATGGTGTCATCGGAGTTGCGGGCAACTTTCGCCGCTTGCTCATAATACTCGCGAGCAGACTCGAGGCGCCCGCTGTTGCGGCGGAGCCATCCTAGCTGAGCATAGACCTCGGCGAGGAGATCGTCGTTGACCCCAGCGTCGCAACACGACGTGACAGCGTGTTTGAGAACCTGTTCCGCCTCTTGGATCTGGCCAACCCCGGAAAGTCCGATTCCCTGTAGCAGCAGGGCATAAGCTGTCTGAACAGCAGCAAGAGGAATGCTGTCCTCCAGAACGTGCCGCGCAAACCTCTCTACCTGGATCCACGCGCCTTCGACATTCGCGGTTGATGCTGCGTCGAGGAAGAATTGGGCAGACTCCTCTATGCCGGATTCCAGGAGGTGGTGTGCCGCGCCAACTCTATCTGCACCGTCTCGGAAGACATCCGCCAGGCGCCGATAGTAGCGGGAAGCGAGTCGCTGTTCGGCCACCTGCGTCGCGACAAAGTCGCGAAAGGTTGGGTGGAACAGACGGTAAGTACCTGCTTCCTGGGTAATGAGCCCGCGGAGGGAGTCAAGGCGCTTGCGCACTTCAGGTATGCCTATCTGGCTCACGTCTTCCAATTGCGCAAGGTCCAGCGGGCGTATTGAAAGGGCAATCAGACTGGCGACCTCTTGGGCTGAATAGGGCAGTGTCGCCCAAAGACGCGCATAGTAGGCATCAATGTCCGAGTTACTAGGTGCGGAAGGATCGCGGGCAAGGTGGTAGAGCAGAAGAGGGTTGCCGTCGGTCTGTTCGTGAGCTTCGGCCGCAGCTAACTGCGGATGCGTTCCTGTTGCGGCCAAGTAGGCGGCGGTTTCACCGAGCGAGAATCCGCTCAGAGAGTAACTAGTCCTTTGACACGGTAGTTTTGACGTTGGCTCCCAAGGCGTTAGAATCCACAATGGTAGACACGTTACGACCGCAGTGGGGAGCCATGGGAAATCGATACATCATTGAATTGACGGGAGAAGAGCGGACGCAGCTTCTGGATTTGGTGAAGAAAGGTAAGTCGTCCGCTCGTGAGATAGCGCGAGCCCACATCCTGTTGTCAGCAGACAGGGGCGAGTGCGACAAGGCGATTGCCGAAGCGTTGCACGTGAGTGTTCCGACAGTCTTCAGGACCCGGAGGCGGTTCGCACAGGAGCGATTGGCTGCACTTAAGGAGCGGCCACGACCAGGGGCAAAGCCTAAGCTAGACGGGAAGGGTGAAGCTTTGCTGGTAGCCTTGGCCTGCAGCGAAGCGCCAGGAGGTCGGGAGCGTTGGACGGTGCGACTACTAGCCGACAGGATGGTCGAGCTAGAGGTGGTGGAGAGCCTCTCCCGAGAGACCGTTCGTCGCGTCCTGAAAAGGGGGAGACCAAACCGTGGTTGAAGAAGCAGTGGTGCATTCCCAGGGTCGGGCCGGAGTTCGTATGGAGGATGGAGGATCTCCTTGACCTCTACGCCGAGCCCTTCGATCCCCGCAGGCCCTGGGTGTGTTTCGATGAGCGCCCCTGCCAGTTGTTGGACGATGTGCGCGAGCCGTTGCCGAGCAAGCCTACTCGGCCCAAGCGAGTAGACTACGAGTACAAGCGGAAGGGGTCCTGCAACCTGTTCGTCCTGGTGCAACCGCAAGAGGGCTGGCGAAGGGTGGAGGTCACCGAGAGACGCACCGCTGTGGACTTCGCCCATCAGATGCAGACCCTGGTGGACGAGGTCTACCCCGAGGCCGAGGTAGTCCGAGTCGTGCTGGACAACCTGAACATCCACGGAGGAGGGGCTCTTTACGAAGCCTTCCATCCCGAAGAGGCTCGCCGGATTGTCCGCAAGTTGGAGTTCCATTACACACCCAAACATGGCAGTTGGCTAAACATGGCGGAGATCGAACTCTCAGTGCTCTCGCGCCAGTGCCTGGATCGTCGCATCGGTGATATCGACACCCTCAAGCAGGAAATCGATGCCTGGGAACATGATCGCAACATGGAACGAACTACCATCAACTGGCGGTTCACCACTACCGACGCCAGGACCAAACTACATCGACTATATGATCAGAATTAGTGTGTCAAAGGACTAGTAACGCTGCCGAATTCGCCTGTCTCCGAATGACGACTGGTGAGCAACAGTCGATTGGCGTAGTAGTCGAGTCTCGAGAGGTGTGCGGTGGTGTCCGGATTGGCATCAAGTCCGTCGATGACGATCAGTTCTTCCGAATTCTGGAGCGCCAAGTCCAGGGAAATCTGGAGGTCCTCCATGGAACTGTACTCGGCAGGCGGCAATCCCTGTCGGTGGCGTAACTGATGGCAGAGATAGCCCAAGGCGGAAGCGACTGGGCGACCAACTAGCGGTAAGTAGATGGCCCGCAATTCCTCAGCCAGGCGCGTTGCGAGGAAGGTCTTACCTTGGCCCAGCGAGCCATACACGAGCACGCGAGCATGACGCTGCAGAAGGGCCCGAACCTCCCTAACTGCTTCTCGATCGATCCAAACCCGTTCCCTCAGCAAGGCGAGCGCTGGCTCGATGAGATCGTCGTAGTGCCGCTTCGGAGGCGCCTGATAGTGTTCGCTAAGGATCTCCGCCACGGCGTCACGCACTATGTTCTTGAGTTCGTGCAAGTCACAGAACGGCTTGTACACGACCCCTCGTCTCCCGTCGCCGATGCCAGTTAGGAGCTTGGAAAGTCTGGGATCACGCTTGCCAGGCGCGCACGGCTTGACGAGAACAAGTCGGGGCAGGTTAAGTCGTCGGGCCTCGCGGTACTCCTGCTCAGTGGCCGACATCTTGGGCCCTTCGTGACTCGCGTACTCGCAGTGGAACAGAGCGAGGTAGATCTGGGACCGGCGCACTCCATCGAGATAGACCTCTTCAGACGGTCGCGTCTTAGGGTTCAGGTCCTCGAACAGGACGGGCACAAGTCCCATCTCGATCACCGTCTCTTTGACGGCGTGGCGCTCTGCTGAGAGTTCGGTCATGCGAGAACTGACGAACACTTTGACACGTTTCTCGAAGGCGAGGGGGTCGCGATTCATCGGGCCTCTTCCTGTTTCTGGTCTTCGTAAAGGAGAGGCTGTTCCACTTCGTTCGGCCCCACTTGGTCACGCCGCAGGAGTCGAGGGGCACACTTGAGGACGATGCTGTCCTCGAAGAGATTCCCCTCTGTGTCTCCACCACAAAGGGCATAGTCGCTGAGCGCCAGGTGGGGGCGGATCTCGTCGAACGCAGCACGGCTATCAGGCGCGAATCCTCTTTGGATCACTGTGAACGCAACGGGCGTGGAATCGAGCATGGACTCCTCGTCTGAGTGACTCCGAGGGGGGGTTCTTGGGTACAAGTAGAAGGAATATCCCCCATCTGGTTCATCAACGAAGCTCACGACTATGCCCTGATCGTCCCGGCGTGATGCTGGATTGTCTGCCCATGACGCGATCTTGGAAAAGACACGCCGGCCGAAGTAGGCATGTCTGTAGACCAAGGCAATGAACGGCACTCTGGTAGCCGGCCGCCGCGACGGGAGAAAGCCGTACGCCAGTCCCAGAAATCCTGCCCGTGCGACCTCGGTGGGATCCGGTTGATTCGGTAGGTACCTGATCGGCTTACTGAGGAAGTCGTCGGGTTTGTCGACCCTTACGAAACGGGCCGTCTCAAGTGGGCGATGGTGCGTCCAGCTGTCGTGAGCAGCCTCGATTCGTGCGCGAGCTGCATCTGCAGTCAGTGCCCCCTCCGCCGGCAACGGCGAGCCAGCGTGCTCCTCATAGTACTGGAAGTATCGCTCTCGGCGCTCCATCTCCTCTTTGCCGGTGGATACCGGCTTGGCGGACGCGAGTCGATACTCCATGATCGCCTCGATCACCGCAGCAAGGATCTCAGACTCTGTGTGCCCCTGGGCGAGCAGAGTCGCTCGGGTGTTCCGGAAGACATCCGAATTGGCAAGCCAGTCCGAAGTTACCGGCCAACGTTTGCGAACAGCATCAGGAAGATTGACCTCTTCCACCTGCCCATCCAGTCTACCGACAACGCGCACAAGCGCTTCAACTCACGACACAGCACTTTCGGCTGAAGGACGACCTAGACATCGTCATACGGCTGAATCTGAACAAATGAGTCAAGTTTCAGGCGGCCGGAGCAAGTTTGGCATGGTCAACTATGGCGTCGATCTGACGGTCGACCTCTTTCAACGCCTCGGCGAGAGGCCGAGGGATCGGTTCGGCCGGATCGAGGGACGCGAAGGTGGTGCGAAAGACCCGGGCATTCAGCTTGGTGAAGAACAGCGCCACCTTGTAGCCGTAGGGGGTCACCAGGTAGCGGTGGGTCTTGGGCACCCGCCACAGAATCCCTTTGAGCCGAAGGCGGCGCAGGTCGTAGGTCATCTGACTGGAAGTGTAAGCCGAGAGGTCCACTCCAAGGTAGGCAGCCACATGCTGACGGAGAGTAGCGTGGGTCAGGCCGTTGGTCAGGTGCAGGAACAAGATCAGGGCGGCCAGGAGGGCCATCACTCGGAGATCGCCGAACTTCAGCCCTGGCGCCCGTTGACCATCGGAGGTGATGGTAGGCTGCACCACCCGGTCCACGCTCTCCTTCGACAGCGTGCAATCCTGGCTGACTCGTTGGACGTCCAGCAGACGTCGATTGACCTCTCGCCCGATCTCTTGAAGGTAGGGCAGGTTGGAGAGGTCCTTGCCCACTCGCAGGTCCGTGGGATCGTTGATAGTGGTCTCGGTGCGGAGGGCACGACCCTCCTTGAAATACTGCTTGATGTGACAGCTCTTGTACTCGACGTGGAGGCTGGGAGCTACGCCCTCCTGGATGACCCGCGTCCGCATCATTCCCGGTGTGTCCTTGCGAACACGCCGCTCGAAGACCAGTTGGATGCGGTCGGGACGGCCAAGATCGAGGTTCTCCCGGATGACCTCCTCGAAGAACTCCCGACCTCGGACGGGCTCGGAGAAGACCTGGGTGCGGCTGATCTCCAGTTGCCAGACGGACAAACGATGGCAGTAGCCAGCCTGTCGGTCTTTCTCGGTTAGTGGCATTGGCAGGCGGGCGATCCACTTGTCGAAGAAGGCTTGGATCTGATCGACACCCAACTGGTCACAGATGCCCTGGAGGCGATCCGGTTGTGGGCAGGAGAGAAAGCCGTTGTCCAGAGCCTCGAAGGGGATGCCTTCCTTGCGTAGCTGGCACTTGGCCCACTCGTGGCCGTTGAGATACACCTTGATGGCGAAGGGGGCGTAGGTGCAGACCTTGAGGAAGGCGGGGCCGAAGTCCTCGTCCTGGAGATAGAAGTAGTAATGGTTGACACAGACGGACTGGCGGGAGTAGTCGAAGCCCACCTTCTGACCTTCGGACCGCTTGTGGGCCTTGAAGGCGTAGGCTTTCTCCTGGGCGATGCCGATGAAGACCACGCCTTCGCTCGCGGTGAAGGCTTGTCGCTGCTCGGCGGCGACATCGTCCTTGCGCAATCCCGGCTGGAAATGGAGGATGGGGACGCTGTGTTCCTCCACAAAGGAGTGCACGGAGCGAACGAAGAGATCTCCCTTCTTCTGCAAGAGGGCCGGGGAAGGGATGGTGTGACCGCGATGCTGGGTAAGAAAGGTCACCAGACCGCCCGACATCTGCAAGCTGGGAACGTAGCCGTTGAGGTAGATCTGATCCAAGGACTGCACTTCCAAGGTGACCTGCTGGCGCAGCAACTCGTTGATCGTAGGCATGGCAATCCTCCTGCGCCAGCCATTCTATCAATCAGTTCAACCGTTTACGACCGCCTCTCTGGGCGGTTTGAGGCGAAGCTTCGCTAGTCTTCGCTGACCCAATGTTCGTCAGACAAGCATACCGAGATGTTCGTCCGCCCAATCCCGCGCAGATGGTTCCCGCCTATCTGCCTCTTGCCTGGTTCTTGTTCTCCGGCCTTTAGATGCGCCGCCTATCTGGTGAAGCCCCCTTCCCTCCTGAATCGTTATAGACCTGCAGCCAGGTCTACCACAGCATGGAGGGAATCACGATCTGGCCACGCCTAGTCGCTCTCATAGTGTCACAAGTGAGAGAAGGATATCTCTGCGAGCCGACTGGACGCAACAAAGAAGCTAGAAAGCGTTCAGCTCTCTAGCTTCTTTGTACTAGCTCCCCGAGGAGGGGGAAATCCCGAACTTCCTTGGAATTAACAATCCTCGCGGGTGCAGTGCCCGCAGCGCGGGGAGCATCTCGGTTGGCCTACCACTTCGAGGGCACAGAGCCACCTGGATACTCCGAACCGCCAGATTGCATCTCCAGGCAGTACCGCAACCCGATTGTCCTCGCTCAGGAGTGGCGGCGCATGCTGGACGAGGGCGGGTGCGCTTCTCGGGCTGATCTGGCCCGCCAGCTTGGAGTGAGCCGCGCCCGTGTCACCCAGGTCCTGCGCCTGCTTGATCTCACACCAGAGGTCTTGGATACCATCGTCGCTCTCGGCGACCCGTTGCTCAACCCCATCGTGACCGAGCGCGGTTTGCGATCGATCCTAAAGCGGTCGGCCGAGGAGCAGAAGCGCGCACTGCGCGGTTCATTGAGGAGCCACAGACAGGTTGACATGCCCTCAGCCCAAGAAGCGGATGAGGCACGGCGAGCGCTTGGTCTATTGTTCTGACGCCGTGTGTGCAATCCTAGGGCACCCGAAGGCACGCTGCAGAAGAGGGGGTGGAGCGGCCGCTTCTGGAGAACGGGGGTGGCAACGGCTCCACCAGGACCTGGCTCGCGTAGCACGCGCCGACGGAGCAGTTGCTTTCCCTGCGGAGTTCATCCTCTTCGGTGGCACGAATCCCTGCCCTTGAAGACGCGCGGCTATCAGTTGCCACGCAGAACCAGCGAATGCTCCGAACAGACTCGCTATACCAAAAACCGCCATCCCTGCTCGAAGCCTGGCCGACCAGAACCGCATGCACCGCCAGTTCTCCTACAAGGAGCGGGTGACGCGAACGGGGAAGACAGGAACTGGAAGAGGATCGCCAGCGGCTTGCGACTCCAGATCTGTTGAGTCTCCTCAGAAGCCGTCGGCAGTGCACCCCGTACCGGACCGGCAGCCAAGAAGGACGCGATCGGCCTGAGGTCAGGAGGTCAACTTGGTCACATGGTGGAGGAATAGCTTCCACCATGTGGGCGCAAGCCATTCCTCCGCCATAAAGCCCATCTCTCTGGCAATGAACCAGCCTGATGGGTATGTTTGTGACGAGTAGTGCTGTACCTTGCGGCCACATCTCCTTGAGGTTGCCGTCCCTGGGGCAGCCTGGCGACGAGCAGATTATCAGCGGGTTGAGAGCTACCTGACAAGGGGTGCGTAGCCTGCGGCTAATAGCAATTGGTCCATGTCCTCCATGGGGAGCTGCATTGCTAGCCCCAAACGAATCACCGTGTCTCGACGGGGATGACGCTTGTCCGCATGATCGCCGGAGCGGGCGTTCAAGGGGTCGCAGGGTAGGTTTACCAGGCGAGACACGTAGCTCACGTCCAACCACGAGCGCCGTGCCACCATGGACAGCGACAGGTTGGATCGCCGCAGATGTCGGTTTAAGCAGGCAGTGAAGGACTCCTCACCGCCAGCAACAGCGGGATTATCCTGCCGCTCGGTTATGCTCTGTGGTTGCCGGGCCACGCTCACTAGTGACTTCACGCTTACCCACTCCTCAGCACAACGCTACCGATTGCCGCCTCAGAGGCCCTCTATCGACTGTGAGCAACACGAGTTGCCACATGTCCTGCTCGTCAACGCTGGCTACCAGCATACAGGTCTCGCCGAACGTCTCCGAGACTGGATCACTGTTACTCAGGCGCAATTCTACTCGCCGTTGGTTACGTGTCAATTACCCACTCTTCACCGAGATTCCCTATTGATGCATCACGCCCCCTCCAGCCCCTCTAATCCGTGGATTCGGGTTGGGGAAGGTACAGTGGGAGGAGAAAAATGGGGCTTCGGGGCAGGATAGCGAGAGATCGAGGGGTAGTCAGGGGCGAAGAAGGAACGTAGATAGGGTTCTGAGAGTGCCGGAAGGAGGAGGGTAGGCTTCGCCCAGAGCTGCTGCGGGCAGGGGCGAGGTGGGTCGGTCTAGAGGCCCGACTGTACAATTGAACGAGTGATCCGTCGCGGTGCCGGTATCGGGGGAGCTTCCAGCGCCTGCCCAGGAAGACTCCCTCCGATCTCGGCTGAAGTCCACTCTAGCATCACGGAGGTAGCTGTGGCCTTCTCTCGCGTGCGGCTCCGCGCCGGTCCTCAGCATACTCAGTGATCACCGCCTGGGACTCCGGGTAGGTCCGATAGAGGTAGCTCATGAACATACTGCCGGATACGATCAGGACCCCGTTCCGGACCTCGCCTATTGGGAAGTCCCTGCTGTTGTCCGTGACGAGAACGCCAGGTACTCCGACAGCTATCGCTGTCTGCATGATGGGGATGTCGTATTCGTCCTTGAGCCAGGAAAGGTCAACCCCTTCCGCGGCCTGATAGTTCACATTGGTGAAGACCCTGGTGAAGTCGTCGACTGCGGCGTTCACCCTTGCCCTGGACCTGCGCAGCCTCTGCTCTATCTCCCCTTGGATTAGCTCGTCATCATCGTTCTCTCCCGTGACCCCCAGCTCCCGCTTGGCGCGCTGAATGATCATTTCGGTCCGGACGCGACTGAACTCCGAGACCATCCAATTGCTCCAGTGGCCTCGGTAGTATCGCAGGCGGGCAGCGATGGCAAACTCCAGACTCATGGGCCCCACCAGGATGCTCGTGTCTAGCGTCACCCTATCCAAGACCATCAGGTGGTGCTTCGAGGGGTGGAATCTGGTTTCCTCTTCCCTGCTACTGCTGGGCACCGCCCGCCCTCTTCTCCGCTCCCATTTGACGGCGGATCTTCTTGGTTATCTCGTAGATTCCTTCCGCATCACTCGTGGAGCTATCCTCCTCCAGCTCGGCCAGGCTACGACCGAAGCCAAGCACGTCGTCCACGCTCTCCGCCGACACCCACCACCGGCTCCCAACCTGCCGTCCGGTCAAGGCGCCACGACGAATCCACTCCTTCACCGTTGGGATGGTTGTCCCTAGCCGCTCTGCCGCCTGTCCGGTGGTGAGCCAACCGCGAGCTGGTCGCGCCAGAGCGACCACCGCCTCCCGAAGGGCTTCCGCCTTCGAAGCTCGCCCTTGGGACTCCATCTCGCGCTCGAGCTCCCGGAGTTCATCAAGCGTGGAGGCTCTCACAGCTGCTTTCATCACCTATTCTCCTTGCCGATCCGGGGTGATCCCAGAAAGTGCTTTCAGATTATAGCAACTATCTGAAAGGAATTGCAAGCTTCGGACCAACGAGAAGATGCCTCGGTCCGATCGCCGCATACGCAACCCGATGCGGAGCCAACCCTTTCAAAAACGCCGATGAGATGGCACCGACGTTCGACTTGCCTCACGCCAACGGCGCGATAACGGATTCCGAAGCCTGAAGGCAATCAATCTGAAGGGACCACAGAAAGTGGCCAGAAACCATGTGCGGCTACTATGACCGGCTACGGCTGTGAGCCACACAGCGAGACTCCTGGCTTTGTCGAGTTCGCCCGTGGCAGAATACAGGTGAAAGGGAGTCGGAGACGCTCAGCGGGGCCGTTGCGATTTTTTCGATTTGCGATTATGATCATGGCGTGGCCAGCGACACACAACGAAAGGCTGGACGCTATGGGAGGCCCGTTATGCCATCGCATGCCGTCAGCAGACGCGCCCATGACAGCGTGGAAGAGGAACGCCGCAGTCTATCTAGAGCCGAACAGCTATTGAGGAGTCGCAGAGGCACCCTGCCGAAGGTGACCATGGAGGTGGAGGGACAGCAGGTAGAGCTTCCTGACTCTGCCGTTCAACATCTCCAGCGCCTGGTTTCTCGCCTTGCCCGGGGCCAGGAGGTGGCCGTCTTCACCCCTCAGGAGTCTTTGACAACACAAGAAGCTGCGGAGCTGCTCCACGTTTCCCGACCGTATCTCATAGGCCTTCTGGACAAGGGGCTCATACCCTACTACCGGCTCAGGTCCCACAGGCGCATTCGCCTGGAGGACCTGCTGGCCTTCCGTGAGAGGTTCGATGCGGAGCGACATGCAGCCCTCGATGAACTGAGTCGGTTAAGTCAGGAAGCTGGTCTCTACGACGAGTGAGAGAGACAGCAAGAGCTGATCTCGGGAGAGCCTGGATTCAGTGAAGAAGCAGAGATCGCAATCCGTGGCAGTATCGACCCCAACATCGGCCGTGCTCGATGCCTGCGTACTTTTCTCCGCGGCATTACGGGACACTCTGCTCAGGGCTGCGGTCAAGAGGCTGTACCGTCTCCACCTGACCGAAGAAATCCTCGATGAAGTCCGCCGCAACTTGCTGAAGAGTGGCAGGATCCCTGACTCCGGGCTAGCCGACCGCCTTGTCGAGCAGATCCGAAGGGCGTTTCCAGGCTCGATGGTAGAGGGCTACTCGGCCCTGGTGCCGGAGATGACTAACCACCCGAAGGATCGCCACGTACTGGCAGCAGCCGTCGCCGCTGGGGCAAGCCTTATCGTTACGCACAATCTGGGAGACTTCCCCGTCCAAGCTCTAGCTCCATATGGGGTTATTGCTCAGTCCCCGATGACTTCCTAATCGCTCTCCACGCGGCCTCTCCCGATGCTATGGACCGAATCCTTCAAGAGCAATCTGCTTCTCTTTGTTCTCCTCGGATGAGCGTTGAGGAGATCCTCGACAGACTCGCTCAACAGCAGGCTCCGAGGTTCGCTGATCTCATGAGAAAGCGAGTCGAAGCAGTTGGTTGACGGTACGGGTTAGCCCATTACGGCTCTGATGGACCAAGCTTCTGCGTACAAGACCGTGGCGGAAGCGTGGTGGCGGTACTAGCCATTCTGTGATCGCTTCGTCGCGCCAGGGCTTGAAACCATTCGGCGAATGTGGCATTTTCGCTGTGCAGCGACGATGGGCCAGACTGCAGGAGGAGACGCAGCCACCGACCTCGGCATTGAGGTCTCCCGCGCTCTCGTCCGACCGCTGCAGTTGCAGGTCCGGTCTGTAGGCGGGGCAATTCGCGTCAACGACTGGCAGATCGACTTCGCCACCGTCCCTGAGGAAGAGGGATGCCAGGTCCGCTTCCCGGTGCAGGCCAGAGCAAGTGGGTACCCGCGCAACGGCCCGCTGTCCCGCTACCATCTACCTCGGCAGACGAGAGAAGGACAGCAGGCACCGCCGCCGCACGCCGGCACCACGGACGGCGATGTGGTTCTCGACCTCCGGGTGCTGGCGACCGTCGAGGCATAGCGCCGGCTATAGCAGAACCTTAGGGTGCTGGGTTTCGTCCGGGGGACCAACGATGAGGGGCGAGTGCAGCACTTCTCATGGCGTAACCCAGGGTAGAGTGGGAGACTGGCGCGGTGGCTCTTGTGTCCGGCGCTGTCCACGCATCTGCTTGCAGGCACTGCGGTCCCGAGACCAAGCCCCGTTTCCAGCCTCCCCTCATCAATCCGGACATGAGGTTCTCCCTCATCCGGCTTTCCGAGATCCTTCACCGCTCCGCTATCGGCGCTGCCTTGTACCACACCACGGTTCCCACCAGTCGATACACCCCGAGCTGCCGGAAGAACTCCACGCCGTAGACCGCCCAGCGTCGGCCAGACTTCCCAGCCTTCTTGCTCAGAAACAACCCCAGCCTCTCGCGCACGTAGCTGTCCACCTGCTCGAACTTGTCCCCTGAGTTACCCACCCGAAAGTAGGCTCCCCAGCCTCGCAGCACGGGGTTCACTTCGTCCACTATGGCTGCCGCCGCTTCCGGCAATCGATGCCGCGGCGACGTGATCGCTTTGACGCGCTCCCGTACCGCCTTCATCGCCCTCTGGCTCGGCCACTTCTGCAAGTACTTCTTCCCTCGGTACCGCCACGACTCGACCTTGCGACAGTGAAACCCCAGAAAGTCGATGCCTTCCCGCCCGTCCCCAAGGTTCACCACCCGGGTCTTGACTGGGTGCAGAGTCAGCCCCAGTTGGGTCAGCACTTCGCCCACCCTCTTCAGAGCCTCTCGGGCATCCGTCTCCCTCCTGCACAGGATCACGAAGTCATCGGCAAATCGGATCAACTGCCCCAGGTAGCTACAGTGGTCCTCCCAGAACTTGTCCAGTTCGTTCAGTGCCACGTTCGCTAACAGCGGGGAAATGACACCTCCCTGAGGCACGCCCTGGTCGGTGGGGCGTATCTCCCCATCTTCCAGGACGCCTGCTTCCAGTATCTGCCTAAGCAGCTTCAGCATTCGCCGATCACTGATTCGCTTCTCCACAAGACCCATCAGCACTCCGTGGTCGATCCGGTCGAAGAACGCCTCGATGTCCGCGTCCACCACCCAGCTCCCACCTCGGTTCACTCCCACACGTAGCTGCTCCATCCCTTGATGGGCACTCCGCTTCGGCCTGAACCCATAAGAACTGTCCCGGAAATCGGCCTCCAAGATCGGTTCCAGCACTACCTTCGCGGCAGCCTGTACTACCCGATCCCTCACCGTCGGGATCCCAAGCGGTCGCTGCCGTCCGTCTGCCTTCGGGATGTACACTCGGCGCACTGGCTGTGGCCGGTATCGTCCTTCCCGCAGCTCTTCCGCCAGCTTGGCCAGGAACCCCTCAACCCCTTCCTGCTCAACGGCCTCGATGGTCACGCCATCAATGCCCGCTGCCCCAGCATTGGCCTTCACTTCCCCCCACGCCCTCTCCAAGATGTCCTCTCGGTACACCTTGTCGTACAGCGCATGGAACCGCCGCGTGCCACTCGCCTTCGCGGCCAGGTACAGTGCCCTCTGGAGTTGTCGTGCAGCGTCTATGGTGTCGTTAGCCACTACGGCATTCACCAGCCCTTACCCCCTTTGGACACACGGACCAAGTGCGGCCCCTTCCCTTCACCCAGGTTATGTTGCCTCGGCATCAACAGTACTATGGGCCGCTCCGACTCCCGCTCCGCTCTCCCCCACTTCACGGTCTCCCGCTTATAGGGTTCGTCGCTCCCAGTCCCCTCCCAGGTTGGCAACCTGCAAGTCTCACCGCTGGGGCGGAGACGGGCCTCTCCTGTTCCCACGATGGCTGTCCCGCCGTTCCACGCCCTCTACGCCGCAGGGTTCCTCGGTGCTGCATCTCCAAGCTCTTCACACCTTCCATGGCCTTCGCCTCGTCGGCCCGGGCTCGGCTCCCTGTTGGCCCCTTTCGGGGGTAAGATTCTCGACGCGGCAGGCTTCGCTTCATGCTGCGGACCGGCGGTTTGCACTCTCCTTACGAGAGCTCGACCCCGCGCTTCGACGCCCAGGTCTCCCCACACGTCGGCGGGCTGCTACGAAGGGCCTTGGCTCCTCCTTCGGCCGGACTTCCACCGGCAAGTCATCGTGGACTTCCAGGACACACGCCAACGCATCTTAATTGGCAGGCAGCTCCATCAAAAATCGGCTGGACCTGGGCTGGTAGCCGAAATTGAAGAGGAGCAGGAGATCCGGCGCCCAAGGGCCTTCGAGAGAAGGGTACGGGTGCTGGCTGTAGGGGCCTATCGGCTTGGCAAGATCTCTCGCGGCCGACTGGCCGAAATCCTCGGCCTTGACTTCGATCAGGTCGCTGATCTTCTGCAAGGTCTTGGTATCAGTACACCGGTGTCGCCGCGCTGTCAGGATCGCGGCAACTCTTTGCTCGAAGCCGCAGGCTGATGCTGCGGGTCATTGTGTCAGATTACCAATATCCTCGCCAAGGACCTTGATCTATTAGGTCGGATACCTGGCGTGGAGTTCGTTATCCCGACCGAAGTCGAAAGTGAGATGAGGGAGGGGCGCGGCCGGCGCTTCTCCAATGCCTTTTCCGGTGCGCTGAAGGCGAGATTTATATCCGTTGCCGTGACGACCATGGGCTCGATGAGGACGAGTCGGTCGGAATGGCGTTGGCGGCTGGCCAAGATCGGCTCTTGGCCATAACGACCGTCAATCCTTCGGGGCCGCAGAAGTGGAGCTTGGTAGCAGCACTGTCGTTCACTTAGAGATATCATCGAGTTCGCGATAGCGGTATGAGAGATCTTGCTCGCTTTCGATGATCAGGCTACCTGGATGAAGCTCCTTCTGAGCATATCGAGTGAGTCTCTAGCCATACATGTCAGTGACCACGAGTTTGGGATCTACCGTGGCTTGCAGGACCACTGTGGCACTGTGAGCAGCGCACAGCGCTGCAAGCCAACCATCAGCTTGCCGACTGACGGGCTGTCTCGTGTCTTTCCAACGGAAGGGCGGGCGAAGGAAGTTCATAGGTCGCTGAGGGTGAGCTTCCTGGTCTTCATGACGTGGTAGATGATGCGGCAAAGCTCCTCCGATCCGAGGAATACGATTTTTTTGTGAGCGAGCTCGGCATACCATCTCAGGGACCACTGGAGTCTGTCTGCAAGCCTTTGAGGGCAGCTAACCCCTACCACACCCGTTGAGCCCTGGCTTAGGTAGTCGCCGACCTGGGAGTTGATTTCCCTTCCCAACGCCCCTCCTGGAGTAATCGTGTCATCGTCGGGATTCCCTTTCTTCATGGCGAGCGCTAGGACCATCTGGTGATTATCGAGGAGGACGTTCCTGCTGTAGTCGGCATACTCGTGGCCCTCGTGTGGCCGGGGAACGTACGTCGAATCGAGCAAGCCGAAGAGTCGGAGATAGCACATATTGCCGTGACGCTTGGAGACGCAGGTGGAACAGTTCCCCTTCTTCATTCTGCTGCATTTCTCTTTGAACTGACCAAGCACGTCGAGAATCTGTTTCTTCTCAGCTCGGGGAATCTTGATGGATTGAAGGTTCTTGAACTCAACCATGTCGTAGAGGGAGACCGTGGTCTTGTCGGCAGAGTAGTGATACAGGAGACGGCCGGGCCGGATGGAAAAGGATTCCTCCTGGGTGTTGAACACCTGTTGTGCGGCGTCGAGAAGCAGGTCCGCTACTGTGCCCAGAAGGACACCAGTCGGGATGAGGTACAGGAGTTCGGAGATGCGAGTGGCAAGGTTTGCGTGGCCGGCCGCGCACCTTATTTCAGAGAGGGGCAGCGCTTCGCCACACTCGCGGCAGTAGATACTGCCCGACCGAAGATTGGCAGCAGTGGCATGACAGGAAGGACACAATATCTCAGTTCGCTCCTGACATTGCTCGCAATCGACGGACACGAACGCATTGAACCCTCGCTCGAATTGGCTGAGGCACTGAGCGGGGTCGAGGTCGAATGGTACCTCCGAGAGCCTCCGAGACCTGCACGTAAGCACGGCCCGAGCGATGTCGCGAACCATCAATCGCGCCGCAGTGGGGACTCCTCGGAGCGCCTCAGGCGGCAACGAGTCGAGCAGTTCTACTGGCTGCGTCGCGCGCATCTCGCGTATGGCGTTGAAGATGGCCGTGATCTTGCCCGGCGCCCAGGACCGGATCTCGGTTGTCGTGAGGTCCCTAGAGAACATGAGCTTGCCACGATCGTTCGAGTACCCGAGGGCAAACTGAGTCTCATTGCCGGTCTTCGGGTCTTTGATCGTCTGGTTGAAGCCCGCAGCGGGCAGGTCGTCGATCTGTTCTCGTGAACGCACCTCCCTCATGGCCTCCTCGTCGCCGGCCATCTTGGGGTTGGCTAGTTGGCGCCTGGTGCCAGTCGAGGTGGCCCAGAAGTAGGCCCTGCGAATAGCATCAGCCGGCTCTAGTCTCAGCACGACGGTCTTGGGTATGTGAATGCGCTTCGACACGATGCCGACGGACTTCTCAACGGCTTCCGCCAACAGGCTGGCCACCACATCTTCCCGGGCGCAAACGACTACCCAGGCAGGATCATCTAGTCTGAGCCACACGAAGCCGGACCGCAGGTCCTTGTGTACCTCCGGATACTCGTTGTTAGGATTCACGACCTGAACCAATCCGATGTAGGTGTACTGCATCTCGATGAGAGGAGGCTCCACGTCATCGAGCTCATCAACCTGCCTGAACGTGAGGTGCAGACGCGCGAGATCGCTGGTTGTACTTTGTTGTGCAGATACCGCTGTGCGGAGCGCCTTGTTGAGGGAAGCAGGTTCGGGAATTTGGGTCTCGCTGCTGCCGCTGCACTCGTACAGGTAGAGCGACTTCATGCCTTTGTAGCGATGTTCCTCGTGGAGGCGTCTAATCTCACCTGGCGGTATGCTGGGACAGGTGGTAAACACTCTGATGAGGTCGGAATGCGTCCTGCCTAGCAAGGAGTCGAGAGTGACGTCTCCTTCCGGGGCATCCCCGACTGCGCTCAGGGCCTGCCGGAGCTCGACCTGGTTGATTCCGAGTAGATAGTCCACGAGTGCGCGCATCGGCACTCGATACAGGAGCTTCGCGTCGCCAGCGATCAAATTGTCAGTTGGCCTCGGCACCGGATGCCTCCTCGTAACTTCAAGGATCGAAAGACGGAACCGGGGACTCGTGGGCGCTTGGCGGCACCTTTGTGGTGGGCCGCTTCATCTGCCTACCGTAGTGGATGGGTGGAGAGCAAAGCTCATGCTGTACTCGAACATGACAGTGTTAGAGACGACTGAAGCCGCATATCGGAGCTTGTCATCCACGGTCTTGGCCACGACCACGCCGGTTACTTGCCGATCTCCTGCCAGTGATCGTTTGACCCACCCCATGTAACGGGCGAGCTGGCCTATTGCCGCATCTGGGCCACGTTCGAGTTTCGAGAGTTCCACCGTGCTGCGGTCGATTGTATAGGAAGTCGTACCGACCGTTGGCGATGCGAGGGCGACCGTCCTGCGCGTATTGGACCCGCGAAGGGGAATTCACGGCGTAGACGGCAATGTGGGCAGTGACGGCGCCGGGATTCACGCCCGGCCAATGGGCTTGGGCCCACTGAAGGATCTGGGTGTTTCTCGCCCTTCCACCGAGGGCTTCGACAGCGGTCTTCACCATCTGCCAGGTTGGTGGATTGGAGTCCATGGCCGTACCTCCGCTCGATGCAGCCACAGTTGGCTGGATAAAGCATTGATCGTCATCAACGTCTCACGTTGCTGATGGAGGCGTCAGACTGAACGGCGCGACCGGCCTGTCTCCACAGGCTTCTCATTGTCTGCGGAATACCCGCATACCTAGAATCACAACGCTGTCAGGCGATACAGAACTTGTGACATGACCTGCTGGTTTTGCGGGCTATGAGTGCGTTGGATGTCCTGGCCTAACATCGTGAATCCTGTCGGTGAGGGCGATAGGTCCTGGTGCATGTTGAGCGACCACGCAGGGTGACCACCGAGCTTCTTGTCGCACTCGTCAGTCCGCCGGTTGATCACACCGTTCCTCTTCGACCCCTGTCGAACGAGCCAGGCAGATCCTCCCCCTCCATGCCCCTACTTAGTTTCTATGATGCCAACTGCCGTTTTCGTTCCGCCGCCGTGTTGGGTGATGCGCGGACGGCACTTGATCTTCACGGCACCACGGCTGAAGGAGTCATCGGAAGCCTTGCTCGACCAAACATAGGCTTCTCCGGTGCCAAGACGGCTCATCTTGTCGGAGGTCAGCTCGCCGAGGGCCGCATTGGCCTTCTGAATGTGTTTGAGCCAGGCCGGGGAGTTGAATTTGTGCATGATGATTTGTGATGAGAGCTCGATCAGCGAGACCGGGACCGACGGTGGGTCCTGTGACGCCACCATGATGCTGGTTCCCTTGTGTCGCATCTCGCGAACCACCTCGACCAAGCCAGATACTAGATCGTCGTTCTCGATGTACTTGTGAGCTTCGTCGAATACTACAAGCTTGTTGAAGGTGATCCCTTGATAGGTGGCCTCGGAGAATATCTGAAGCATGACCACGAACAGGCCCAGAGCCTCGTCCTTTTCGATGTACTCATCCCGAAGATCGACGATGATCAAACGGCCTGGGTGGATCAGGTCCCGGAGTCGCTGGCTATCATCAATGTACTCGCTAGCGAATTGCAGGCGTGTCTGGGCCAGCTCTTTGAGGTGATCGGAGAGGCCAGAGTTGTCAATCCCGATGCGAATGCCGTCCAGCGTTAGGTTGTTGCGCAGGCCGCGCATGATCAGGTTGATCTGTTTCATGTACATGCTCTGGCTCCCAATGGCCCCCATCAGGAACCTCCAGTGTGCGGCCTTGAGTTCTGACGCCGAAAAGGCAATCGGGCGCACATCGATTTCCGGGTATTCCGCCCTCCTCTCAGAGACCTTGTCAGATGGCGCAAGGATCAGAACATCCTTCAGGGCCCTGGGAGTGGCTCCGTACCGTTCTCGGAGAATACGGACTTCCTCCTCGCTTGTATTGGGACGAATCATCGAGGTGAACTCGGGAGCATAATCCTGCGTTGGACTGTAGTGGAAGATGACTGTGGCTAGAGGGCTTGGCAGAACGTTTACGTGGTCGATTGGCATGGAAGCCATCTCGATTACGGTTCCCAGCGTGTAGCTCTTGCCCCCACCCTGGACACCAAAAAGGCTAATGGTGTGGGTATGATTTAGGTCCAGGGCGACCTTCCTTCCAGAGACTTCTCCTAGCAGGCCATACTGCAGCGAATCGCCGTTGACCCCAAGCATGAGATCATGGCCTACGGCTCCCCGCGGGATTGCGGCCACAACTGATTCGGATAGCTCGGGTTCACCAAGCGACCGGTCGGAGGTCCCGTCGGGAGACTGGATGCCTGCCGGCTGGTCACCCTTCTCCGCCGCCGAGGGACTGACCGCGTTCTCCTCAGGAACAGCGATCGCCTCGGAGGTTGTTTGCTCACCCCGGTTAGTGTCCTCAGCCTCAACAGGCTCTGGAGTCACGTCTTCAGCAGCCTCCGGGCGTTGATCGGCAGAGGAATCATGGAGGCCGTCTTCCGGAGCCTCATCCAGCGTCCAGGAGGTGGATCTTTCCCTCTTCGGCGCGATAAAGGCCGCCCAGTCGAGCTTAGGCACGCTTGGGATGAACTGCTCGCTCAGGGAATGGCTCTCTAGCTCTGCCTCCGTCCCTTCGGTAACGGGCCTGCGGCAGTTCTCGAGAAGCGCACGAATCAGGTCCTTTCCGACCCGATGGAATTCAATCCCCACCTCTGTTTCTGGTGCCTCGGTTCCGGTCTTCTCAAAGTCAAAGATTAGGGCGCAGCGCCTGAATCGCAGCGAATACCCCTGTTCGATGGACTGCAGGAGCGCTCGCGCTTCTTGTGCTGCGGTCTCGTCGAAGATCTGGTAGCGAAGCGATCGTTCCAGGTAGAAGCGAAGCATTTGTGCCAGCTCACGGCTCTTGAGCAGACGATCAGGCCGATCCGGCTTCTTCAGCGCTGGGTCGAAGTGTCTCTGGAGAATCCGTTCGCTCTGGTTGATCTGCGCAGAGATCCGCTCCTTGAGCTGATTGAAGGCCGAGAAATCCCCCACCTGGGAGTAGCACTTCACTTCGACCAGATTGCAGGTTACTGTCCGCTCCGCCAGATCCAGATCGAACAGGGCCAGGTCTGTTCGTTCCAAGCTGATGGCATTGTTGACGTCGTCTGCTTCCCCGGTTGACCTGTAGAGGTACGTGTGAGCATCTAGAGGCACGATGATCTGATTGCTCAAGGCCCCCTGGTACTCAAGATACATCCTGGCCAGCGCTAGTCCGAGGGCCTCAGCCTGCTGCGCCGGAGCTGAGATGAGTTTCAATGCGAGTTGACCAGACAGCGAACGTAGATGCGCAAGGATCTGCATCGATTGTTCGCCATCAGCGGACAGGCCATGACTAAGCAGAACAGGCTTCAACATGGCATCAAGTTCATCACTGGATCTGGAGGATATGATGAGGTTGTGACTTGCCTGAGAACTTGCTCCGGGTACGTAGTCGATCAAGTAGTCCGGCCGGTTCTTGCGGCCGCCGTGATCGAAGAACTCGATGCCCATGTTGCGGTCGATAATGAATACCCAGTCGCTGACCTCATGTACCTCATAGATCAGCTCGCGTCGAGCAACATCCAACCCAAGAGTAACCACTGGCACAGCCTTGAAGGTGACCCCGGAAGCTGCTACGGCCGAGATGGCAAAACAGAGATTTCGGCTGAGAGAAGAGAGCAGATCGAAAGTTGCTGGCTGAGTGTCGGCATTTGGAGAGCCGCCGATAACCGGGTGCTTGCTCCAATACGTCCCCGATTCATCATCGACAAACTCGGTCTCAAAATCCTGGATCAGGCCATAGAGAGGGGCAAGACCTGTGGGCTTCTCGGCGATAGAGAGCTCCTCAGCAGGAAATACATCGAGCAGGATACTGATGTGGGCAGGATAGTCCTTGGCATTAGTGTGGAATTCAGCCAGGGCATGCTTGGCCAGGTTGAGCTTTGAAAACAGATGGCTCCCTGTTGATGTTGCGAATGCATCTGCTGCCTCTTTGATCGTGGCCTCGGGGCGCATCATTGTCTCGAGGGCTTCCCCCAATTGGGGCGAATCTGGGTCTGAGGTGAACAGGCGGATGTCATAACGTAGATCCGAATGTTCACGTTTCTGCTGAAGCGCCACCAGAGCCTCAGCGATGACTGAAGCCGAGCCAGGGTTGAAGACATTCAATGACAGTTGGCGCACGTAAGGATGCTGCGACAAGTAACGCTCTATCTTGTCTGCAATGACCTCTCCCGAGATATCTGAGCCAGCCGAGGCGGGTTCGGAAAGACCCAGGGCCGAGCATACGTCAGCCATCAACCCCCTGGAGTTCTCTTCCGTTGTCGGGGCATAGAGGCCCCAGAAGGAACTCAGGTTATCAACGGGAGTGAAGATGCGGCCGTCTTCGACCGGGATCCCCACGGGGAATGCAGATGGCGAGAGGCCATCTAGCAGGGCCGAGCGAACCGAGGAAACATGCTCCTTGCTGCCGGACTTGATCTTGCCAATCCAGCTCTTGCCAAGCTCTACCCAGTTGGATAGCCACAATGCTCTCAGCGGGTGCGTGGGAGCCACCAGGACTGCCTCGCGGTGCCGTCCTCTGAAATCGGTCAAGATCACGTGAATTGAGTCAACTGCCAGCACGTTGCGTAGCGATTGAAGATGTTGCTGCCTTTCAGCTCCGGATGTCGTCTCGGCCTGACGCATCAGGCCCCGAACCAGATCGAGGTACGACTCGGCGTAGACGAGTATCTCGTTCTCTGCCTCCTGGAAGGAGAGGGCTTGCATGATCAGCTCGGCGCCGTCTTGCCTTACCACAGAAAAGAACTCCTCGCGCGCGGCCAAGAAGGACTGCATGGCTGCCGTAGACGGAAGCACTAGCCCCACTTCCGAGGGGTACTCGGCAGTATCCATATTGATTTGCATTCGCCAGCCCGACGGATGCTTGGGTTCTGCCAGAATTCGCTGCTCGATGGTCTTGAGCATTCTCGACAGGGGAATCTGAATGGCGCCCTCACGACCAAACTTCGCCAGCAGGATCTCCTCGCGTGAGCTCCTTCGCGAACGCCCGCTCTCAACCCAGGCGACACCGGTCAGCACGATCTCGTGCGGGTCTCGCTCGTCTCCGAGGGCTGTAAGCTGAAGCCGGAACCGCGCATGTTCAAGACTCTGTTCAATCGGGATGGCCCGCTGTGGAGGCTCCTCTTCGAGGTTTCCTGCAGGGAGAACATAGAAAGGCTCGCTCTCATAAGAACGCTTCGCCGTCTCTGAGCTTGACCCTGATTCTAGAGGAATCGGATCACCGTCAGCGGTCCATGGAAGAACGCGAACGAAATGCCAACCTTCTTCAAATTCGATCTTGTTGAGATTGGCCAGGTTGGTTGTGCATTGAGAGCGGTTCGGAGTCCAGGCTTTCACTTTTTTGGACTTGCCCACCGGGCCGTCATTCTGCGACACGATCTGAACCGTGAAGTAATCCAAGCCGTTGACCTTGCTCGGATGTGGGTTGGCCTCGAAGATCACGTTCATCTTCCGACGGTCGTTAGGCACTAGAACCTGCTGGCCAATCAGTCCAGCAAACCGCTCGTCGGTCGCATGTTCTTGAATGGTGGGAAGGTCAGTTTCCAGGACGGTCAGTTGAACTTTGTCCAGGAAGAGCTCTTCCTGGAATCTCCATTTGTCGAAAGAGATGCCCCACCAGCTCTTGTCGGTGGCGATAGGTGGCGCCCACGTCTCCGGCTCTTGAACGTCATACTTCTCAAAGAAGGCAGACAAACGGGCCTCGAGGGGCTTGTCGCTGAGTCCCAGTTCCGCGATTCTGCCACGAACGGATTTGTGCGAGGTCATGAGACTTCGGACACAGCCTAGATTGCGGCGGATCTTGCCGCCTACCAGCGCAGGGTCTGCGAAGAGTTTGAAATCCGGAATCAGCGTCAACTCGTACAGGCTGGCTCCCAGAGTCTCCCCATCTATGCCGTTTTCGAAAGCAGTAAGGAGGTACCGAACGCGCGCTACATCATCAGCGAGTAGCCATTCCTCTTCAGACAGAATCCCGAATAGATCGCGGACATGGTTGGTCAGCGTAGCCGGTACCTGGTCAAGGAGTGAGCTAACCAGTTCCTGATAGACTGCGGTGAACGTGAGTTCCTCAAAGGTGGCAACACCAAAGGAGTCCTCAGCACTGGTACGTAGCGATGATGGAAGGAAGACCACCAAGGGCTGGCGCAGTTCGCCATTGGCTTCCGGATTACGCATCTCGACCAGTTTCGTTGAGGTCACCCTGTAGGTGAGCCCTTCCTGATCATGGCCGTCCAAGATGAAGATGTTTCCATCGGGTCGAACGCGGCGAAGTTCCTTGCAGATCGACTCCATGACATCATCACCTAGATCGGTAACGCGCATGCAGTGGCCCGGTCCCCGACTATTGAGGATTGCCTCTATACGTGGGCAGAGCAAACCAGCAACCGCCGCGTTCAATTTATTCTGGGATAGAACAGTGAACGCGTTACTCATGCGTGCCTCCCGACCTCGTCTGTCCCATTGGTTCTCACTATCGCGTAGCGCGGCGATACCTTCTGAGTAACATAGGCGTCCGACAGGTCCTCGTAGAAGCCGATCTCCCTTAGACGGCGCTTGAAGGCCTCCAAGTTGAGGCGGAGCGCCCTGCGGTCCAGGATGCTGCCGTTGGCCTGGGCATCTTCCAACAGCCGGTCGATGTGGAGACCATAGCGGTTGCGCAGAAAAGTCAGCAGTTCCTCTATTCGCATGTCCCGGGTGATGAAGCGCCCACCTTCTTGGCTGAGAACTGCGAGTTGTAGGAGTACTTCAAGAAGCTTGCTGCCCAAGACGAAGTGGCGTGGGCTGCCCTTTGCCCTGGACTGTGCGAGCAGCCCGTTTTCGCTGTTCTTGAGGAGAAGCGCGTCTAGGCACTGGGTGATGTATTGCCGGTGGTACTTGCCTCGATACTCCATAAGAATCTCGATGAAGGACTCGAAATCCCCGAGCCCCATAGAGGTCACCTCGCGGATCTCAGGATCAACATCCTCGTGACCGACAGTGGATTCCTCGATCAAGCTTGCCAAGCGGAACTTGAAGTAGGCCTGACGATCTGTGTCGTACTCCGGCCGCAAGAGTGAAACCAAATCACCCACCGAGAACACCCCACCGGCGGGCGTGGCCAGCTTCCCGGTCTTCTTGCTCATGTAGTCAGCCATCTCGTCGAGCTTCTTCACGATATAGTTGGCCTGCACAAAAGCCGGAATCTGACGGTAGAAGCGGTCAGCGGATTTCCGAGCCAGTTCGGCCATGTGCGTGTTCTTGGCGTCACCCATGCCCACGATCAGGGAAACCCGATGCGGACACCCCTCTAGGGTGTTGTCCAGCCCGGGGTTGACCGGGCATTCCCTGGCGCAGCACCGGTCGTTGCTGGCGCGTTGCTTGACCAGATTGGGGAGGAAATACAGCAGCTTGAGGTGATACAGGGCCAGATGGAAGGCCATCAGAGTCTTCAGGTACTCGACTAGCACAGATCTGGGGATATGGTGAGCATAGGCTAGCAGCCGCAGAATATCATCTGCCAGGATATCCGCCTGGCCAATGCAGAGCGGCTGGAATCGGGCGGGCTCCTTCGAGTCCTTCATGTCCTGGGTCACCTGGTGATCCAAGCGTAGAATCGCCTGGGTTTCCACGTCCACCGACACGCTCGGATCGTAGCGATCCGTCACCAGATCGATCCCTGGGAAGAAGAACCGCTTCAACGCATCCCGAGCCGCCTGGCCCTTCCCCTTGCGGGCGTAGAACAGCATCCAGTAGAGCTGTTCCGCCGCACCGTAGTCACGGGAGTGTTTGGCGTTGCGGAATTTGTAGGTGTTGCCGTGCAGTGGACGGGGCGCAGCAATGGCCTGGTCGGCCTTGCCACGGTTCACCACATCCATGAGATCGGTTTCGATCCAGCGATAGGCAATCTGGTCGTAGCGGTCGAACCCCACGAACCATTCCGGATGTTCGAGAAAGTCGGTGAGGAAGTCATCAACCCTCAGATCGCCACCACGGGGCGGGCGCCGACTCGCGTAGCCATCGTACTTCAGCCGTGGGAAGAGCATGGTCAGCACACGATCCATTTCGATGTGCTTGAAGTCCACGTAGGTGGTCTTAGGAGTGCGGAACTCCTTGTCTCTGCCCTTGATACTCATAGTTCAGCTCTCCTGCTTACTTTGTCCATATGCAGGATGCCACCTGTGTCTCTGCGGATCTGAAAGAACTCCAAGCCCCCCTCAGTCAAGAGGACCTCCTGATATGGTGCGGAGGAGAGCATGTTCTTGAAGACAGCCAGGCTCAGATAGAAGCCTTCTTCCTCCTCGATGCTGGGTCGGTATCCACTATTGAGCCTCATCAGCATCTCGTAGATGTCAAGCGTGATGCGCAGGTTCGCCTTGTGGCCATCGCCCGAGTCGTAGAGCATGACCAGAGCCTGCGACAGACATTCCAGGAATGGATGTGACGCCGACTCCTGCTCCGTTCGCAGGGTGAACTTGTCTCCATCGAAAAGGCGGTAGCTCCGAATAGTGCCTCGCTCAACCCTGCGAACCCGTAGTGCCAGATGATAGCCCAGTCGTGAAGGGTCACTCAGGCCTTCCCCCCGGTTGATAGCTGTGAGGATGGCAGCCACGTGATCCGCACCCTTGAATCCCGGTTGCTTGATGGCACTGATGAACGGCTCGATGCTTCCGTAAGGCAGCATGTTTCTCCAGCCGTTATCGCGGCGCTCAAAGAAGTGCCGCCGTCGCAGGGGGGAGAGGTAGGCTCGATGTTTGGCAATGAGGCGGGCACGGTTCTTCGATGAGTAATCCCGTGGAAGGCCACGGAACAGAGATCCGACGAGTACCTCGTCATAATTCGCGCGATCCTGAAAGTTGAAGCGGCTCATTACCTTGGTCTTGGGACTTAGAAAGCCAAGCTCGCGGTCGAGAGCAGGATTGCTGACCTGAGCTACATCTATCTCCCGCAACAGCGAGACAAGTCGGTCGTTTGAACCCTCAGTGCCCCCAAGCCAGGAATTGAAGTAGAACCCGTCAAGAATCCGGTTCTGATTGTCCTCGCCGCCATTCTGATAGAGCTGATGAATGCCGTCGCAGTCGCGGGTTCCCACCAACATGAACGCTAGAGCGGAGCGCAAGTCGCGCATGGTGATGTGCAGGCAGCCTCGAAGATGCGTGATGGTGTAGAGCATCCTCAGTCGTTCGGTCACTTTGGGACCGGCGGTCTGGTCCTGGAAGGTCTTGGCGTTGTGGAAGGCGTAGCACCTGCCCTTCAGGTTGCACTTCTCACAGGCCTCCCAGTATTCCTGCTGCGACATCTTGGCGACCAGTCGCTCCAGAATCGAGGCTTGACCATTCCCAGGCTCTGCAACCACTGAGCGGAGGTTGAGGTTGATCACTGCCACTCCGTCCTCTGACAGGTGACCTGTCAGGCCCTGTTGAACCTGACGCGCGAGCAATGGAAACTCGTCCTCATGCTCGAGGAAGAAATCTACCAGGCGCCCCTCATTTATGGCGATCAGGCGAGTCTGATTCGATGGCCAGTTGGCGCTGCCCGCTCCAGCGAAAGGTCCAAAGAACTTCAGCAAGACGGCATCATTGCGCTCCTCACCCTCGTCCTGACTGCCATCGTAGTTGGTCTGGTAGGTATGACCCTTGAGCTGGAAGACTGCCCCATTGGCGCCTCGCTGCATTTGCGCGCCCTTGCTTTCGGCGAAGGCTTCGAACTGCTGGATGAAAGCCGTCTTTCCGTCACCTGCGTTTCCGGTGATGATTACCAAACGGAATTCACCCTTCAACAGGGCGGGCTTGAGCCTCTCATCCAGATAGGTCGGCACATAGGTGGCTTTGCCGACCTCATCCAAGCCGCGAGTCCCGGCGTTGGAGACCTGACTTTGGCTGTAGAGCGTCAGAAGATGCGTCACGAAGGGATTGGTGTTAGGTTGAGTCGGCTCAAAACCGAGTTTGGCCACCGGCTTCGGCCCGACATCGATCTCGCTGGTGGTGAGCACCGAGCGATAGCGTTTTACCTGAGTCAAAGCCGACAGGAACTCATCGGCGGAGGTGAAACGATCCTTTCGCTCGGGGGAGACCATCTTCACTAACACATCAACCAAGGATGAACTCAGATCCCCACATCCCCTGAACTGTCTCGGGTCCTTCGGTTGGGTCCTAATCGGCGGCATTGGCTCGTCGAAGGGGTATCGCCCGGTCAGGCATTCATAGAAGGTCAGTCCCAAGGCGTAGAGGTCCCGGTCGATGCGGTCGGCGGCATCAGGCTCGTTCGAATAGTCATAGTCCGGTGGCAAGTAGCGCCGAGTCCCGCCACCGCCTTGAACCTCATCCCTCTCGGAGACCGCGACGTTGAAGTCGATGATCCGAACACCCTCATCGGTCCAGAGCAGGTTGGAGGGTTTGACGTCCTGATGGTAGACGCCGTGCTTATGGAGGTGACCTAGCCCTTCCGCCGACTCGCGCACGATGCGAACCGCGTCATCGAGCGACAGAGCCTCAGCCTCGATCAGATCGGAGACATCCAGGCCTTCCACGTACTCAAAGACTATGTAGGGCGTCTGTTTGGCATCAGCCATTCGGTCCGCCCAGATCACCTTCACCACATGCGGGTGGTCCGGCAGATTGGTCAGGGTCTTGTACTCCCGACGCAGACGCTCATACACGCTGCGGCGATCTTTGGTCACCAGCTTGATCACCCGGACCACATCTCCCAAGGCGTCGAACACCTTGTAGGCGACGCCAAAACCACCGCTGCCGAGTTTCTTCTGGACGCGGAAGCGATCTGCCAGAATGAAGTCCTGCGGCAGGTTGGTCAAATCGTCTGGAAGCTGTTGCACTGCCACGGCCAGGCCGTTGATATCGGGAGCTGAATCGTTCTTGGCCTCGGGCAGGATCAGGTCATCGAGCGCCTTCCGGGCAACGGCTGCGCTGGCATGTCGCTCCTCCGGGTCGAATTCGCTGAACGCCTGCAGGAACTCATCGATGCCCTCGGGTAGGTCCGGCCTATGCTCCGAGGCCCTAATCGGGAACTTGCCGTCCGCCTCCATCATCTGATCCACGCTCTCGAACGGCAGCTCGCCGGTCAGCAACTCATAGAAGATGAGGCCGGTGGCATAGAGATCAGTGGCAATGCTGGTCTGGGTCGGGTCCTTGAAACACTCTGGAGCTTGATAGATCGGGTCGAGGTCATCGACAATCTGATCGGCAATAGTAGAAGTGCGGTTCTTGCCGACCCGAGCGAAGTCGAAGCTGGTCACTCGTGCCTGTCCGCCCTTGGTCACGAGGATGGCGTCGGGGGTCAGGTTGCGGTGGATTACCTCGTGACGATGGGCATGATCCAGAGCCGAGAGCACATCGCGCATCACCTGAAGCTTCTGGTCGAAGGTCAAGGCCAGCGTCGGTTTCTTGATGTGCAAGCGCAAGGCTTGGCCTGGGAGATCCTCTGTGACCAGCACAACCTTGTCTTCGTCGTCGTTGACGAAGAGGTCCCTCACTGCCAGCACGTTGGCGTGAGCCGGCATGTGAGCCACTGCTCGGTAGGCGTTGCTGATCTTCTTGAGCGTTTCCTTTCGAGCTGCTTCGTCCTCATAAGGATCCACCTGATAGACGCGCAGACGGGCCACACCGCCGCTCTTGCCCAACAGGCTATGCTTGGCGCGGTATTCGGTGTAGCGATCGGTCCCGCCGAGATTCTCCTCCACCTGCCAATCGCGGAACACCGGAGCCGCTCTCTTCGGCTTGGCGTTGCCTGTAATGGCCTTGGCGATCTGAGAATGGAAGCGGGTGATGTTGTCGAGCCGATTCTCGGGGATCCGGCTCGTGTCGCGGAAGTACTTCAGGCAGTGCTTGAGGTCGATCACATCCGGACCGTCGATTCCCGTCGGATCGTTGACGGCGGCATCGTCGGCCGTGAGTAACACGGTGGCATGCACGTGGGCCTTGCGCAGCTCAGTCAAACCGATGTTGCTCTCCCGGATGATGGTGGCCATGGTCTTCGCGTGGCTGCGCAGCTTGGCCAGCGGAGAGTGAAAAGGCTGCCGACCCTCCGGATACCACTTGGCGCCATACACGTCAATGTTCCCCCGCGTCCCTTTCACGTCCACCAGGTAGACCGCGTGAGGCGCGAGGATGGCAATGTCGATCTCGAAGACCTCCTCGCCCTGGCGCATCTCGAAGTTGTGGAAGATGAGCCAGCCATCGGGGAGATGATCCCGGAGAAAGCCAACAGCTTTTCGCTCCGAGTCGTTGGTAGGCTGGCCGATGGCTATCGCCTTCGCCACTAGCGGCCCCCTTTCTCGATGGCGCGCTCGACGAGGGTGCGGGCTTCATTTTCGAGTTCGAGTGCTCTTGCTCGGGATTGATAAGCTTCGACAACGAGATGGTGGCAGCGATCGCGGACTTCCGATGGCGGATACGGGACAGGGAGTTGAGGCAGCATTGCGCGGTGATGGTCCTGCAGTTTGCTGCCCACTGATATGGAGCGTAACATGCGAAAAGCCGCTTCCGAACGCATAAATGCAAATAGGGCACCCCGATCAATCTTGTTCTCGTCCGCCAATACCCGCAAGATGTGCTCTGAATATGCGTTCTCTAGGCCCTTGCCGGTAGCGAACTCCGCGCGACAAAAAAGCTCGGATTCACCTAATGTGCCTTGAGCTGCAACCAGAACACACCCGTCTTCAACCAACACGCTGTCAGGAATTACCTTCTTCGCGATCCAGCGCCCTTCTGGGCGCAGCCAGAACAGCTCCTTCTGACCGATAAGTCGATACGCGAATTCCGGATCTGCGTCTACTCGGCTCAAGCGGACGCCACGTCTCAATGTACCAGGGACACACAGTTTTCCAAGCGGCCTCCACGGCCCTTGCTTGAGCAGCTTGCAAAGCCGATTGAACCGTGGATTGAAATTGAGGGCTCGAAGCGATTGAATATCAGCTTTGGCGGTGAAGCCGAGATCGGAGCCCCAGCTGTGCCACTCGCTTGGAGTGATGTCCGTCAGCCCGACCGAGGACAAGAAGAGGCCTGTGGCTTGGTTCAGCTTTGCTTGATAAGTCGAAAGGAGGTTCGCTGCCTCCTGGACCAATTCGTGAGCCTCCTGTTCGGTGCTGTTCGCAAGCCTGGGAACAAGTAGGTCAGAGAAATGCCTGGGCTCAAGATGCGTAATGACTGAGCCATACTTCCCCGAAACAACGAACGGTACGCCGAATCTGGTACGAAGATAGGCGTTCAGATACCCAGATGGAATCTTATTGGTATCGGGAACAATCTTTAGGATATCCTGATTTGACCACACGCCACTCATATCGGGGCGCGCGTAGACAGTTCTTCCCACCGTGCCGGAGCACGATATGAGCGTCATGCCTTCCTCGATGCGAAGATATCTCAGCTTACGAGAGTAGGCGTCTTTCTTGCTCAGGAGAGGTAGGCGACTCAGATCCCCCTGCATCATGAAGGTCGTCGTCAGAAACGGCACTCCATGTTCAGAGTCCGTTACGTAGGTGCGCCCAAATTGAGGGCCGTTGTAGATCCCGCCGTCATGTCCTCGTGTCAACGCGGGCAGCAAGTCCGCTGTGTGCTTCCGCAGGAGCTCCCTGATCTCGATGGCACCGGACATATACGGCCCGCAGTCAAGGCGGCGACCATTTCTTTCGAGCCACTTGCTCGGGATCGTCTTTACCCTCACAGCGTCACCTCGCCGGTCGCGCGGAAATCCTTGTACTTCTCCGCTACTACCGGCAACTCATCATGAACACGCCGGAGGCGGCGCGTTGTGCGGCGAACCTCGACTTGTCCGCCTGCCCTAACTCGCTCGATCACCTCCTCGTCGAAGATCAACTCTTCCCCGTCTGGTGCGCGCTGAAACAACATGTTGCCGCGGGCGTCCACACCGGCCCGGTCCACGACAGCCATGAAAACCGTGTACTCCGGGTATTCCGTCTTGATCAACTCATTTTGGCTGCGGCGGCGCAGCAACAGCAGGCTTGACAACGCGGGGGTGACGCCACCGTATTCCTTGACCGTGACCTTGAATGGCTCCAGCGGCAGATCTACGCTGGCCATCACCTCACAGTGACGCAGAATCCACCAGCGCACGTACTCATCCCCCGGGTTCCCCAACAGACCGTCGGGCAGAAGGATAGCCACGCGCCCAGTTCCTGGCTTCACCCATTGCACCGCCCGCTCCAAGAACAGCACCTCGGGTGGAACGCCACCGGTGTTGAGATTGCCGGTGTTGCGATAGCCTCCGGCTTCGTCGCGCTCCCAGTTGTTGCCCAGGTCGTAGCGCTCGAGGATGGAGCTGTCAGTGACGGTATCCTGGGTAGAGAACCAGGGATTGAGCAGAACCATGTCCATGCTACCCAGCGGCACGGCGGGCCGTGCCGCTGGCACACCGTCCAGGTCACCGTCCGGGAAGGTGCGAGCATCGATCCGGAAGATGCGACCCGGGTTCCCGGTAGTGAAGAGCAGGTTCATGCGGCTGGTCACCACCAGGAAAGGATCGATGTCGCAGCCCAGGGCGTTGCTGGCGGCCCAAGCGGCCGTGTCGTTCTGTGCCTGCAATAGCTGTTCAGGGCTGGCTTCGTCCGGCGTAGTGCCAAGTCTGGCCAGTTGCTGCCTAAAGACGTGGGTCGCTGCCATGCCCAGGAAGGTGCCTGTGCCGCTGGCGCAGTCCATTATCCGCTCGCCAGGTTTCGGGTCGAGCATTTGCACCGCCATCTCTGCCACATTGAGCGGCGTGGGGTAGCGGCCCTCGCGTCCGTCCATGACGCTGCGGGCTATGGCGCGGAAAGCACCGGTCCGATAGCGCGGTTGGGTTTGGCTCAGGGAATAGCGAGCAAGCTCAGTGACCAGGCGGGCAGTTTCGTGGGGTTCAAGGGTGAGATCCCAGCCTCGGGCTAGCAGACCTGGCTGCCACGCCTTGGCCTTGCGGATGTCGTCGTTGATACGCTGCTGGATCGCCTGTTGACCGGCATCTGTGAAGGGTTCGTCGCCCTTGATCCAGAACTTGCGCTGATCGGTCGGCCGAGTCTCGTCGTACATTTTGGCGAGCATTAGCACAGCCAGCTGCTTGAAGGAGTCCTTGTGGTCCAGCCCCAGGTTGCGGTTCAGGTACTGGCGGCAGCGGAGAAGGGCATCCTCCAGGCCTTCCGCTTCGGCGCTGATCTGAATGACACCGCCAGTGCGGTCCAGGTCGGAAGTGCGCTCACCCGGAACTGGCCAAACTCCCAACGGCTTGGGCCGGACCTCGAAACGAGTACGTTCGACTTGAAAGAGGAATTCCTCCTGGCCATTGGTCCACATGCCCAGGGTCACGCTGGGGATCAACTCCATGAGCTCTGTCAGTTCTCGCAGATCAGGCTCGGCCTCAGTGATGGAGCGGAGTTTGTCGCGCTTCTTCTGGTTCCTGCAGACGATAATGCGCTGCAGGTTCTCATTGGTGTGCTCCATGTTCGGGCGGAAGATAGCGATGTCGATCCGCCTGCGGCCCTGGCCTGGTATTTTAGGATTGTAGTTGACCTCTAGGTCACCACGGTCGAAGCCGTAGCTCTCGATGAGCTGCCGCAGCGCCTTCTGACCTACCAACTTCTTTGGTGAGGCGCTTTCCTTGTTGCCGGTCAGGATGTCGATGAAGAAGTTGTCCGGCTCGTTCTCCTCAGCGGGCTCCTCCGGTACTTCGAAGATGTCGTCGTCCTGATCGCTCATCTGTCGCGCTCCTTGAGGAATTCGAGGTACTTTGCGGCGATGACAGGCAGATCGTTGTCCTCGATCTTCTCGCTCCGAGTCAGGGTCCGCTCGACGATGCGGCCCGCAATGCGGATGCGCTCATGGTGCTGGCGCGGCTCGACGATCTCTTCGCCGTCTGGTGTGCGCTTGTAGAGCTTGTTGCCCCGGCGGTCGATGCCCACCTTGTCGGCTACTGCCATGAAGACTGGGTATTCCTCCATGCCGCCCAGCGCCTCAGCCCGCTTTTCCTCTTCGCTCTTACGGCGCAGGAATAGCAGGCTAGTGAGAATGTTGACGTTGGCTTCGGCGATGAAGGCCTCCACCGGCAGGTCCACGGAGGCGAGCACCTGTGCCTCTCGCATGATCCACCAACGGATGTATTCTGCCGCTGGGTTGCCCAGAATACCGTCGGGCAGAACAATACCCATGCGGCCGGAGCCCGGCTTGAGCCACTTCAGGCAGCGCTCGACAAATAGAATCTCCGGCGCAACACTGCCTTTCGATACGCCGGTGTTGCGGAAGCCACCTTCGCCGTCCGACTCCCAGTTGTATGCCAGTTCGAAGTCCTGAAGGATGTTCTTGTCGGTAATGGGAATGTCCGAACCGAAGGGGGGATTCGTCATCACTATGTCGATGGTCCCGAGCTTGATCTCCTCCCTTGCCTTGGCCAGGTCGGCCAGATGGCCGTTGGGGAACTCCAGAGAGTTGATGTGATAGATGTGCCCACGGCCATCACCGGCCATCACCATGTTCATCTGAGAGGCGCGGATCAAGAACGGGTCAAAATCCGCACCGAAGACCATCTCGACAGCATACTCCCTGAGACGCTCATGGACGGAAAGGAACTCACTTGTGTCCTCTTGGCCAGCCTGGGTGTTTTGCTCGGCCCGGAACTTCTTGAGCATGTGGCCCAAGGTAGCGACGAGGAAGCCGCCGGTGCCGCATGCCGGGTCGAGAACCGTCTCGCTCTCCTTTGGGTCGAGCATCTCGACGGCGAGCTTCACCACGCCTCTCGGGGTGAAGTACTGGCCGCGGTCGCCGCGCAGATTGACACCCACCAATTCCTGGTAAGCCACTCCCTTGGCATCGACGTCGGTTCGAGTGAAGTCGTACTTGGCCAGCTCAGAGACAATGAAGGCGAGAGCTCGGTCGGAGAGCGAGATTTCCTCGTTTCCTCGGAAGATGCTCCCATACTGTCTCTTCACCTCACTGAAGAGTCCCTCGATGCGCTTGCGGATCTCCTTGCGGCCCTTGTCCTCGAACTGTTCCTTGGGACCAGCCCAAAAACGGCGCTGCCAAGCCTGGCGTTGTTTGGCCCGGAGACTCTCATCGTGCATTTTGCAGAAGATGATGTAGAGAAACTGCCAGAAAGCCGCATCCTTGGGCATGCCTTCGTTGCCATGGATGAAATTGTGGCAGCGACGGAAGGTCACCTTCAGCATTTCGCTGTCGGCCACACGGGTGTGAGCGTCCGAAATGACCTCTTTGGTGCCGATGGACTCTTCCGCCATTGGCCAGTCGCCGATGGGGTTGCACCTAGTCTCAAAGCGCGTTCGTTCCTTTTCGAGAAAGAAGAACTCGAGGCCGTTGGTCCAGAGCCCGTATTGAACGGCATCGACGTCGCGCATAACCGTTTCCAACTCTTCAAGGTCCTTGGCGGCTTGCTCGAAGTCCCGGATGCGTACAGCATTCTTGCCCGTATTCGGCTCGGGCCGACAGATGACAGCGCGTCCCAGGTTCTCTGGAGTGTGCTCTTTGCCATGGTGAAAGATGGCGACGTCGATCTTCTTGCGCCCACCGATGGGGAAATCGTTCTCCATGTCTTCAGGCGAAAACCCGTACTCATGAATCAGGGCGCGAACCACGCGCTGGCGGACCAGCTCCTTCGGCGTTTCCTTGACCTGTCGCCCAGAGACGTAGTCGAGCATGTAACCCGCCGCGATGGTGTTCTCAGCATGTCCGTTCTTCGGTGTGCTCATGAGTGACTCCGCTCAGAGGCTGAGTTCATTTCTGATCGGCCTCGCCGAAATCCCGTGCCGCGCGTTTCTGGCGATCGATCCACGCTTCGATGTCTTTCCTGGAGAAGCGCCATTGGCCCCTGACTTTGAAGGCAGGCAGTTCCCCTGATTGGGCCATGGAGTAGACCGTTTTCTCGCCAACCCTCAGTAGAGTGGCTACCTCTTTGATCTTTAAGACATCTCCATTCTGCATGTCGCCTCTCCTTGCAGGCGGTGGTCTACTAGGAGCATTTGTTTCTGGCCAGAGGCGATCTACCTGCCACGTAGACGGAACCAACCAGAATATACCAGATTCCGGCAAGGATTACCAGCTAATTTTTGTGTTGCGCAACACTCAACAGTGGGCTATACTGCATCCTATGAAAAGCTTCGGCGAGACCATACGGGACCTGAGAGTCGCCCAAGATTTCGGCCTGCGCGAGACAGCCAGCAAGGTGGGTATCTCCCCCGCCTACCTGAGCCGCATCGAGCGGGGCAGGGAGCGTCCACCACGCTCCGAGGTTATCAAGGAGCTGGCGAGGGTGCTGGCTGCGGACCCGGATGTGCTGTTCCGGTTGTCATCCTCCACCGATCCGGATGTCGTTGGCTTCCTGCACGATCAGCCCGAGGTCATGAACCTCCTGCGCTTCATCAAGGATGCCGAGTTCACCTGCGACCAAGTCCGACGGCTCATCAAAATGGCCGAAGAGATCAAGAGCAATTCTCAGTAGTCACGTTCACGTCACTGTCGCCTGGCTCCTCTTCTCTGCACCACCATCTGCTTAGCGATTGAGCCGCCCCGAACACCGCGCCACCCGGTTTGGACCGTCACCATCACCTGCAAGTGCCTGAGGCACCTGCCAAAGCAGAAGCTGTCGCACTAGCCTGAAGGTGCCAGCTCGTGACGCCGCTCGTCTATGGTCACTGGCCCGCTATGCCTGCTGTCCCCTAGTCTCAGACTGGCCGGCTGGAGTTGTGCCAGCTGGCGCTCCGCGTAACCAGGTCTCCGAGACAGGGTTCGAGGGTCGGAGTGACTCGTATAGTTGAGAAGAGGAGGATAGCATCGAGTTGCGACAGCTAGGCTGGCACGCCGACATTGGACGAAGCTGGTAGCTATGGGACGCAGTCGGTCGCAACTCACGATGCCCGCCCGCCAACCTCATTGTCCCACCGCATGGGCACCCAGTCAAACAACTACTACACTCCATGTGGTCGCCCCGCAGGTGGGTCCGATAGGACCTGCCATGGGGAGAGTACGGGGGCGAGGACGCATATGCTTGAGTACATCCCGACAGTAGGCCATCCTGATAGCAGCAGATCCGTCCTGCTTGTCGCCTGCTGGCGGGCCTATATGTTCCAGATCATTTTCGCAGCGAAGGAGTCGACCTCGCACCAGCCTTCCCACACCCGGGTGTGGTAACCGACAAGGAAACAGTCTTCGACGAAGATGTGATGGCTCGACATCAGTCCTTTTAGAGGATTGGTACTGGATTTGCCTCAACTCTCTCTTTCGGCCTTGCGCTCCCTGTTCGCATCGTGTCCAACCCTAGCCGCCAGGCCACTGATGAGATTCGACAGTCGCCTGGCAGGGAAATCTTCATTCCGTGGATACCGCACAACGAGTTTGCCTGGAATCAAGAAAGGCCAGCTCATACAGGAGGTCGCGATCTTTTCCGTCCAAATGAGCTGACCGCCGCTGAGACACGACTGCTTATCTCCCGAAGAGCCAAGTTGTTCGGATGGCACAGGTTTGCGCCGTGGCCTTGGCCGACGAGCCAGGGCCGCCAATTCATCTAGACTCACGATGCGGGCCTGTTTGACGGCGGCAGGGTCCTGAGTCGGAGAGCATTGGGTTTCAGGCTTGCGGGTGAGGAACTGCGTCCACAAATCCGCCTTGACGAGAGGGCCCTCGTCTGCGCGTAGTGGGAGTCCTGCGCGTTTGGTCTCGGGCTGCCAAGTGTCCTCGGCCCAGACCCGCTCCGCCTCGGCCGAGGCGGAGCGGGTCTGGGCCGAGGAGCGCCTCCAGGGATTGGACGTCGTTTGGTGCCTGGTTGGTCAAGCGGCGAGAGCGAGGGCGAGAAACACGTCCTGGCCGTCGCCTTCCAGCTCCGCTAACCCATCTTCCGGGAGTTCGCCTCGACCATCAGGGCGGAGCGCATCATGGCGGCCACCAGCGCCAGAGCCTCGGCCTGGAGCGGCGGCTGCCCTGGCGCATCACACACGCTATACTTGGTCTTGCACCAGGCGATGGCCGGTCAGTCCACCATGTCGATGCTGGCCTGTGCGAGGCGGACACGGTAGATAAGGCCGACGGTCTCGATCGATGATAGTGGCGACCGGCGGGCGAACACCGAAGGACCTCAAGGTCGAGATCTGCGATGTTGCCCCAGTGTCGGCGGGTCCGTCAACCTGTGTCCATCTGTGGGGCTTGCTGGAGGGGTTGCTAGTGCTTGCGTGGAGCAGGACGGGGCAATTCGGCTTGGACCTAGGCGGACAAGCGTTCGACGGCAGACAGGAGATCGTCGATGCCAAACGGCTTTCCCAGCCATTCCTGGGCACGAAGTTTGGGTGGGAGGAACCTGGGATCGTACTCGGCCGTCAGTATGAGTGTTGGAACCTCCTCGCCGTCTCCGCGAACGACCCTTCGCAGGCACTCCAACATGTCCAGGTCGGTGCTGTCGAGGTCCGCCACGATGAGGGACGGAGCGATGTTCCCGGGCGCGTACTGCTCGTCGGCTGCAGCCGTGGTGTTGTATCCGGAGGCTTCGAGAATGGTCCTCACGAGGTCGATGATCGAGAGGTCGTCTCCCACCAGCAGGACAAGTCTAGATCTGTTCACTTGCTCTACACTCCCGTGGTTGCTCCTGCCAACGTGATCACCTTTCGACAGGAGAAACGTCTGAATGCGCCGCTTGGTCACGTCGGGCAGGGGTGGTTTCTCTGGAATGGGGTCAGCCGGTACATCCAGGAAGGACGGCTGCATCATGAGTCGCCTTCCCTCTCGTTCTTGGCAACAACCAGGTCAACCGATGGGTTTTCATGGTGTCTCCATAGCCAGAGGGGTCTCCCGGTTTGACCGGCGAGAGGTCGGCGGGCTTCCCTCGGAGAAGGCCTATGTCTACAGCCTGGCCTTCTTGGGCACCGAGGACTTCCTCAACGAGCAGGTGCTCCCCAGTGTTCGGAGGGATTGGCCCCCAGGTGGCGAACCGCTTTACGGGCTCCTGACCTTCAAGCAGCGACTCTCAGCCTTCCGGGGCCTGCTTTCTGAGAGCTTCGGATAGCAGTGCTTCCCTGCGTACCATGCTCCTGATTTCTCATGGAAGTCTGCGATCTATCCCCCGAACAGCGACAATTGGCCGCTCGGCACCGGTCTGCGTCGCGCTTTTGGCCGTCGGACCAGACTCGCCAGCGCCTCGAAGCTCACGATCCGGCCAGGTCCAACCGGAGACGTCTCTACCGTTGGGGTGCTCTCAGACCGATGGCGGCCGGCGAAGACCTCCGCCCACAGATCGACTTCGCCCCCCGCCGGGAGATCGCATTGCACCGCTGGCCAGACGTCCACCTGTTCCGCATCGGCCGGCAGATCATCCTCGGCCAGGAAGCCCTCAGCTTCCGCCTCAGCCGAGCGAGTCTGGGCGAAGAGCGACTCCAGGGATTGTCCATCGTTCGGAGTCTGGTTGGTCAGGCGGCGGGCTAGGGATAGGAACAGGTCCTGGCCATCGCCCTCCAGGGCCGCCAGACCGTCCTCGGGCAGCTCGCCCTCGACCATCAGAGCGGAGCGCATCTTGGCGGCAACCAAGGCAAGAGCCTCGGCCTGAAGAGTGCCTTCGTACACGAAGAAGGTGACCTCCACGGGCCGGCGCTGGCCGATACGCCAGGAGCGGCGGCTGGCCTGGCGCATAACGTAGACGCTGTACTCGGTCTCATACCAAGCAATGGAGGGCCAGTCCACCAGGTCCAGGCCGGTCTGCACCAGGCGGGGATGGCAGATCAGAACGTCAACGCCCTCCCGAACCCGAGCCGCGACCCATTCCTCTCGACGGTCGGCGGCCACGGTGCTTGCCTTGAGCGCGGCCACCCGATAACCCTCCTGCTCCAGAAGGGTGCGCAGTCGAGGGCTGATGTCTCGCTTCTCCGTATGCGTGATGTAAACCAGCACCCGCCTTCCCCGCTCTCGCTCGCGATGCACCAGCTCCACCAGCGCCCGCTCCTTGGGATACAGTCGGTCCTCGGGCAGCGCCGGTGCGTGGGCAAGCACACTCCCTGTCTCCGGGTCCAGGACCGTCTCGCCCCGGGTGCATCCATCGGGGTAGGAGAGCAGCGCCTGAAGATAGGTGGCCAGCAGCCGCTTGGAGCCCTGCTGGAGCGCCTCCGCCACCGCTCGCCAGAGGTCCTGGGCCAGCCGGTGGTAGCTGCTCGCCTGGGAAGGCACGTCCGGCGTCTCGCTTTGGTCCAGCGGGAAGAGGGCAACCTGTTCGTTATAGGGAGGCAGGTCTTTGGCGACGTCGGCCAGGCGGAGGAACACGGTGTTTCCGATCAGGTGGAACAGGATCGCCGGAGAGACCCCCGGCTTCTCCACGGTGCGGGTCAGGTAGCTTCGGCGCTTGGAGTGGCGCCCGTCGTCGGCGTATTCGTCCGGATCCTTCTTGGTGATCCGCTCGATGATGCCGTAGCGGCTGACCCATTTGGCCTCGTCCCGGTATCCGAACTCCGAGTGGATCGCCGGGGAGAAGCGCCACAGCAGGTAGAACAGGGTCGAGCTGTAGCCGCCGAAGACGGTTCCTGTGAGCGCCAGGGTCTTGCGGCAGGCCTCGGCGAGACCAGCAGCCGCTAATCCCTGGGCGGACCCCCTCGCCTTGTACTCATGCCACTCGTCCGTGACGAGTAGATCGAAGTACGAGGGCAGACGGCGGCGCGCGTAGTCGGCCAGGGGGAAACGGCGAGGGCCGGTCCGGTCGGCCTGCCAGAGCGCATCGCCGCAATGCTGGCAGCGCCGCTTCTTAGTCTGGAGGTCGGAACGACCCAGGGGGATTCCTTCATCGTCGGTGATCGGCTGGAAACAGCTGGGGCAGCAGAGCTGGTGGAGAGCCTCGCCCCTGTCGTCGCGCGCAACCCCTCCCGTCTCGTCGCGGACGAGTCGCTCAACCGCGGCGGGCACCCACCGGTAGCCTAGCTTCGCCTGCTCACGGGAGCAGATGACGAACTGGTTCGTCCCTCCAAGAGACCTGGACCGCTCCAGATCGGTGATGGTCCGGATGATAGTCACCCTGGCGCCGGGGACCGTGGCCAGCACCTCGCGGCGCCATTTCCTGACCAGATGCGGAGGGCAGAGAATGAGCACGCGGCGGAAACCGGCGAGGTAGGCTGCAGCGGCGGCCAGCATGGACTTGCCCACCCCCATCTCCCCTACTACGGTCGTGCCGCTGTGCCGTTGAAGGGAGAGGGCTATGGCTCGAATGGCGTCCCCCTGGGCGCCGAGGGGCCGGCGGAGAAGCCGCCCAAGGTTGAAGCCGCAGGTGCGGCGGGCCTCACCATCGTAGATGGGTGGATAGGTCTGGATCACGGCGCGAGTGACGGCCTCGCGGTATCGGTCGATGAAGTCGGCCAGGTTCACGCGGCCTGCTTCTCCTCCATGTCACCGGTACCACCGTTCTGATCGACTACCTCGAAGCAGCCGGTCGCCAGGTCGAGCACCACCACGGAGGTCCTGAGCACCTCCCGCTGGATCTCGGTGTCCTCGTCAGCACTGTCCACCGGCACCAGCTCCTTGTAGGTTCGCCCCTTCACCAACACCTGCTGCCCCTCCTGCTCGAGGACGACGTTGTTCAGCATGCCCGCGGCGATGAGCAGGGCCAGGTGGCCTTTTCGCAGGGGCATCAGGGGCCGGACCGGCCGCTCATCCGGGGGCCAGAGCTGCTCCGTCAGCTGAGGCTGCGTCCACACGCCCCGGCGCTGTGCCTCTGCCGCGGCCTGCACCGGGTCGAAGAAGAGGGAGGCGAAGAGGATCTCGCCGGCAGGGAGAGACGGGACGTCGAGGAGCGGCCCCGAGGGCTCGTCCGGCAGCGGTGCCAGATCCCCCTCGCTCCACGTTTCCAGCCGCGCCTGGGCTGCCACATCGAGCGCCGCGTGCGGCTTTCGGAAGGCGAAGAGCACCATCTGCCGGAAGGCCGCGTACTCCGGGTCGGGGAACCGGTAGGCGCCGAAGCCGGTATAGTGGCTGGCCAGGTAGCGGGCCGAGACTGCAAGGCGGCGCTGCGGGATTAGGAAGACGAGCACTCCCTCCGGGCAGAGTGCTCGGGTCAGACTGGTGAGGAAGGCGTGCTCCAGGCGACGCTTCTCGTCGTCGTAGTCATAGGGAGGGTTGAGGAACAGGCAGGAGAAGGCGCCGTTGGCCAGCCGAATAGTGAAGGCGCTGGTGGTAAGCACGTGATCGAGCCTCCCTCGTGCGGCCTCCCCTCGCTCCTCGTTCAGTTCGATGCCATAGCTTTCGGCATTGAGCACCTTCGCGACGGTCGCCGCTGCCTCGCCGATGCCGGCGCAGGGGTCCAGCAGCCGAACGACACGCTTGCCGCCTGTCAGAGCCGGTGCCAGATGGCGGGCGACGGCGGCCACCACCCGGGGAGGGGTGGGGAAGTAACCTGCTTTCTCGATCGATTTCAGTCGAGCCAAGCCTCTGGACCTCCTTCATCGATTTGACTTCTTGGAGAGCTGAAGACCGCGAACCATCCGTCGAAGCCGGCGTGAGGAGAGCGGCTATGCGCCGCTTTCGATCAGCCCAAGGATGCCCTCCCGGAGGGCAGTTCCCAGGTCGACGCCGAGCTGCTCGGGATTGGGGACACATCGATGGGCGCAAAGCCCCCGGGACTCCAGGGGGATGGCCTCGCCGACGCGAAGGGCTCGCTCCCAGAGCCAGGTCGCCCAACTCGGGTGAAGTGGCAGATCCAGTCGCCGGTTCAGAAAGCGGTAGTGGAGCATGGGAGCCTCTTCGGGTTGGCGCACCAGGAGCAGGAAATCGCGACGGTCGCCGCCATACAGAGCCGCCTCGGGGACCAGAAGGGCGTGGTAGGCCGCTGCGGCTCGCAGGTTGGCGGTGTAGAAGCGCCAGGCTCGGGGACCTTCGGGTGCCAGGGAGCAGAAGTGGGCGCTGCCGAGGGCCTCCAAGCTCATGGTGGCCATCTCGCCCTTGACGAGCCGAGCCCAGAGGGCCTTCACCGACTCCTGGGGACCTAGAAGCGAGAGGAACCAGAGGCGCATTCGGCGGGCTGCCGGGTCGGGATCGGGCTCCCAGGCGAAGGCGTCGACACTGGCGCTGAACCCTCCGGCCTGTAGAATCGGGAGGGCGTCGGTCTCGGCGGCTTCCCGTTGGTCACGACGCGGCGGGGTTGGCAGAGCAATACGCTGCATGGAACACCTCTGTGCTTCGGCAGCTTCGGCTGCCTGGATCTGGCGGGGCGGGGAGAAGGTCAACCGCCCTTCGTGGGAGGAGCGATGGCGTTGGTGTGGAGACCCGCGATGGAAGCGACCGTCTTGGGATCCACCTCCATGCAGCGCAGGGTCCCGTCGTCAAGGTCGAAGTAACTGGCCATCCACGTGCAGGTGCCGGTGAGCAGCTTCTCGACGAAGCTGGCGGCGATGGCCGCGACGACCTGGTTGATGCTAGCCCCCTGGTCTCCCTCGGCGACGGCCTCGGCACAGTCGAGTCGAGGCTCTGGAGCGGGCGGAGCCTCCAGCAGGTCCGGTCGCTGGAGGCTGGGCGCGGGCAGGGCCCGGCAAAGGCCGGACTGCGGTACGAAGGCACCGCGCAGCTCCTCGGGGCGGGTCACGTTGCCCAGCAGGATCTGCCCGGAGTTGCGGCCATTGCCACAATCCAGCCACCAGACACTCCCCTCTGCATACGGGTAACTGTGTCCACCGATCGGCACCTTCAGAGTCTCCGCTATGGCCCTGCGAGCTGCCGCGTTGTCGACGCAGCCAATTATCAAGTTGATCCGGCTGCGATGGCGGTCGAAGACCTGGGCGTGGAGCTCTCGGTCGTAGGGCAGCACCGAGTAGCCGATCTCCCGGCCGAAGCGTCGAGAGAGCCGCCGGGCGAGCACCTCCGCCTTGAAGTGGCCGACCTCCGAGCGGTCGAAGGCCTGGCGAGCCACGTTGTGCGTCTCGACCCTGTCCATGTCCACCAGGTAGAGCTGGGACTTCCGGCCTATCAGGAGGCGGCAGACAGCTTCAGCCAGGAATCCTCCGGTGCCGCCGCAGCCCACCAGGACGACGGTCGCCTCTCGCTCGTAGCGAAACGACTGTCCCTCTGCTTCACTTCCACTCGTATCAATTCTGTAGGCCATCGCCGACCTCCGTTGGTTCCTTTTCGTCGATCGGACCGAAGCTGGCATCGCGGAAGGCTCCCCGATCGCCCGTGAACACGGAGTCCCAGGGAACCGGCAGGAAGTGGCCGTAGGCGCCGACCCGAAGCGCCACCTCCGGCCGATCAGTGTCCAGCCGCCCCAGAACGCCGTAGAGACATAGCCCCTGCTCGTCTGCGTCGTCGGTCGGGCTGAAGCGGGCGGGGTAGTTGCGGTGGGAGTGGATCTGAAGCACCGCCTTCGGCGGGGTCCGGTACAGGATGCTCTCCGGACTCACCACCTGCCTGGGCAGGAGGAGCCGATAGCCCGACGGCTTCTCGAAGGTGACGGCCAGCAGGACTTCGTTGCCGCAGAAATTCCAGAGACGGGCCGCGGCCACGATCCCATCCCATAGGCCCGAGGGCAGCCGACCGGCCCTGAGGGTGCAGCAGGGGTAGATCGGCACAAGCCCTCTCACCGGGACGGTGGCGACCGGCACCCTCACCTCCAGGTACCTGTTCTCGGCGGTCAGGTAGAGGCCGTCGCCCGCCAAGACGTAGTCGTAGGCCTGACCCTGCCTGGAGGGAAGTCCGTCGCGGGCAATGAGGTAATCCACCAGAGGCATCTTCACGCTCCAATCCGGAAGGCATCGCCGACTCGAAGCTGCGGCACCAGATCCTGCAGGGGATAGGTAGGCTGCCCGTCCAGCTCGGCCCAGAGCAGCCCGACATCCTCCATGTGCCGTTGGGACTTGCCGCGGCCTGTGTCGCCGGTAACGGAGAAGTAGCTCTCGAAGAAGGCCTCGGGCACCTTCGCCGGGTCGGCCGGAAAGAGGTGCGAGCCGGTGCAGACCCGGCCGGACTCGAAGAGTAGGGTAGGCCGCTGGCGAGTTACCGGCTCTTTGCCAGTACTTTTCCATCGGCCCCCCTCCGAACCGTGCATGAGTCTTTCGATCTCACACGGCTCTCCAGTGATTGACTTCGAGACATGCTGTCTGTTTGCCGTCCTGCGTGAATGGCAATGTGACATTCGTGGCAAACGGCCAGGGTCTTGCGTCGCCGCGCGGCCATCAGCTCGACCCATGGCGGTCTTTCTCGTCGCCCCTTCGTCTTCAGGTCGGCGAGTCTGCGGATGTGGTGAACTTGACAGTTCACCGGAGACCCACAAAGCTCACATTCGTTCGCGAGGAGCCGTTGGAGCAGCTCGCTGCGTCCTTCCCTGATGAGTTCGGGACTCTGATCGACGATAGCTGCCTTCTTCTGTCGTCGGAGGGGGATGCCGCCGAAACGCGCCACCAGCGGCTTCTTCGAGTCTCCTCGTTCCACCACGATCTCCAAGCACCTCATCGGTCCATAGGGGGTCTGTGTGGTCGCCCTATACTTGTGGTACAGGTGACGCACGTTCACCTTGTGCTTGTTAGCCAAGGTGCGGAGGAGCGAGGTCTGCATCACCCAGTGCAGTCGCCAGAGCCAGGAGACGTTCTGAGCGGGCAGGTAGTACTGTACGAAGCCCCGAAACTCAGCCTGATACCTACTGACGATGCTGAAGTCGCTGTCGTTTTGCAGTTCAGGTCGATGCTTCGGTTTGCCCTGTGACGTGTAGAGCGCACATCGTTTCTCGACGACTGCCGCCGGCAGTCGCAACCCGATGCGGCCGTTGAGGCTACGACGCCCGTGGGCATCGCGCTTGTCGTCGGCCTGCTGGGTAACGATGTCATAACCGAGGAAGCGCGCCGCCTTGGTGGTAGCGTGCGTAATCAAGGTCTTCTCCTCAGAGAGTTCCAGCTTGAGTGTGTCGCGCAGGAATGCCCTGATTTGGAGCTTGATTTCCTCGGCTTCTGCCTTTGGCCCCGTGAAACCGAGCAGGAAGTCGTCCGCATAGCGCACGTAGCCAAGCCGTCGGTAGGCGGGGTCTTGGGGGTCGTTGGAGGGGAGCCGCCTTAGCTGCTTTAGCAAGGTCGCTGCCTCCCCCGACCGCCCTTGACGACGCTGATAGAGGGCTCGTTGCTTCAGTGCCCAATACGGTTTGTTGACCTGTCGCTGCTCGCCGCGATTGAAGGCTGGGAGAAGCGTCTGCTCGACAAACTGGTCGAACCTGTCCAGGTAGATATTGGCGAGGATGGGGCTGATGACTCCGCCTTGCGGGGTGCCGCTTAGCGTCGCGTTGTAGCGCCAATCCTCAAGGTATCCGGCCCGGAGCAGGTTCCGCATCAATCGGAGGAAGCGGCCATCGTGGAGCTTCTCTGCCAGGATCGACATCAGGACCTCGTGATCGATGGTGTCGAAGTACTGGCGGATGTCGCCCTCGATGAACCACTTCGTTCCCGTCCACTTGGTTACCACTTCGCCCAGGGCGGTATGGCAGCCGTGGTTGGGTCGGAAGCCGTGGGAGTGTTCGGAGAACTGCGGCTCGTAGTATGCCTCCAGGATGGAGCGCATGACCTCTTGCAGCAGCTTGTCCGACCACGTCGGGATGCCCAGGGGACGTTTCTTCCCGTTGGCTTTGGGAATATACGTCCGTCGCACTGGCGTCCAACGATACCGCTCGAAGCGCAGGGCATCGATGATGGCATCGATCTTCGCCAACGACATCCCGTCTACGGTCTCCGGAGTTGTCCCCGGCGTCATTGCTCCGCTGTTGGCATACAGCTTGGCATAGGCGCGCAGGTACAGGTCCCGATTGAACAGCTGTCGGTAGATGTCCTCCAGTGGCAGTCCGCGTCGGCCACGATCTCGAATGACGCCCAGTACAGTCTCGGCATTTCGCATCTCGCGCACCTCTCTGCTAGTGGGAGTCAATCACCTGTCCCCCTTCGTCAGTGCGGTCGTGTCTCGGTCGCCTGACTACTACGGGGACTCCGTTGCCATAGGGCTCGCGCCCCGTAGGCAATCCCGCGTTCCGTTGGAGTAGTACGTCCGAGCGCGACTTAGGCATCCCACTCATCCCCTTGAATGGACTCATTGTCCATCGCTCACCCTCGCGGAAGTTGCTGAGGCCACAACGTCGGGCCACAGCACGAGGGGACGCCGCATTAAGACGCTGTAGCGGCGGGCACCAGCCGTACACCGCTGGGGATTGGGATTCGGGCAGTCTAGCTCTTGCCATATCGCGCGGGTCTTGCGGGGCAACGCATCAAGCGTCTTCGGGCGTTTCCCGCTTTAGCGGCATGCTCTTGTCCCCTTTGTCTTTCGACGCCAGGTTAGCCGTTGACCCTGGAACGTCCTTCCGAGTTCCACCTGACTGGGTCAGGGATACTACTCCGCGTGACGCGGCGCACCGTTGTAAGCGGGGCAGTGGTAAAGCTGGTCGTCCTCGGAGCGGGTCCTGGACGTGGCGGCGAAGACGTAGGGAGCCTGGCGCGCCGGCATGCACACGAAGACCAGGCCCGGCATGGGGAGCCTCAGGCGGCGAGGCTTCGCGTCGTACCTCTCTCGTAGCCGCACCTTCCAGACCCGGGGCTCCCTCCAGAGGGCGACCCGCACGCCGCTGGAGGTCTTCTCCCACCAGAGGGCGTTGGGGGGCAGCAGCCCGGTGCTGAGGTCCAACTCCTGGGCAAGGGCGTGGGCGACGTCCAAAGCCGAGACCAGCTTGGTCCGAACCACGGCCTTACCATAGTCATGGACCACTACGCTGTCCTGGTGGAAGTCCAGGCGGAGCCGCAGCGGGTCCTCCTCGACCTCCGCTTCAGGAGGCAACGTCCAGCGGTAGGGCGATCGGTTCGTCGTGGGGGATGGGGACGAGCCCCTTCTGGGTGATCTCGCAGGCATGGAACCTCCTGATCCGTTGGTAGTCGAGGTGCGCGTCGCGACCGAGGGCGGCGTCGAGGAGTTGGGAGAAGTGAACCGGAGGGTTGGCCTCCAGCCAGGAGGCGAGCTCGGCAATGCGGTCGAGGATGCCGCTGGCCCGTCGCCACTGCTCGGCCAGATTCAGGACGATCTCTCTGGTCCAGTCGGCGTCCACGACCTCCACCTCGTCGTCCAGGTCGAGGAAGGCGGTGTCCGTAGCCTCCCAGAGCCAGTCGGCGAACTCTGCGGCGGCGACGTAGGGAGTGCCGTCCAAACGCTCGTGCAGTCCGGCCGGGTCGAAACCCTGCTCCGGAATCTCCGAGAGAACGTGTCGGGGAACGTGGGCCTCGGCGGCGTCGAGAACAGACAGCCGGGTGTCGTGGCCCGGATCGAAGGGTTGGGCGCACAGGGCGAAGAGGAGCAGCTCGCCGGTGCGGAGATCCAGCTCGTGGAAGCGGTCGTAGCCCCAGCTGTTCCTCACGAAGGGGATGCCGCAGACGACCTGCTCGTACTCATCGACCTCGTAGATCGGGAAGTACCTGGCCTCCACCAGATGAAGGAACTCCCAGACCCGGGCGTTCTCTCGACTGCCACCTGCCTGGTGCGCCGCGAGGATCTCCGATTCCTCCTCCGGGAAGATCTCCCGCAGGATGCGCCGAAAGGCCAGGTAGGCCTCGTGGCTCCCCAGGAGGGCTGCGACGGACGCCGGAGAGACCGGCGCCCGCCGCAGCTTCCGCCCGAGGGCCGAAAGTCCCGGGATCACCGGGGCGGCAGGCGCCGAATCGCCTCCACCGCCTGGCGAGTCGCCCGGGTGTATGCTTCGACCTCGGCTATGGCGAGGTTGATCTCCGGCCGGCGGGACGCCGCGGCGTCCAGGTCGAGTTCGCCGTTGTCGTCGAACAACTCCGCGGCCAGATCGAGGACGTGCAGCCGGGTTTCTGGCACGCGGCGCAGGATTGCCGTGACGTTCGGTGCGCGGCCACCCTTGGTGCCGATCCGCTTGCTGAAGGTGTAGGCGGTGTCCTCGCCCCGCTTCTCTTCGCGGGTGTCGGCGTTGCCCAGCTCCGGGAAGAACTCGGCCAACTGCTTGCGGATCTCCTCCACCGGGAGCTTGGGGTCGGGATCGGGGAACTCGCGGCCATCGTAGATGAACACTCGCGCCATAGGGGACCTCCTGTTGGGGCTCGCTCAGTCGAAGAGCGAAAGCTGGCTGGACGAGGGTTTCGGGGCGATCGGCTGCCCAGCAGGCTGCTGGCTCCCAGGATCCACCTTCTCTCTGCCTGATTGTGGCTGTGATGCCTCTTTCGACCGGCTCGACGTCGACCTGGCGGCGGTGCGAAGAGATGCTTGCGGATATCGGGGCTGAGATTGCTAGCGGGCCTCCGCTTCGGCCAGAACGCCCGGCACCAGGTCGAGGGCCGCTTGCAGGTTCTCCACCTCTTCACTGCGGAGCAGCGGATCGCAGCCCTCGGCACCAAGAGCCATGACCACCCGCATGGCACCGGGTCCGTCCCCGGGCTTCAAGGTCAGGACCAGCTTCAGGACTCGGCGTGGCGCATCGGCGCCAGGCGGCGCAGCGGGCACCGGGATACCTGGTGTAGCGACGGTCTTTGACGATTCCGACGCCTCCCCGTCGAGGTCTGTCGGCGGTTGGTCCGGCAGTTCCCCGGATGCGGAGTCGTCGATCCCCACGGGTCTAGAATCAGGCCCCACTCGTTCGGGGTCCGTGGCAGGCCCGGCTTCGGCCACGGGATTATCTGAGCGATCGCTCGTAGCGGCAGGGTCGTGGGGCGAGTTCACGCGGCCTCTCGGCGAAGGAGCGCCGGGTCATGAAGTGGCATGACCACCCAGCGGTCCGGCGAGCCGGCCTCGTCCACCTCCCGCAAGACGACCGGCGACTGGGGACTCGTCCAGTTCAGCTCCAGCTGCGAGCTTCTCGGCGCCTCCAGGAGGTCGGCCAGCAGCCGTGTGTTCAGCGCCACTGCCTGGGGCTCGCCCTCCAGCGTGGCCGGCAGATCGCTCTTCGCCTCGCCGGTCTCATCTCCTCGCGCCAGCAGCCGAAGCCGCCCGGGAGCAGCGTCCAGCAGCACCGGCCGGGCATCTCCCCCGCCGAAGATCCCGGCGACACGCACGGTCTGTCGGAGGCTTGCCGCCTCCACGGTCACCCGGGTTCGCCAGCTCTGGGGGATCACCCTCTCGACGTCCGGGAAGTGGCCCTCCACCAGACGGGTGAACAGTCTGGTGTCCTTGGTGGCCAGATAGATGCCCCTGGCGTCGGGTGTCGGGAGTAGGCGCACGGACTCGGCTCCCGACAGCAGGCGGGCACACTCGGCCACGGCCCGGGCGGGGACCAGCAACTGCTGGGGGTTTCCGGACGCTTCGGGCAGACGCACCCGCGCGAGCCGGAGCCCGTCGGCGGCAGCAAGAGTCAGGCCCTCCGGTCCGAAGTCGAAGAGAACGGCTGTCAGGACCGGCCGTGTGCCGTCCCGGGCAGCGGCGAAGACGACCCGATCCAGAGCCTCCCTGAGCCGGCTGGCATCCAGGTCGAGGGCGTGGCTCTCGTCCACGGGTGGGAACGATGGGAACTCCTCGGGATCGGCCGAGGCGAGATGGGCGGTGAAGCGGCCGCAACTGACCCGAACCCGCCGATTCCCACTCTCCAGACACAGCCGCAGCGGCTGGTCGGGCAGTTGGGAAGCGTACTCGGCGAGCAGCCTTGCCGGAATGGCGACCCGGCCGGGGGTCTCGACCCTCGCCGCCAGAGTCGTGGAGATGCCGAGATCCACGTCCGTGGCGGTGAGGGTCAGCCGGCCGAACTCGCCCTCCAGCAGTATCGACTGAAGGATTGGCAGGGACGACCTGGCAGGTGCCACGCGGCCGGCGAGTCGCAGGGCGCGGGCGAACTCCGCCTGGTCTACGGTGAAATCCATGGAACAGCTCCTTCTCGTGAGATGGGATTACTTCTCCTGGGATTGGAGACGGCGACGGTACTCGGGGGGTAATTGGCTCAAAGGGTCGTCGGCGGGTTGTGAAATCGGCCGAAGCGCGACTCCCCTGGGTGGGGCAGTGCTGGCCACGCCTGGAGAAGCGGCTGCTGTCCTGGGGCGGCGAGCGCCACATAGGGCCGCGCGGGGCGGGCCGGGAGCGCCACCGGAAGGTGATAGCGCCGCTGTGAGAATCCTCGTTCGCGCCGGGCATGGAGCGCGGCCGAAGCAGCGGCTGCCCTCTGTCGCCTGATCTCAGAGGCAAGAGCCTCACGGTCGGAAGAAGGCAACGCTACCGGCACGAAGGTCATCCGGCGCTTCCCGACGCGCGATTGGTCCGGCGCCTCACTGGTCGCTGAAGGGCAGATCCTCCGGTCCGTTCGTCACGTCCGGATTACCCTTCCTGGCCGCGGGTCTTTCCGGCCAGATGTGTTTGTGGTAGCAGCGCTTGCAGACACCCGGCGGGCAGTTCTTGTACTTCCACGGCGGACGCTTCTTGCAGATCCGGCAGAGTCGTTGCTTGTGCTTACCTCCCATACCTCATTCTCCAGAGAGACGTCTTGCCGGCCGGCAAGACGGTGTGTCGCCACCGGGGACCCCCATTCGGGTGTTAGGCAGACCCCATAGGACCCATCGGGGGAGTCGAACCTCCACCGACAGGCCCTGCCGTAGTTGGCGGGATCGGGATAGCCGGCCCTGTTCAGCCGAAAGAGGACCGCTCCCGGGGGAATGACGATCTTGTACAGCCGCCAGGCGGTCCCGGGGGGCGGCCTTCTGAGCGCCGCCGAAGGCCCCCTCACTAGCTCCCCATCTCATCATGGTGTTCGACCAGATCCAGCGCCCGCGCCACTTCATCCCGCGAGTTCTTGCGCAGCACCTTGACCACGCTCTTGCCGCCGAGGGCGGGATGGTACTCCAGGAGCAACCTGGCCTTGAACCACGGACTCGTCGGGCCGATGCGCCTCAGGGCCTCGTCCAGGTGGGGAAGGACGCCTCGCTCGCCCTCCTCGGGCCGATCCACGAACTGCCAGGCCGGGTACTGGAACTCTCGATCGTCGAAGGCGACCCCGAGGAGCTTCTCGGCGCGCCGCCAGTTGGAGACCGTGGCTCGGGATACCCCCAGCCTTTCAACCACTTCCGCAGCCGACAGGAAGGGGCCCACCTCGGCAAGAGCCCTGTCCCGGTAGCTTCGCCCCCGCTCCGATGCGACGGTCCATCGTCGGTCGGCCTCCTCTGCCTCCTCTCGCGTCACCGGTCTCAGGAAGTCCGCCGCCCGGATCACCTGGGTTTCCGTGGTGGTCTCCGCTGCGGCCTCCCCGGCCTGAGTCTGGGAGCCGTCGATCGCCTCGCGCAGGCCCCTGAGTCGCTCTTCGAGAAGGCTCACCGCCTCCAGGGTGGACTTGGAGTCCACGGGTTCGCCCGCCAGGTCGGCTTCCAGCAGCTGCGCTATCAGCTTGCGAAGCCCTGGCTCCGAAGGCAGGAGGGCCGTCCCGGGTCTGCTCGCCGAGGCGCCCTCGGCCTTGCCAGCTCGGAGCGCCGGCACTCGCTTGGCCCGGAGGTACCTCCTCAGCGCCTCGCGCAGGGCCGCGTCCGGTGCTGTGTCTCGCTCGGTCTCGATCGTGCGCATCTGTTTGGTCGACCCAGCCATATGCCACCTCCTGGCTCAACCATATCGCATTCCCGACAATCCGTAAAGATCGTACAGATATGACAACAGCCGGCAATGGTCGGGCCAGCGCATCTGTCCCAGCGGAGTGTAAGCCTCCTGGCGTCTGCCGGCCCGGTGATGATGTCGGGCTCCTCGATCCCCACCGCGAACAGCTTCCTTCGTTCAGCCACGGGGAACTACTCGTGCCAGGCAATCAGGCTGTCGAGCCGGCTTACCTGCTTCGGGTACTGCGTGCTCGGCAGAGCCACCAGGATCCTTCGCTTGGCCGTTCTGCTGCCCAATCTGAACAGGTAGCGATGGTTCCCAGGATGGCGGAGCCGCCTAACGCCGACCGAGGAGAGTGCGTGGGAGAGCCACTCGCGCGGGTTTGCGCCGTTTCGCGAGAGTGCGCCGAACCTCTGCAGCAGCTCCTCCACGTAGGCATGTCCCGAGTCGAGGGCGCGGAGCTTGGCGAGCGCCCGCTCATTGAGCACTCGTCCGTCGGGAAGCACGAGGAGGGTGCGGGGTGTGCCCCGGCCGGCGTAAATGGCGTTAGCAGCCTGGTAGATCAGGCCGATGTGGCCCGGGAAGACCAGCCGACCGGTGGCGTCGCGCCTGGCGACCGGATCCGAGAAGCTAATCAAGCCGCGCACACCCATCCTGGCGGCTAGGCGGAAGGTCTGGGCTAGAAACCAGCTCTCGCCATTCGCCGGCACCGCGTCGGCGAGCACGAACCGGCCGAGCTCGAGCGACTCGGAGAAGAGCACCAGGTCGGGGAAGGGGACCGTGAGCACCTCTCGCCGGACGGGGACGCTCAGAACGGCGACGCCGACGAGGGTGCCCCCTCGATCCCTGAGACCGTATCGGAATCGACTGGCGACGTAGCTGCCGGCATAGTGGTGGCATTCCACATATGCCTTTGCCAGCCGGTCGTCGATCGGCGCGACCTGGTACTAGGCTGCGTCAAACCCTCCTTCGGAACGGTGCCGCCACCTGGACCGACCGTCCTGCCAGCGCTGGCACCAGTCGCTCGGCGGTGACACCTCAGGAAGCGCGAGGTCAAGAGAAAGCTGTCGTGCCACGTACGGCATCGCTGGTTTGGCCTGAGCATCGTTCCATCAGGCGGCCTCCTGTGGTGCGAAGAGGTCAAGTTGGAGAGCGGCCAGGCGGCTCTGCATCTCGATCCGGGCGTCCAGGTCCTCCAGATCGGTCGGCACCCGGGGCGGCCCGGGAAAGGTCCACAGCCCGGCGTAGTCTGTGCGTTATCCGACATGTTCACCGCCGTGGGGCGATGCGCGCTGCGGTGCGCTGAGCCGGATGCAGGCCGTACCGCCGCTCGCTGGCAGCGATCAGGTCGGCGACGGGCGCCAGGTCCTGCCGCGCGACGTACTGCTCGATGGCTTCGGCGACGACTGCGGTCATGCGTTGGCCACGCAGTCGAGCCAGGTGGTGGAGCGTGGGGATGAAGTGTTCCGGGATCTTCGGGCTGTACATGCGGATCCTCCGTGGTGCTCGCGAACAAGCTCGATCAGCCGGCCCCTGGCCTGTCGGCGCAGCGACGGGCAGCGCACGGACAGGTGGGCCGGCTGCTGCGTCGCTCCCCCTCGCGGTGGAGCCGGGACGCGGGGCCGGAGCGGGCCCCCCCGGTGTCGCCGACGCGGGCAACGCGCCGGCGACTCGCCGCAGTGGCTGCTCGCTAGGGGCAGCTCCAGCGCGCGGTGGTGGTCAGCACCAGCCGGCTGCGGCGGCGGGTCGCCGCCAGGTCGATCACGCGCTGGTTGGCCGAGCCAGTCCAGGGGCCGGCCCCGTCGGCGAGCGCTGCGATGAACGGGCCGTCGATCAGCACGTCGATCTCTTCGAGCACCGCTCCTATGGCCGGCCGCCGGAGAGCCACGCGGCGCAGTCGCTCGTAGGTGTAGCCGGAGTAAACCAGGATGTGCGCACATCCTCGCTCACGAAGCGCCGTCACGAGCGCGAGCAGACCCTCGGGCTGAGCGAACGGCTCGCCACCGTGGATGCTCACCCCATCCCGTTCGTAGGCCGGATCGAGCAGGGCCTCCGCAAGGCGGCCCACGGGAACCATCGCGCCTCCTCGCGGATCCCAGCTATCGGGTGTGAGGCAGCCGGAGCAACGAAGAGGACAGCCCTGGAGTTTCGCACTGCTGCGACGCCCCGGCCCCTCGATGAGGCTGTTGTGGTAGTAGCCCGAGACACGAACGCAGACGCTGGCGGAGGTCTCTTCAGCCGGTGCCAGGGGTGGGGTTAGCATCGCCAGGGGCGCGGCGCACTCAACACCGCGCATGGGACCCGATAGCTCCGCGAGCTGTTCCAGAGCCCCCACAGGAGCGCGAGCAGGCGCTTCCGCGAGCATCTGACCGGTCAGGCGATCGAGGATGATACTCAGCTCGGGCATTGGTCACACCGGCCTCGAGGGTGTCCCGTTGCCGAGAGTCGTAACATCAAGGATCCGGGCAAACCAGTCACGGCCCGATCTTCGGACGGACCTGGGAGTGCACCTGGGTCCGCTGGTAGTACTCGGCGGTGGTCCGCTCCTGGCCAGGTTCGCCAAGCAGTTGCTTGGCGAGCTTCGCGACGTCGTCGCAGGTCGGGCCGACGACCCCTTTCACGTGCAGGGTAAGCTCGCCGGTCGCGGGGTCCAGGGTGAATTCGACTTCGGGCACGATCTATCTCCCTGATCTAGTAGCGGATCTTGATCTTGACGAGATTGCCCTCGACCACGCGCCTGGCCGTTCCGTGGACCCGCCGCCTCACCTCCTCCACCACCCGCTCGTTGTAAGCAGTGCGCAGCCTGGGGAGAAGTTGGCCTCCTTGCAGCACTCGCTGGTCGTACTCCGAGACGATGGGGACGTATCCCCCCATAACGCGGGCGAAGCCCAGGTCGTTGGAGGCAGAGCCGAGGTGGTGCCTGCGGACGACTATCTCGGCGGTCTCGGACCTGCGGTCGCCTCGGTAACCGAAGAGCGAGAGAGCCTCGCCTTCTTCCACCTGAGAGTAGCCCAGGTCGGCGAGGGCGGCCAGCAGCAACCCTCGATCCTTGAAGATCACGTCGGGGAACGACAGATATTTGCTCACCGGCTTGCTCCTGGTTAAGAAGTACGCGGGATACAGCGAAGCCCGCCGTCCTCAATTCGGACAGCGGGCTTCCGGAACCGACCATTATGAGCAGGACGACAGGATAAGGTGTGGCTTCGGGATCTCCCGCATCAAGGCTACAATGGAGACGGGGGTTGCGCAGGGTCGCCCGGCCTGGCGGTTGGTGTCCTTGTGGCCACGGTTCGCCGATTTTCAGCCCGGTTCGTACCCCTCGTTCAGTAGGGCAAGAAACCGTCGTACACTGACAACCGCGATCCCGACGGCAGCAAGGGCACTGACAACCTCCGATGCACCCTTCAGGTCCTCATCCCGGGTAACCAGCAGGTCGGCGCGTCCTCGTAGTGCCGTCTCGATCACCATATCGTCGTCCGGATCCCGACACAGTCGGATCTCGCCCAGGATCGGCACGATCTCGGCCCGACGCCGCAGCAGAGCGACCAGTTGGTCGACGTCGTCCGGGGTGATCCCGTACTTGCGGGCGATACGGGGCCGGGAGAGAACCTCGGCTAGCTCTGCAAGTAGCGGCTCGCTGGTAAGGAGAGTGAAGCTGCTCGCTGCTAGGGCAGCCAGAACCGCGGCCGGAGGACCTGCTCGGTTCAGCAGGGCCGAGACCCAGACGTTGGTATCAACGACGACGCGCACGGTGGAGCTGCCTGACCTCTTCTCGAGCCTCGGTGATATCGGCCTCGATCTCCTCTGGCATCACGTCCTCGGACACCCGGCTGCGAACCCGGTCCATGAGCTGATCGAAGCGCTGGCGCCACTCGGTATCGTCGGCGAGTCTCCTGGCCAGGTAGTCGTCCACGGCCCGCCGCACCAGGTCCGCCACGCTCTGGCGCTCCTCGGCGGCCAGGTGCTTGAGGGCTCGAAGCTGGTCGTCGTCCAGGTAGATGTTGGTTCTCTGCACCGGCTTCACCTCCTTCCATCGATGGCATTATACACCATGATGTATGCCCTCAGAACTCCATGCACCTCTCTCCCGAGGCCGGCCGCCCGCGAACGGCGTCCACCGCCAGATGCTCCTTGGCCCAGCGTCGCAGCTCCTCGATCTGCTCCCGCTTGACCTCGGAGGTCGGGCGGATCGAGCGGACCCGCCGGAGCACGTCCGCCGTCGCCAGGTCGCGGGCTCCGTCCATGAAGGCGTCCAGCAGCCCGGCCTTGACGGCTGCCTCGATCTCCGCGCCGGAGAACCCCTCCGCCGCCTGGGCCAGCTCCTCCAGGTCGAAGCCCCGCGGATCCCGGCCCCGCTTGGCCAGGTGGACCCGGAAGATGTCCGCCCGATCCTCCGGCGTGGGCAGGTCGACGAAGACGACCTGGCTGAACCGGCCCTGGCGGAGCTGCTCGGGAGCGAGCTGGCGAACGTCGTTGGCCGTGCCGACGACGAACACCTCCTGCTGCTCCTGCATCCAATTCAAGAGGTGCGCGATGGTCCGCGCCGTCTCGCCGCCGTCGGTTCGGGACGAGGACTGGAGCCCGCCGACGGCCTTCTCGAACTCCGATATGCCGAGGATCCCCTTCAGCGTCGTCGCGATGGCCAGGGCTCTATTGACGCTCATGGCCGCCGAGCCGATCACGCCGCCGCCCTCGCCCATTACGGAGCCAAAATCGAGATCCAACAGGGGCCTCCCCAGGATGGAAGAGGCGATCTTCTTCGTCAGGTCCTTGCCGGTGCCGGGCAGGCCGACCAGCAGGATGCCCTTCATCGGCTCGACGCCGTAGGCCCTGGCCGCCGGCGTGAAGGTGACCGCCGCCTCCTGAAGCAGCTTCCTCAAGTTCGCATATCCGCCCAGATGGTCGGCCGGTTCGGGGTGGCTATAGGCGAGGGCACCGCTCTGGCGGATGACGCTGCGCTTCTCGTCCAGGATCAGCGGGATCGCCTCGGGACCGATACCCCGGTGGGCGATGGCTGCCTTGGCCAGGGCGTTCTCGATCTCACTCTCGGTGAGACCCAGCAGGGCCTGGACCAGCTGCTCGCTTGTGCGCTCGTCCACGGTGAGCCGCACCTCCGGGTTGTCGGCCAGGCGGCTCAGCTCCATCTCCAGGAGCCTCGCCACCTCCCGCTCTTCGGGCAGCGGCAGATCGATGAGCTTGACCTCCTTCTCCAGGGCCGGGATCTCGGGGAAGCTCGGCCCGATCAGGAGCACGGTGACCGGCCGGGTCTTGATGGCCCAGGCGAGCTCGCGCAGCCGCCGGACGAGCTGAGGCTCCTCCTGGCCGTAGGGAGCCAGGTAAGGGCCGTAGTCGCAGAGGACATAGAGTCCGCGCTCGGCCTGGGCGATGTGGTCCAGCACCGAGATCGGATCGTCGGTGTCGGGGATCGCCTTCTCGCTGGCGCCGAGACCGGGGCCGCCGACCTGGCGCAGGCCCTGAACGCGGCTCCAGATGAAGAGTCCCTTCGCCTTGTGGCGCTCGAGCCTGGCGACCGCGGCCATGAGGCGCCGGAAACGCACCTCCTCGAAGGTGCCGACGGCGATCAGCGGATAGCGGGCGCGGATCAGAATGTCCAGCTCGCAGACGAGGGCGTCCAGGCCGGGCGTCTCCAGTGGGTAGAGCATGGGATACCTCCTCCTATTGGGCGTGGCAGTGACGTGAGGATGCGGGGTGAAGGGGGTCGGGACTCTCGCTCCGGCCCCCGAGATCCGAGTTCGATGCTACAGTTCGAGGGCACTCATTCGGTGCGGCTCGGACAGCGACCGGGCGTCGGCGTAGCACAGCTCGATGATGTCGCCGAGCACCTGGTCGATGGGGCCGGGGTTCGCCTTCTTGGCGCCGCCAGGTCGGCTGGCCAGGGATTCCAGCTCGCCGACGAGCGACTCCATCTGCTTGTCCGACTGCCAGTTCATCAGCCGGAACCACCTGGCGAGCTCTCGCGCGCGTTTGGCCGAGGCGCCGGGCAGGTACTGGTGCTTGGCCAGCGACTCTCGGATGGCCGAGGCAGCCTCGTAGATGGCCGCGTGAAGCTGCTTGGCCCCCTCCTCCAGCGGGCTCATCGCCTCCTGCAATCGCTCCCTCGCCGCCTCCAGCTTCATCCGGCGAAGCCGATCCTTCACCTCGGCCTCGCGCTGGCGTTCCTCCTCCTCGGCCGCCAGGCGCCGGCGCACGCGCTCCTCCTCGACCCACAGTTCCTCCTGCACCAGACGGATCCGGTTCTCCTGGCGTCGCCTTTCGAGCTGCAGGACCCCCTCGGCCTCTTCCATCCTCTGACGCTCCTCCAGCGCCCTGCGTTGCTCCGCCACCATCTCGCTGCCCAGCAGGATCACTCCCACCCGGTAGCGCAGCACGAGCCTGTCGCGCAGGCTCTCGGCCGAGGGCATCGCACCGAGAACGCCATGCACCACCGCCTCCTGGAAGCCCTCGGGAATGGCGTGGCCTGTGGCCTCGAGTCTTCGCGCCGAGTCGGCGGCAAGCTGGAGGAGGGTCTCCACCACCTCCTCCCGCACGGCCTCGTACTGCTCCAGCACCTCCGCCTTCGCGGCTTCCAGAGCGGACGTGGCAGCGTTGAACTCCCTCTCGAAGGTCTCGAAGGCGCTCCAGGGCACCCAGCGGTAAGCCGGGGTCTCGAAGAGCGTCTCGGTCAGCGTGAAGTGGTAGGAGTACTTGTGCAGGGCAGAGTGAGCCCGATGGGCCTGCCGGAGGAGCGGCAGCCGGTAGCGATCCGGCAGCAATCCGCAGCTGGGCGGCCGGAAGGCCACGCTGGCGCCCCGGGGCAGCGTGATCCCCAGGGCCTGCCAGTCGAGGCGCCGGTCGAGGAGCCCGAAGCCCCGGGCGTCGACGTTTATGAAGGCCCCTTCCTGTTCGAGGGCGGAAAGGTCGAAGGGGAGACGCTCGACCTCGGTCGCCTGAAGGCCGGTGCGAGCAGCCGCCAGTCCAGCGCGACCCTCAACTCCCCCGGGCGTCGGCTCCAGCGTGCGGTTCTGCGAATCAGCCATCACTTCAAGCATCGACTCAACTCCTTCAGATCCATAACCAGAAACTTGGTGGCGGTGCTCGGTGGACGAACCCTCCTTGACGCTTCACAGGTAGTTCCCACCGTCGCTACCTCGGCGGCGTGTAGAGGCCCTGCTCCCACAGGCTGGCGAAGTTCGGGCGGCCGATTACGAGGTGGTCCAGAACCTCGATGCCGAGGAGCAGGCCGACCTTAGCCGCCTCATCAGTAAGGCGAACGTCATCTGAAGAGGGCGTGGGATCTCCGGAGGGATGGTTGTGGACCAGGATCAGGGCCGCAGCCCCCAGCCTCACCGCCTCCCGGAAGCAATCGGCGATCCGGACCACGGTCGCGTTCAGCCCGCCCTGGTAGACCAGGTTCACGGCCAGGATGTGGTTCTTGGTGTCCAGCACCACCACCCTGAGCTGCTCCTGGGCGAGGTCGGCCATCTCGGCGCCCAGATACTCCGCCAGGTCCGAGGGTTTGCGGATCGTTGCCCGGTCAGCCGGACCCTCCAGCCGGCCGACCTCGTAGCGGGAGACCATCTCCGCCAGGAGCCGCAGGTTCTCCCTGACCAGGTGCAGGATCGCCGCGGCGTCAGGAGGAAGCAGGCTGATCTGGCGTTCATCGACCGGGCGCTTCACGCTGCCTCACTGCTTCTGGTAGTCGTTACATTCCAGACCACGGGATCGCGGTAGCGGTCGTGGAGCCGTTGGTCGAGCCGGGCTCGAAAGTGATGGGCTCTTTCGGCGCTGTTGGCGTCGTAGAGGTCGCTGACCTGGCGAGCCAGACGGTCGAACTCGCAGCGGTCGTAGAACTGTCCGACGTAGGCGGCGAAGGTCTCCGCAAGGAGGTGCGGAGGCTTGCTCCGGATGGCGAGCTGAAGCTGCTGGTTCGGGGAGAGAAGCTCGTACAGCCTGGGCATGGTGGACCTCCCTGGGCCGACGAGCGGGATACGGACGCCCCCGCTCATCGGCCTGGGCTACTCTTGGTGGGCTACGCCGCCGGAGGCGGGTAGCCAGGCTCCGGTGCCGGCACCGTTCGGTACACGGTGAGGTGCCGGAGGAGGGGCGGAGTCGGACTGGCCACCACGACCAGCTCTCGAAGGGAGGAGCTATCCCCGCGGCCCACTCGCGGAAGGAGCAGCGAGCAAAGCAGGCGGCCGGAGGAGAGCCTCAGGCGCAGGGGCAGCGGGATGCTAGAAGGGGATCTCATCGTCGGCGGGGGTAGCGGCCTCATCCGAGATATCCTCTACCCCGGGAGCTTCGATCTCGGGCCGGCGGTCGAGGGGGATCAGCTCCGTCACCACGATCTCGGTGGTGTGGCGCATCTTGCCGTCTTTGCCTTCCCACGCCCGGTAGGTGAGGCGGCCTGCGGCGAAGACCAGCCGGCCTTTGGTCAGATACTGTCCGGCGAACTCGGCCAGCTTCCCCCAGCAGACGAGGTGGTGCCAGTCGGTCTCGGGTTTGGCGCCGGCTTTGGCCGGGCGGTCGGTGGCGAGGCTGAAGCTGGCGACGGGCTGGCCCTCCGGGGCGTAGCGCATTTGGGGATCCCGGCCCAGCCGGCCGATTACCTCGGCTCGATTCAGGTTGAAGGACATGGTATTACCTCCTATGTGACCTTCTGGAGCGGTGTCGTTTGCGGTCGTGCCGCGAGCCGGCATCCGCTCAGGCGGCGCGGCGGCCTCGAACGAGAGCCTCGCCCATGGCCCGAAGCACCCGCGCCAGCTCTCCGACCTCCAGCTCGGCGAAGGGCCGCCCCCCGGCCTTCTTCGCCGCCTGCTGGCGCGTCACCACCTCGTCCAGGCCCAGCTGGGCGCCCATGGCGAGGACGGCCGCGCGGAGGTCGGCAAGCTCCCGGGCGGCGGAGGCGTGGGCCGGGTTGGCGCGATCGTAAAGCGCGTTTCCGAACTGATCGCCGAACTGCCGCAGGGCTCGCTTCATGGCGTCGGTGACGGCCGCCTTGATGGCCGTGTCGTGGGCCTCGGGGCCGTCGTCGGTCGCGAAGGCGCAGCCTACGTCGGACCTCGGTTCGCAGCCATGGACGTGCACCCTGACGCTGGCCCAGTACATCCCGACGGTCGAGACCTCTCCGGTCTTCCTGTGGGTGCGGGCCAGATCCCGGTAGCCCACCGGACCCACCAGCTCGGCGCCCCACCGGCCGTAACCGAAGATGCGGTTGGCCTGGTTGATGGCCTGGTATCCCTCGACGTAGGGAACCATCTGGCCCCCGCTGCCCCGTCGGTGGGCGACCAGCTTCGGATCGAGGGGCTCGGCCAGGAGGCGAGGGACGTCTTCCCCCGGCCCGACGGGCTCCTCCGGTGCGAAGGGCTCCGCTACCGAGGCGGGTGCCGAAGCACCCTGGCCGTTCCTGCCGATCATGGTGTCGGTAGGTATCATGCTGCCACCTCCAAATCTTCGCGGTGCACGATGCGGAGAAGCCTGGCCCGACCCTCCGGCCGAGCAGCCAGCGCCGACACGTCTTTGGCCTCCGGGATTCTCGCCGGCACGGCGCGGCTCCCCAGAAGCTGCAGGAGCTGATCTGTCGCCGACCGACCCGCGTCGTCGTTGTCCAGGGCGAGGTAGAGACGATCGAAGCGGGAGAGAGACCGCAGAGCGTCCGCCGAGACGTGGGTGCCCACCAGGGCGAGGGCGGGAACTCGGCAGGACCGGAGGGTCAGCCAGTCGAAGGCCCCCTCCACCACCCAGACCTCCCGGGATCTCGACGCCTCCTCCCAGCCCAGCAGCGGCTTGCGGCCCGGCAGCCCCAGGTACCTGGGGGCGTTCTCCTCGGAGCCGACGATGCGGCCCACCATCCAGATCGGCTGCCCGGCTCGGATCTCCGGCACTACGACCCGTCCCGCCATGAGCTCCCGACCGTCGCGACCCAGCAGCCCAACCCGAAGGGCGGCCTGGACGGGCAGGCGACGCCAGCGGAGGTAGGGTATGAGCTCGTCGCCACCGGCGTATCCCACCCGGCAGGCTTCGAGGGTGGCTCGGTCCAAACCGCGCCTCTCCACGTAGGCCATGGCGGCGGGGTCCGTGAGCAGCCGGTTGTGGTACAGCTCCACCGCCGCAGCCAGGCAGGCGCGTTCATCCGGGCCCCAGCGCACCGTCCGGGATCGGGGCCTTGGTGGACTCGCGGTCCGCCTGACTCGGCGGCCGGTCGGCGACAGAGCCTCTCCCGCGACTCGGGCGACCGCCTCGAGAAAGCCGACGCGCTCGATGCGCTCGACGAAGCTGATGACGTCCCCGCCGATGGCGCAGCGGTAGCAGTAGAAGGAGTTGTTGCTGGGGTAGACGTGCAGATTGGGGCGGCCTCCATCCGGGTGGAAGGGGCAGCGACCGACCAGGGTTCTGCCGGTGGGCCGCAGCTCGATGCCATAGCGAGCCACGACCTCCTCGATGGGGTGCTCGCGCTTGAGCAACTCCGTGTCGATGCGCTCCATCGATGAACCCTCCTTACTTAATGGATGGCTACGACTCAGGCCGCCCGCTGGATCAGGTGGGTGGGCAGCCCGCGAAGAAAGCGTGACGGCCGGCGTGGCTCGCCCCGCCCGTCGAGTCGCCGGTTTCGGCAGCAGGTGAGGTACAGCCTCTCCCGGGGCCTGGTAACCGCCACATAGGCTACCCTCAGCTCCTCCTGCACGCCCTCGGTCTGGTCCTCCTCGAGGAGGAGCGCACGGAGGTGAGGCAGCAGCCCCTCCTCCACGCCGACCACGAACACCACGCGCCACTCACCTCCCTTTGCTCCGTGGATGGTCGCGAGCAGGACCCTGCGCTCGTCGTCGGGGGTATCGGACACCTCCTCGCCCAGCTGCAGATCGGCCAGCCAGCCGCCCAGTTCCCCTTCAGCTCTCTTCGCGAGGTCGCGCAGGGTGGACAGATGAGCGAGACGAGTCGAGGCATCGGGTTGGCCGGCCAGCCAGGTGCTGTAGCCGCTCCGATCGAGTGCCAGGTCGAGCATCTGGGCCGGCGCGAGCTCGGCGCTCCGAGCGTGCAGATCCTCGATAAGGGCCAGGAGCGAGGAGGCGCTGCCGGCAGCGATGGATCCGTGGCTCCTCGCCAGGGCGAGGAACTCCCCTGGCGGCAGAGGTCTACCCCTAAGTCGCTCGGCCAGGCGGCCGAGACGTCGGGGCGGGGTGTTGGCGATGCGGGCCAGGGCGGCGCTGTCACCCGGGTTGTGTGCCAGGCGCAGGTAGGCTATCGCGTCTCGCACCTCGCGCAGGGAGAACAGGTCACCCCGCCCCATCATCCGGTAGGGCAGACGCTCGGCCCCGAGAGCCAGGATCAGCTCGTGGGCCTGCTGGTTCGTCCGGTACAGGACCGCGACCTCGCCCGGGTGGTCGATCCGGTGCGCTTCCAGGAGACGCCGGATCTCGATGGCTACGAAGGCTGCCTCGGCCTGCTCATCCTCCGCCATGTGGAGCAACGCGACCTCGCCCTCGGGGTTGTCGGTCCACAGGGGCCGGGAGTACTCCAGGGCCTCGCCCAGGGCGTTGGCCAGGTCGACGATTCGTCCCGTGGAGCGGAAGTTCTGGTCGAGGCCGAGGACCAGGGCTTCGGGAAAGTCGCACTCGAAGTCCCGCAGGAAGCGGACGTCGGCGCCCCGCCAGCCGTACAGCGTCTGCCGTGGATCACCGACCACCACCAGGTTGCGGTGGCGCTCGGCCAGGCTCCGGAGCAGCCCATACTGGGCGGCGGAGATGTCCTGGAACTCATCCGCCAGGACGTAGCGGTAGCTGTCCTGATAGAGGCGCAGCGCCGATGGCCGGGTCGAGAAGAGCCGAAGGGGCAGAACCAGCATCGCGGGATAGTCCACAACCCCTCGACGCCGGAGCAGTTCCTCATAGGCCTCCAGAAGCGGCTCGAGCTCCTTGCCTTCAGGGAGCGGCGGGCCGTGGCCAAGACGCAGGCGATCGAGGTGGTGGGCCAGGTCCGAGAGCTGGCTCCGGGCCAGATCGAAGCCGACCAGGTCGGCTGCCTCCTGGAGCAGCTTCAGCGCCTCGTCCTTTCCGTAGACCGTGAGCGGGCCTGGTCCGAAGCCCAGTGCCTCGCTCCACTGCCGAACGATCCGTAGGCCGAAGGCGTGGAAGGTGGCCACGTCGACGCCTCGACCCGGTTCTCCCAGTATGCTTCCCAGACGCCCTCGGAGCTCCCGGACCGCCTTGGTGGCGAAAGCGACGGCGAGAATGCTGCTGGGAGGCACACCGCGGGATGCCACCAGGTAGGCGATGCGCGCCGCCAGCACCGTGGTCTTGCCCGAGCCCGGACCGGCGACGATCAGCAGCGGACCGTCGCCGGCGAGCACCGCTCGGCGCTGATCGAGGCTCAGGCGCGAGAGGTCGAGGCCCACCTACCTGCGATCCCGGGTCAGCTCCAGCCAGCGCAGGTGGAAGGCGGCATCCCTCACCCGCCACAGCAGCTCAGAGCCGTAAGAGCCGGGCAGAAGGCTGCCTATCAGGGCAAAGTCGGCCGCCGCGGCCGCCTCGTAGCAGGCGAAAAGGGCGGCTGGCTTCGTGCAACGGCTGCGCAGGCCGGCCAGGACGGCGTGAACGGCCACCTCGGCCAGGGCATCGCGGTCCGGTTGTCCGAAAAGCTCGGTGTGGCTGCGGGCCCAGAGCGCCACCGTCGCCCGGTCGTATCGATTCAGCTCTTCCAGTATCACACTCCCTCCGTGCCTCCTTTCCCCTTCGCCTTTCCCCGATAAAGCGTCGCCCCCGGGCAGAGCTCTGCCCGGGGGCGATAACCCTACGACCGGGATCTAGCGGAGGGGGCGGGCCCGACGGACCTGGCGTTCTCCGACGATGCTGCCGGTCTGCCAGGCCGGTCCCATGCCGAGGGCGCTGACCACCACGTAGCTCCCATCCTGGCTCTCGCGGGCGATGACCGCCCCGCGGCCCGGGTCCGGGGCGTAGCGCAGGGGCTCTGCGATCTCGCGATCGCGGCAGAGGCGGGAGCAGGCCCGCGCCCACTCTCCAAAGAGCTGCCTGGCCAGATCCTCGGGCAGCCCTTCGACGTCCAGGGTCTCCAGTCGAGCGACGGTTCCCGCCGGATCGTGCCGGAGCTCTCGGCGGGCCGCCCACAGCACCTCCTCGGCCGCCGACATCTTGACAGCGAGCTCGCGCTGTGCAATCATGATGTTGAGGGAGTTGATCTCAGGATTGCCGGGGAACTCGCTTCCAAGGGCCCCCAGCAACCCCTTCGCTTCCTCGAATCGCCCCGCTTCGAGCGCTGACTTCGCTCGGGCGATGGCTCCGGAGAGTCGCCTGGCTGTTTCAGCCTCGGCGGCTTTCGCTTTTTCCGCCTCCTCCTGGCGGCGGCGCTCCGCCAGCAGCCTCTCCAGGTCGAGCTGCGCCTCCAACTGCTCGGCCTCCTGTCGGTATCGATCGGCCAGTGTCTCGGCGGCCGCCTCGGTTCTGGCGGCCACGGTGGCTGCGCGCTCTGCCGCGATCCGTGCCTCCTCAGCGAAGGCCGCCGCGATGAGCGCCTCGGACTCCAGTCTCACTTGGCGAGCCCTCCGGTGGGCGCTCTCCGCCTCCCGCTGCCGCGCGACCAGGGCGTCGTACTGCTCCAGGTCGTGCAGGGCGAGGGCTCGTGCCTCCTGGTCCCGCCGCGCAACGGCGGCGAGGGTGGCGCTCGCCGTCTCCAGCTCTGCCAGAAGGTCGGCAAGATCGGTTGTTGGGGATTCTGGAGCTGGCTGTGCGATCACCTCCTCGGCAGCGGTCGTCGATCCCTCCGGCAGGTCCTCCAGCTTGAGCACCTCCGCCAGCTCGGCGAAGCTCTTGACCACGATGGATTGGGACATGGTATTCCTCCTTCTGTTTCTTTTGATGGATGCCGATCAGAGATAGCGTGAGTGGGGCTGGCTCAGGCCGCCTGCTCGGCGGCTTCGCGGCCATTCGGATGGGGTGCGAGGGGGTCCGGCCGAAGGACGGCAAGGCGCCCGACCTCGGAGGTTCGGGCAGGATCTAGCTCTACGGGGACCAGCACGCTGGGAGCTCCGCTTTGCTCGATGGCCAGGCCGATCCACTGTTCGGCGAGGGCTGCCAGCAGCTCATCGGGGCTGAGGTGCCGGCCGTTCACTTGAAGCGCCAGGCGGAAGAGCGCGCCGCGAGCGCCGTCGGGACGCTGCCAGAGCTGGTAGCCTCCGGCTAGCTGCCGGTCGGTCTTGAGCACCTGCTGAACGACCACGGCGACGTGGGTGGGATAGGGGATGCCCACGGCTCGACCGAGCCGACCAAGACCATGGCGCAGCTCCGCCTCGAGGGTCCGGCGCTTGATGCGGTCGACGATCAGCACCTCGACCGGCACTGTCCGCCGCCAGCGACGGAGCGCGTGCCAGAGCCGGCGGGCGATCTGCGCGACCCGCGCTTGGGTCCACGAGCAGGGATTTCGCCGGGCGAAGCGATTGGAGTGGCGTCTCGGCATAGCCTTCTCCTCTAGTGTCAGAAATGGCTGATGCCGAGCTCGGGGCTCGGCATCGAAGGCACGCGTTCGACTTGCGCCAGCTGACTACTGGTGGGGCACGGGACGTCATACGACCTCCTTGCGTACGTGGGAACGGCGGACAACGGGGGCGTGTCGGCAGAAACGAGGGTCAGGCGAGGACGATCGGCGAGCGTCCCCTGCTCCCAGACGGACGGCCTCCGGCGGGGCGGGAGGCTCTCGACGGATGAAAGGTGTCAGGGGGAGACGCGGCGAGAGTATCCTCCGCAGCGTCTCTCACACGAGATCGGCGAAGACCACCTGTAGGCCCGCTCGTACGAACTCCTCGAGCAACTGGGCTAGCTTGGCGCCGTCGCGGGCCAGCCGGTCAGGAGCGGCGGCGATGATGGCATCGATGTCGCCACGCGCGACGGCAGCACGAAGTCGGCCGAGTGCTGGTCGGTCCAGGTTCAGCCCGCACACCCCCTCGTCGCGATAGTCCTGTTCGGGCACTACCTGCCAGTCGCGCTCGCGTGCGTAGGCTTGCAGGTGCTCCAGTTGCCACGCCATTGTCCTGCCTTCCTGGTCGGCTGCGGCGGTCCTAATGTATAGAGCCGCTTGTCGGGCCATGGTCATCCTCCTGGTCTACTTCCTGTGGCCGGCGGCCGGCATCGCGCAGGCCAGCCGGTATGCAACGGCTAGCGGTGCCCAGAGGTGTCTCCGGCCGGTAGGTCGTTCCTCCTAGCGCACGCGGGCGCGGCAGCAGGCCCTCGGTGGTCGCCTCCGGCTCTCCTTCGGCGTGGCTGAGGCATCGCCTTGGCGGCCAAGGTCGGCGGCTAGACCTCGTCGATCTCGCCAACTGGCCTGTGGCCAGGGGTCGGCCGCAACACCCTGCCCACGGAGGAGCAGACTGACGAAGGGCCAGCGTATTTCACCCCTCTGCGGTTGTCCTGACTTTCCCTCCACGCGCTGTGTTGCTGTCCGGCTCCGATCGCCCGCACTGGAGAGCACGCTCGTTTTCGATCCAGCGCTGACGCGGCCAAGCCTCGCCGTCGGTCCCTTCGGATCCCTGGCAGGAGAGCACGCTCGCGGGCTGGTGTGTTCGCCAGCCACATCCCTTCGGGTCCGGGGATTGGAACCATCCCCGTCGGCTTTTCCGGCCAAAGCCGACCAAACCAGATATCCGCTCGCAGCATAGCCAGGCCCAATTACCTGGCAATTACCTGGCAGTTACCTGGGAGTCTCCTGAGAGCCACTTGAGACGAGTCTTTGGAGATCGCCGGCCGGCCGAACGACGGAGTCGGCAAGGGCGGATGGCAGGGGATGAGAGACCGACTGAGGTTCAATTACCTGGGAATTACCTGGAGGTGTGAAGGGGGCGATTACCTGGCACTATCGGGCTGGTGGAGCACTAGCGGAAGTCGAATCCCGCACCGCCGAAAAACGGGGCCGGAGTGGACATTTCGCGCGTAATGATGGGGAAAAGCCGCTGATTTGACCTTGGCCATATAGAGATAAACCTACTCTCGCTCTCCTATATCCTGCTCCGGTTGGCAACTGGCACGAAGGTCTGCACGAGATGGCCTTTCCGTAGCCTGTGGACCGGAGGTCGCCAGCTGGTGGGAGTACAGGGTGAAGGAGGCTGGCACGTCCTCGGTGGCCTCTCGTGGCCTCCACTCGTTCAAGGTCGCCGGTGCCTCCATATCTGGCTGGTATCTGAGCGCCAAGACGCCCGGTGGCAGACAACCCTTCACCTCCCAGCTCGAGTTCGCCCTCGGCCTGTACATCGAGTTCCATCCACTGGTCGTCTCCTATCAACGGGGCGATCTCAGCCCCACCTTCCCCTGCACCCACAAGCTGAAGCTTCCGCTGGGGACTCCCTACGCGATCTCTTACGCCCTAGCTGGAACCGGACTACAGCCGGGGTGCCAGCTTGTGGTCCTCGGGGGGTAGCGCAGGTGTGGCAGCGCAGCGGGAAACGTGCGCTCACTGCTTGGCCGAGTCCGGTTCACTCCCAACCGTGCTCCTACCTCCGTGCCAGAGCATCGCCGCTGGCGGTTTGGTGGGGATGGGGGACCTGATCTCGTCAAGAGTAGCGTTCTGTGGTAAGAGCCTAAACAGAATTTGGAGTCGGGGGAAGCGGAATTGGATTAAAGCGCCTCTGGCAGATCCGGCTTAGGTGAAGGTACATCTTCTATCTTCGTGTCAGCAGCCGCTCGAAATTGTCCTCAATTCTCTTCGTTGTGGCTTTCAGATCAAGGTGCCAAAGCTCAGCAAGCGTCGAGATTACTACTGTTACGTCTTTAGGACGCGCTGGTCGACGCCCAACGGGGGCAAGTGGCCCATCGCTTTCCGTCAGCACGCGTTCAGGTGGAACTGCCGTCAAGATTCTCTGTCCAGAATCGCTCTTTGTCATCGCAACATTCATGGAGAAGTAGAAACCTTGAGATACGGCTCGACTTGCAGCTGCTAGCGAACCTGTGAACCAATGCAGTATGACTGCGCCGGGGTAGGCATCTCCCACCATGGAAATGACCTCAGATGCTGCCCTGCGACTATGGACACTCAGAACCTTGTCGCCGGCGGCTGCACATTGATCCAAGATGCTCTGAAAGACCCGTCTCTGCGCAGTCCGGTTGGCAGCATCTTGCGTTACGTAGTCCAGACCAACCTCACCGACATATCGAGTCGAGGGCAGGAGTTCGGCGAACAAGTTGAGTTCGTTCTCACGTGCATGTGCCAGTTCCGGATGCAATCCAAGCGCAACTCTTATGAAGCGTGTGTTTTGAACAATTTCACGGCACCGGGAAAAAACCGATGGCGTGTTGGTGACCGCAATCGTATAAATGTGAGCGTGCTCAACCTCGTCAAGCACCTTGGAGTAGTCTGGGTACAAGTCGAGGTGGCAGTGAGTATCGACCAGCGCCATTTCACGATTCCCTTGCGAAGTTGTCCACAAACTGTTGGAGTTCCCTGAGGCCCCGCCTGTATACGCCGAGATAAGCATCCAAATCCTCAGAAGTGCCAGGCAAAGGTCCCGAAACCAAGATATCGGCGAGTACTGGTGGCCGCTGGCTATGACGTTGAAGTGCTAGGCGCAGCGCGCGTAGATCTGCCCGGCGAGACGGAGACAGGTAGCCGCTAAGGTCACGCCAAGTATATCTCGTTGGGTCGGCCCCCCATGTGGAAACTCCGGCCCGTCGAACAAGGCAGGGCAGGCAGTATCCACAATGCTGATTCGCGCTGCCGCCCCTGATGAATCTTCCTACACCAGGATGCGAACAGGACATGGTTATAGGTAGTCCGCGAAGGAGGACTTCTTGGTTCGAGCAGGCAACGATCATTTCGCCTTTCGTACTGAACCTGTATGGAAGCTCCACTGCGACTTCAATACCGAGGTCTTCAAGCAGTGCCCGCACCTGAGCGATCAAATGCGGATGTGTCGTACGCGTGCTTAAACTGCCAGACCTGGGTGGAGTGAGGGGGACATTGAGTGAGATGAATCCGTTCTCCGGTACAAGTAGTCGAGCCGAGGCGAGTCCACTAGCAACAGCAATTCCGAGGGCAAGGAAGAGTATCGATCGCCCGCGCGTTGTCATCTCTGTTGCGCGTTGCGGCCCTTTCGGGGGCGATACCCAGCACTTGAGGAAAGGCATCTTGTCTATGGGATACGCCATTGCCATTGCAGCAAGTGTTTGTCGCTGGGCTGAACTAGTAGGCCCCTGTCCGGCCGCGTAATGGCCAACGAGCGCAACCTGTCCACCGGCTGCCAAAGCGTCCACAGCGCCTATGTATGAGTCGAGACCACCCGAGAAGAGGCAGACAGTGTCGGTTTCCACACGTACTGGGACTCCCTGTACTTGACCTCGCACGGGTTGGTAACCAGCAGGAACTGGCCGGACCAAGACCTGCCAATGATCTCCGGTCAAGAACGATAGCAAGTTGGTTAGACGCGGCGCTCCTCTGCTTGTCCAACGAGAGAATTCGTGAACTGGCAAATGAAGGGCAAGGTCGCGAGTCCATCCGTCGTAAGCTCTGCTCCTGTCGATCCGGATATCACCTGTGTAAGCCCCAATCGCCGCCTTCAGCAAGTCGTGTGCTGCTGTTGTTGGATCGATTCCGTGTGTGGCAAAGACATCTGGCAGTGAAGTCTGTACCGCGTCCGGATGGTTAGGGATATCGTACGGGACATAGAGCAGCCCATCACCAGGTGCAAGGTCCGGAGCGTAGGAATCCGTTGGGCCAGCGAGACAAATGATATGCCAGGTCATGATTCATCTCCCAGCAACCGATATGCTTCTTCGTAGACGTCATCAACAAATCGGCGGCCCTGCGGTCCATCCCAGTCCAGCGACACCAGGTCCATTCCGCCAAAATCCAGCTTCACAATCTCGGTGATGAAGTCTCTCACCTCATCCATGAGACGGTTAGCCTCGCTCTCGGGGAGGGTACCGCGCTCGATGCGGTTAGCCAATTCCTGCTGCATTCGGGCATTCACGTAGTTGACAACGGAGAGCCTGATGACCTCTCCGAGAGCTGCGCTGTCCATTCGGTCGAGCGCAGTCACTCCGTCTGCACCAACGTCATATTCCTCAAAGACCATATTCAACGTCTCGATCATCGAGTTTCTCGCTGCCACATCTTCTAGAAGTGAACCGTTGGGAGCGAGTAGTTCGACAAAAGCGGCCAAAGCGGATTGCACGTCCTGGCCGATAAGCCTTTGCAGGCCGATGCGTTCGATGACGCGCTGGAATCCATCACGAATGCCACCTGCGAAGAGACTACCAAGTCTCGCAGTCATCGCGCGTCCAGCACGTGCTGCAGTTGCTACGGTGTGCGCACCACCACTTGCTCGCACATACGCTCGTCCTAGGTTTCTGAGTGCACTTGGTGATGGTCGTCCACTGGAGCTTCGAGCCATGGTGTTCATGATTCGCTTTGGCGAGCGCCAAGTGATAGTTGGGGCCGCTACGGGTTGTGAGACCTGTTCGCCGGACCCTCCTCCAGGAGCAGCATCCTGTCCTTGAGGCTCAACGCCCGGCTGATCGGTATCGCTAGCCCACGGTGGCAATAGCGGATTTCGACCACTTGGTCCCCGATAGGAACTAGATGTGCCCATCGCGCTTTGTTCTCCTTATCTTACGCGCGCTGAAGAGCAGCTTCAGCTGCCCTCGCAAGGGCGGTCCTCCTCGATCGTTTCCAGCGGTCTAGGAGGCTTCGAGCAGCAGCGGCACTAGAGGTGTCCCTCGTCACTGACACAATCTGTGGCGGTGTGGCAACAGTGATTTTGGACTCGGGGAATGATCCGTATAACGACACGAGCTGCGGCAACAACTCAGGGCGCACTCCCATCAGCTTAAGAAGGACGGTGTGCGGAGAGCGCGCATCGAGTGCCTCAGCTTGTCGGATACGTTGCGCCAGATTCTGAAAGACTGCCACTGCATCAGGGACGCTGAGGCTAGCTGCGTGCCGCAATCCCAACTCCCGGGTTGCTCCGCCAGGGGACAGAAGGCGGGTGAGAACATCTGTGGCAGCTGGACTTAGGCGTAGCCCGGTATCCGTTCGCGCTCCTATCCGGTCATGAGCGATGAAGAAGTACGGACCAAGATCCGTACCGCCCAGAGATGGCTCCGAAGCGAGCCAAGCACGCGTCCATGGGTCGGCAAGCCACGGCTGAATCTCAGTCGGAAGTGCATCTTCTGGCAACGCTAGTACCTTGTCGTCGGCATCTTGAGTACTAGCCCCTCGTCTAGACGTTCGGCTTCCTCTTGCTGCAACCGGACCAGGCTGAGAAGTATCCGGGGAGTCGTCGGATTCGGCGATAGCTGGTTCCGTGCGAGCGCGAAGCATTCGCTCCGCCATGGCTAGAGCCCCCGGTTGTCCACTCTCTTCGGCTTGAAGACTTGCTAGCGTGCGGAAGAACTCCTCCCGGATGTATTCAAGCAGCATCAGTTTTGCCAAGATTCGCCGCTCAAGACGAAGCCCGCGACGCGCACCAAGAGACAGACGAAGTAGGAGCGTGTTAAGGAAGCGCTTGGCACGGCGGGGATTGCCATCCAATCCTGGGGCTAGTACTGGAACAATCTGAGCAGTGAAATCGAAGTCGTCCTGTAGCTGAGTAGTAATGTTCTGCTCTCCAAGTATCGCTTGAGCCCGCGTGAGATCGAACGCACTTTCAGCTACATTGTCAGCCCGGAAATCTGCGAGGCTAGCGCATGCCTTGCTGTAATCGTCAGTTTCGAGCCGCCGCTCGGCGAAGAGTAGATTCAGGTAGGACTCAATATCTGCCTTGGTAAGCGGTGGCACTCGGATTGGCACCTGGATAAGTTTCTCCAAGTAGTCTCGGCCAACTTCAGTTTCTGTCCCAGGTAACTCGGGGAAGCGCTGACGGACAGCATATTGAACAAGACGTTCGTCAGCTCCGATCACGAAGGCGGTTTTCGAAACGAATAAGAAGAGCTTGATAGCTTCCAAGGTCTCGATAATCGTGTCAGGAAGGCAGCGATCAAGATCATCGATGAATACTACGAGGGTCTCTATCTTCGACTCTGTGAGTAGCTTGGCGAAGTCGCGCCGGAAATCTCGTATGTTGCGCCGAACGTTTTCTGGACCTTCCGGTGCTGACGCGATCAGCTTCTGTGCGTCCTCAAGGCTGACTTTCTCGGCCGCAGCCGATTGAACAAGCTTGACGGTATCCGCTCCCAAGTTGGCGAGAGTGAGCTGCGGAAGGCCGGCGACAATCGGCGCCACGTATCTGCCCGCCAAGCTCGCAAGTTGAAGCCAGTTGACGCGCTGCTTTAGCCTCTGCAGAAGCTCGCCCCCTCGCTCAGGAAATGACTTGTCATCCCTAACTCGATCTTCGATTGCATCCAGTATGCTGCCCATTAGGGCGGTCTTGGCATCCTCATACCCCTCGAACAGCCAGCCGTTGAACTGCAACGTCATAACAGCGGGTTGCTTAGTTAGCCTATCCAGAACCATGCGAATCAGTGTGGACTTTCCTCCACCCCAATTGCCATATATGCCGACCGTTACTGGAAGCAACTGCGCTGTGGAGACAACCGCTGCTACTTCGTCGGCTAGATAGTCAAACCGCAGGAGATCGATGGTGGCCTCGTTGTCGGACCACATCACGGTCTCCGGTTCCCGCGGCTCGTCGGAGCCATTGGGTGATGACATTGGTAATGTAACCTCCGTTCTCCCCATCGACATCCGGTGGGGTGACAGGTAGGAATGCGGGCGATAAACTACTCCGCCTTCCGCCAATTCCAGCCCAGCGATTCATGGGTGCGGGACCGTAGCCACCGCGCGGCAGCAGCTGATAGAAACTCAGAGTTGGCTCGCCACCAATACAGGATTGTGTGTGATGGAGTAATGTAGACGTACGGCAGTATAGCACTTGGCCGCTGCATCATTGAAGAAGCGTGGGCTGGTCGGGGTGGAGGCTGGTGGCAGGGGAAGCCGGCTCGGCGAGCACGCGGCTAGCATCTGCCACGGCGATGTGGGCGTCCTCCACGGCGCCATGAGCTACCTGCTCCAGGACGAGAACGGCCAGGTGGCAACCACCCACAGCGTCTCGGCCGGGCTGGACTACCCGGGCGTTGGCCCGGAGCACGCCTACCTCCACACCACGGGTCGAGTCGAGTACCGGCTCGCCGACGATGGCGCCGCCCTGGAGGCGTTCCAGCGACTCAGCCGGCTGGAGGGGATCATCCCGGCCATGGAGTCTTCCCACGCCATAGCCGCGGCCTGCGATCTCTCCGCGGAGGGCGATCTCGACGACCTGATACTGGTGAACCTGTCGGGTAGGGAAGACAAGGACCTGGACATCTACGCAGCACATGACGGAGGCTCACATGGGTCGGATAGCTGAACGCTTCGATAGCCTCAGGGCCGGGGGGCGAGGCAGCCCTGGCTCCATATCTGACCATCGGGTATCCCACCCTGGAGGCGAGCCGCGAGCTGCTGCTGGCGATAGTGGCGTCGGGCGCCGACCTGATGGAGTTGGGAATTCCCTTCTCGGACCCTCTGGCCGACGGCGCAACGCTGCAGCGGATCAACCAGGTGGCCCTGGAGCGGGGCTCAAGCTTTAGGGCGGCGCTGGAGGTGGTATCGTCCGTCAGGTCCCGGATCGACGTCCCCCTGGTGCTGATGAGCTACTACAACCCGCTGCTGCGACTCGGGAACAACGAGGGTTTCGCCGAGGCCGTGGGCAGGGCAGGGATCGACGGGGTGATAGTGCCGGACCTGCCGCTGGAGGAGTCGGAGCCGCTGCGTAGCGCCTGCCGTGATCGCGAGATCGACCTGATTGGCATGGTGGCGCCCACGACTCCCCCGGAGAGGGTGGCGGCCATAGCCCGGGCGGCCAGTGGCTTCGTGTACTGCGTTTCCCTCAAGGGGGTGACCGGCGCCAGGCAGCAGCTCTCCACCGGCGTCGGTGACCTGGTCGAACTCGTCCATCGGTCGACTACCCTACCGGCGATAGTCGGCTTCGGCATCTCCACTCCGGAGCATGTACGCGATGTCACCAGCTTCGCCGACGGCGTCGTGGTGGCCAGCGCCCTGATGGACCGGATCGAGAAGGAGCCGGCGCGCCGGACGGAGGTCGCCGCCGATTTCGTGCGCGAGCTCAAGTCCGCCTGCCGCCGCTCCCCCCAACTGAGCAGCTAGCCCGGGTTGATGCTGACATTTGGCGACAACAACCGCTCCCTGAGCCAGACCAAGAAGCTGTTCGGCAGCGTCTACGGAGGAACCCAGCGAGGTCGGGGACGGGACATGTGGGTGTTCGGCGAGATCGACTTCGTCAAGGTGGCGGAGGCGATGGGCTGCCTCGGACTGCGGGTGGAGCAGCCAAACGAGCTTCGGCCCGCCCTGGATAGTGCCTTCGCGGCCAACCACTCCGCCGGATACTGCTGCAGCTATCGTAGCAGCGGGAATACGCCCGCCGCCACTGCCGCGCCGAGGGCTGCTCCCACCACTACCTGCGCCGGGCTGTGATCACCCACCTGCACGCGAGCCCACCCGACCAGGGCCACCAACGGCGTCACGACGAGTAGTCCCTCGCCGAAGACGAGCACCAGGATGGCCACCGCTCCAGCGTTCACCGCGGTGTGCACTGAGATCTTCCAGAAGAGCGTCACCAGGGCGGAAGTCGCCAGTCCGACAGCCATGGCTCCGACCAGGGCCACCAGGTCGCGGGGGGCGCCCAGGACGGCAAGGAGCGCGAACCCGACGACCACGGAGCCGATGCCAACAAGTAGCACCCGGGGCCGCTGCTCTCTTCGGTAGACGTGGATATCCGTCAATCTCCTCCGGCGAACGCCTCTCAGGATGTAGAGGAACGGGACAGCGGCGGCGAAGAGCGCCGATAGCAGCGCCCACCGCAGGGCTTCGGAGGCAGTGGTCGCGCTGTGCCAAGAGACGGCGACGAGCAGCATTGCAGCCGTGGGCGCCGGGGCTAGAAGCTCCGTCAACAGTCGGGCTAACCGTCGCTGCGCTGTCCCGCCAGCGCTCCCGACGGAGCGAGAGTTGATCTCACCCTTCGGGCCAATCGTCCCGTGGGCCTCTCGCACGACGGGTGCTACGTCGACCTGCTCCTGCTCCAACCCGGTGAGAACGGCCCGCACGATGGGAGAACTGGCGTAGTGGTGCGCCACCCGCCCCAGGAACGCCGCCTCGCGCTGCACGTCTCCCCAGCCCGGCACCTTGAGCGGATGGTCGGGGTCGCTGAAGACCCTTTCCCGCTCCTTGGCCCACAGGGCAGAGGCAAGCCTCGCGGCTTCCACTACCGCCTCCGCTTCATCACCGACGATCCCGCTTTCCCGGCAGAGCGCGGCCGCGTGAACGGCCATAGTCGGATCCACGTGCGGCCGAAGGACGAGCTGGGCGTCCCGGATCTCGACCACCCGGCGGTACAGCCGGAAGCCGGTTCCGCGCAGCGTGAGAGCGTCGCGAACGGGGCCCGAGGGCGGAATCAGCGCGATCGCCGGATTGGCTCGGTAAAGATCTCTCCACAGAGGATACAGCCGCCGGCAGGCGAGGTAGCGAACTGCCCACGCATGAAGAGCGGGGATGCCCACACGAGCGCCCCAGGCGGGCATCGTGGAGCCGATCAGCACCAGGACGAGGCAAACGGCAAGCAGTGCGTCGGAGGCCAGCCTCTCATCGTAGAAGGGATAGCCGAGGTCGAGCCGGCGAGCGGTCAGATAGAAGGCCCAATGGGCGGAGTAGCCCAACCCGACTGCGCCGCCGATGGCCACCAGCCGAAGTCCCAGGTGGAGAGAAGGATGGGTAGCGCTGATTCCGGCGTAGCGCCAGGACAGCCGGGCCACGTTCGCCAGCACTAACCCGAGGTAGACGATGAGCGTCAGCCGGTACTCGGCAATGAAGGGCACGTCGGCATAGTGACTGGTGAAGTCGAGGGATTCCTCCTGCACGTCCGCGAGGGCGAAGAGGCCGATCAGCAGCGCCAGGGTGAGGCCTAGCAGGACGAATTCACGTCGGCGGCCGTGACGTGCCCGAGCGTCGGGGTAGTTGAGGTGGAAAAGGAACATCTGGATGGACCAGGCGGCGATCGCCATCAGGCAGTGAGCGAGCAAGCGGGACAGGTTGGAGATCCCTAACAGCCGATCGATGCCCAGGTAGACGGGAGGAAGCAGCGTGGTGAGCGAGAGCGCGAGGGCCAGGAGACCGAGCCAGAAGGAGCGCAGGCCCGGCTCCCCCGGGCTACGTAGCAAAGCCGACAGCTTGAACGCCACGGCTGCCCAGGCGAGGAGCACGGGAACGTAGGCGAGAAGCTCTCGAGGCATAGTCAGTCTTTCGTTTCCGTTTCCAGCGAGGCCTCTAGTCTCTTGAGGACCCCCTCGGTTTCGGAATCCACCCCTGGAGCGCCGCATGGCGTGCCGGCTCTGGCTCGCTCCAGTATCAGGGAGGCGAGCAGCTCGGCCTCTCGCTCATCCTCCAGGGAGTAGGCGGCGCGGGCCAGAACCTCCTTCACCATCTCTGGCTCCAGATCGGGGAAGAGCAGACGGGAGAGCCCGGTTTCCGAGACCGGCGCTGGGTGATGCCCGCAAAGAAGATGGCTGGCCTCGTGAAGGATGATATGTTCCTGATGGAGAGGGCTGGTTTCCCGTTCGTAGAAGATGTAATCGGCTGTCGGGCCGGCGACCCACAGGCCGCAGGGTCCAGCCTTGCTAGCCATGGGACGCAAAAGCAGAGGACGGTTACGGCAGGCCGCCAGCGAACGGCAGAAGGATCGAACGTCGAAGGGCACTGGCAGCGTCAGGCCGCGGAGCCGTGCTTCACACCTCTTTCTCTGCTGTTTGAGATCCATGGACAGGGTCCTCCTCCGACTTGCGCCCGCCGGTCTGCCCAGCGTCGTCTCGAGGCGTCGACATAGCCAGGGCCCGAAGTGGTCCACCTGTTGTTGGAGCCATCGCCACCCGGTCTCGGCCCCGAGACGCGGCCGTTTCCTTCTGGGCGCCCTGCTCCAGCCCTTCCAGCTGCCGTACCCGTTCCACCATACTAGCGATGGTTGCGAGGCTCTCCGGAGAGAGCCCGAAGGCGCGCAGGGCGATCTCGCGGACGGAGGAGTCGCGCAGCGCCGCGAGGACATCGAGCTCCGCATCGATTCGCGCGGCGGCCTCGTCGTCGAAGAAGTAGGCGGGCGAGACGCCGAAGAAGTCGGCCAGGGCCTCGAGGTGCTTCTTCGTAGGATTGTCCCGCAGCCCCTTGCGCAGCTGCCAGAGGTAGGTCGCAGAGATGGTCGGGCCACCACGGCCGCGGATCGCCGCAGCCACGTCCTCGAAGCTGTACTCTCCGCGGTCGCGCGGATGGATGGTGCGGAACAGGCGGTCGATCTTCTCCGCCATAGTTCGGGCGCGGGGCACCTCCGCTTCAAACATACGTCCTGCCTCCGTGTCCGGCACGTCCGGGTGCATGTCGAATAGCCATCACCAACTGTCGGCGCCAAGTATAACGCAGCCCTCAGCAGATGTGAAGCATCCCGCGACCTCCTCCGCACACCAGTTGACAAGCGTGGTTGCGCAGTTTATATTGGCGTTAGGTCCATCAACTAGCATGAAGGGCCAGTTCGCTGTTCCCACGCAGGCGCCGACCAGTCAGGCCGATGAGTACAGAGGCTGGACAAGGGGGTAAGCTTGGCAGCAACGAGCCTATCGCCAACAAAGGCGCTACGCCAGCCGCGGCGGCTCGATCTGCGAGCGGTGTTCGGGATATTCCTGACCCTCGTGGCCACCGGTGGGTCCATCGCCTTCTGGAGCGCTTCCTCCGACACCCGCACCCTCCTCGTCGCGACGCGCGAGCTGCCCGCGGGAGCCGTGCTCGCACCCGGAGACCTCGCCGTCGCCCGCGTTCGGGTCGACGATGGCATCTACGCCGCAGCCGTCCCGGCGGCAGAACAGGCCGGTGCGATCGGCAAGCAGCTCGCCGAACCGGTTCACCCCCAGCAGATCCTGGCGCGCGCCCAGATATCCCATCGGCCTCCCCTCGCACCCGACCAGATGGCCCTGACGATCGCTGTCAATCCAGAGACGGCGGTTGGCGGCAGCGTGCGGACGGGCGACGCCGTTCAGGTCCTCGTGACGACGAACAAAGGGAAACCCGAGGCGGAGACGGCGGTCGTGCTGCCGCGCGTCATCGTCTATGACGTGGGCCGGGACCAGCGATCGCTGGTAGTCGGCACTTCAGGCGCCGGCGGTCCCGACGACCGCTCCAGCGTGCGAGGTCCGTTGGCCTCGCTGACGCTGATCGTGACGCAGGAGCAGGCCGTTCAGCTCGCTCAGGCGAAATGGAGCGGCGAGCTCGACGTGGCGCTCCTGCCGGCGCAACAGTAGGGGGCAGGATAGGTCGTCAGATGATGTCCAGGGACTGGGAAGATAACCGCCGCAGTGGAAGTGAGGGCTTGATGCCATCGGGTGATGTCCCGCCAGTCCGACTGGCCGTCGGTCTAGCCGATCCCGAACAGGAGCGGAGGCTCCTCCCGGCTTTGATGGAGCAGGGCGACTTCGCCTTGGTCGACCGTTGTCTCGCCGCCGACCAGCTTCTCGAGTGCGCCCGAGGCGGACGCGTCGAAGCAATCCTGATCGCCTCCGACCTCCACCGCCTGAGCAGTACCACCCTGGCGGAACTGACGCGAACGCGTGTGCCGTTAGTCGTTCTTGCCGCGTATCCCACCGATGAGCAGCTGCAGGAGACGCGCTGGCCGGTGCTGCCGATCGAGGCCGATCCCGAGGAGGTGCGCGCAGCACTCTGGGCGGCGCTGCGTGGCGAGCATCCAGGCCTGCCGACCGCGATCGTGGAGCCGGAGGTCGAGATCGACGCCCTGCCGCGGCCGAACCCCGATCGGGACCTCTCGATGTCGGTCATCGCGGTCGCCAGCGGCCACGGCAGCCCCGGCAGGACGACGGTCGCTCTGGGGCTTGCCGCCGCGCTGGGCGCGGTCGCGCCCACGGTGCTGGTGGACGCCGACCTCTCTGGGCCGAGCCTCGCCGCCTGCCTCGACGCCGACCCCACCCGAAACCTGTATATGCTCGCCCACGCCGAACCCGTGACCCCGCGGGATTGGGAGCGCGCGATCGGGCAGGAGACACAGCCACTCGGACCTCGCAGCCCGCACGGAGTGGTGCTGTGTGGGGTGCCCAAGCCGGAGATGCGGACGGGCGTCTCCTCTCGATTCTTCGAGCGACTGGTCACCGAGCTCCGGCGAGGCTATCGCTACATTGTCCTCGACATCGGGGCCGAGCTCCTGGAGACGGAGGCGGCGGTCCATCGCACCGCGCTCGGCCTCGGCCAGCAGGTTCTGCTCGTAGCTTCCGCCGACCTGGTGGGCCTCTGGCACGCCCGCACCGTTCTTGGCATCTTCACAGGCACCTTGCAGCTCGACCCCCATCAAGTATCCCTGATCATCAACCGGCACGACCGCCGATACCACCATGGGCGAGCCGAGATCGAGTGGGCTCTCGGCCTGCCCACGGCCGCCGTGATCCCCTACGACCACGGCGCCTCTCAGCGGGCGCTGGCGGCCCAGCGGCCGATGGTACTGGAGGAACGAAGCCGAGCTGCCCGCTCTCTCCTGAACCTGGCCGAACGGGTCCACGGGGGGAGCATCGTGCTGCCGCCCGAGCCGAGCCGCGGTGAGCGGGCCTGGTGGCTGAGGTGGATCCCGGCGTTCCGCCTGAAGCGATCTTGGACCGATGATGCAGGGAAGCACGAGGAGAAAGGAGCGCCGGATGGCCAGTACGCTGCCCGCGTCCGCTAACGGGCTCCCCACGTCGAATATCGACCGGGCTGCCGAGCGCGCGCTGCGCGAGGAGATAAGAGCGGCGGTGGGCCGCCTCTTGGGCGAACGGCAGCTGCTGGCGCCCGGGCGGGAGGACGAGGAACGCATTCGAGCCCTGATCCGGGATCGGGTGGAGACCTACCAGCGGCGAGCTGCGACGACCAACGCTCCGCTTCTCGTGGACCCCGAGGGGGTCGAGCAGCGGCTTTTCGATGGGCTGCTCCGGCTGGGCATCCTCCAGCCCTTGATCGAGGCGCCCGAGGTGGAAGAGATCATCTGCAACGGGCCGAACCGGATCTTCGTCATCGAGGACGGCCGGAAGCGGCTCCTTCCCGACCTCTACTTCGACGACGACGAGGAGCTGCGCCAGCTGGTCAAACGCCTGATCGGGCCGCTTGGGCGACGACTGGACGAGTCCTCGCCCATGGTGGACGCGCGACTCCCCGACGGCTCGCGCCTCAACGCCGCCATCCCGCCGGCCACGATCCGCTGGTGCAGCCTGACGATCCGCAAGTTCATCCTGCGCGCCCACTCGCTGGAGCATCTCGTCCAGCTCGCCACCCTCACCAAGTCGGCCGCCCAGTTCCTCGACGCGGCCGTACAGGCCGGGGTCAACATCCTGGTGAGCGGCCCCACCGGCGCCGGCAAGACCACCGTGCTGAATGCCCTGGGGGCCTCCATCGCCTCGCTCGACGAGCGGGTGATCACCGTCGAGGAGGTAGCCGAGCTCCAGCTCGAGCGGCAGCTGCCCGATTGTGTCGCGCTCCAGGCCCGCGCCGGCAACGTCGAGGGGGCCGGCGAGATCCGCATCCGGGACCTGGTGCGCAACGCCCTGCGCATGCGGCCAACCCGGATCGTCGTCGGCGAGGTGCGAGGCGCCGAGGCGCTGGACATGCTGCTGGCCATGAACACCGGCCACGAAGGGTCGCTCACGACGATCCACGGGAACTCCCCGCGCGACGCCCTGGACCGACTGGCGACGCTGGCGATGATGGCAGAAGAGCGGCTATCCGGCGAGGCGCTGACGAAGATGGTGGCCCGCACCATCGAGCTGGTCTTGCAGCTGCGGTTCGAGCCCCGGACGGGCCGTCGGCGGCTGGTGAGCATCTTCGAGGTGACCGGGCTGGAGGGCAACGTGGTCACCGGCCAGGATCTCTGGCTGCTCGATCCCCAGCGGGATCGGCTGGCCTGGACCGGTCTCCAGCCGCGCTGTCTGGCGAAGATGGGGAGTAAAGGAGTGTCCTACGCTCTGCCGCAGGTGCTCGAGGAGGGGCGCCGAGGGATGATGGCGTCGGGCGAAAAACCCTCGACGATGTGGCCAGGTAACTCCCAGGTAACTCCCAGTTAATCGAGGGTGGCTAGAGTGAGATCAGGAGTCGACGTGGGAAGGAGGTACGGGCGATGATCCCGCTGCTGCTATCCATCGCCTTCGGATCGGCGATCTACCTGCTGTACGAGGGGCTCACGAACCCGCGTCCGCCGTCGTCCGAGAAATGGCGGCTGCGGGGTGTCGAGGAGTTCCTGATCCGCGCCGGGCTCCGTGAGGTGTCGCCCCGGGGCTTCGTCGCCTTCTCCCTGGGAGCCGGCGCCGTGGTGGGTGGGGCCACCTATCTCCTCCTGGGCTGGGGCGTCGTCAGTGGGATGGCGGCTGGACTGGCCGTGACGGCTCCCACGGCTTACTACGTCCAGCGCCACGACCGCAGGCGCGCAGCTCTCCAGGTCGGGCTGGTCGAGGCGATCGGGCAGCTCCGAGACGGGATCCGTACCGGGCTCTCCGTTCAGGAAGCCCTGGTGGGGTTGGCCCGCAGCGGCCCGGAGGCCCTCCGGCCCGAGTTCACTATCCTGGTGAGGGAGATGCGGCTGGTCGGCTTCGAGCCCTCGGTCGCTGCGATGCGCGAACGGCTGGCCGATCCGGTCTTCGACGTGCTGGCGGCCACACTGCTGCTCAACGACCGGCTGGGCGGGCGCAACGTGAGCCAGGTGCTCGACCGTCTCGCCCATGCGACCCGTGCCGAGCTGCTGGTCCAGCAGGAGATCCGAGCCTTCCAGGCTAGGAACGTCTTGTCGGCGCGGATCGTCGCGGCCGTGCCGCTGGTGATGCTGATCGTCCTTCGGCAGGTCAACCCCGGGTACCTGGCGATGTTCGACGATTGGTCCGGACAGATGCTGCTGGCAGGTTGCGTGCTGAGCGTGGCGCTGGGATACGGCGCCATGCTCTGGATGACTCGACTGCCGAGCGAGGGGAGGGTCCTGCGGCCATGAATCTACCCATGATCACTCTCGATACGGGAGCGCTGGATCCGCGCCTCCTGATCTGGCCGCTGCTCTTCGGACTGGGAGTCTACCTGCTGCTCACGGCCCAGCCCATTGGTCGGCCGAGGCCGGACCTGGCCGAGAGGCTGCGGCGGCTCGACGTGGAGGAGCGGATTCGCGCGGAGGTCGTCGGGCAGGACCGGCCTCGGCCGGTCTTCGCCTCGGCCCTGCTGGAGGGAATGCTGCGCCCGATGCTGGACGATCTGGGCCGTCTTCTCCGGTCCGTCCTCGAGCGGTTCGGGCTGGGAGGCGGGCAAGAGCTGGAGCGCAAGCTGGGGATCGCCCGGCCAGGGGTGGAGCCGGCCCAGTTCTTCGGTGAGAAGGTGGCCTCGGCTCTGATCGGGCTGGGGCTCTTCCCCCTGATGAACGGCCTCGGCACCCATCCCTTCGGCGTCTGGCCCGTCTGGACGTGGCTGGCCGGCTTGGCCGTGGGGTTCCTGGCACCGGACTGGGAGCTGGAGCGGCGACTGGCAGCCCGACGTACCCAGGTGGTGATGGAGCTGCCGATCCTTCTGGACATGCTGGCCATCGCCGCCTCGGCCGGGCTCGCCCTGGAGCAGGGGCTATCCGTGGTGGCGCGCCAGAGCCAGGGAGCGGTCGCGCGGGAGCTTGGGCAGGTGATTCGGGAGATGGCGCTCGGCCAGCGCTCGGTCGTCGAGGCGCTGGAGGCGATGGCGGAGCGCAACGCCGTCCCCGAGCTCACCAGCCTCGCCGGCCAGCTGCGCGCGGCCCACGAGCAGGGCATCCCCTTGGTGCAGACGCTTTCGACCCAGGCCGAGGCGCTCCGAGAGAAGAAGAGACTCCGCGTCGTCGAGGAGGGCGGAAAGGCCAGCGTCCGCATGGTCCTGCCTGTCGCGCTCTTCATCCTGCCGGTCCTGTTCGTGGTGCTGCTGCTTCCCGCGACGTTGGAGCTGATGCACCTGGGTGGCTAGGGATCGCTGGATACCGTGTCGCGCCTCGCAAGTGCGGCACGGAGGGAAATCAAGTGCGACATGGAAGGAAACGCAGTGAGGAGGTTTCGAGTATGTGGCCGAGGGTAGTGGTTTTTCATCTGAACATGGCCCTGGCACGGCTCGGATGGCCAGGGCGTCGGTCTGGCGAGTCGGGCCAGTCCATGGTGGAGTACGCCATCGTAGCCGCTCTGATCGCTATCATAGCGATGGCGGCCATCCAGGCCCTGGGCGAGGGCATCGCCGAGGTGTTCCAGAGGATCCTGGCTCACATCCAGAGCATAGGCAGCTAGCCAGGATGGACGGACAGGTCCGAGGGGGAAGGCCAACTCACTCGTCCGAGTGGGGACAGTCGACGGTCGAGGTCGCGGTTGCCTTTCCACTTCTGCTGATGGCGGCCCTCGGGCTCCTGCAGTTCGCGCTGTTCTACCATGCTCAGAACGTGGTGATGGGGGCCGTCCAGGACGGTGCTCGGATAGCAGCCGCGGAGGATCGGACCCTCGACGACGGGGTTGCCGTCGCCGAGGCTCTGCTGAACGCCGGCCTGGGCGAAAGTGCTGGCGCAGTCACCGTGTGGGGAATCGACGGTGGCGATGCCGTGGCTATCGAGGCTCGGGGGAGCCTGCGGATGATAATTCCGTGGGTTGCAGACGCTACGCTTCCCTTGTGGGCGCGGTCAGTGGTAAGCAAGGAGGGTTTCAGAGTTGGACTGTCCCCTTAGGCGACTGGACCGGAGTGGCCAGCGTCGGTCCGGATGGCAGCGAGGCCAGGCGCTGATCGAGACGGCCCTGATGATCCCGATGCTGCTGCTTCTGGCCTTCGGCGTGGTCGGGGTCGGCCGGGTGGCGCAGGGCCAGATGGGGGTCAGCGCCGTAGCGCGGGAGACGGCGAGAGCCGCGGCCCTCGCCGATAGCCCGGCGGAGGCATCCCTACGGGGACTGGCCCGGGGGCAGGATGTCGCGGCCGGCTACCGGCTCACCAACGGCTCCCTGCAGCTCACCGTCGACCCGGGCTCTCTGGCCCGGGGGTCACCGGTCCAGGCCGCCGCGCGGTACGAGGTGACGCTGGACGATCTGCCGCTGCTCGGCTGGGTGCGCGTCCCCGTCGGCAGCGTCCATCTCGAGCGGACGGATCTGTACCGGAGCCGCTGGCCGCAGGGAGGGTGATCGTGAAGTGGCGGCTACATGGGGGCCTGAACCGCAAAGCTCTCTTGGGCGGTGAGCAGGCAGGCCAGGCCGTCGTCTGGGTCGCAGTGATGCTGCCGCTCTTCCTATCGGTGGTGGGCCTTGCGGCCGACGGCGGCATCGTCTTCAGCGCGAGGCGCGAGCTGCAGAACGTGGCGGACTCGGCAGCCAGGGCGGGTGCGATGCAGGTGGATCAGCAGGTCTATCGTGCGAGCTCGGGAGCGACGGTCGTGCTCGACCTCGCGGGCGCGCGGCAGGTCGCGGCGCAGTATGTAGCCAGCCAGGGACCGGAGATGGTGGCGGCGATCGCGGCCGATTCGCGACAGGTCGTGGTCCAGGTCGGGCGCGAGGTGCCGACGAGCTTCCTGCGGCTGGTGGGGATAGACGCTGTGCACGTCACCGCCACGGCTTCGGCCGGGGTGCGATACGGTGTCGAGAGCGGCAATCCTTAGGCGGAGGTGGAGAATGGGACCTGAAGAAGCGATGAACCAGGCTACTCCTCACGATAGCGTCGGGCAGGGGCGTCGCCGTCCATACTGGATCGTTGGTCTGGCTCTGTTCGGGCTGGTGGTGGTCCTTCTGGCCGGTGCCTTCCTGCTGGACAGGCAGTTTCGGCCGGCAGTGGGTGTCGAGTCTCCACCGGCTGTCGCGGCCACCGGCGAGCCGACCGATGCACCCGTGGCGATCGTCCCTCCGACGACGGAAGCTACACCACCAACAGGACAACCCACGCTGCCGCCAACCGCCAGCGCGGCATCGGCAGTTCCCACCACAGCGGGGACTCCTGGTGGGCTGCGAGTGGCAACGTCACCGCTGGAGCTTGAGATCGAGGCGGCGTACTTGCGCTACTGGGAGATTCGATCCGAGGCCCTTTTCAACTTGGACCCCACACGATTGCCCGAGGTCATGGCAGGAGCAGAGCTTGAGCGTACTCGCGCTGAGATAGTTGGCCTCAGGGACCAGGGAAGAGCCGCGAAGATCGTTGTCGAGCACCGAATTGCGTTCTTGAGAGTGAGTGATAGCAGAGCTGAGCTGTACGACGAGTATTTCAACAAGAGCTACCTTGTAGACACACAGACAAAGCAGCCAGTGCAGCCACCGGGGTCAGGTGGAATCGCGAAGATCTCGTACCAACTTGAGAAAGGTGACGGGGTCTGGAGGGTGGTAGATGGAATGCGGCACGATTAGGTCACAGTACAAATCAACGGCTTTCCTGCTGGTCCTGGCATCACTGGCTCTACCATTCATCGCGCCTATGACTGTCCTTGCCGCTGACCGGGATGATAACTACTGGCCAGATGACAACAAGCCAGGAGCGAAAGCCCGGGTCGAAAGCAGGGTCGAAAGCCGGCCGGATGGCGTGTACATCCACATCTCGGTGCGCCAGACAGTGCCCGGCATGCGCCGTTCTGGGGACTCGGACGAGGCGAGAATGCACCTGACCGGCTCTCAGCCGTCGACGACCGGCAGCTCCGGCTCAAACGGTGCCTCCACAACTGCGACCGATTCCAGGGAGAACACTACGAGCGCGACCAACCCCGGTCGCAGTTGGACCGACAAGACCGGCCATCACTGGGAGAGCCCAACCGGGCAGATAGTTACGGCGACACCACCCAACATCAGCACGGCGACCCGAGAGTCGTGGGTCGAGCAGCTCCGGCAGCACGAAGACGAGACCCCGTACCTGCTGTACGTGGACGACCAGTTCGATGGGATCGTCTGGGTGCCACAATCCTCCAACGGCGACAATGTCACCATAGGGCCGGAGCCGGATAGCTCGCCCCCGCCAGATACGGTGGTTTCAGGCAACGGGAGTAGCACGGATCCCCGCGAGGTCGCCCTCGATGCCCTCGGACATGCGCCGCTGCCCAACATCCAGATCCGCACTAACCCGGCGCTCGGCCTGGTCGCCATGCCGGGCTGGTTCTGGGTCGAGGGCTACGATGGCTCGCCCTTCGGCACATCGCGGACGGTGGACGTCCCGCCCGAGGTGGGTCCCGAGGTTCCCACCTCGGTGGTGCCGGCGAACGACCCTCGCCGACAGGGGAGCTCCTTCACCGTCGACGTGCGTATCTGGCCAACCAGATACGAGTGGGGCTTCGGCGATGGCGCCAGTGTGGTGAATCTGTCCCTGGGCAAGCCGTATCCGGAGCCGTCGGATGTTCAGCACACCTACGAGTACTCGTCGCTGCGCTTCCCGAGCGGTTTCCCTGTATGGCTCACCGTCGATTTCGGGGCCGAGTTCCGGGTCGACGGCGGGCCGCCTCAGGGGCTGCCGACGATTCGGCGGACCTACGAGGGCAGCTACCGGGTCCAGGAGGTCCAGCCGGTCCTGACCAGCCGGTGATGCGTCCGAGAGGAGGGAAAGCATGGATAGGACGAGTTCTATCGACCAGGCGCGGCAGCAGCCGGGATATCTCGGCCTGGTGGGGCTGATCGTCGGGCTGGCCCTCGGCGCGCTGGCCCTGTACGTGGCGGCCGGGCCTCCCCATCTGCCTCGGGAGCTGCCGGACTGGGACATCGTCGTCCTCACGCTGCAAGGATCCTCGGTGCCGCTGGATGTCCTCGCGTACGTCCTCACAACCGCGGCCTGGGCAGTATGGTTCTGGATCATCGTCTCGCTAGCGCTGCGCCTGGTCGTCGTCGGCGCCGACGCCCTGACCCGCGGGGCCACTTGGACCAGGACACTCCGGGCCCTCTCCGACCGGATCACGCTGCCCGTGGTGCGGCGGCTCGTCGACGGGGCAATCGTGGCGATCATCGTCGTCAACCTGGCTGCCCGACCAGCGCCGAGCGCGTCTGCGGCTTCCCTGATGCCGAGCACCGTGGTCACGGCGATTCACGAGTCGGGGGAGTCGCGGGCAGATATCTCGGAGGTGCAGCAGGACGGTGAGCAGCGGCCCATCGAGTACACCGTCCAGCCCGGCGACACGCTCTGGGCTATCGCGGAGCGGCTCTATGGCACTGGCCACGAGTACCCGCGGCTGGTCGAGGCCAACGCAGGGCGGCAGATGCCAGATGGCCGGCGCTTCACCAAAGCCGGTGTCATTCACCCCGGCTGGGTTCTGGTTGTTCCCCTCCCGGCCCGTGCCGTAGAGGAGGTCGGCGGACACGCCTACTACGTGGTCGAGGAGGGCGACACCCTGCGCGGCATCGCTGCCCGCCTTCTCGGGGACGAAGCTCGCTGGCAGACCATCTTCGACCTGAACTGTGGCGCGGCCAGGCTTGAAGACGGTCGAGTGCTGAGGGATCCCGATCTCATCTGGCCTGGACTTCGGCTCCGAGTATCCTCCGCAACGCAGGGAAGTGCCGAGAATCCCTCCGCATCAGTCGAAGGGAGTCCCACCCTAACCGGCGACGCGCCCGACGCCGCGCCAGCGCCGACGCCCAGCCCGGTCAGTCCGCTTGCCGACGCCACGGCAGCGGCCATCGAGTCCACCACGGTTCCAACACCTACCCCCACGGCCACGTCATTCGTGGCCGGCGAGCCTGAACCAACTTCGACCGAGGGCGCAGTATCGGAACTGCTCTATGGTGTCGCCGGAATGGCCGCCGTCGGTGGCGCGGTGCTCCTCGCCCGACGACGGGTCCGGCGGAGCCTGAGCGAGCCGCCCATTCCCACGGAGTGCGAGCCACCCCCGAGCGATGACTTCGCCGAGGCCGAGTTCGCCCGCGTGCTCACACATCAGCTTCACGGCGGCGAGGTGGAGCCGGTAGTCCTGATCGCCCAACACGCCCTCCGGTTCCTCTCCGAGCACGGGCTGGACGACGTCGCGGTGATCACGGCGCGCCAGGGTCGCAATTTGACTGCGTTGACGCTCAGCACGGGGCTGCTCGCCCAACCCCGCTTGCTGGAGCTTGTCGAGCGGTTCGCCTCTCGCCTCGGTGGCAAGGCCCTCACCTCGCTGACGCCCGACCACGACGTCCTGCTGCAGATGGCCGGCCCCAGGCTGGTCGGGCTGCTCACGCCATCTCCTGACGGACGAGTCGAGGCGCCCTGCTTGCTCCCGCTGGGCGTGCTTCCGAAGGGCGACACCGTCTATGCCAACTGGCACGAGCTCGGCCACGTCCTCATCGCCGGCCTGCCGGGTGGTGGAGCCGAAGCGGTTCTCACCAGCGTCATCAGCGCCCTGGTCTCGCACTGCCGCCCGGAGGAGCTGCGCCTGTGGACCGTTGCCAGCCGCCGGAATGTGCCGACCCAGCTGCAGCACCTCCCCCACCAGTGCAGCGGTCTTGTCGATCCGGGCGACCACGCGCAGGTGAACCGGGTTCTCGATCACGTGCGGACCGAGCTCGTGCGCCGAATGCGAGCAGCGGAGGAAGGCCCTGGCAAAGAAGTGACTACTCGGCGAGCCGAGCCCGAGGTCGTGCTCGTGATCGGCGAGGTGGGCGAAGTCGAGGACGATGGGGCTACACTCGATCTGATCGGTGTCCATGGGCCGGAGCACGGCGTGCGTCTGCTGGCCGCGACCACCGACGCGGCTGCCCTCGGCGAAGACGTGCTGGCGCATTTCGGAACCCGCCTGGTGCTCCAAACCCTCGACGATGGCGAGAGCATCAAGCTGGTGGGCCAGCCGAACGCGGCCGACCTGGGCAGCGGCGATCTGCTCTTCCGCATCGACGGCCGGCTGCCGGTGAGAGCCCGCGGCTTCCGCGTCTCTGCCGATCACCTCGGCGAGTTGGTGCGGCTGACACGCGGGGCTTACAGCGATCGCCCTTCCGCGACAGCGACCACAGCGATCGGACCCGACACGGCAGAGGCGGAGGTGCTCCCCGGTGGGGATGAGGGCTCGGTGGGGCCAGATGGAGAGGACGTCACCGCCAGAGGACTCGAAGGCGGCTCATCCGAGTCCGTGGTTGAGAATACGGGACGGCCACCATCACTAGTAGTCGATCACGGGGCATCGCGAACGAGGGACGGCTTCGCGACGTCCGCCACTGTGGACGCCGTGGTTCTTCTCCAAGGAGCCCCGGATGCGGTGCCGGTCGGGGCTCCACCGGAGGACGAGCAACCGTCCAACGAGCACCAAAGCGCCATCCTGCCGGCGGAGGCCGCCGCGATCGAGTCTGGAGAACCGTCGGCCTCGACAGAGGTCGAGGACACGGCCGATGGGCACTCGGTCAGGGTCGGGGTGTTGGAAGCGACAGTAGCCGCAGACGGACGTCCGGATAACGACGAGCCTGCCGCAGGCGGAGCGCTGGTGCATGTCACATGCTTCGGCGAATTCGTCGTGAGCAACGGTGACCACGAGATCGAGCCGTCGATCGATGACCGCGTCTGCTTCAAGTCCTTCGAGCTGCTGGCGTTCCTGGCAAGCCATCCGGACGGAGCAGTATCCAAGGATAGGCTGCTCGCCGCGCTCTGGCCCGACGCCGACGCCGAGAAAGCAGCGAATCGCATGCGGGTGGAGATGGCCCGCCTACGCTCTCTTCTCGCGCGCCAGGTACCGGCGCTTCCCGCTGAAGCCGTGCGCTGCGAGCGGGACGGCACCTGCCGGCTCGATACGGGACGGATCACCTCGGATGTCCACGAGTTCCTGGCTTTGTGTCGGTCGGCGCCGAAGCTGTCCCCACAGCAGGTGAAGTCTGCCCTACAGCGGGCGCGCGCCCTCTATCGCGGCGACCTCCTCACAGGTCGAGGAGCCCGCTTCTACGAGTGGGTGGACGACCCTGGTGAAACGGGCGTCTCCCTCCGCGCCAGCTGTCGGGAGGAGTACAACCGAGCGACGCTGCGATTGGCCCACATGTTCTGTCGGGAGGGGCAGGTTGCGTTAGCCGTGCCGCTCTACAAGAGCCTGCTCAAAGTCGAGCCGACGCTGGAGGATGTGGTCCGAGAGCTCTACCGCTGCTACCGGCAGCTCGGAGATCTCAGCTCCCTCATCCGGGAGGACCGCCATCTCAGGCAGGCGTTGCGTGAGGCTTACTACGATCCTGAAGACCCCGAGGATGACCCGGACCGCTACCAACCCGAGCCGGAGACGGTCGAACTGTTTGATGAGATCCGCAAAGAGGTGGAACGGAAGAGCGCATCGGGCGAAAACGACCGTGACGCTGTCGGCCAGAGGTGATCCATAGCCCCTTGTGTGTTTTGAAGTTCCTGCGCTCATGCTGCTGCTCACCGTAGCGGTGATCGCTGATCGTCGTCGACGAAAAGTGCCGGCGCGGGTCACGCCCGGCGACGGGAGCGCTGGGCCGCTTATGGCTGCTGGCTTTGGGTAGGAGACGCTCCAGTTGAGCCTGCTCGGGCTTATGGCGGGCGCGCTGATCCTGCTTCCCTTCACCCTCGCCGGTGGGTTTGGTGAGGGCGACGCGCTCTTGCTGGCGGCAGTCGGCGCCTGGCGGAGCTGTCAGTTCGTCCTCTTGACGGCCTGATGTGTGGCGTTCGCCGGTGCTGGCTTAGTACTAGTTTTCGGTGCGAAATGCACTCTAGGAGACCGTGCCAAGCCGAACTTGGCCATATTGGCTGGACTGCACCGGCCCGAATCGATGCCGTGGCCCATTTTGCACCGGAAACTAGACGTCTTCATAAGGTCGAAACTTAACAAATGAGGCAGATTCAGGCGGCCTCCTGGAGCTTCGCGTAGTCGATGATCGCGTCGAGTTGGTGGGCGACCTCCTGCAAGGCATCAGCCAGCGGCCGAGGGATTGGTTCCTTGGCATCGAAGGAAGCGAAGGTGGTGCGGAAGACACGAGCGTTCAGCTTCGTGAAGAGTAGTGCCACCTTGTAACCATAGGGAGTGATCAGGTAGCGGTGGGTCTTGGGCACTCGCCAGAGGATACCCTTGAGCCGAAGTCGCCGCAGGTCGTGGGTCATCTGGCTGGGCTTGTAGGCCGAGAGGTCCACACCGAGATAGGCGGCCACCTGCTGGCGAAGGGTCTGGTGAGTGAGGCCGCTGGTCAGGTGCAGGAACAAGAGGAGGGCAGCCAGGAGGGCCATCACTCGGGTATCCCCGAACTTCAGCCCTAGCGCCCGTTGACCATCAGCCGTGATGGTAGGCTGCACTACTCGGTCCACACTATCCTTCGACAGTGTGCAGTCCTGGCTCACCCGTTGGACGTCCAGGAGACGTCGATTGACCTCTCGTCCGATCTGTTGAAGGTAGCCCAGGTTGGAGATGTCCTTGCCGACTCTCAGGTCCGTGGGATCGTTGATGGTGGTCTCGGTGCGGAGGGCACGCCCCTCCTTGAAGTACTGCTTGATGTGACAGCTCTTGTACTGGAGGTGGAGGCTGGGGACCACCCCCTCCTGGATGACCCGGGTCCGCATGAGTCCTGGGGTGTCTTTGCGAACCCGTCGCTCGAAGACCAATTGGATGCGGTCAGGTCTTCCCAGGTCGAGGTTCTCCCGGATCACCTCCTCGAAGAACTCCCGGCCTCGGACAGGCTCTGAGAAGACCTGGGTGCGGCTAGTCTCCACCTGCCAGACGGAGAGGCGATGCCGATAGCCCGAGTGGCGGTCGTTCTCAGTTAGAGGCATGGGGAGCTGGGCAACCCCACTTATCGAAGAAGGCCTGGATCTGCTCGGTGCCCAGTCGGTCACAGATCTCCTGGAGAGGATCGGGCTCGGGGCATGAGAGGAAGCCGTTGCCCAACGCCTCGAAGGGGATCTCTGCCTTGTGCAGCTGCTGCTTGGCCCACTCATGGCCGTTGAGGCACACCTTGATGGCAAAAGGGGCGTAGGTGCACACCTTGATGAAGGCAGGGCCAAAGTCCTCGTCCTGGAGATAGAAGTAGTAATGGTTCACGCATACAGACTGGCGGGAGAAGTCGAAGCGCACCATGTTGCCTTCGGTCCTCTTATGGGCCTTAAAGGCTTGGGCTTTCTCCTAGGCGATGCCGATGAAGACCACCCCTTCGGCCGTGGTGAAGGATTGCCGTTGCTCGGCAGCGACATCGTCCTTACGCACTCCTGGCTGGAAATAGAGGATGGGGACGCTGTGCTCCTCCGCAAAGGAGCGCACGGAGCGAACGAAGGACTCTCCCATCTGCTGCAACAGGGCGGGCGAAGGGATGGTGTGACCCCGATGTTGGGTAAGAAAGATCACGAGGCCCCACGACATCTGCAAGCTGGGAACGTAGCCGTTGAGATAGATCCGATCCAAGGACTGTACTTCCAAGGTGACGTGCTGGCGCAGCAATTCGTTGATGGTGCACATGGCGAACCTCCTGCACCAGCCATTCTAGCAACTAGATGAAGCGTATAGACTCCCGCCACTGGGCGGTTTGAGGCGGAGCTTCGTTAGTACTACAGCAGCACTTGACCGGTTCTCAGCCTGGTGGGCCACTTCCTGACGGCTACCTGTGGCAGGTTTACTGATAGAGCCAGGCTAGTCGATTCTGCGGCTGACCCGCAAGTGCTGCTGTAGTACTTAGCAGCCGTGGCCTGGCGAGCGAACAGCGGACGTTCCCCTACACTCCGGCCATTGTCCTCGGCGCGGCGCTTGCGCTCCTGATCGTGGAACGGTGAGCAACCGAGCGTTGGTCGGCATAGGCATACCTCCCAAACCGGATCTCGCGGCGGATTCCGCTTGGGTAAGCGGTCATCTATCCCCCAGCCGAAGAAACGTTACTCCTATCTTCGGGAATCTCTTGCGCAGCTCAAGGATACTACTAAGCACTCCACCGTTGTGATGGCGTAGAATCAATGGTAGGAGGAAACCTGCCTTGATTCGAGTCCAACTGAGTGTTGAGCAGCGGGAGGAGTTGCGAGCCCGCACCCATGAGCGAGGTATTGATCCCCGCACCCACGGCTGATTGGAGATGATGCGGCTGGCGGACGCTGGGTGGAACATCCCTCGGATTGCTCGGCAGCTGGGATACCATGATCAGACTGTCCGTAAGTACATCAAGCGGTTCCTTGAGGGTAGCTTTGACCGACTGCCTGATAAGCCCCACCCAGGGCCACGATCTAAGGGCACTGAAGAGCTGCTTGGGGCGATAGAGCGACTCATCGACGAGTCGGATCGCACCTGGACCACTCCCCAGTTGGCCAACTGGCTGGAAGATGAGTTCGGTGTTCGGGTCCATCCGGACCATCTCGCCCGACTGCTGCATAAGTACCGTTTCAGTTGGAAGCACACCAAACGCTCCGTGGCCCACAAGCGCAAAGACCCCGACCTCCAAGCAGCCAAAGAAGCAGAGCTGGAGGTTCTCAAAAAATCAGGCCCGGAACGGTGAGATCGACCTGGTCTTCTTGGACCAGAGCGGCTTCTCGCCCACCATGCCCACCGGTTACAGTTGGGCTCTCATCGGTGAGCGGAAGAGCGTTCCCTACGAGGCCCTGGAAAGCCGGAGAGTGATGTGGTTGGTGCCTTCTTTCCCTTCAATCCCGCTGGCCCCAACCTAGTCTTCGAGAGCCGGTCGAGCGGCGAGGGCAAGTACGACGCTGGCGCCCATCTGCGCTTCGTCCACAAGGTGGCGGAGTTGCCCTCTGTCTTGCCCGAAGGCTACCGTCGGGAGCGCCCCTGTGTCATCGCCCTGGACAATTACTCGGTCCATCACAGTCAACTGGTCAAGGACAAGATACCGGCCCTGGAAGCCGCTGGGGTGCGTTTCTTCTTGCCGCCCTACAGCCTAGAGATGAACGCTATCGAGCCCCTCTGGCGATAGGTCAAGTACCAGGAACTGCCGGAACGCAGCTACAAGACGGCCCAGGCGCTGAAAACCGCCGTGGACAAGGCACTCACCAAACCGGCGGAACAGCTCAAAGAAATCAGGCTCGTCCCAGAAAGTGATGCTAACCTACGTTGGAGCGCTTAGGAGACCACAAGCGGCGTTTTGGCAGACCTCCGAGGGTGTTGGTTGGAGATAGAGGAGTGTATACGCCCAGCAACTAGGCACTGATGATCTAGCGAGATGAGACCAGATACGACCGCATCGTCGAGGAACTGGGCAACGTGGCGGTTTGGGGCGACGGCTGCGAGGTGTCGGTGCTCGCGGATGGGGGCAGGCAGGGCGGATATCCTGGTAGCGGTGACAGGCGACGACGAGGATAACCTGGTCTCCTGCCAGGTGGGTAAAGCGCGATTCTAGATTCCAAGGACGATCGCCAGGATCAACAACCCCAAGAACGTGCGGCTGTTCCGGCTCCTTGGGGTGGACGTGACCGTCAGTGCCACGGACATCTTGCTTTCGATGATCGAGCATGAGATGCCGAAAGGCGCTTCTTCATCTGCTCGAAATCAAGCATGTGGGGGTCGAGATCGTGGAGGACGTGCTCGATGATCGGTCCAGAGAGGAAGGGAAGAGCATCAGCGAGTTGCAGTTGCCTTGGGATTCGTCCATCCTGGTGGTGATCCGGAGCGGGGACTTCTTGATCCCCTCGGGCCAGTTGGTGCTCCAAAGCGGGGATGAACTCATCGCCCTCTGCAGGGCCAAGCAGGAGTAGAACCTGAGGACAGCGCTGCTCGGACCGTCCTAGCCCTTTCCCGCCTTGAATCAACCCCACTGAGTACGTGATGCATCAATAGAAGGTGCCGGTGAAGTGGTGGTCGTTGCATCAGAATGGATGTCGGTATGGATGTCGGTGAGTCTAATCCAAGCAGTAGACCATGCAGTCTGAAAGACAGAGCGAGCCGGCAGGCGCGAGGCAGTCCTCGTAGTCGTCAAAAGGGTCTGTGGATAAGTGGGCAGGTCGTAGCGCAGCGACAGCGGAGCGTAGAGCTGTCCACTTATCCACAGACCACCCCAGCCTTTCGGGAGAGTTCTCGCCTGGTGTCCATGGGGAGCTCTGCGAGCTTCCACAGCACCTCCAGGGTATCGTCGATCTCTCTTTTCAGCTGCACAAGGTTGGTCCTGCGCAGTATCCCTTCCAGCCGTAGCCTCTCCTCCTCGCTCAGCACCCCTGACTCGATCAGTCGCTGATAAGGAGTCCTCGCCTTGTCGTAGCGCTTGACCACCTTGGCTCCTATCCTCTCCTTGCTCACCAACTTGCTGATCGGCTGAAAGAAGTTTGTGTACAGCCTCAATGACCGGTAGAGCTTCTCTATCTGCTGGTAGGCTGCCTTGGTCGTATACCTGTCATATCCCACAAATCTCCGTATCACGCTACCGTTCTTCTGCTCCACATAGGCCTGGTCGTTCTTCCTGTAGGGCCTGCCTCTCGTGAAGTGGACCCCACACCGTTGAGACCAGGGGTACAGGACATCGTTCAGGAATTCCCCTCCGTTGTCGGTGTGTACCTCCTTCATGGGGAAGGGAACCTCCCTCCTTATCCGATCCGCTGCCCCGCCCACCCGATCCTTGCCCTTGCCCCACCTACCCTCATCTCACTCCAACCTGTAGCCACGTCCACAGCCATCAAGCTGTTCAGGTAGAACCCTTCCGTGCTCTCCCCACAGTGGGCCACCAGGTCCATCTGAAAGCTCCCAGCCTCCACCCCTTTCCACTCCCCAAAGCTCCTTATCGGCACCAATGCCTTGATGGCCGAACTTGACCTGCTGCTCCCCCAGGGCTTACGCAGGGTCGATCGCCGGTAGGGCCTCAACAGCCTGTCGATGGTGGCCGACTTCAACCGGAGCAACTGGCTCTTTACCTCGGGCGACAAGTCGATCTCCCCGTGAGCCTCCATCGACTCGAGCAACGTCGGGATCAATCCCTCCAGATTCTTGGAGCAGATCCTGTGCACCGTCTCCCATAGCCGCCTTAGGGCCTCGGCTACTCCAACACTGTACTCGCGAGGGCGACCTCGCCGACCAGCGGTAGGGACGGGAGCCTTGTTCAGTAACCTTATGGCAGAGTCTCGATGGTATCCTGTGATCTTGCAGAAATCCGTCAAGAGCCTTCCCTTCTCCCGCCTCCCAGCACCCAAGTACCCTCTCCGCATCGCCTCCGCGTACTCCCGTATGCTCATCGGCGTCATCGCATCTCCATCCCCCACCGACAGGATTTCTGATGCAACCATACCCTCTTCACCGACAATCATTATGATGCGGATCGAAGTATTGACATCGCAGACTTTGCTCTGTACACTGCACTACAAGCAATATGGTTGCCGGAGATGCAACATGCTGGCCAGCGACCCGCTCTCCCTGTCGGCGGCCTCTCTCACCGTATTCGTTGCCGGAATACTCCAGGGCTTGACGGGTTTCGGATTCGTCATGGTGGCCTTGCCTGTTCTCCTGTTCCTCCTAGATCCTCCACGGGCAGTGTCGTTGAGCCAAATCCTCGGGTTGACAGCCTGTCTGCTCATGACGGGAGGGTTGAGGAAGAAGCTGCAGCTAACGGAAACCCTCATCTTGATCGCTGCGACTCTTCCCGGCATCTGGCTAGGAGCTGCGGCGCTGATGCTCTGGCCGCCGACAATCATCAAGATGCTGGTAGGGGCAACGGTCGTGGGTGCTTCCATTCCTATGCTCAGCGGCTTCAGCCGTCCTTTCAAGCACGAGCGATTGGCGGCGGTCGGCGCAGGAGCGATCTCCGGCTTGCTCCAGGGCAGCACTGGACTCGGGGGGCCTCCCGCCGTGATCCTCCTTACCAACCAAGGATGGCCCCGTGAGGTCTTCCGGGCCAGCATATCCCTCTTCCTGGCGGTAATCAGCATTATTACGCTCTCGCTCTACCGTCTAAGCGGAGTTCTCACCGATGACACTGCCCTACTTGCGGCGCTTCTTCTTCCGGCGCTTGTTCTGGGTCTCTTCACTGGAATGCGCCTGGCTCCCAAAGTAAACGTCCAGCTCTTTCGGAAGATGGTGAACCTCCTAGTGCTGGCAACCGGACTCATGGCGCTGTGTACTGCGACACTAGCATATATCGGAGCGCCTCGGTGAGAAACGAAGACAGCCCGCGCCTGGACCCAAGCTGATCGCATCCAGATCAAGTGAGTTGTATGTGCGTCTGGTCGAGCTTTACTCAGGAATTACGCAGAGTGCTCTGAGTTAGTGGCGGAGGTCATCTATGTCGTTCAAGATCGGGGCCTCAACCTACAGCTACCTCTACGACTACTCAATGGACGATGCACTGAAGCGACTGGCCAAGATCGGGTTCCGCTATATCGAGATCCTCAGCATGCCGCCCCACCTGTGGGCTCCAGATCGGAACGGGCCGGACCGCAAGGCGCTGAAATCGAAGCTCGAGTCTTTCGGCTTCGAGACCGTTGCAGTCGGGCCGATGTACTTCGATCTGAATCTGGCGAGCACCAATCCGGCCATTCGAGCGGCTTCGGTCCAGGAGGTTGTGGAGAATCTGCGGCTCGCCGCCGACCTCGGGGCGCGCGGTGTTACCACGATAGCCGGCCGGCGGAACGCTCTGTTCCCGGCTCCCCTGGATCAGACGTGGGATCTCTGCGGGGACAGCATGCGGCAGTGCGTCAAGGTGGCTGCCGACGTGGGCGTAACGGTCTTTCTCGAGCCCATCATGTACTCCTTCATCAGTACCGGCGCCGACATCCGCCGGTTGATCGAGGAGATCGGGAGCCCCTGGTTGCGAGGAATGGTGGATACGGCCAACTCCCACTCCACCGAGGGGGTAGAACCGGCACTCGAGGCGCTGGGACCGTACCTTGGCCACGTCCAGTTTTCCGACACGGTCAAGGGCCAACTCCGACACGATCCGGTTGGTTACGGTGAGATCGACTTTCCCGCCGTGAAGACCGCACTCGAGAGGGTCGGGTTCTCAGGTCCGTGCGTCCTCGAGCTTTGCTGGATACAGGATCCCGACGGTGGCCACAAGGTATCGGCGGAACGGCTGTCCGAGATCGGCTTCGCTCTGTAACCGAGAATGAGGATTAATCGAGAAGAGCATTTGGGAAGGAGAGGAATCAGATGAAGGCATTTGCGCTGGTGGAGCCGCAATCGAGAGCGGCGAGGTACATCGATCTCCCCGACCCGGTGGTTGGGCCAAACGACGTCCTGGTCAAGCTGGAGGTAGCAGGCATTTGCGGCACTGACCTGAAGGTGTGGGATTGGGCCCCAAACATTGCTGCGAGGGTGGGCGGCAGCCTACCACGCATCATGGGACACGAGGGCGCAGGTATTGTCGCAGCCGTGGGAAGTGACGTGCGGAACGTTGCCCCTGGGAATCGCGTTGTCCCGATCAGCATGCACTGGTGCGGCCAGTGCCGGTTCTGTCAAGCGAAGCAATCGGAGATCTGCGACAACCGTCCGACCCTGGGAATCGAGTACGATGGCCTCTTCGCTGAGTACGTCGCTGTTCCATCGGAGCAGATTACCCCGCTTCCCCCTCACATTAGCTTTGAGGTGGGCTCCCTTCTTGACCCCATTGCCACCGGGCTCCAGGCGCTGATGAGGGTGCCCGTGACCTCCGATGATGTGGTAGCCGTGGTCGGCGCAGGCCCCATCGGCTTCCTCGTCGCGCTCGCTGTACAGGCCTACTCACCGAAGCGGCTCTTCATGTTCGGGCTGGAGGTCGATCGGGAGCGGCTACGTCACGCCAACTCCGCGGGCATCGAGGCGATCGAAGCCCAGGACCCGGCGGTCGCCTTGAAGGCCGTCCAGTCGGTCTCTGGTGGCTACGGTGCCGACATCGTCTTCGAGGCTGCAGGCCACCCATCCGGCATACTAACTGCAATAGATCTCGTGCGCAAAGGCGGCAAAGTCGGATTGATGGGCTTACCCAAGCAATCCACCGAGATCAACACCGCCACCCTCATCTGGGCGGAAAAGACCCTCGTACCGGTCCGCGGGTTCAGCAAGGAGGCTTGGGATCAGGCAGTCAAGTATCTTTCCGAGGGTCGAGTCGACTTCACCCCGATGATCACCCACCGTATGCCTATGGCAGACGCCGCGAAGGGACTAGCGATGGTGGAGCGCCGCGAGGCGCTGAAAGTCATGCTGACTCCCTGACCGCACGGCGATGGAGAAGCTGGCGAGGCCGTGCCCGGTCTTCGAGAAGCGGGGAACAGTCACGGGGGGCAACTCCTCCGGCCTCGCCAGCTTCGTGACCTGAGAGGAGGGTCTGATGGCGATAGAACGGATCGAGGCGATCCCATTTCGTATACCGATCAGGGCCGGGATTGGGCCGATCCAATCAAACATCTGGGGTATGGACTCCGCGCTCCACGTCCTCATCAAGGTGACCGACTCCGACGGGGTCGTCGGATACGGGGAGACAACCCCAAGAGCCACGATCTACGGCGATACCCAGACATCTACCGTCGCGGTGGTCAGGGAGTGGCTGGAGCCGGCCTTAAGGAACCTTGAGCCTTGGGCCTTCGAGACTGCGTGGGAGCGGATGGACCGGGTAGCGCACAACCTTCCCGCGAAGGCCGGAATCGACGAGGCACTGCACGACATCGTTGGGAAGAAGCTGGGGGTGAACGTCCGACAGCTTCTGGGTGGCCTGGATCGCGACCGTGCTCCCCTGGGGATGATCGTCCCGCTTGGGCCTCCCGAAGAGGTTGCGGAGAAGTGCATGGAAGCGGCGACCAGGGGAATCCGGTGCTTCAAGATCAAGACGGGCAAGGACCCGAAACGGGACATTACAGCTTTCAAGGCGGTCCGCCGGGCCCTGGGGGATGATGCCTGTCTATCCATCGACGTCAACCAGGGATATAGCGTGACGGACGCCATTCGTGTCCTGCATACCCTTTACGACTACGACATCGCCTGGGCGGAAGAGCCGGTCAAGGCGTGGGACATGGAGGGCAAGCTGAAGGTAGCCCGGTCGGTGCACGTCCCGCTGCTGCTGGACGAGAGCGTCTTCACTCCGCAGGACGCCCTTAGGGAGATCAAGAACGGGGCGGCCGGTCTGATCAGCATCAAGACGGCGCGAAGCGCCTTCTTCCGCTCCCGCGTCATCTCATCCATCTGTGAGGCGGCCAACGTGCCGTGTGTGCTGGGCAGCGCTCGTGAGTCCACCGTCGGCAGCATAGTCTCCGCATATTTCGCCGCGAGCTGCAGGAACATTATGGCCACCGAGATAGGGGACCACGTCATCTTCGAGGCGAGCCTGCTCACCGAGTGGCCGAGGATCGAGGATGGTTACATGATCCTTCCGAGCGGGCCCGGTCTGGGCATTGAGATCGACGAGGAGCAGTTGGAGCGATATCGCATCGACAGGTAGCGACGAGCGGGCACCGGCCGTAGTATCGGCCCGCTGTCTGTGGGGTCCGTCACAACTTGAGGAGATACGGCTGTGGACTTTGGACTCAGCGAAGATCAGAAGATGGTCCAGGACCTAGCCCGGCAGTTCGCCCAAAGAGAGGTGATGCCGAAGGCCGCCGAGATAGACGCATCCGAGGAGTTCCCCCACGATCTCATGAAGAGGTTCAAGGAGATGGATCTCTTCGGACTTCCCTACCCTCAGCAATATGGCGGCAACGGAATGGGGTACGTTGCCTACGCACTCGCGGTGGAGCAACTTGCGCAGGCATCCTCGGTCGTGGCGGGCTGGCTTGGATCGCAGCTCAACTGCATTGAGCCCATCTTTCTTTTCGGCACCGAAGAGCAGAAGCAGAAGTACATGGTGCCCCTGGCCAAGGGGGAGATGCTGGGCTCCATCGCCTTCACCGAGCCGACCACCGGCACCGATCCGAGGGCCATCCAGACCACGGCGAAGCTGGTGGGGGACGAGTACGTCCTGAACGGGCAAAAGAGCCTCGTCACCCGGGCATCGGTCAACGATCTGCAGTTCCTCTTCGCCAAGACCGAAGATAACAGGGCGAGCGCCTTCATAGTGGAGACGGACAGCCCCGGCTACTCGACCAGCAAGCCCTACGATAAGATGGGCGGCCATGGCTCCGACACCTGCGACATCTACCTTGACAATGCCAGAGTGCCAAAGGAGAACCTGGTCGGCGGCATCGGGAAGGGTTACGGGATACTCCTACGGGCGATAGCTTCGGGGAAGCTGGGCTGGGCAGCGCAGGGAGCGGGCCTCGCGCAGGCGGCGCTGGAGGACGCGATCCGCTATGCGAGACAGCGGGTAGTGCAGGGTAAGCCCCAGGTGGAACTGCTCAACACCCAGGAGTTGCTTGCGGACATAGCCACCGCGGTAGAGGCGATCAGGCTGATGACCTACAAGGCAGCCTGGTTGCGCGATCAGGGGAAGGATGCGCTGGGGGCTGTGGCCATGGCGAAGCTCTTCTCCGCCGATCAGTCCGTCGATGCGATCGAGAAGGCGCTGAGGGTGCACGGGGCATACGGGTACGTGAAGGACTTCCGCGTGGAGCGTCTGTTCCGGGATGCGATGTGTAACAAAGTCATCGAGGGCACAGTGGAGATACAACGCGTCATCATCGCCGGGCACCTCCTTAAGGAGTACGCCTAGCTGTTCCCAGTCGGACCGCCATCGTCGCTCCCGCTCGCTCTCTCACCATCTCGCTCCCAGCCTATCCACCTCCGCAGCCCGTCTCCCATGACCAAGCGGACTACCTCGTTGGGATACCCACCGAGAGCTTCGAGATAGGTCACGATGTTATTGCGGTAGCCCTGGCCCGGGCACCGAGTTAGATCCGAGCCCCAGAACACCCTCGCCGGACCGAACCAGTCCAGCACCAGATCCAGCACCTGGCGGACACTCGTTGTCGAGTACCGGTCGCTGAGGGAGCAGGGCAGAGCCGAGCACTTCACCGCGACGTTCGCACATCGCGAGAGCGGCTTCAGCTTGCCAAGGTCCTCCTCGAGTTCTCGCTCGCTCCGGTTCGCCCTCAGCGCCATATGGTCGATGGATATCCTCAGGGCCGGATGGGACGAGGCGATCTCGGCGACAACTCTGAGATGCTCTGGTATCGGGTACATGGTGACCGGGATTCCGTGTTGTTCGGCGAAAGGCCAGAACCAGTCGAGCGTCCCGTCCACGAGCCAGTTCTTCATGAAGCCGAGGAAGCTGATGCGAACACCGAGCAGGTACGGGTCTCGCATGGCCTCCAGCATTCTGTCGCCTACGTCAGGTTCGTCCAGCGGAAACCTGCCGAAGACCCGAAACCGGCCCGGGTTGCGCTTGGCTGCCTCCAGCGCGAGGTCGTTCCGGTTTCCCTCGAAGCCGGCCGGAACGAGGACTGCCCCCGTTACACCTCCGGCGTCCATCTCCACGAGTACCGTCTCCGCAGTGGTCTCCACCTGGCCGTGAGCGTTCCCGGCCAGGTGAGGCGGCCACGGCCGGTCAGGACGGTTTGCCCCCCAGATATGGATCTGCGCGTCGACGATGTACAGGTCATCAATGTTGAGCATGACCAACCCCTCCACGAATCCTCTCCGAAGTGGTTCCGTCCAGCCGGCCGCCCGGCACTGCGGTATGTGCGGTGCCCTCCAGAGGGCGGCCACGCTATGGCACAGGGAGCACTTGTGACTCAGCAGGTGCTCCCTGTTCGGCAGTATTCATGCGGATCATGACTCGCGGGCCGGCGGAGAACCTACTGCCGCATACTGCCGGTGTGATTGAACTTGCTGTGCCAGCCGAAGGCTTCCTCAAGCAAGTGAGGCGTCTGCTTGCCTGGAGACAGTTCGAGGGATCGTCGATGGTAGCCCCTCAAAGCGGGTCGGTAGTTGGGTTGGGCGCAGTTCTCGATGACCTTATAGCTCTAACCGTTTCCCGGCAGATTTCGCGCTGGAGGTCCACCTGTTCAGCCACCGCGATTACCCTTTGGCGAGCGCCGTCTTGATCTTGTCCGGAGTTGCCGGCAGATCCTGTATCCAGACACCGCATGCGTCGTGGATCGCGGCGATCACCGCGGGTGCGGTAGGAACCATAGTCATCTCGCCGATGCCAATCGCGCCCCTGGGCCCATTCGGTCTGGGCGTTTCCTTCAGTATCAACTCGATGTCCAAGGCGGTACGCATGGTCGGAAACTTGAATGTGACCCAGTCCTTGGTCTTTCCGGCGATGAACTGCTCTCGCAGTGCCCATCCCACGCCCTGGTCCATGCCGCCTTCCACCTGGCCTTCGACGTTGAGAGGGTTGATTATCGTGCCAGCGTCAACGGCAGCGGTCATCTTCAACACCTTCACCTCGCCGGTCTCGGTGTTCACCTCTACTTCGGCAAGCTGAACCGCCTGAATCTGGGCGTATTGGGTAGGTCCCTGGCCCGTGGTCTTGTCCATGGCGTCGTCTTTGGGGTTCTTCTTGGTTCCAAGGTAGCGCGTAGGGACCTCCGCGCGCTGGAAGGCTCCATGTGATAGAGCACCCGCCTTTGTGGCTGCAGCCTGGAGCTGCTCCAGCGCATTCATGAGTGCGCCACCCATCATGAACGTGATTCGACTTCCAGCGGCGGGTCCACTGGAAGTCGTGTTGTCGGTGCTTCTCGTCATCAGCCGGACCTTGCTCATTGGGATGCCGAGCGCATCGGCCGTGAGCTGAATAAGCATGGACTCATTCCCCTCGCCAGGGTCCGCGACTGCGCCGTACACCGTCACTCCGTCGTCGGGGTCCAACTCCACCGCGAGCGTGCCGATGTCCGCAGAGCCGCCGATGCCGAACGAGCCCGCGGCCAGCCCAACACCCCTCCTGATGGATCCTGCTCTGTGCGCTTCGGCATCCCGCAGCGCCCGCTCGCGGTGCGGCTTGATCGCCTCGCACAGGTCAGGGAAGGGCCACAGGTTCTCGGCCGGCCCGGTGGCTTTTCGCTGACCAGGCTTGAGGGAGTTCCGCTGTCGAAACTCCAGAGGATCGATGCCCATCTTCTCGGCAAGCATGTCGATGGCGCACTCCAGGGCAAAGTGCTGCTGCGGAGGCCCCGCACCCCTGGCCGCGCTGCCGTACGGATTGTTGGTGTAGACGAGATGTCCGACAGCCTTGACATTGGGGATGTTGTACGCCCCGGACATGTTCCAGATGCCCCGATTGACGACCGCCATGCCGTTGGACATGTAGGCGCCGTTGTCCACGTAGTAGTCCATGGTCAGCGCGGTCAATCGCCCCTCCGCGTCGCAGGCGATCCTGACATCCATCTCGAACGGATGGCGCTTCGATGTCATAGCCATGGACTCCGCGAGGCTGGGGATATACCTGACCGGCTTCCGGAAGTGCAGAGCGGCGGCCGCGGAGATCCCCTCGGAGGTGACCTCACTCTTCATTCCGAACTGGCCACCCACGAACGCCTCCTCGTAGCGCATGTCCTCCCAACCGGTGGCGTCCTGGAGCATGGAGAGGTGCTTGTGGATGTTGATGCTTCGGCCCACCACGACCAGTTGGGCATCGTCCCCTTCCCCGTCCCAGTAGGCTATCGTAGCCTCCGGTTCCATTGCGGCCTGGTGGTTGCGCTGGGTGCTGAAGCTCGCATCCACTACTGCCGCGGCCTCTGAGAACGCCTTGTCGGCGTCGCCCTTGATCAAGGGCTGCACGTAGCAGAGATTGGCGTAGTCTGAGTGTATCCGGTTGGTACCCTCGGCCATCGCCTCCTTGGGTGAAAGGAGGGCGGGAAGAAGCTCGTAGTCCACCACCACAGCCTGCGCGGCCGCTACCGCCTGCTCACGCGTGTCGGCAACCGCGATGGCCACCGGGTCGCCGATGCTTCGGACTCGATCATCGCACAGCAGCGGTCGATCCGCGATGGCATAGTTGAGCCTGTTGCTGCCTTTGATGTCCTTCGCCGTCATGACGCCCTGGACACCCGGCATCTTCTTGGCCGCCGATGAGTCTATAGACTTGATCAGTGCGTGGGGATGAGGACTGCGGACGGCGGCGACCTCGAGGGATCCTGGGATCATGATATCTGCGGAGAAGTCGGCGACACCGCAGGCCTTGAGCATGGATGAAGGACGAGGGTGGGAGACCCCCATGACGGGGCCGTTGGGGTCCGGTCGGACCTGGTCGGGAGTGGTCTCGCCGCGGAGGAAGCGGGCAGCCAGTTGCACGGCGTCGATGATCTTGACGTAGCCGGTGCAGCGGCAGAGGTTGCCGCGGAGGGCTCGCTTGATCTCGTCCGTGGAGGGGTTGAGGTTCTTATCGAGGAGGGTCTTGGTGGCCATGATCATGCCTGGGGTGCAGAAGCCGCACTGGATGGCGCCTGAAAGGACGAAAGCCTCCTGGATGAGGTGGGGGTTATCTGGGGTGCCGAGACCCTCGACGGTGATGACCTCAGCCCCATCGAGGTCTGCGACCTTTGAGAGGCAGGACCTGACGGCGCGACCGTTGACGATGACGGTACAGGAGCCGCACTGGCCCTTGCGGTCGCAGGACTGCTTGGTGCCCGTGAGACCGAGATTGTCGCGGAGCAGGTCCAGCAGCACCATCTCTGGACCCGCAACGACCTGCTTTGGAAGGCCGTTGATCTTGAGGTGTACCTTCTTCATTGTCTCCCCCTGAAATCCGAATCGCAATTGTGACGGCGAGACGTTGGACCGCCAAACGTGGCAACGATGACCCAACGGTAGGAGAAGGGCATTCTGCCACCCCCATGCATCAGGATCACCCTACAACGGCGCCTGCTCGCCCTGCTTCGGCGACTCCATGCCTCCCCATTTCCCGCTACCTCCGTCGCCGCGGGACCCCGCGAGGCAGCGTGCAAGCTCCGGCGGAGCTTGCACGTGCGCACTCAACCCCAGAAGGCTTCCCCCCTGCTGGGGAGCCCCAAAGCGTGATAGGACTCCCGAGACCAGGATCTAGGGGATCCAGACGGAGGCCACCGTGGTGACCAGATGCAGCTTCCAGCCGCAGATCCAGCCGTGCCAGCCACTCTTTTCCAGCCGGCCTCGGTGTCGATGGAGATGTGCGGTACCACCCCAGCCTCTCTATGCTTCTTGTGCCAGACACCACCCTTAGCAGCCAGAACCATGCTGTCGATAGCAGCGACACGGCCACAGTCCTGGAAGGGGTCGATCAGCACCAGGAGATGGCGACCAAGGCAGGCGATCTGGGCAGGCAGCGTCTCGGGCATCGCCCTGAGGCGACGCTCGAAGGTGCGACGAGTTGGGTAGCGACCGCTCTCGACCAAGAGGTCCCGAAGGGGCTGCATCTTGGGCTCCTCCAGGACGGCCAGCAGGCTATGCGCTTTGGGCAGATGCTTCACGACCATGATCACCAACGCCTTAAGGAACAGTCGATCCGGATAGGTCTTGGGCCGGCCTTGATGGTTGCTCGGGGTAGGCATCGGAATACGGTCAACGAGCCTCAGGAGGGCGGCAAGGATAGCGGCCTCGGTTACCATATGGCTGTCTCCTATGTGAGGTGTGGCAACCATATGGTAAGGGACCGCCGCGCCGGATTGACCCCCGGCATGGAATATCCTCTTGCCCATCGCTTCGAACATCGGCAAGCAAGCCTGGAACACGTGGTCCTTACCCCCCACCATGATCGTCAGCGTGCCTCGCTCCGCGCCCTCAGGCCCGCCCGCCACGGGAGCATCCAGCATCTCAACACCCCGATCTTCCAGCAGTGAAGCGATGCGCTGAGTGCTGGAGGGGATCGAGCTCCCCATGTCCACGAGCACGGATCCAGCGGACAGCTCTCCCATTAGGCCGGATGGACCCAGCACGAGCTCCTCCACCGCGCTCGAGTACCGCACCATCAGAATTACCCGATCGCAGCGCCTGGCCAGTTCCAGCGGGGAGGGGGCGAAGTCGGCGCCAAGCGATGCCAGAGCCTCGACCTTCTGTAACCTGTGATGGTATGCAACCACGGGGTAGCCCGCGCCGATGAGTCGCGCCGCCATCGGAGCGCCCATGACTCCGAGACCTATGAAGCCGATCCTCTTCGGAATGCTCAATGCTCGTACCTCCCGTTTGACGGAATCAGTTCTCAGGCCTTACCGAGAGTCCACCAGGCCATCTCATCAGGTCCGACGCTCAGGCCCAGTCTAATGCTTCTGGCGCATGCTGCCCGTACGGTCGAAATTGAGGTGCCACCCGAAGGCTTCCTTGAGCAGGTGGGGAGTCTGCTTCCCCGGGGACAGATCGAGGGCGCGTCGACAATACTCCATCAACGCGGGTCGGTAGTCGGGATGGGCGCAGTTCTCGATGACCTTGACCGCTCGCTGCTTCGGCGAGAGGCCCCGGAGGTCGGCTAGGCCCTGCTCCGTCACCAGCACCTGGACGTCGTGCTCGGTGTGGTCCACGTGCGACACCATAGGTACTATGCACGAGATGTCGCCATTCTTGGCCACGGACGGAGTCATGAATATGGAGACGTAGGCGTTGCGGGCAAAGTCTCCCGAGCCTCCGATCCCGTTCTGGATCCTGGTTCCCATGACGTGGGTCGAGTTGACGTTGCCGTAAATGTCGGCCTCGAGCAGGCCGTTCATTGCGATGCAGCCGAGGCGGCGGATAACCTCCGGGTGGTTGCTCATAGCCTGCTGGCGGAGGACGATCCGGCCGCGGTATTCGTCCATGTGACTGTTGAGGTACTCTGTCATCTCCGGGCTCAGTGAGAAGGCGGTAGCGGAGGCGCTTGCCAGTTTGCCTGCCTTCATGAGCTCCATCATCCCGTCCTGTATCACCTCAGTGTAAGCCGCGAGGTTCTCATACGGGGCGTCCAGGAGCCCCTGCAGCACCGCGTTCGCCACGTTGCCCACACCGGACTGCAGCGGCAGGAGGGTCACCGGCATTCTCCCCAGTTTCACCTCTTGAGACAGAAACTCGAGGATGTGGCCCGCGATCATCCGCGAGTTCTCGTCGGGTGGGGTGAACGGGGTGTTGCGGTCCGGCAAGTTCGTCTCGATCACCGCGACGACCTTCTCAGGCGGGCAGAGTAGGTAGGGGCTCCCGATACGGTCGGACGGCCGTAAGATTGGAATTGGCACCCGGTTCGGGGGCAAGAGCTGACCGTAGAAGATGTCGTGCATCCCCTCGAGGCTGAGGCTCTGCCAGGAGTTGACCTCCAGGATCACCTGGTCCGCCGCGTCGATCCAGGTCTTGTTGTTGCCAACGGACGAAGAGGGGATCAGCCTGCCGTCCTCCAGTACACCCGCGACTTCGATGACTGCGACGCCCAGCTTACCCAGAAAGCCGTAGCGGACAGTCTGCGACACGTGGCTCAGATGGATATCGATGTACTCCATCTGCCCCTTGTTTATCCGGTCACGGCAGATGGGGTCGGACTGGTAAGGAAGCCTCATCTCGATGCCGTCGACCTTCGCCAGGGCCCCGTCCAGCTCGGGAGCCGTCGACGCGCCGGTCCACACGCTGACCCTGAACTTCTCTCCCCTGGCGTTGGCCTCCTCGATCCGTCTGGCGAGCGCCTGGGGTACGACCTTGGGATAACCGGCCCCGGTGAAGCCGCTCATGCCGACGCTCGCCCCGGGCTGAATCAGCGCGGCGGCCTCGTCGGCGAAGACGATCTTCTGCTTGAGAACCGGACATAGGACTCTGGATTGCTGTCCCATGGGTGATCCACCCCGTTGTAGATGTTGTTGACGAGACTCGGTACTACCGCAGCACCTGGCCGCTTGTCGTGCTGGCAAGCTACATGTTCACGAAGACCCGCCAATCCCGAACCATCAGAACGCCGAGAGACAGTTGACGTCCTACCTGGAAGTGCGGCCGCGGTGCTAGACATTAGCCACTCTTACCCTCCCAGGCACGAGGCGGACCTTCCTAGGGGCAGCGACCCAGTAGCACAGGCAAGAGCCCGAGAGTGCAGGAATCGCCAGTGCGAACGCCAAGTCGTAGCTTCCAGTGAGATCGAAGACGTAACCGCCTAGGAATGCTCCAGATGCCGCTCCCAGACCGCCGCCCACGTAGAGACCTCCCAGGATGGAGCCAAGCCCCCTCCCCTGGAAGATGTCCGCCGAGAGAACCGGCATAAGCACCGAGGTCGAACCCCAAAACAGCCCAAACGTGAGAGCATAGGCGTACAAGACCCAAGAGGGCATGCCAGGGCCTATCAGCAACATGACGGCGACTCCCATCGCTCCCAGCAGCACAAACATGGTGTGTGTGGTCTCACGGCCAATTCGATCGGATAGGGTGCCCGAGAAGACCTGCCCTAAGGAACCGACAATACCCATGCTGCCCACGGTGGCCGCCGCGAGCAGTCGGTCATAGCCGTTGTCCACGAAAAAGGCTACGTGGTGGGTGATGAGCACGTTAGCGGTGGCAACCTCCAGATAGCGACCGACGAGAAGCAGCCAGAAGCGAGAGGTGAGCGCAGCGGACTGGAGCGTCCATGCGGCGGATGCCCATGCCCCATCGACGACCGTTGGGTCCGGCCTCATCCTGGGTTGACGGTGGTGCACCACCAACGGCACCCTCGACATTCCGTCGGGCAGCAACCCCATGTCGCTGGGACGATGCCGCAGCAGGAAGGCCGAGAGAAGGGGGATCACGACCGCGATGCAGACTGCCAGCACCACGTAGGCAACCCGCCAGCCCTGGTCCAAGATGATACGCTGCAGCAGCGGCACCAGCGCCATGGTTCCCACGCCGATGCCGGCGGTTGCCACTCCGACGGCGAGCCCTCTCCGCCGGACAAACCAGGCATTCAGCAAGACCAGCGAGGGGACCATGCCTAAACCGCTCAGTCCCACGGCCACTATCAACCCGAAGAACAGGTAGTATTCCGGGAGAGAAGATACTCGAGTTGTGAGGAGAAGGCCGGTGGCGACAAGCACGGCGGCAACAGGCATCGTCAAGCGCGGGCCAAGTCGATCCACCAGTGTCCCGCTGGCCATCGAGCCGAACCCATAGACGATCGTGAAGACTGAGAATGTAGCGGCCGTCGCCGCGCGGGACCAGTGAAACTCATCCAGGATCGCCACGTAGAATACGGAGAAGGAGAGCCAGACGGCGTAGCCAAGCGCCAAGCAAAGGAATGCAGCGGCGACGATGACCCACCCGTAGAAGAAGGATGTTCCGACACTGCGTTGCATCAGGCTTCAGCCGCTACGGCACCGGCTCGCCCCGACTCAGCCACCCCATGCCTGCACACGTTCCACTGCCTCCTTCACCGCAGGGTTCGGCGGGCACGTGCAAACTCAATTGAGCTTGCACGTGCCCGCTCGGACTTAACCAACTTCTCCCCTGTTCAGGGAGCCGCACGGCGTGATCGGACTCGTGAGACCAATTGCCTAGATCCTGTGCCCGATCTCCGCCCCCTCGTGCATCGCCTCGAACGCAGTGCGCGTGAACTTGGCGTCGCCCACCACGTAGATCTCTGGCGCGGCTTCCCGGGCCAGCAACTCCTCCGCGAGGGCGTTATCGGGGATGAAGCGCGCGCCCCAGCCCACCACGTCCACCCCTTCGAGGGTCCGGCGCTCGTTTCGGCACTGCAGTATCACTGCGCCGTCCAACACCTCCTCCAGGGTAGTGTGGAACTCGATCTTGCACCTCTCATGGGCCTTCAAACGGTCGATCAGTTGCCACCTCACCCTGTTCCCGACGTCGGAGCACAGCTCTCCGGACCACTCGACCAGGGTCACCCGAGCGCCCTTCTCCAGGAGGTGCTCCGCAACCAAGCAGGCCACGTGCTGCCCGCCGTTGATAACGACGTGGACATCCTCGACATCCAACGGTCCGAGCAGATCCAGAAGCGACATCACCTGGTCGCTGTCGCCCCCGGGGATCAGCGGCTTCGCCGGAGAAGCGCCTGTTGCCACGACGACGACATCCGGCTTCATCTCGTCCACCAGTTCCGGGGTGACGGCCGTTCCCATCCGGATCTCAGCACCCGCCTTATTGACCTGCTCGGTCAGCCACACAGATAGCTGGCTGAATTCGTCCCGGTAGGGTGGGAGCTGCGCGTGCATCAACTGGCCGCCTAGCTCCCACTTCTTCTCGCAGAGCGTGACCTTGTGACCCCTGAGCGCCGCTACCCTCGCCGCCTCCAGGCCTGCCGGTCCACCCCCGGCCACCAGCACCCGCTTGACCTTCGCGGCGGGCCGGATCGCTCGCTCTCGCTCATAGATGGTCGTGGTGTTGCAGAGACAGGGAGTCGATTGCTGGGCTCCCAGGTGCACTCCGCAGGCGATGCAGCTTATGCAGCGGCAGATGTCATCTACCTTCCCGCTGATCGTCTTCTCGATGAAGTAGGGGTCCGCATGGAAGGCCCGCGCGGAAGTCACGAAGTCGGATTGTCCCTTGTCCAGGATCTGCTCGGCGTCCGCCGGATCGGTTATGCGCCCGGCGACACTGACCGGGGTGTGCTTCAACGCTGCCTTGATGGCAGCCGCCATTGGGACATGCATGCACCTGGGCTCCTCCATGGTGGCCGAGGTCTTGTAAGCGGTCTCGTAGATCCCGCCGGAGACGTCGATCAAGGCTACGCCCAGCTTCTCCAGTTCCTGGCAGAAGATCACGCTCTCTTCCAGAGTCAAACCGTTCGGCAAGAACTCGTTCGCGGTAATCCGGTAAGCCACCGGGAAGTCAGGGCCAACAGCATCCATTACCGCCTTGGTGACCTCGAGAGGGAAGCGCATTCGCTTTTCTAACGAGCCGCCGTACTCGTCTGTACGCCGGTTGCTGTACGGGGACAGGAAGGCGTTCACGATGTAACCGTGGGCACCGTGGATCTCGACGATATCCAGACCCGCCGCCCGAGCGCGCCGCCCGGCGTCTGCGAACCTCTGGATGATCTTCTGGATCTCGTCCACGGTAAGCTCGCGTGGCACCGGCTGCCCTGGGATAGAGGGGCAGGACACGGGCGATGGGGCAACGGGCTGAATGCCGTTCACACTCGGCCCGGTCTCCCGCCCTGCGTGGTGGATTTCGACTCCCACTAGGGCGCTGTACTTATGGACGGCGTCCGCCAGGCGGCGGAGGCCAGGAATCGTATAGTCGGCGTGAATCCCGAGTTGATTGACGCGGCCGCGGGCCAACCCGTCCACGTAGGTAGCTTCCATGAGCATCAGAGCAACGCCGCCCTTTGCTCGCTCGACGCAATAGTCGATGTACCGCTGGGTAATGGTGCCGTCTGAATTAGCGAGGTTGCGCTCCATCGGAGCGGAAATCATGCGATTGCGCAGCTTCAGCGGACCGATCCGTCCTGGCTCTAACAGCCTGGGGAAGTCCGCGTAGCCTGGTGCCTGAGTCATGTCATCTTCTCCCCAATGCTTTGCTATTGCTCCACCAAGCTGGCTCTGCTAGAAGATCATCCAGGCCGAGATGCGAGTCTACCTGCAACAGGAGATCCTTCGCTGCCGCTCAGGATGACAGCTGACGAAACCTGATTGGTGGCAGGCAGCTCATGAGAGCGGTTGTCCTCGGCGACGCGGCCCTCGATGAGCTGCCCCGTATGCCGAAATGCTAGGCGAACATGTCCGAGATGTCCCAGAACCCGGTCCTGGGCACGCCCGGCTTCGGGTCCATGATAACGTCCAGCACGTAGGGCTTGTCGGAGGCGAGGGCGACCTGGATGGCCTCGCGCAGCTGCTCCGGCCTATCGACGCGCTGCCCCTCGGCCCCCATGGTCCGCGCCATCGCGGCGAAGTCGGGATTGTACGGTTCGCCCGTCCCCGCCATCCGGAACTGCGTGCCAATCGTCCTCTGCTGGTAGTAGGCGTACTGCATCCCCTCGATCGCCCCGAAGGCGTAGTTGTTCATCACCAGCCACTTCGCCGGGATCCGGTACTCGACCGCCGTGATGATCGTCTGAATGACCGAGGAGAAGCCGCCGTCGCCGAGGATGCCTACCACCGGCCTGTCGGGCAGAGCCAGCTTGGCTCCCAGCGCCGCCGGCACTCCCCACCCCATCGTGGCCAGACCGCCGGCGCCTATGTGGGTCTGAGGCTCGTAGACGGGGAACTGCTGTCCCACGCCATTCTTGCACCAGCCGACATCGGTGATAACTACGCCGTCCCTAGGGAGAACCGAGCGAAGCTCCTTGAGAATCCGCGCCGGATGGATGGGGACAGCATTGGAGTCGAGGCCCGGGGCGACCTGCTCGGCCCATGCCTTCTTCTTGGCCTGTATCTCCCGAACCCTCTCGGATCCCTGCCAGGCAACCTTCTTGGTGGCGCCCTCCGCCGCTTCGATCATCTGGGCCAGGACCGTCCTGGCATCGCCCACAATTCCGACCTCCACCGGGAAGACCTTGCCTATCTCATGGGGGTCGATGTCCACCTGGATCAGCTTCGTCGGCGGCACGGCGAATGTGTATCTGGGATCCCAGGAGCTGGCCTCCTGCTCGGGGAAGCGGGTGCCGATGCCCAGCAGCACGTCGGCCGTGCGCATCACGTCGTTGGCAACGGGCACGCCCATCACCCCAGAGAGACCCAGTGACAGATCATGGTCCTCTGGGAAGCCTCCCTTACCCATGGACGTGGTGGCGACGGGCAGCCCGAGATACTCGGCCAGTGTCAGCAACTCGCGGCACGCCTCGGATTGCTGGACGCCGGCTCCCACGTAGATGGCCGGGCGTTCCGCACGCACCAGCAAATTGATTGCCTTGCGGATCTCCACGGGGTCGCCTGGAATTCGGTAGCTCGTCGGCCTGCGCCGCGCGACCTCCGGCACGGCCAGATCCGCGGAGGCAGACATGAAGTCCATGGGAACGCTCACCAGAACGGGGCCGGGCTTGCCGCTGTAGGCGATGTTGAAGGCCCGGGCCAGAACCTGCGGGAACAGCGCCAGGCTGGACACCCTCCACGCCCGCTTCACGAACGGCCGGTACACCTCGTGCTGCGAGGCGTCGGCGTGCATCACCATCTCCTGGAACGCCTCCTGCCCGAAGTGCGTGCTCGGGGCGTCGCCAGCGATGACGATCAGGGGAGTGCAATCGCTTGCTGCCTGAGCCACACCGGTCACCGCGTTCATCAGCCCTGGGGCGATGTGGGTCATCACGACCGCGGGCTTGTGGCTTACCTTATAGTAGGCGTCGGCGGCATGAGCTGCCACCTGCTCGTGCCTGACGGAAATGAACTGTATCGACTTGGAGTCGCGCAGTGCGTCCAACATGCCGATGACGGTGTGCCCGCACATCCCGAATACGTGCTCGACGCCGAACTGCTCCAGTGTCTTGATGACAAGTTGCCCGCCTGTAAGCATCATCTCAGTATTCCCTCCTTAGATTGACCAACCAATCGCGGTCAGCCGCTTGATCGCGTCGCGCGCCGCCTGGTCGTGGCCTTCGTGTATGCCCAACTCCAGTATGCTCGTACCCGAGAAACCGACCTCTCGAAGCACGCCAAACACGGCCGAGAAGTCTATGTTGCCCGTGCCCAGAGGCGAGTGCGTCCACACCCGCCCATCGTTGTCCGAGAGGTGTACCGACGCCAGCCACGGCCCCAGCTCCCGGATCACGTCCGCCGGTGACTCCACTACGTTCGCGTTGGCGACGTCGTAGTGCACCTTGCAGTACTCGCTGCCCACCTCGGCTGCGAGCCGCATGGCGTCCCGGCCCAGAGGGCAGAGCGAGAAACCGACGTTCTCCACCGCGCAGATCACCCCGCGCTTCGATCCGTGCTCCACGCACTCCTCAATGCCCTCCCTCGCCAGCCTCCAGATCTCCTCAGGCGGAGGGGAGAAGATGGGAGCCGGCTTGCCGGGAACGATGATGCAGATGGGCGCCCCGACGTCGGCGGCGAAGCCGATGCTTTCCTTCAACTGCCTCAACGTCTCCTCGCGTATCCCCGGGTTGGCGCTGGCGATGTTCACGTCGTAGTGCCTCTGGTTCACCGTGATCGCCCTCAGCCCGTGCCTCTCCATGGCTCGCAGCACGGAGGATCGCTCGGCAGCGCTGAAGGCGCGAGGCCAGATATGAGGGGGACCAGCGGTGAACTCGACCTCGCGGAACCCCAGGTCGGCAATCCTCGCCAACGACTCCTCCAGCGAGCACTCGTACATGTAGGACATCGTGGCGCAGCCGAGTCTCAAAGGCGCGTTGCTCATGGTTGCCACCCCAACTCCTTCAGCCGTGCCAGGCCACTCCTCATGACCTCGTCCTGGCTCTCGTACACGTTGATCTCGAGGAAGCTGGGCCCGGAGAAGGATACATCCTTCAGAGCCTCGAACACGCCGGCGAAATCGATGTTGCCCTCACCGATCGGCGAGTGGCTCCACACCTTCCCGTCGTTGTCGGAAAGGTGCACGCAGCCGAGCCACGGGCCAATCTCACGAATGGCGTCCGTTGGGGACTCGTACAGGTTGGCGTTGGCCACGTCGTAGTGGACCCTGCAGTGCTCGCTGTTGATCTCCTCTGCCATCCGCCTCAGCTCGCCGCCGACGTGGCAGAGCGAGTATCCGACGTTCTCCAACAGGCAGGTCACACCCTTCCTCGACGCGTGCTCCACGCATTGCTCCACCCCCTCCCTGGCCAATCGCCAGATCTCCTCAGGCGGAGGAGAGAAGAGAGGCGTAGGCTTGCCCGGCACGATCATCATGTAAGGAGCACCGAGATCAGCCGCCAGGTCGATATCGTCCTTCATCTCCCGGATCGTCTCGGCCCGTACCCCTGGGTTGATGCTGGCTATGTTCAAGTCGTTGAAGCGCCGGTTGATCAGTGAGGGCCGGACGCCGTGCTTGTCGAACACTCGCAACATCTTCGCGCGGCCCGATGCGTCTACGTCGGGAGGCCAAATGTGAGGCGGACCCACGGACACCTCGATGTCTTTGAAGCCAACTTCGGCTAGACGCCTCAGCGTTTCTTCGAAGGGACTAACGTAGACGTACGAGAACGTTGCGCAGCCAAGCTTCATCGTCACTGTGTTGTACCCTCCTCAATATCTCGGATCAGGAGCGATCGGGATGACACGGCGCCATCCCGATCGCTATCGGATCTACTTCAGCGATGTCCGCACCTTATCGACCCAGTCCTTGGGGGCTATGTTGACGTTCTTCTCGTAGACCGGCTGCACAATGTCATTGAACTGCTTCATCTCCGCGTCGGCAGGCTTGTACACCGTGATCCCGGCCTGCTCCAGGGTCGCCTTGTGCACCCCATCGCTCTTCACATCTATGTCGAGCACCTGCATGGTCCCGTCCCTGTAGGCCTCGTCGATGGCCTTCTTCAGCTCGGGGGAGAGACTCTTGTAGTGCTCCAGGTTCATGGTGACGACATTAAGGATGGGGACGATGGAATACTCGCAGACGTACTTCAAGGCATCGGTGTGCTTGTAGTCGTTCACCGAGGCATACGCGACGTTGTAGCCATCGACCGTCCCCTGCTTGAGGGCGAGGTAGATCTCGCTCCAGTCCACCACCGACGGGTTGCTGCCGATGGCGCTGATGTAGGCAGCCTCGATAGGGGACGGCGTTGAGCGGATCTTCAAGCCCTTGGCGTCCGCCGGGACCTTCACCTGCTTCTTGGTGGTGAAGAGGTGCCGGAAGCCCTGCGTGATGTACCCCATCACCTTGAGCCCCTTCTGCTCGCTTTCCGCCTCCAGCTCCTTCAGCCCGGGGCTCGCATCCATGAACTTCCGCAGGCCTGTATAGCCATCCGAGATCAGGAAGGGCATGTCGATGGCGCTCCAGCGGGGCACGATGGCGGCCGCGTTGCTCGTAGATGCCACGCCCATCTGGACGGCCTTCTGAAGCACGGCCTCGTTGGCCTTCTGCTCGGCGCCCAGGGCTCCCTCCCAGTAGATCTCCACCTGGACCTGTCCCTTGGTCTTCTCCTCGATCACCTTCTTCCAGGTCTTTTGCATGTCACCCTTGACACTGTTCTCACTGGTGCCCGTCGCCCACTTCCAGACGACGGGAGCACCGGACTTGGCGGCAGGCTGCGCGGCGGCGGCGGGCTGGGCGGTGGCTGGGCTGGACGAGCAGCCAACGGCAATCATCACCAGGCCAAGCGAAACCACAACGAGGCTGGCCAAAGTGCTCTTCGCGATGTGATGGTTCATCGTGTCCTCCTCCCTTTCATTGTCAGTGTCTTCTACCCTCCGCATTTCATTGTCAGTGTCTTCTACCCTCCGCAATGTCTGGGAGCAGGAGCGATCGGGATGACACGGCGCCATCCCGATCGCTATCGGATCTACTTCAGCGATGTCCGCACCTTATCGACCCAGTCCACAGGCGCGACATTCAAATTCTTCTCGTAGACCGGTCCCACGAGGTCCTGCCATTGCTTCAACTCCGCTGCCGTAGGCGTGTAGAACGTGACCCCGCCCTTTTCTAGGGCAGCCTTGTGCACCTCGTCGTCCCTCTGGCTCATTTCCATGACCTGCTTGTTGCCTTCCGTGTATGCATCGACCATCGCCTGCCTCAGTTCGGGAGTTAGGCTGTTGTAGTGCTCCAGGTTCATGGTGATGACCGACACGATCGGAACAATCGAATACTCAAGGCAATACTTCAGAGCATCGGTGTGCTTGAAGTTGTTTACTGAAGAGTAGGCCACGTTGTAGCCGTCGACCGTCCCCTGCTTGAGGGCCAGGTAGATCTCACCCCAGTCCACCACCGACGGGTTGCTGCCGAACGCGGCGACGTATCCAGCCTCAAGCGCCGACGGAGTGGTGCGCAACTTCAGCCCCTTCGCATCAGCCGGGACCTTCACCTGCTTCTTGGTCGTGAAGAGGTGCCGGAACCCTTCTTGGAGGTACGCGACAACCTTCAGGCCTTTCTTCTCGGTATCAGCCTCCAGCTCCTTCAGCCCGGGGCTCCCAGCCATGAACTTGCGCAGCCCGTCGTACCCGCCGGTGATGAGGAAGGGCATATCGAGAGCGCTCCAGCGGGGCACGATGGCAGCTGTGTTGCTGTTGGAGGCCAGCCCCATCTGGACGGCCTTCTGAAGCACGGCCTCGTGGGCCTTCTGCTCGGCGCCCAGGGCTCCCTCCCAGTAGATCTCCACCTGGACCTGTCCCTTGGTCTTCTCCTCGATCACCTTCTTCCAGGTCTTTTGCATGTCACCCTTGGCGCTGTTCTCACTGGTGTTCGTCGCCCACTTCCAGACGACGGGGGCCGCAGACTTGGCAGCAGGCTGCGCCGTGGCACCGGACTTCGCAGCCGGCTGGGTGGGCGCGGGAGCCGGGCTGGACGAACAGCCTACGGCCATCAAGACCAGACAGGACAGAACTACGGCAAAACCGGTCAGCGTGCTCTCCGCGATTCGAGGGTTCAACGTGTCCTCCTACTGCAACCGTATAGTTGCTCGTGCGGGTCCATCCGCGTCGAGACAAGGCTACTTTGCCGAGGCTTGCGCCTTTGCCATCCACTCCTTGCTGGCGACCTCCGGGAACTTCTCGTACACTGCAGGCGCAAGGTCCATCCAGGCCTTCAGATCCGCCGCGGTCGGCTCAAAGACCTTAATCCCTTCCTTCTTTACTGTCTCCTTGAACTCCAGGTCGGCCTTCTTCCCAAGCTCGATTGCCTGGGTAGTCGCCTCGTTCCCCGCGTCGAGCACCTGCTGCTGCAACTCCGCCGGTAGCTTGTTGAACTCCTCCAGGTTCATCGCATAGTTGGCGATGATTGGAACCACTGCCATCTCGTTGATATACCTGACAGCGTCGGTCATCTTGTACTGCACTATCGACGAGTAGGCGATGAACAAACCGTCCACCACACCCTGCTTGAGGGCCAGGTAGGTCTCTCCGAAGTCGACGACCGAGGGGTTCGCCCCGAAGCCCGTCACGTAGCCCCCTTCCAGCTTGGAGGGGGTAGTCCGCAGCTTCAATCCCTTGAGGTCGGCGGGGGTCTTCACTTCCTTCTTCGTGGTCCACAGGTGACGGTGACCCTCCCACTGGAAGCTGAACGTCTTCAAACCTACCTTCTCGGAGGCCGCTTGCAGGTCCTTGATCGCGGGACCGTTCATGAACTTGGCGACCCCATCGACTCCGTTGGGGATCAGGAACGGAAGGTCGAGCGCGGCGAACATCGGCACGATGGCCGAGTAGTTGGCGGAGGAGGCGAGGCCGATCTGTACGGCTTTTTGGAGTGTACCCTCCATCGCCGTCCGCTCAGCGCCGATGGCGCCGTCGTAGAAGATTTCGACCTTGATCTTGCCGTTCGTCTTCTTGTTGATCAGGTCGGCCAGTACCCTTTCCTGCTCGCCCTTGTTCGTCTGCGGGCTATTGTTCACGGCCATCTTCCATGTCACGGCGGCCGCCGACTGAACCGGTGCCGCAGCGGACGCGGCGGTCGGGGCCACCGGTTGAGCGGATGGCACGCAGCCAACCCCGATCAGCAGTACAGCCGATAGGCAAACTGCGAGCGATAGTCTGACAGTGCCCTTCCGAGTTGACATCTGGTGCTCCTTCCAAATACCTTGTCACTTGGGCGCAGTTATGGTCGTCCCGCGTTTCGCCATTGGGCATCACTAGTCCCAGAGTTCACTCACTGTTGTCCGGCCGCTTGCGCTGGAAAGCGCGCGACTGTTGAGCAGACGATGCTCGATATGTACACTACCAAGACGGCGTCCCCCTCCTTTCCGGGCCAGAGCCCAACTCTCTCCGCTTCGTTTACCCGAACTTGTACTGGAGACCGAAGCCGCCTCTCGGGTAGCGCCACTCGATGTTGGAGTTGGGACAGCCGATGCGGCAGGCGCCGCACTCCAGGCAGCCGTTGTACCCAACCGTAATTGCCCCCTCCTCCCACTTGTACACCTGCGCCGGGCAGAAGGCCGTACACAGCTTGCGCTCGCATGAGTTCCGGCACGCCTCTTGCGAGCGCACTACGAGGTGGGAGCCAGCCTCGTCGGGCTTGAACCCAACCAGGAAGAGCTTATCCTCTAGGTTCATGCCAGCGACCTCCAGGCTCCAATTGCGTCTTTCGCGAAGCCCCACAAGGAGCGCTTCGCCAGCACCGAGCGCACGATTCCGCCCTGCTTCTCCGCCTTGGTCTTCTCGTCCACCGCGATGAACTCGCGCGCTGCATCGTTCACCATGTTCGGGTAGAGGCTGAAAAAGTGAGTGTTGGACTCGAAGAAGGCCGGCGCCTTGCGGTACTTCTTCAGGTCTTTCATCACGTAGCTCTGCTCTAGTCTGGTCCGGTACGAGGCGAGCGCGGCGGCCGAGAAGTCGCCGGCCTGTTTGGCCTCCAGGATCGTCTCCGCGGCCATCTGCCCCGAGGCCATCGCGAGGTTTGAGCCCTCGATGTGTACAGAGTTCACCAAACCCGCGGCGTCACCCACCACCAGAAAGCCGTCCGCGACGACTGGTGGGACGTGCTTGTAGCCGCCCTCCGGGATCAGGTGGGCCATGTACTCCTTCGTCTCGCCTCCAGCAATCAACCGCCTCACCATAGGGTTTTCCTTGAAGTTCTCTATCAGGTCGTGCGGTCGCAGCCCCGTCCGCGCGAAATCGGAGAGGACCGCTCCCATCCCGAGCGAGATCGACTCGCGATTCGTGTAGATGAAGGCGGTGCCGAACATCCCCGCGGTGCCCGCGCCGAACACCTCGATAGCTGTGCCCTCTCCCTCCTCCAGGGCGAAGCGGTCCTGGATCTTCTCCGCCGGCATGGCGATGATCTCCTTGACCGCGAGCGCAACGTGCTGGGGATGCAGCTCCGGGTGGAGTCCAGCGGCCTTAGCCAGGAGAGAGTTGACTCCATCGGCTGCGATGACGACATCGGCGTAGAGGTCGCCGTCGTCGCGGCCAGTCCTGACGCCGACGACTCTGCCGTCGCGCCTTATGACGTCCTCCACCACGGTGTCGGTGAGCAGCATAGCGCCCGCCTCTTCGGCGAGCCCCGCGTACCATCGGTCGAACTTAGCGCGGAGGACAGTGAAGGAGTTGTACGGCTCCTCGCAGAAACGCTGGGTCTTAAACCCTACGCTGGTAACAGAGTCCTTGCTCAGGAGCCAGTAGCGGCGCTCTGATATGTAGCGCTCGAGCGGCGCTTCCTCCCAGAAGCGAGGGATGATCTTCTCCAACTGGTGGCGGTAGAGCACGCCACCCATGACGTTCTTCGAGCCCGGGAATACGCCACGCTCGAGCAGCGCCACCTCGAGACCGGCGCGCGCAAGGAGGAGCGCGGTGGTCGCGCCCGCCGGACCGGTCCCGACAACTATCGCATCGAACTTCTCTTCGTCTCCCACCGTCTCGTACCTCCGCGAGTCAGCGATCGGCTGCACCTGCGGCGCCCGGCCGCGTGGATTTCTAACCCTGCTTCCTCTTCCGGATGCTTTCGATGAGCCTTGGGACTATCTCAAACAGGTCTCCCACCACGCCGAAGTCCGAGTACTGAAAGATCGAGGCGTCCGGGTTCCTGTTCACCGCCACTATCACCTCGGAGGTCTGCATCCCTATCCGGTGCTGCACCGCTCCCGAGACTCCTAGGGCTATGTAGAGCTTCGGCTTGACGATCTTCCCGGTCAGGCCGATCTGGGTGGCGTAGTCTATCCAGCCCGCATCCACCGCTGGCCGGGTGGAGCCCACCGCGCCATCCAATTCTCTCGCCAGCTCCCTGAGCAATTCGAACCCTTCCGCCGTGCCGAGCCCGCGCCCGCCAGCCACGACGACGCTCGACTCCTCCACCGGAAGCGACGAGCTGCTTTCCGCCGCGGTCTCGACGATCTCGGCGGCATGCCCGGTCTCGATTACGACATCGAGGAATTCGATCGCCGTCTGAATCGACGCGGGAGAGGCCTCCGCCGAGACCGCGTTCGGCCGCATCAGTACCACCCCGCGACCATCCACGAAGCCCTTTTCCTCCACGATGCTTCCGCCGAACACGGGACAGGTGACGACCGGTTGGCCTTCCGCGACCCGCACGTCGGTCGCCGCGGCGATCACCCCCAGCCCCAGCCTCGCCGAGAGTCTGGCCGCGACGTCCCGGCCCGCATTTGATGCGGCGATCAGCACGATCAAGGGGGCGACCGCCTGCACCGCCCTCTCAACCACGGCGGCCTCGGCAACTACAGGGAACGAGCCGCAGCGCTTGTCCTCCGAGACGAACGCCCTCTCAACCCCGTACTCGCCCAGCTTCTCCGCCGCGGCAGAAGCCCCCGGCCCGATCACCACAGCCGACACCGGGCCGCAGCCCTCATCGGCCAACTGCCTCGCTCTGGTAGCCAACTCCAGAGCCATCCGCCTGGGCTCACCGTTTCTCTGCTCGGCTACGAGCAATACGCCTGTGAGAGACATCTCTATACCCCCTACAGCATCCTCTTCGAGGCGAGGAACTCGATGGTCTGATCGGCAGCCGTCCCGTCATCCGTGATCACCGGCCCCGCCACCTTCGGGGGTGCAGCGGTCGCCGACAGCACCCGCGTCTTCGAGCCTGCTCTCCCTACTCGATCGCGGTCGATGCCGATATCCGCGCAACTCCAGACAGGTATCTCCGCCCGCTTCGCCGCCATCATCCCTTTCAGAGCCGGATAGCGCGGCTCGTTGATCCCCTTCACGACGGACACTAGCGCCGGCAGTGCGGCCGATATCACGACGTACCCGCTGTCGGTCATTCGCTGTGTCCTGATCGCGTTATCCACCACCTCAAGCCTGCTGGCGAACGTGAGTTGCGGCAGCCCTAGGAACTCCGCGACGGCCCCGGGGACGAGCCCCGTCCCGGCATCTGTGCTCGCCATCCCGAAGAGGACCAGGTCGAACTCGAGCTTCCTCAATGCCATGCTGAGGGCGTAGGCCGTGCCCAGCGCATCGGACCAGGCGAGTGCTGGATCGCTCACGAGCACGGCGCGGTTCACGCCCATGGCGAGAGCCTTCCGCACAGTCTCTCGGGCGGTAATCGGCCCCATACAGAGGGCGGTCACATCTCCGCCGGCTGCTTCCCTCACCTTCAGTGCCTCCTCGATAGCGTACTCGTCGAAGGGGTTAAGGATCGGCTCGGCGATAGTCCGGTCCAGCGACAGGTCCGCGGTCAGCCGCCTCTCGGCGGATGTGTCCGGCACCTGCTTCACACATACGACGATCTTCAATCTTCACCTCCACTGAGCCGGGCGCGGCCAGCCCATCTTCGCCCGCGCCCGGTGGTCCATGCTGTTATGCTGTTTTCGGCGGCATCACCGCCGCCGACGAGAAACCGCCGTCCACCCACACCATCGATCCTGTCATCCAGGCTGACTCGTCGGACGCCAGCAGCACCGCCACTCCGACGTAGTCCTCCGGCTTGGCCAGGCGGCCGAGGGGAATGCGCGCGACCTCCCTCTCCTCGACCTCCGGGGTAATTCGGGTCCGGTTCAAGCCCGTTATGGTGGTATGAGGCACGATCCCGTTCGCGCGGATGTTGTACTGCGCGAACTCCACGGCCATGGCCTTCGTGAGCACCTTCAGCGCGCCCTTGCTGCTCCCGTACACCGCCAAACGAGGGTTGATCAGTTCGCAACTGCTGGATATGGTGTTGATGATCGAGCCTCCCCCGGCCACCCGCATGTGGGGAACCACTTCCTGGGTGCAGAGCAGCGGCCCTTTCAGGTTGACGCCGATCACCCTGTCGAACTCCGCCTCGGACAGGTCCAGGATGAGATCCCGGTTTGCCACGCCGGCGTTGTTCAGCAGCACGTTTACCTTGCAGAACCTCTGCACGACCGCCTCGACCATCCTACGGATCGAGGCCCGGTCGGTCACGTCCACCTGGACCGCCATCCCCCGGCCACCCTTCTCGGCGATCATGGCCGCGGTCTCCTCCGCTCCCCCGATTGCCACATCGGCCACGCACACGGCCGCTCCCGCCGCCGCGAGCCCCAGGCTCATCGCCCGGCCTATGCCGGAGCCTCCTCCCGTTACGATGGCGACCTTGCTCTCTAGATTCATTGCCATTGCTCAATACCCTCCAAGTTGTCCTGACTACCGTGTGACGGTGTGCATGTTCATCATTTCCGGAACGATCGTGGTGATGAAGGGGAAGACCGTCAGGATGACCAGCCCGACCAGCAGTATCGCGAAGAACGGCGTGAGCGGCTTCACCACCGAGGCGATCGACACCTTGCCTACCGAGCAACCCACCACGATCCCGACGCCGGCCGGAGGCAGGAACAATCCGTATCCGACCGCAGTGATTACGAGAATCCCCCAGTGGAGCATGTCGACTCCCAGCTGCTGGGCGATGGGATACAGGATCGGGACGAAGATGATCATCGCTGGCGCGCCCTCCAGCAGCGAACCCAGGAGGATGAAGATCAGGTTGGAGATCATGAGGAAGAAGATCGGGTGGCTGGATACCGAGGTGATCGCACCGGCCAGCAGCTTCGGCAACTGCTCGATCGCCATCAGATACGAGAAGGTCGAGGCAAGCTGCACCAGGACTAGCACTGTCGCGGTCGTCACTCCGGTCTCTACGCATATAGGAAGCAGGTCCTTGAGCTTGATCTCCTTATACAGGAATATGCCAACCACTAGGGCATAGGCCACCGCTATCCCGGCCGACTCGGTTGGAGAAAAGATACCGCCCAGGATGCCCCCAAATATGATCAGCGGCATCCCCAGCGGGATGATTGCGTCCACCACGGCCCGCGCCAGCTGTCCAAAGGAGGCGCGTTTGCCGGCTGGGAGGTCGTAGATCCTCGCCTGGACGGCGAGAAGCGCGATTATCAGGAGAGCCAGCACGAACGCCGGCAGGAAGCCCGCGAAGAAAAGCGCTGCGATCGACATGTTGATCATCGCGCCCAGGATGATCATGTTGTTGCAGGGAGGTATCAGCATCCCCATCGCCGAGGCGGCCGCGATGATCGACACCGAGTACTCCGGTTTGTAGCCCGCCCGCTTCATGGCGGGCAGCAGCATAGCAGAGATGGCGGACACATCGGCCACGCTCGACCCGGAGATGCCCGAGAAGAACATCTCGGCCACCACCACGATCATGCCCAGCGCCCCCTTCACGTGACCGATCAGCGCCTGGGCCAATCCAACAAGCCGGGCCGCGATCCCTCCCCTCTCCATCAGACTTCCCGCCAGGATGAACAGGGGAACGGCCAGCAGAACGAACGAGTCGGCAGATGCATACATCCGCGAGGGGATGACGATCATCGGGGCAATTGGGAACATCAGCAGCACTGCAACGCTGGACACACCCATGGCGAAGGCGACGGGGGTCCGTATTACAACCAGGACTATGAACAGTAGAAGCAAGATCGCGAGAACCATTCAATTCCTCCCAGGCTTGGTGAGTCCGGGTACTCCAATGGCACGCCAGGCCGCGCTCTCGCAGCTTCGTCTATTGCCCTGTCTCTTCGACTTCGGTTGAGGGGATCGGATCGTGATCGTTTACGAGGTTCCGGATCGAGTAGATCAGCATCAGAGCCAGGCCCACAGGACCGGAGAGGTACTGCCAGCCCACCGGAACGCCGGTCATCGTAAAGTACTGGCCGAAAGCGGTTTGGGTGGCCTGGGTGGCGTACACGAAAGTAATGGCGCCGAAAATGATGATCAGCAGGAACACCACACTGTTCAGCCACCGTAGCTGCCTACGAGACAGGTAGTTGGCGATGATGTGAAGCCCGATATGACTGCCACGGCCGACTGCGACCGCTGTTCCGAGGAAGATGACCCACAGCGCCAGCAGGCGCATCCACTCGTCGGTCCAACCCGTTGGGGCGTTGAAGATGTACCGCAATGCAACCTGCACGTTGATTAGCACCGCTATCGCAGCGGTCACCAGTCCAACCGCGATTTCGGGCAACCTGAAGAGTAGCCATCCAAGAACTCGCACTCCATCCTCCTTTCTCAAATCCCTACCCGACCAGCCATAACCAGTCAAGTATTCTCTGCAGGCGTGAGCGGCAAAACCGCCCGGTTGATGGTGACAATCGGTCTCGGCGGCCTGCGGCCGTCCGCCTTCGGACGCGCTGTCAGGTCATGTCACGCCTCCTCGGATCTGCCCAACTCGACGGCCCTCGGCTTGACTTCGTTAGAGGCAGATGGATTTGGCCAGATTGGGCGGCAGGAAGAGTTGGCCGTTGCGCATTCGGGGAGCCACCTGCCGCGAGAGCGAGCCTACGATCAATATAGTTGCATTCACAGCAACTATATTGCACGACATGCAGTCTACAGAGCAGGTCGTGTCCTGTCAATCCTCGCGGAACATAACATTTTCCTGCTGCGCAAAGTCTCAAGATATGGGCGCAGGGCATGAACCGCATCTGGCCCACCCGACACGCCTGGCTGGCCCCGTCGCGACGAGCGGCGAGGGAGTCAGCTTCGCGCGGTTGAACGCACGCTATCGCCCTCCGCATGACCTCAGCGACAGGGCAATAGCTCCTTACTCCGTGGCCTTCGGGCGGGGGGGGCATCGGAGTGCGACGGGTGGCCCCACAGGGCCGAATATAACAGTGGTGAATGGTCGAAGCGAATGGGGATGGACTGGCTTCCGAACCGCAGATAGCAGGAGGAGGTAGTGCTGGCTAGGCGGGGGAAGGCGACTTCCCTCGCCTAGCCAGCACTACCCAGGAGGAAATGAGGTTGACAGCGCGCGCATCAAGGGCTAGACTGCGGCGCAGTAAGCAACCTCATTGCATATACTGCAATATCCCAACACTGGAGGCAGTGGTTAGCCGTGGAACTAACTCTAGATATTTTGGAGTGGCTGGATCGAGAGCCGGATCTCAACGTGACTGACGTCGCTCAACGCCTGGATGTCGATAAGAGCACAGCCTCTCGCCGGCTCTCGATGCTGGTCAAGCGAGGTTTCGTGGATCGAGACGCGGTGACAGGGCGGTTCTGTCTCGGCGTCAAGTTCATCGGCCTGGGACAGCGAGTCGCCAAGCGGCTGAGCATCCGCAGCGTCGCCTATCCCATCCTGGTCAAGCTGCGTGATGAGATAAATGAGTCGGTGGAATTGTCGTTGCGACGCGGCATGGAGAGAGTATACATCGAAGTAGTGGAGACCACTCAGGCGTTGCGGCGAGTTCTGCCCCTCGGGGTGCCCATTCCCCTCTACCCAGGGTCCCCCGGGAAGGTGTTCATGGCGTACATGACTGCCGAGGAACTCGCGCCTATCTTGGACAACCTAGGAGACACTCGCTTCGCCACAGGCGCCGTGCCGGACCGAGCCTCGCTGGAAGCCGAGCTGCGGGTCGTCTGCGAGACCGGAGTGGCGACGGCCTACGAGGAGATGTTCCTTGGCATGGGGGGAATGGCATTCCCGGTGTTCGATCGGAACGGGGAGGTGGCGGCCGTGCTGGGTCTGGCAGTGCCGGAGGTCCGGCTCACCCCCGAACGCAAACAGCGGTGCATCGAGCAGGGGCTGGCAGCGGCACGAGAGGTTTCCGCTCGTCTAGGATTTCGAGAGTCGGCACTCTCCGCCGGGCGGCTACGGCCTGAAGTGAGGATACGGTAGGGTGACCCCGCAGATCCAGTTGGAGGGTTGTTGGAGGTTAGGAATGAGCAACGGCTACTGGGGCAGGATACTGAGGGTTGACTTGACACAGAGTCGCATCGACGTCGAGGAGCAGGGTGACCACTTCTATCGCCGCCATCTGGGCGGCATGGGCATGATCGGCTACTACCTGCTGCGGGAACTGGCCCCCTGCGTCGATCCGCTCGGACCGGACAACGTCCAGGTGTTCGCCCCGGGAGTCATAACAGGCACTCCGACTCCCGGCGGCGGGCGCAATGGCGTCGGAGCGAAGTCCCCAATGGGCGGGGCGTTCGGGAGGTCGGAGGCCGGCGGTTTCTGGGGAGCGGAACTGAAGCGCGCAGGCTTCGACGCCATCGTGGTCAACGGCAGAGCACCGAAGCCTGTGTACCTCTGGGTGCACGACGGCGAGGCGGAGATCCGCAGCGCGGAGCACCTGTGGGGGATGCACACCAGGGAGTCACAGGAGGCGATCCGCACCGAGCTTGGCGACAAGATGATCCGAACGGCCCAGATAGGACCGGGCGGGGAGAAGCTCGTGCGGTTCGCCTGCGTGATCAACGACCTGAAGCACGCCGCTGGAAGGACCGGAATGGGGGCCGTGATGGGCTCCAAGAACCTGAAGGCCATCGCCGCTCGCGGCCACAGCTCTCCGGGTCTGGCCGATCCCGACACAGTGAAAGAGATGGCGAAGTGGATGGCTGCTAACCATCGGAACATCGCCCCCACCCTCTCCACCATCGGCACTGTCCCAGGCATGGTGGGCAACAACCTCGCCGGGAACATCCCCACCTGCAACTTCCGGGACGGCTACTTCGAGGAGATGGAGTCCATCTGCGCCGAGACAGTGCGGGACACGATCCGCATAGGCATGGAAGGGTGCTATGCCTGCCCCATCCGGTGCAAGAAGGTCGTCCGCACCGAAGCGCCGTTCGAGTCCGACCCGCAGTACGGCGGACCCGAGTACGAGACCCTGGGCGCGTTCGGATCGGACTGCGGCGTGAGCGACCTGAATGCCATCGCTCGGGCGCACCACCTCTGCCAGGCCTACACGCTGGACTCCATCTCGGCGGGGGGGACCATTGCCTTCGCGATGGAGTGCTTCGAGTCCGGATATCTCACGCACAAGGACACGGATGGAATCGACCTGCGCTTCGGGAATGCCGAGGCGATGATCCAGATGCTGGAGAAGATCGCTCGACGCGAGGGCATCGGCGACCTGCTGGCGGAGGGAAGTTGGCGCGCGGGGAAAGTGATCGGGCGTGGGGCGGAGAAGCTGTCCATGACGGTGAAGGGCGTGGAGTTCGGGATGCACGAGCCTAGGCTGAAGCACGGGCTGGCGCTGGGATACTGCGTAGAGGCGCACGGAGCGGATCACAACGCGCCTGCGCTTCAGGACACGCTCTACGAGAAGGAAGGGCGCCATCTAGAGGAGGCGCGCCAACTCGGCTGGCTGGAGCCGATGCCTGCCAACGAGTTAAGCGACCGGAAGGCGGCCTTCCTGGTCGATACGCACAACTTCCGAGCCATGAAGGACTCCGCTGTCATGTGCGCCTTCATCCCGTGGGATCACGTGAAGTGCTGCGAGGTGATAAACAGCATCACGGGCTGGAACACCACCGTGACGGAGGCCCTCAGGATCGGCGAGCGAGCGGTGACGATGGCGCGCGTCTTCAACGTGCGCGAGGGGTTCACTCGGGAAGACGACATGCTGCCGGACCGGTTCTTCACGCCCCCCACGCGAGGGTCACTCAAGGAGAAGGAGCAGGCGGTTGACAGGGTGAAGCTGGAGTCCGCGAAGAGCACCTACTACCTGCTGATGGGCTGGGATCCCGAGACGGGGATCCCCACTCCCGAGAAACTGCGCGCCCTGGACCTGGGGTGGGCGGTGGAACTGCTGACAGAGAAAGCTTCGCGACGGTGATGGCTACACGGAAGCATTGCCACGCCTGAGAGCGCCAGGGGTGGTGCTCCGCCGAGGCTGCCAGCAGCAGCCCTCATGCATTGGCGAAGTCAACACACCTTATGGATACCCATTTCGACAGAATGGGAGGTGAGGCATCCATTAGCGGTTGACCTCCATTCCAGAACCCACCACTACTCTATATACATAGAGGCCGTCGGCACCCACCGGAAGCTGCAGCTTCCGGCGTATGCTCTTGATGTGGGATTTCAGGGTATTCTCCGTCATACACAGCTCCTCGGCTAGATGTCGGCGAAGTGGAGCCTGGGTCTCTGTCTCGGAGAAGCGGCAGCCCAGGTAGTATGCGAGGAACACCTCGAGTTCGCGCCAGGTCAGGCCGAAGTCCTGATATAGCCGCTGTATGCAGGAGCTAATCATGGGATCTCCGGCCATTGCCTGAGAAATTCGGGCCCTCGTGGTGGCATCGCCACACAGGACAAGAAACTGCGTGCGGTTGGGCTGGGGCTCGTGAGGGTAGGGTTCCCCACGCGCGTCGACATCTCCATGAAGAGGGGCTAGCAACGGCTCCATCGCTTCGCGGTCCACGGATGCAGTGTGCTGCTGCACCAGCCGCCGCACATACCTGCGGGCATGGGTATCGTCCAGAATGAGCGGAAGAAGATCAGCCAGCATTCGGGGCTCCCACCAGTAGAAGTGATAGAATCCATGACCCTCGGCGGTGGCAAGAGCCTCTCGCAAAAGAGCCGCCCCAGCCATCCGATTGCCTTCGGCCAGCATACGAGCGATGTGCAGCCGCAAGCTGGCGAGGTGATGAGCGTAGCCATGCTTGGCCAGCAATGATTCCGCCTCGTGGAGTAGTTCCAATCCCCTCGATCGCTCTCCCTCTGCTCCGTGGGCGATCCCTTGCACTACCACGAGGCTGGCCCGCTGCAGCGGCTCCGAGCTTTTTGTTCTCTGGAATGCGTCTTGGGCGATGCTCTGTGCCCTGCGCACGTCGCCCATTCTGATGTGCAGCCAGCCTCGTTCCGCGGGCAGAAAGCCAGCGCGATCGTAGCATCTTTCGGCCTCGGAGTAGTTGCCCAGGTCTGTTTGGAGGTTCCCCAGCCACCGGTTCAGGCGGTGTCGCTGAGGCTCGACATACCCAGCGCCGTGGTATTCGGCATCGTGAAAAGCCTGCCGCGCCCTCTCCGCCTCGCCTCGCATGGTGTGGATCTGTCCGGCTGTGCACTGCACCCAGGCCATCTCCATGCCGCCAACAGAATGCCTGATGCAGATATCTTTGGACTTCTCGACCAGCAGCAGGGCGCGATCGAGGTCGCCCTGGAGCATGTAGGTCGGTGCCAGGATACGTGCAGTGCGGCTTTCCAGCGCGGGGCGGGTTCTTGGAAGCCCCGCCCCGGCGAGGGTTCGCATGGCATCCTCTCCGCACGCGACCGAGCGCTTCAATTCGCCCAATTCTCTATAGAGTAGGCACAGGGTGCCCAGCATGTCCGTCCGCGTTCGATCGTCGGGGGCAGAGTCGAGAGCACCTTCCAGCAGGTCGACACCCTCGCGGTAGTTGCCCATTCGGTAGCAGATCAGGGCGCGCTCCACTGCAACCCTTGCCAAACCACCTCCGTGTTCGTGCCCGGCAAACAGGGTGTGAGCCTGGGTAAGAGCTGCAATTGACTGCTGGTAGTGGCCCCGCCGCTCGGCGATTCGTCCACTGATCAGCAGTAGCCAGGGTCGTTCCCTGGCCACCGACTCCGGCAACAGGTGGAGCCAATGCTGCACTGTCTCCAGCTTTCCCTGATCCAGGTACTCCTCACCCACCTTTTCGATGATCGCGGAGGCATCCGCGTAGTTGGATGCCTCACAGAAATGCTCGATGGCTCGACCCCAGTTCTGCCGGGACGCGTGGATCCTCGCCGCCCTGTTGTTGATATCGTCCAGCGCTCGCTGAGAGAGGGTTCTCCTTGCTCGTGCCCTCAGGAAGCTGCGAAACAGTGGATGGTACCTGCACCTGTCTCGAGTGTCGTCCATCGGGAGCACGAACACGTTGTTAGCAGCCAGGGACTCCAGGATTTTCTGGCCATCTGAGATGTTCAGAAGAGCATTCACCATGGGACCCTGCAGTTGGCTCAAGAACGAAGTAACCACCAGGAAATGCTGCACTTCAGGGGTTTGCCGTTGCAAGACCTCCTCGGCGAAGTAGTCGTACACGAGCCACGACTCGCCGCCGAACCCCTTTAGGAACGTCATGGCCTCGTCCTTGCCCTTGCCCTTGCTCGCCAGCAGTTGCCGCAGCATGCACACCCCGGCGACCCAGCCCCCCGTCTTGGTGAGAATAAGTTGCAGTTCCTCTTCCGTCAGGCTCGACCCTCCCAGTCCGTCCATGAGCGAGCGAATCTCGTCGGCGTCGAGTGCCAGATCCTCCTGACTCAGTTCCAGCAGTTCTCCGCTCAATCGGAGCCTCGACAGGGGGAGCTGAGGCACGGATCGAGAGGACACCACGAGATGCACGTTGGATGATGCTAGCGCGACCATGCTGGCTACCATCTCGTTGATGTCTGCATTGGATGAAACGCTATGGTAGTCGTCCAGCAACAGCAGCAGTTGGCTCTCTGTGGCATCGGCTGCCTCGGAGAGGGCGCGTGCCAACCAGTTGACTGCAACCTGGGGCTCGCACTCCTGGAGGGAAGTCTGACGGGATCGGACAGCAGGATCGAAGAGGCCTGACAGCTTCGCCAGTAGCCTGTTCGTGAAGACAGTGGGGTCTCTGTCGGTGTGGTCGAGCCGGTACCAGACTGCCGTCACGCCAACGTCGGAGGCCAACTCGGACAGGGCTGTAGTCTTCCCCGACCCGGCAGGAGCACATACCAGTGTTAGCTTGCAGAGCAGGCTCTTGCGCAGCTTGGAGAGGAGGCGGGGACGGGAGAGACTCTCTCTCGCACGCGGAGCCCCACTGGCATCAGACACACAACCCTCCATCGCGACACGACCTTAGACAGTGGAAACATGTGTAGGTGCCCACAGTCGCCTGGGTGATTATTCACCGCCACGCGGTCATCAGGATTATAGCACTGCGGGTGAGGCACATCACCCCCGCGGATCACCCAGCAGGGTGAAGACCTGAGTATGGAACACTCATACACTCCCACCATCGGCCTCTCGACCTGTTGATAGGGGTCAGCAAGGGGGAGAGGCTTCAAGAGACAGGCTTCCGCGTTCGCATCCTCGGTGTCGCTGTCATCCAGTAGCACGTGGAGGACAAGGGATGCGGTTAGTTGGCATCGGGAGAAGAGTTGACTCGGTTATTGGGATGGCGGTGATGCCAACCCCATTTCGCAATATCGCTGTTCAGGAGGAAGACATGAGAGAGGCTGTGATAGTGGGTGCCGTGCGGACCCCAGTGGGACGCTACGGTGGGGCGCTCAAGAGCATGCGCCCTGACGACCTTGCTGCGCTGGTGATCGCCGAAGTGGTGAAGAGGGCGGGGGTCGACCCGTCAGAGGTCGAGGACGTGATATTCGGGGACACGAACCAGGCGGGGGAGGACAACCGCAACGTGGCTCGGATGGCGCTGCTGCTGGCCGGCTTCCCCGTTGAGGTAGCCGGCACGACCGTGAACAGGCTGTGCGCGTCGGGCTTGCAGGCGATTATCTTCGGAGCCCAATCGATCATGACGGACAACGGCGATGTGATGATCGCAGGGGGTGTCGAGAGCATGACCAGGGCGCCGTTCGTGATGGGGAAGGCGGAGACGGCTTTCCCCAGGGGCGACCTGGCGATGTACGACACCACCATTGGCTGGCGCTTCATCAACCCCAAGCTGGCGGAGATGCACCATCCCTACAGCATGGGCGAGACAGCGGAGAACGTAGCGGAGCGTTACGGGGTGAGCCGAGAGGAGCAGGACAAGTTCGCGCTGTGGAGCCAGCAGAAGGCTGCAGTGGCCATTCGGGAGGGACGATTCAAGGAGGAAATCGTGCCTGTGGTGATCCCGCAGCGCAAGGGGGAGCCTGTGGTGGTGGACACCGATGAGCATCCGAGGCCGGACACGACGTTTGAGAAGCTAGCAGCGCTGAAACCTGCATTCAAGAAGGGCGGGACGGTGACGGCAGGGAACTCGTCCGGGGTTAACGACGGTGCGGCTGCGTTGCTGGTGATGTCTGCGGAGAAAGCTCGAGAGATGGGGAAGGCGCCGATGGCCAGGATAGTAGCCTCGGCCGTGGCTGGAGTAGACCCCGCGGTCATGGGGCTAGGGCCGATCCCGGCGGTGCGCAAGGCGCTGAAGAGAGCGGGGCTGACGATAGAAGACATCGACCTGATCGAGCTGAACGAGGCGTTCGCGGCCCAGTCTCTGGCATGCATTCGCCAGCTTGAGATGGACCCAGGAAAGGTGAACGTCAACGGAGGGGCGATAGCGCTGGGTCACCCGTTGGGTTGCAGCGGGGCGCGGCTGACGACGACGTTGCTGTACGAGATGAAGCGCCGAAGGGTGCGCTACGGGCTGGCCACGATGTGCATCGGAGTCGGGCAGGGGGCTGCCATGATCGTGGAAAGGATTGAGTGAGTCACCCGCAGCCGGGAGAACTGCCCCACTCTGGGCAAGAGCAGCCGCAAGGAAGAGGACTGAGAGGCACAAGGACTTGACAGGGGTATCTGCGGCCACTCAGAGAAATGGCTAGGGGGAACCAGATGGCAATGCCATTGGATGGAGTCAAGGTGCTGGACCTGACACGGGTGCTGGCGGGCCCGTTCTGCACCATGATGCTGGCGGATATGGGCGCCGACGTCGTGAAGGTCGAGGAGCCGACGAAGGGAGACGAGCAGAGGAGCACGATCCACTACCGCAGGACGGTGGATCACGACTTCTTCTACCCGTACAACCGGAACAAGCGGAGCGTAGCAGTCAACCTAAAGAAGCCCGAGGGGAAGGAGATCATCTACGGTCTGGCGGCGAAGGCGGACGTGGCCGTGGAGAACTTCGCGCCTGGGGTAGTGAAGCGGTTGGGGATCGACTACGAGACATTAAGCGGGATCAACCCATCACTGGTGTACTGCTCCATATCGGGGTTCGGGCAGACTGGGCCGTACCGCGACCGGAAGGCGTACGACGGCATCATCCAGGCGATGAGCGGGGTGATGACCGCGACGGGTTTCGAGGATGGGCCGCCGCTGCGGTTTGGGCTGATGGTAGCGGACGTGACCGGGGCGATGATGGCTGCCTACGCGATCATGAACGCGCTGTACTACAGGGAGCGGACGGGGCGGGGGCAGTACCTGGACGTGGCGATGATGGACTCGTTGCTGACGATGTGGACGACGCAGGCGGCGGAGTATTTCTCTGTAGGCAGGAACACACGGCGGATGGGCAACGAGCTGTTCCACCGGGTTCCATCCTCCTGCTACAAGGCAGGAGACGGGCGCTATCTGCAGCTAGTGGCGAGCACGCAGAGGCTGTGGGAGATGCTGACCCAGTTGCTGGGGATCCCCGAGGCGGCAAGCGACCCCGACATGAACAGCCAGCCCGCGAGGCTGAAGAACCGCGAGAAGGTGAACGCCCTGGTGACGGAGCGGCTGAAGGTGAAGAGCGCCGCGGAATGGGTGGAGTACCTGAGCGAGGGCGGGATACCGTGCGGGTTGGTGCAGACCCTGGACGAGGTAGTAGCGGACCCGCAGGTGATACATCGCGAGATGGTCACGACGCTCGATCATCCCGTCTCGGGGAAGATCCGGCAATTCGGGATAGCGCCGAAGTTGAGCAAGACGCCTGGGCAGATCAGGATGTCACCGCCGCTGCTGGGGCAGCACACGGCGGAAGTGCTGTCGGAGCTGCTGGGGTACGACGGAGACAGGATCGCCGCGATGGAGAGGGATGACGCGATCAGGTGCAACCCCAGAGTGAGTGCTGTGTAACAGATGATGGACGGTGAGGAGGCAAGTCCGCCACTCACCTCTTAGTTCTTGACGGAGATTGCAGGATGGCAGAGAAGAAAAGCACCAACCTCCTGGAAGTCGGCGAGGAGATGGCTCCCTTCGAGTTCACCGTCTCGCCGGAGCTGAACCAGCAGTACCTCTACGCGGTGGAGGAGTTCCATCCAAGGTACTGGGACAAGAGCGAACTAGGCGCTCCCATCGTACACCCATCGCTGCTGTTGAACTTCAGCAACAGGACGAGGAGCCCATCCTTCTACCTGGAGCCTGGATGGGCGGTAATCCACGCCCAGGAAGTAGCCGAGTTCATCAACCCGGCGCGGGTGGGGAGCAAGTTCAGGGTCACCTGGAAGATCGAGAATGTCTACGAGAAGCGCGGGCGAACCTGGTCGGTGGCCGATACCCTGGTGACTGACGAAGAAGGTAGAGAGATCCTGCGCAGGAAGATCTACAGCGCGTTCATACACTCGGACAAGAAGCAGTAGGGGGAAGTGCTATGGGGACGATCACGCAGGACGTAGTGGTAGGTCAGGAGTTCAGCTGCCGGACGAAGACGGTGTCGTGGCCGCGGCTGTGGACCTTCTCTGGAGGGCCGTTCGCGGCGGAGGGTTGGCCCCGCAAGAACGTGCATACAGATCTGGCATTTGCACAGGGCACGGGGCTTCCATCGGTTGCCGTTTCGGGGACGCAGTGTCAGGGCTATCTTTGCGACTTAATGATTGATCTGTTTGGAGAAGAGTGGTTGAGCCAGGGGCAGATGAACATCAAGTTCGTGAAGCCAATCCCCGAGGGCGACAGGCTCGTCGCGAAGGCGAAGGTTCAGTCCAAGGAGGAAGGTGGCGAGACCAAGATCAGTTTCGAGGTCTGGTGCGAGAACCAGAACGGGGAGAAGGCCGTTGTAGGAACGGCAAGTGGAATAGTATCGAGAGGAAGAGGCTAGGGTCATGGCCTACGAGCTCATTCGCTACGAGAAGGATACAACTGGAGTTGCCCTGATCACATTCAACCGCCCCGAGGTCAGGAACGCGCTCAACCTCCAGAGCAGGAAGGAATGCCTGGAGGCTCTCCAGGAGGCCGAGCAGGACCCAGAGGTTCGGGTCGTGGTTCTGACGGGATCTGGCGGCAAGGCCTTTGCGGCGGGAGCGGACATCGTGGAGTTGCGGAGGCGGACGACGCTGACTGAGATCAGCACCTCAGGCCAGATCCCGAGGGAAGTGGCTAACAAACTCGAGAACATGTCCAAGACGACGATAGCTGCCGTCAATGGGTACGCGCTGGGAGGCGGTTGCGAACTGGCGATGTCCTGCAACCTTCGTATTGCCTCGGAAAACGCCAAGTTCGGCCTGCCCGAGATCAATCTCGGGATCATCCCCGGCAATGGCGGTACGCAGAGACTCGCCCGCCTAGTGGGAAAGGGGAGAGCACTCCACCTATTGCTGACGGGCGACCTGATCGATGCACAGGAGGCCTACCGTATTGGGCTGGTGACTCAGGTCGTGCCGCAGGATCAACTGATGGCGACCGTCAAGGAGATCGCCAGGAAGATTGCCTCCAAGGCCCCTCTGGCTGTGGCTGCGGTGAAGCAGGCTGTAAACCAAGGTATGGAGCTTCCTCTCCCTTCGGCCATCGAAAACGAGGCGAAGCTGTTCGCCATCCTTTGCGGAACCGAGGATAAGAGCGAGGGCGTCGAGGCGTTCCTACAGAAGCGTCAGCCGACGTTCAAGGGGTGCTAGACGGTGAGGAGCGAAGCGATCTCCGAGAGTCAAGCGAGAATGGGTGAATAGGAGAGATTACATGGAGACAGTAACTTACGAAGTACGGGATCGGATAGCCTGGATTACCTTGAACCGGCCCGAGAAGCTGAACGCCATCAACAGCGACATGCGAGATGACCTGTTCGGGGCGTTCGAGGACTTCGACTCGAACCCGGATGCCTGGGTGGGGATCATCACCGGTGCGGGTAGGGCGTTCTCGGTCGGCCACGACCTGGTTCAGATGGGGACCAAGGTGGGCAAGAGCACGGGTCCCGAGCGGACGACCGACGATCTGTATATCTACGAGCGTCGGTTGTCCAAGCCCATAATCTCGGCGATCAACGGCATCTGTCTGGCGCAGGGAGCAGGCATCGCCCTCTGCTCCGACATCCGGATCGCTTCGGAAAAGGCGCAGTTCGGCTGGCCACAGGTGAAGCGCGGTATCTCCTCGATCAGCGGCCCGAGCCTTCTGTCGCACATGGTTCCCCTGAATGTAGCGTTCGAGTTCCTGTTCACTGGCGAGTTCATACCGATCGAAGAGTGCCTTAAACTGCGCCTAATCAACAAGATAGTGCCTCATGAGCAGGTGCTCGAAGAGGCGGAGAAGGTCGCCCGAAAGATCCTCGAGAACGCTCCGCTGTCCGTGAGGGCGATCAAGAAGGCGAGTATCGAGGGGCAGAACAAGAGCCTGGAGGAGCGGATCCCGATTGCGAGGGCGCAGGCGAACGTCTGCAACGCGTCGGAGGACGCCGCCGAGGGGCTGCTGGCCTTCAAGGAGAAGCGCGCCCCAGTGTGGCAGGGGCGGTAAAGGGTACCGAGTCACGGTGGTGGCCGCCACGATCCCGGGTGACTGCCTGGCAGTAGGGCGGAAACCGCCGAAGGAGCACCAGCCGGTGAGCGGGCTCCCGGAAACGTGACGGCCACTCGAGTCCCGGAACGCAATTGGCAGAACGAGAGGGAAAGGAATGAGAAGCGCGAAATCCCTGGCAGGTTGCTTCTTGACAAGTGTAGTTGCGGCTAGTCTCCTGGCTGTAGGTTGCGCGCCAACCAGCCAGGCACCAGCAGCTACGACTAATCCGGTGGTTCCTACCAAGGCGGCCGAGTCGACGAAGGCGCCGGCTGCGGCGCCGACGGTGGCTAAGTCCACACAGTACCCGGTAGCGGGTAGGACGATAACGATAGTCGTTCCCTGGGCGGCGGGCGGAACCAATGACATTACCACTCGTCTGCTAGCACCGGCCTTGGAGAAAGAGCTGGGTGTCCCGGTTCAGATAGTCAACAAGGCGGGAGCGGGATCGCAGACTGGACTCACCGAGTTAGCCAGATCGAAGCCGGACGGATATACGATCGGACAAACTAGCATGCCTGCCTTGCAGGCCATGTACCTCGATGAAAGCCGGAAGGCCGTATTTGGCAGGAAGGACTTCCAACCCATCGCGGTGTACGGGCGGCAGCCCATGTCAATATCGGTGAAGGCCGGTGGCCCCTACAAGACCGCGAAGGATCTGGTGGATGCTGCTCGGGCGAAGCCGGAGACCGTAAAGATCGCTACGGCAGGGCTTATGAGCAGCACGCATACGGCCCCCCTGTTGTTCCAGACAGCCGCTGGTGTCCAGTTCGCCTACGTTCACTTCGACGGTGGGTCTCCTGCCATGACCGCAGTGCTAGGTGGGCATGTGGACGCCCAGAGCAGCGGCGTGGCAGCCGTGTTGTCCCAGTACAAGAACAAGGATATTAATGTGCTGGGTATCCTGGAGAAAGACAGGGTTGATCTGTATAGCGAGTTGCCCACCATGGCAGAGCAGGGCTACAACTCAGTGCAGAGCATGTACTTGGTGCTGTTGATGCCGGCAGGCGCGCCGCCAGAGGTCGTGGACGTCCTGAATCGTGCCGTCGACAGAGTCCTCAAGCAGGAAGACATACAGAAGAAGCTTGAGGATATGGGAGCCGTTCCTGACTACCAGGATGCCAAGGAGTTCGATGCGCTGTGGACTACCATGGAAGAGGACATGAAGGTCGCGATTCCTCTGGCGAAATGAGGCGATCAGAGCGAGATCAGCCACGGCTTCCCGCATGACACACCCCAAACTATGGGTTGCATTGGGCACTGTCACTTGGGCAACCCAGATGATGCAGGCGGAATCCGCGGCGATATGGGCGGAGTATCACGGTGATTGGCAGTCGGAGGCGATATCGCCGCCATGTCGCCACAGCCTGTATTCACCCTTCTGGTTATCACTTTCGCTTGGCATTGCAGTGGTCAATGAATTGAGTGTTCAGGAGGCGAGAACATGAGCCCGTTGACTCGCGCATTGTTGGCTCTGGTAGCTGGTGGCGTGCTCCTGGTCGCATGCGCGCCAGCCACACCAGCTCCCACTCCGACGAAGGCTGCTCAGGCTCCGAGCGATGCTGCTAGCGCAACCGCGGCCAAGACAGCGACAACCATGTCACCCGCAACCTCGATCCCAACGGCGGCTTCTCCTACCGCGACAAAGGCCACCAACTTCCCAGCTAAAGACAAGGTCATCACCATCATCGTCCCATACGCCCCAGGGGGGTCTGGCGACATCGGTAGTAGGGTACTGGCTCCCTTGCTGGAAAAGGAGCTAGGGGTAACTGTCCAAATCGAGAACAAGGCTGGTGCGGGATCCCAGACCGGGCTGACAGAACTGGTCAGGTCTAAACCCGATGGGTACACGATGAGCCAGTGTATCTTCCCCACGGTCCCAACCCTGTATCTGGAAGAAAGCCGCAAGGCTATCTTCACACGGAAGAGTTTCCAGACGGTTGCTGCCTACGGTCGTGTGCCAGAGGGGTTTGTGGTGGAATCGAGCAGCCCCTTCAAGGCAATTAAGGATGTGGTCGACGCAGCACTCTCCAAGCCGAATGGCGTGACGATGGCCACGGCGGGACTGATAACCAGTACTCACAGCAGTGCCCTTCGCTTCCAGAAAGCCGTCGGGGCCGAGTTCGCCTACGTTCACTTCGATGGCGGAGCTCCCGAGCTCACAGCAATCCTGGGGGGTCACGTGGATGTTGGTTCTGTCGGGCTCACCACTGTGTTGCCCCAAGCCAAGAGTGGCAATATTCGTGTGCTGAGCATCAATGAGGCTAATCGGGTCAAGCAGCCTGCGTTCGCGGAGTTTTCGACCCTGAGGGAGCAGGGATACGACGTTGCCTCTTCTGTCTACCATGGCCTCGTGCTACCGGCGGGAGTGCCTACCGAGATCGTGAACATCCTCAGCGCCGCCATGAAGAAGGCCGCCGATTCTCCAGAGGCAAAAGCCAAGTTGGAGGAGATTGGCATCGTGCCTGATTACCTGGACCCGGCGCAGATGAGCGATATGTGGCAGAAACAGGAAGCCGAAGTCGGAGAGATGCTGAAAATGGCGAAATAGTTCGCTGGAGCCGGTTCAACCGGCCCAAGTGGTGTCAACGGTGTAGGTGATGAGGGCGAGGCCCATCGTTCGGAGCCTCGCCGCTATGGAAACAGACCATTGGACGTGTCGACCACCACATCAGACAAGGAGGATAGATAGATAGATCATGGCTACTGGCATCGAGAGGATCTGCGTCGTAGGCGCCGGCAACATGGGGCACCAGATCAGCATGGCCGCAGCGCTCGCCGGCTTCAAGGTGACGTGCACGGACTCTTACCAGCCAGCGCTGGAGAAGGCCGAGAAGTTTGCGGACACGTACCTGCCGGAGCGGGTCGCCAAGGGCAAGCTCACCGAGGAGGCAGCGAAGCAGGCCAGGGCGAACATCTCCTTCGTGCCGACGCTATCCGACGCGGCTGCCCAAGCGGATTTCGTGATCGAAGCGATCATCGAGAAGCTGGACATCAAGCGGAAGCTGTTCGCCGAACTGGACGAGATAGCGCCGAAGCACGCGATTCTGGCGTCCAACAGCTCTTACATAATCAGCTCCAAGATCGCCGACGCCACCAATCGCCCGGACAAGGTGTGCAACATGCACTTCTTCAATCCGGCTCTGGTGATGAAACTGGTCGAGGTCGTCAAGGGAGATCACGTCTCGGATGAGACCGCCCAGAAGGCGATGGAACTAGCGAGAGCCATGGGTAAGGTCCCGGTGCTGCTCCAGAAGGAGATCTACGGGTTCCTGGTGAACCGGTTCATCCAGGCGATCCGGCAGGAGGCGCTCTATCTGTACGACATGGGGATCGCATCGTACGAGGACATCGACACTGCGGTGGTGAACGGGCTCGGCCATCCGATGGGTCCCTTCCGGCTTATGGACCTCACGGGCATCGACCTGGCCTACACGGTCCGCATGGAGCGCTTCCGCGAACTGGGCAACCCCGCCGAAAGGCCATCGCCGATCGTCGTGGAGAAGTACGCCAAGGGCGAGTTCGGCCGCAAGACCGGCAAAGGTTTCTACGACTACAGCGAGAAGTAGACTGCGAAGCGCAATAAGCAGGGGCTGGTTGAGCAGACGCTCGCCAGCCCCAACACGCTCCCGTGATCTTCAACGTTGTTGGAAATAGTCTCAGAGAGGGTAATGCGAGGTCACAAGGATGCTGGCAATCTGTTGCGTGAAGCAGGTGCCGGACACTACTCAGGTCCGGATAGACCCAAAGACCAACACGCTGGTCAGGGAGGGCGTGCCCTTCATCATGAACCCCTTCGACACCCACGCCCTGGAGGAGGCGCTCAGGCTCAAGGAGGATTATGGCTTCCACGTGGCCGTGATCTCCATGGGGCCACCCAACACCGTCTCGATGCTCCGGCAGGCGATCGCCATGGGGGCCGACGAGGCGGTGCTGCTTTGCGACCGAGCGTTCGCGGGGGCAGACACACTGGCCACCAGCATGGCGCTGTCGGAGACGATCCGTAGGCTCGGCGAGCGGGATGAGGTCGGAGTCGTCCTGTGCGGCAGACAGACGATCGACGGCGACACCGCGCAGGTGGGCCCAGGGATCGCGACGCGGCTGGGATTAACACAGCTCACACTGGTGGAGCAGATCGAGGAGATCGACCTTGCCAAGAGGCGGGTGACCGTGAGGCGCAGGCTGGAGGGCCGGCGCGAGAGGGTAGAGGCGCCCTTGCCGTCCCTGATCACGGTAACGCGAAAGATCAACCGGTTACGTTACCCCACCGTGCCCAGGCGGCTGATGGCCGAGGACGCCCTGGTGACCACCTGGAGCAACCAGGAGCTGCAGCTGTGCGAGGAGACAATTGGTTTGAAGGGCTCGCCCACCCAGGTTCGAAAGATCTTCTCCCCTGAAAGAGCTAGAAGCGAGATCGTGGGCGACGGGATAGCCGACCCCGAAGGTACAGTCGGCTTGCTGATCGATAGGATGGTTTCGCGAGGCCTGCTGCAGTAGTGAGGTGCGCGCGAAGACAAGACCAGGGCCCCATAGAGGGAATTGGAGGACTGCAATGCGACTCACTGGTGTGGCAAAGGTCAGACCGGGCAAGTGCATCATATGTGGCGGGCGATGCGAGAGCGCCTGTCCCGCGAAAGCGATCCAGATGACGCCGGAGGGCGAGCCGACAGTCATAGAGGAGAAGTGTATCGGCTGCAGGAAGTGCGAGAAGGCCTGTCCGGCCGACGTCTTCGAGATGTACTTTACCCCCGAGCAGCTGGCGGCCATCGCCGAGCGAGACGAGCGCAGGCGCAAGGCCGGCGCGACCGCTGAGAGCGAGGGCGAGAGGGAGGCGGTGCGCGCGGACAGGGAGTACAAGGGCGTTTGGGTCTTCGTGGAGCAGACGGACGGCGAGCCCGCTCGTGTCTCGTGGGAGCTGCTGGGGGTAGGGGCCGAACTCGCCAAGGCCCTGGACGCGGAGCTGTGCTCGGTGGTTATCGGCCACGAAGTGGAGGAGCTGTGCCTCGAGTCGTTCGCCTACGGTGCCTCCAGGTCCTACCTAGTGGACGGTCCGCTGTTCCGCCACTATCGGACTGAGCCCTACTTCAGGACGATGTGCGACCTGGTGCGACGCTACAAGCCTGAGATCGTGCTGGTGGGAGCGACCGGCCAGGGAAGGGACCTGGCAGGGGCGATAGCGACGGAGCTTAAGACGGGTCTCACGGCTGACTGCACGGGGCTGGCCATAGACGACGAGGGCCTGCTGGTCCAGACACGGCCCGCCTTCGGCGGCAACATCATGGCTTCAATCCTCACCCCGCGGAACCGGCCACAGATGGCCACCGTGCGCCCACGCGTCATGTCGCTGCCTAAGAGGAACTGCTCACGCAGCGGGGTAATCGTGCGGGTGCCTATGCCCTTCAAGGAAGAGGACTTCCGGACGAGGATCATCGAGATCATCAAGGACAGCCAGATACGGGTGAACATCGCCGCGGCGGACGTGATCGTGTCCGGGGGGCGCGGCATGGGCGCCAAGGAGAACTTCCAGTTGCTGCAGGAGCTGGCTGATGAGCTGGGTGGGGTCGTGGGTAGCTCACGCGGGGCGGTGGAGGCCGGCTGGGTGCCCGCCTCGCGCCAGGTGGGCCAGACGGGCAAGACGGTGAAGCCGAAGCTGTATATCGCCTGCGGGATAAGCGGGGCGATCCAGCATCTGGTGGGGATGCAGGACTCAGACGTGATCATCGCGATAAACAACGACCGCGACGCGCCGATCTTCGAAGTGGCGACGTATGGAGTGGTGGGCGACCTGTTCGAGGTAGTGCCGGCGATGATCCGGCAGATCAAGCAGCTGCGCACCCAACAGGGCGCCGGCGAGTTGTGCGCAGTCGGCAGCAGGGGGTAACTAGAAATGTCGGCCAAGGTCATCGCATTCGCAATCTTGCTCGCGGCCGCGCTGGCCGTCTTCGCCTGGAGCTGCTTTCGGCGGTTCCGCCTGGTCGCTCTCGGGAGGCCGGAGGACCGGCTGGACAGCCCGGGGAGACGGCTGAAGAACATGCTCGTCTACGCATTCGGCCAGAAACGGGTCCTGGAGCGGGGCTACGGGCTGAACCACCTGGTCATCTTCTGGTCGTTCCTCATCCTGCTGATCGCCAACAGCGAGTTCCTGGTGAGCGGCCTGTTCCCGGAGATCGGTTTCTGGAAGCTGCCGGATGGGCTGTTCCGGCCGCTGACGCTGGTTTTCGATGTGGCCTCAGCGCTGGCGCTGGTGGCGGTGGTCATCGCGCTGGTGAGGCGGGCCTTCTTCGCACCCCCGCACATCGGGGGACTCAGCCGCGACGCCTCGGTCATCCTGTTGATGATCGGCACGCTGATGGTCGCCTTCTTCGGCATGAATGCCGCCAGGATCGCCATGGCGCGCGTGGACTCGCCCGGACTCGCCCCGGTGTCGAGCTTCGCTGCTAACACCTTTCTGATGGGCGTGCCGGCTCAGCAGCTGGAGGGGCTGGAGCAGCTGCTATGGTGGGTACACGCCCTGGTGCTGCTGGCGTTCCTGAACTACCTTCCATACAGCAAACACATGCACATCCTGACGGCGATCCCGAACTGCTTCTTCAGAAGCCTGAAGAGGGTGAACACGCAGCCGAGGGAGGTCTTCGAGAAGGACAAGTCGTTCGGCGTGAGGCGGGTGGAGCAGTTCGGATGGAAGGCGCTGTTCGACTCGTACTCCTGCACCGAGTGCGGTCGATGCGCGGATGTGTGCCCCGCGACCTCAACGGGTAAGGCGCTCAACCCGAAACTGGTAATCCACGACATCAAGGCGAACCTGCTGGTGAACGCGCCGCTGTTGAGCGGCAACGGCCACTCCGGCAACGGCTTTGCCGGCAACTGCAAGGTGCTGCCCCTGATCGGCGGGATGGGGGAGGGCAGCGTATCGGAGGACGCCCTATGGGCGTGCACGACCTGCGGCGCCTGCATGCAGGTGTGTCCGGTGTTCATCGAGCACGTTCCGAAGATCGTGGAGATGCGCAGGGGGATGGTGGAGATGGAGGCCCGCTTCCCGGAGAGCCTGCAGACAGTATTCGAGAGCGTGGAGCTGCGCAGCAACCCGTGGGGTATCGGTCCTTCCGAGCGCGCCAATTGGGCCAAGGCTACATCCACGACGCCGTTCGAGGCTGGGAAGACCGAGTACCTGTTCTACGTGGGATGCGCGGGGGCGTTCGACGCTCGCAGTCGCAAGATCACCCTAGCCACCGCGGAGATACTGAATGCGGCGGGCGTCTCGTGGGGGGTGCTGGGGAACGCCGAGCCGTGCTGCGGCGACAGCCTGCGTCGGTTGGGCAACGAGTACGTTTTCGAGCAGTTGGCCTGCAAGAATGTCGAGATGTTCCGGGACAGGGGCGTGAGGAAGATCGTGACGATCTGCCCTCATTGCTACAGCACGCTGAAGAACGACTACCGGCAGTTCGGGTTGGAGGCCGAGGTGGTGCACCACACCGAGCTGATCAGCGGCCTGATCAAGCAGGGAAGGCTGAAGCTGAAGGGAACGAAAGAGCTTGGAAGGGTTGTGTTCCACGACTCCTGCTACCTCGGGCGGCACAACGACGTGTTCGATGCCCCTCGTAGGGCGATCGCGTCGGCGACTGGGCAGACGCCGGTGGAGATGGAACGGCAGCGAGAGAGGGCATTCTGCTGCGGGGCCGGGGGCGGCCGGATGTGGATGGAGGAGGACAGCGGGAAGCGCATCAACGCCGCGCGGGCAGAGGAGGCGATGGGGGCGAACCCAGACACGATCTGCGTGAGTTGCCCCTACTGCATGACGATGTTCGAGGATGCCCTGAAGGACGGGTTCCCGGGGGAGAAGGTACGGGTGCTGGACGTGGCCGAGGTGGTGACCAGAGCGATGGCCTGAGTAGTTGGCAGCCGGCGTAGCCTTGCCAGCGAGGATTCGACACCGGGCACTCGCACGCTTGGAGCAACAGAACGGGATCAGGATCGAGCCAGGCGGCGTTGGCGCGCGATAGGCGCAACTGCTATCCGAGGGGTACACAAGTATTTCGTAACATGCGGAGGCGTGTTATGGAGATAGAGTCAGCGAGACGAATAGTGATTGTGGGCGGATCGACTGCTGGCGCCAGCGCCGCTACCAAGGCCCGGCGGACCAACGAGGACGCGGAGATCACCATCTTCGAGCAGGGGCCCTACGCATCCTTTGCCGGCTGCGGATTGCCCTACTATGTCGGCGGTGAGGTCCGCGACGTCAACGATCTGTCTTGCCTGTCTCAGAAGAATTTCCACACCCGCTATCGCATTCGTGTTGGCCTTCGACAGGAAGTAGCTGCAATCGACCGGGCCGGCAGGCGAGTGCATGTGAAGGATCTAACCACGGGTAACTGCAGCTGGCATCCCTTCGACAGGCTGATCCTAGCGCACAGCGCGCCACCGCTGCTCCCGTCCGTCCCCGGCATCGACCTGCTCGGGGTCTTCTCTCTCTCCACGGTGCCTGATACCGAGGCGCTGCGCTCCTACGTCCTGTCAGACCAAGTCCGCCAAGTGGCCGTGATCGGAGGTGGGTTCAGCGGTTTCGAGGTGATGGAAGCGCTGCTCAATCTCGGGCTAGAGGTCCACCTGGTGGGGAGCGCGTCTCACCTAATGTCCCACATGGACTGGGAGATGGCCGTCCCGGTGGCCGAGCATTTGAGGACCGAGGGCGTGAAGCTGCACCTAGGAGCAGAACCGGTGGTCTTCATAGGAGAAACGCGCCTGGAGAGGCTGGAACTGTCCACGGGAGAGGTCGTCCCCGTGCAGCTCGCGGTGGTCGCCAACGGGTTGCCGCGCGAGCTGAGCCTGGCCCGGGAGGCCGGGCTGGAGATTGGTCCCAACGGGGGCGTGCTGGTGGATGATCGCATGCGGACAAGCGATCCAGACATATACGCCTGCGGAGACATGGCCGAGGTGGTGCACTGCGTCAGCGGGAAAAGGGTCAGGCTGAGCCTGCCAGGACCGGCGAACAGGGAGGGCCGGGTAGCGGGCTCTAACGCGGCCGGGGGCAATCTCCGTTTCGGTGGAGTGATCGGGACCTGCGTGGTAAAGGCTTGCTACCTATCGGTCGGCAAGACCGGCTTGAGCGAGGCCGAGGCGAGGCAGGTAGGCTTCGAGCCTATCGCTACCTACACACACAACCACTCCATACCTGACTACATGCGAGAGGCCGAGATCATGGCGATCAAGCTGGTCGCCGAGCGCAGAAGCGGGAGGTTGCTGGGGGCACAGATCGTTGGCGGTCAGGGAGTGGACAAGCGCACGGACGTGCTGGCGACCGCGATACAGGCCGGGATGACGGTGGAGGAGCTGGAGGGAATCGACCTGGCCTGCTCGCCGCCCTACTCCTCGGAGAAGGACCCCGTGGTGATGGCCGCGTTTGCGACGGCCAACCGCTGGCGAGGCGAGGTGGAGACGGTGTCGGTCCAGGATCTGGCGCAGGAGATGGATGCCGGTAAGCCGATAAGGATCGTGGATGTGCGAGGGGCAAGGAGCTTCGCGGCGGGGCACATTCCAGGCTCGGAGAACCTCGTGCTGGATATGTTCAGAAAGTCCCTGCACCGTTTCGATCCGGCAGAAACCGTCACCCTGATCTGTCACGTGGGCCGCGGCTCATATGAGGGGTACAGGCTGCTGAAACACCACGGCTTCCGAGCTCGGAACGTGACGGGGGGGTTCTCCAGCTGGAGACAAGCCTATCACGATCGGATTGAAGTAGGTCACGAGGCCGCCCGACAGATTGTCGCCTCGTCCAGCCTTGGTAACGAAGACGGGAGAGAGCATCGGACCAATTCGGCAGAAAGGGCAGATTGATCGCTCGTACGGCTATGAAGGTAGCGCCCCAGTAAACCGTGGTCATGCTGCCACCGTCAGGATCGGCGGTTTTGGTAGGGCTTGTTGAGGCGATGGGGGCGAAGCCGGACACGATCTGCGTGAGCTGCCCCTACTCCATGACGATGTTCGAGGATGCTCTGAAGGACGGGTTCCCAGGGGAGAAGGTGCAGGTGCTGGACGTGGCCGAGGTGGTGGCCAGAGCGATGGCCTGAGTAGTTGGCGCCAGTCGGGTCAGACGGTTCGACGACACCGTGCAAGAAGGGAGGAGGCAAAGAAGCAGCTCGAGGACAAGGCTTCTTGGGTTACAGAGTCTTCGCGGGGCGTGTCTGGCGAGTCAGGGGCAGGGCAAGACGCTGGAGGAGCGGCTTCCAATCGCGAGGGCGCAGGCGAACATCTGCAATGCTAGCGAGGATGCGAAGGAAGGGTTGCTTGCCTTCAAGGAGAAGCGTGCTCCGGTGTGGCAGGGCCGGTAATCTAAGCATTCCGGAGCGTTCTCCGGCGAGGCCCGGAGACGCTCGTCGCCTGGCCTGGCCAGAGGGAATAGCCAGCGATGCAGACATGCAAAGCCAGCCCGCGAGGCTGTGGACCCGTGAAAGGGTGAATGCCGGGTACTGTTCGGCAGGTTGTGTCAATCTGGGTGGCGCCAGTTCAGGCAGCTGCCAGTTGCCTCGCCAATACCTCCAGGGCATGATCCCTCCATGCGATCGGCGTCTTGCCAGCTTCCAAAGTACAGTCCGGCCCAAGTATTCGGTAGATTAGTTCGGTAGAAGGAGATGCGGGAGTGTTCGAGCAGTACATCAACGGTAGATGTGTTGACGGCAAGGGTGCAGCCTTCGACGTCGTGAACCCTGCCACAGAGGAGGTGATTGCCTCTGTTGGTGCAGCCGACGAACTGCAGACAATAGAGGCGCTGGAGGCTGCCCAGGAGGCGTTCAAGGGCTGGTCCAGAACCTCCATCAACGAGCGGATAGCCTGGATCGTCAGGCTGCGCGATGCATTTCTTGCCGAGAGCGAAACAGTGGTCGATTTGCTGGCTCGTGAAGCGGGCAAGTCCTATCCCGAGGCGGCGGGCGAATGCAAAGCGGCCGTTGCCATGCTCAACTTCTACGCCGAAGAGATCAAACGGGTCTACGGCACGATCTTGCCAGATCATGTCTCCAAACCCGGTGAAGTGCTGCACTTGGTGCAGAGATACCCCGTGGGTGTTACCGTCGGTCATTTGGCCTGGAACTTCCCGATGCAAAACGCTGCCCTCAAGCTTGCCCCATCCCTCGCCTCGGGCTGCACCTGCGTACTCAAGCCCGCCAGCAACACACCGTTGGCGACGCTCTACCTGGGGATGATCGCCGAGAAGATCGGTTTCCCCAAGGGCGTGTTCAACATCGTTGCCGGGCCTTCCTCCGTAGTCGGGAGGACCCTCAATGAGAGCAAGATCCCGCGCTTGATCGGACTGATAGGTTCGTCGGATACCGGTCGGCATGTGTTGTCGCAGGCATCCACATCGATCAAGCGTTTCTCATTGGAGTTGGGGGGCAACGCGCCAGCCGTCGTCATGCCAGACGTAGATCTGGAAAGCACCGCTGCCTACATGGTTACCCGCAAGACGGCTCCCTGCGCCGGCCAGGGCTGTGCCAACATCAATCGCATCTATGTGCATGCGAGCGTGCACGACAAGTTTGTTGACCTACTGCTCCAGAACATTCAGAAGGTCAAGGTTGGATGGGGCAGGGAGTTGAGCAATGCCATGGGGCCGTTGATCGACAAGGCGGCACGTGACCGGGTGCTCGAACTGATAGGGGATGCTACCGATAAGGGCGCGAGACTGCTATTCGGTGGAAAGATTCCCGAGGACCTGCCTGTGGGATCGTTCATCATGCCAACCCTGCTGGACAACGCGCAGGACAACATGCGGGTGTGCCATGAAGAGATCTTCGGACCGGTATTGGTGGTGTACACCTTCGATAGTTTGGACGAAGTGATCGCGAGGGCCAACGATACCGACTATGGATTGAACTCGTACCTGTTCACCTACGATTCGCGTGTCATCGCCAGGGTTCATGAGGAATTCGGTTTTGGCGAGGTGGAGGTGAACAACCCGGGCAGGAGTGGTGGCATCGACCTGCCACATGTTGGCATCAAGGAAAGCGGCGTGGGGTGCGATAGGTCCAAGTGGTCGTTGGAGCCGTACCTCTGGATGCGACGGCTCTCCATCCGATCGTAGTGCAATCAAAAAGCTTCTGAGGGGGAGGAAGGCGGCAATGCCGCCTTCCTCCCCCTCAGAACCGGGCAGGCGGGTTTCCTCGCACCCGGCTCAAGCCTCTACTAACGCCCGTTTTACCGGACGCGGTTGCACAACATTCGTTCCCTGGCAGCTCGTTGGCCCATAGCTGTTGGGTGTCGCTCAGGTTCGTCACCTGTGACTGACTCATTCTGCCATGTCTGGCATCGAAATACGCCTGCCAGTTGGGGTCGTACGGATTGGCCTCTCCGCGGATCTTGCTGTGCCGCTTGATGGCGACTGACAAGGCTGAAAAGAGCCGTACTTCCAGGGATACCTCGCGGGCATCCTTCACCTCCCCAGTAAACACCCAATTCCTGGAGCCATGCCTTCGGAAGTATCGGTCTTTGATCCAGTGAAGGTTCTTCCTCCGGTGCCTCCGTTTCGCCCAGCTCCAGAGCGTCCCGAAGATAGCGTTGTCCATGGTCGCAAAGGCCCTCTTGCCGACCATATGCCGGTGATAGTTGGCCCATCCCCGTATCAGGGGATTGAGCCGCAGTATCAGTTGTCCAGCCGAGGTCTGCCGGTTGGTCTTGATGACTCGCCGGACATTGCAGAGGAACGCCTTTACGTTCTTCCTGGATCGTTTGATGAGCAGCTTCCCCCTGTACTTGCGTACATTGAAGCCTAGGAAGTCAAAGCCATCTTCGATGTGCGTGATGACTGTCTTCTCAGGTGAGAGTTCCAGCCCCCGTTCCATCATGAATTGCTCCACGAGGGGTCTGACTTCGCCCTCCAGCAATTCCTTCGAGCTGCCGGTGATGACGAAATCGTCCGCATACCTGATCAGGTTAACCTTTCGGGCACGCAGCACCTTCTGCGGGTGTGACTCCCTCAGTCGGTTCTCCAAGCCGTCCAGCGTCATGTTGGCCATCACCGGTGAGATGATGCCTCCTTGGGGACTGCCTTCATCTGTCGGGTAGAAGACGTCTTTCTCCATGTACCCGGCCTTCAGCCACTTCCTGAGTATGGCCCCTTGTTCGTGGGGACGTGAGCCAGTAGCCAGTCATGACTGATCTTGTCGAAGCATGACTTGATGTCGCCTTCCAGCACCCACTGGGCCGAGCGTCTCGAACTCAGGGCGATGAAGCACTGATGGATAGCCTCGGCGGTGGATCTTTCCAGCCGGAACCCATAGGAGTTCCGATCCCCTGCGGTCTCGGCGATGGGGTCCAGGGCCAGCAGGTAGAGAGCCTGCATCGCCCTATCTCTCATCGTCGGGATACCCAGAGGGCGCATCTTGCCGTTGCTCTTGGGGATGTACACTCGTCTGAGGGGTTGAGGTTCGTGGCCCCTCTGCCTCAGGGAGGGGATACTGCCGTTGCCTTCTTTTCGGTGCTGTCCCAAAGTTCCTGGTCCACCCCAGGTGTCCTGCTGCCACGGTTCTCTGTCACTCGCTTCACGGCCAGCAACCTGGCGCCATGCGAGTGGGTCAGTAGGCGCTGGAGGGCTTTCACCTTCCCCCACCTGCCTTCCTGTGTCGCCTTCACGACACGCGCTTGGAGCCGACGCACGTTCGGTGGGCTGCCTGCCAGTTGACCTGGTGCCAGTCCAGCTTGTCGTGGGAGGCAGCACCGGACCCAACCCCCACCACCGTCCACGGGATGGTGGTTACAGGGCTGTCCGTCATCTGCTCTACCTCTTTAGCCGGTTTGCCGAGCTCTCTCGTGACGAGAGACCAGGCAGAAGTCTGCTTGCTTTAGCATGGGGTGATGTCTCCTCTCGGCTCAACTCCTATCCGCCCCATTACAGGGCGGCTTTCGCTTCCTCCGCCTTCCTTATACCCGCAGCCTCATGGGCTCGCCTTGCGGCTCGCTGTCCCTAATCGGGAGGACTACGGACTTACCACGTTCTGAGTAAACACCACGGTTGGTTTAGGCGCCGCCTCTTCGCCGGTGGTCACACTGTCCACGACGGGGATGGTACAAGTCCCCGTGCCCGACCACGTCTTTTGGTCCAAGCCTGTCAGCATCTTTGGCTTGCTACAATTGACGGCGTTTATCAGCGGTTCCCATGTGGTAGCCATGCCATCCAACCCTTGCGCCCTAACCGCTTGATGCTATCAGCAATAGCCTCCCCTCGCGGCTTGGCTACCCCTCATCGAGTGGGCACGTTGTCCCAGGGGCTTCGCACCGCCGGATTGCTCCCGCCGCACGCCCCGAATAGGGTACTGAAGGTGGAACTTCAGGTCAGATGGTGCTCTTGCAGTTCTGACAGCCGTTTACTCGACCTCGTGTCGCACTGTACCCCATTATCAAGACAAGTATCAGTAGTGCTGGCTAGGCGAGGGAAGTCACCTTCCCCCGCCTGCCTTCAAAACCGGACTTGCATCTTTCGACGCATCCGGCTCCTCAATCAATTGGGCTCTTTTCACGAGCACCTCTGGCAGCAGCCTGAGGGGCTGCCGCGTGTTCCTCATGGCAGCGACGGTGGACTAACTGCCGTACCTGTTGGTGGCGCAGGCCGTTCACGATGGTCCGGCGCGCGCTACACAGTTCGGGCAGGTCCCCCCCCCCGAAGTACAGTCCACACCGGG
>DIXP01000040.1 GCA_002436065.1 Chloroflexi bacterium UBA6077
ATCCGACGGCTTCGTGAACCATCTCGGCGGGGCCGATGTGGTGAAACGGAAACCGCCGCGGTCTCCGAGACCGCAGCGGTTGTTTCTGAACCCGAGCCGGATCAGGCGACGACGGCGCGTTCCTCGGCCACATCCCGGAACTGCCGCTGGTACAGGTCGGCGTAGAGGCCGCCCCTCGCCATCAGCTCGTCGTGGGTGCCGCGCTCCACGATGCGGCCCTCGTCGATCACCAGCACCTGGTCGGCGTTATGGATGGTGCTGAGGCGGTGGGCGATGACGAAGCTGGTCCGGCCCTTTAGCAGCTGCGCGAGGGCCTGCTGGATCAGCCGCTCGGTGCGGGTGTCCACGCTGCTGGTGGCCTCGTCCAGGATCAGGATGCGCGGGTCGGCGAGGATCGCCCGTGCGAAGGCTACCAGCTGCCGCTGCCCCTGGCTGAGGGAGCTGCCCCGCTCGCCCAGCAGCGTCTCGTAGCCCTGGGGCAGCCGCACGATGAAGTCGTGGGCGTTGGCCATGCGCGCGGCTCGCTCCACCTCCTCGTCGGTGGCCTCCAGCCGGCCATAGCGGATGTTGTCGGCCACGCTGCCCGAGAAGAGGAAGCTGTTCTGCGGCACCATGCCCAGCTGGCTCCGCAGCGAGGCCAGGGTGACCCCTCGCACGTCCACGCCATCGATGGTCACTCGCCCCCCTGTCACGTCGTAGAAGCGGGCGATCAGGTTGGCGATGGTGGTCTTCCCCGCGCCGGTCGGACCCACCAGTGCCACCGTCTGGCCGGGCTGGGCCACAAGGTCCACGCCGTGCAGCACCGGATGGACAGGGTCGTAGGCGAAGTCCACCTCCTCGAAGGCGATCGTCCCCTCGATGCGGGGTAGAGGTCTGGCGTCCGGCGCATCCCCCAGCTCCTCGGGGGTATCCAGCAGGTCGAATATCCTCTCACCGCCGGCCATGGCCGACTGGGCCTGGTTGTAGATCTGGGTGATCTGCTGGATCGGCCAGAAGAACTGCTGCACGTAGCCCAGGAAGGCCACCACGAGCCCCACCGTAACGGCGCCGCTGATCGCCAGGTAGCCGCCGAAGGCCACCACTATGAGGGTGGCGACGGTACTGAGCAGGTCGATGGTAGGCGAGAAGGCGGATGTAATGGCCGTGGCGCCCACGTTGGCGTCCCGGTTGGCGGCGTTCCGCTCGGCGAAGCGGGCCAGGTTGCGGCCCGTCCGGTTGAATGCCTGTGCGACCCGGACGCCCGCGATGTCCTCCTGGAGGTCGGCCGATACGTCTCCTATGGTTACCCTCGTCTTGCGGTAGGCATGGCGGGCCCGCTGCGCGAAGTAGTTGGTGGTGAGCAGCATCGCCGGGATGACGCTGCAGGCCGCCAGGGCAAGGGGCCACTGGAGGGCGAACATGGCGATCACGATCCCCACCAGCGATAGCAACCCCGCCACCGACTGCACCAACCCCATGCTCAGCAGGGTATTGATGGTGTCCACGTCGTTGACCAGGCGCGACATCAGGTCGCCCGCGTCGCGGCGGTCGAAGTAGCTCAGCGAGAGCCGCTGCAGCTTGCGGAAGATGGAGCGGCGGATATCCTTCAGGGTATTCTGCCCGACCCAGCCCATCAGGTAGCCCTGGAGCATGCGGGCCCCGACACCGGCCAGGTACACTCCCAGCAGGATCAGCATGTTCACCGCGAGGCCGGCGCTGTCGCCGGCGGTGATGAATTGGTCTATGGCCCGACCCACCAGGTATGGGCCCAGTGCCGCCGAAGCGGCGGTGAGCAGTATGAAGAATGCCACCAGGATCAGGCGGGGCTTGTAGGGGCTCAGGTAGCCAAGGAGCCTCAGGGCCACCGCCTTGGTGTCGGATGCATGGCCCTCAGGCAGGTCCATGCGCCCGTGAAAAGGTCCTCGCATCATGGCTAGTTGCCCCTCCTGTTTGGAGTGCCGAGTGATGAGTGATGAGTGCCGTCCGGGCTCGGGGCTGTTCCCTCTCCCAAAGGGAGAGGGGTAGGGTGAGGGCTCGTTGAGAGGACACCATGCGGTCCCTCACCCCGACCCTCTCCCGCGGGGAGAGGGAGTCCATCGTCTCTCTCCGCGTCCGATCGGGCCGAACTGACTGAGTCGTCCCTCAACTGCGAGGCGACGATCTCGCCGTAGAGGGCGTTCCCCTCCAGCAGTTCCTCGTGGGTGCCCTGCGCCACCAGGTGGGCGCCGTCCATCAGCAGTATCCGGTCGGCGTTGCGCACCGTGCTGATGCGCTGTGCGATGACGAAGGTGGTGCGATTCGACATAAGGCGCTCCATGGCCTGCTGGATCTGGTACTCCGTCTCGGCGTCCACGGAGGAGGTGCTGTCGTCCAGCACCAGGATCTTCGGGTCCAGCAGCAGCGCCCTGGCAATGGCGATCCTCTGCATCTGGCCGCCGCTCAGCCCCACACCGCCCTCGCCGATGCGCGTGTCGTAGCCCTGGGGTTGCTCCAGGATGAAGTCGTGGGCCTGGGCGATGCGGGCCACCCTCTCGATCTGCTCCTGGGTAGCCTCAGGGGCTCCGTAGGCGATGTTCTCCCGGATGGTGCCACTGAACAGCACCGTCTCCTGGAGTACGATCCCTATCTGGGAGCGCAGGCTCTCCAGGGTCACGTCTCGCACGTCGTGGCCGTCCACGGTGACCCGACCGCCCTGCACGTCGTAGAAGCGGGGGATGAGGTTGGTGAGGGTGCTCTTGCCCGAGCCGGTGGTGCCCACGATGGCGATCGTCTGGCCGGGCTCCGCCTCGAAGCTCACGTTGCCGAGGGCATCGTGCTCTGAGCCAACGTATCGGAAGCTCACGTCCTCGAACGCGATCCTGCCCTGGACTGGAGGCAGCAGCCCTGCTCCTGGGAGGTCCTCCACGTCGTTCTGGGCGTCCAGCACCTCGAAGACTCGCTGGGCGGAGGCGCCCGCCCGGGAGATGTTGGCCGCGATCATCCCCAGGATGAAGACGGGGAACATCAGGAAGCCCAGGTAGGTGTTGAAGGCCACCAACTCTCCCAAGCTGAGGGTCCCGGCGATCACCTCGTTTCCGCCGTACCAGATGACCAGGAAGGTCCCCACGTTGCCGAAGAAGAAGATGATCGGGAATGTGAAGCTGGTGGCGCGGGTTACCCGGATGTTCTCGGTCAGCAGCTCGTCGTTCGCGCGGCCGAAGCGGCCGATCTCGTGCTCCTCTCGAGCGAAGGCTTTCACCACCCGGACGCCGGCCAGGTTCTCCTGCAGCACGGTGTTCAGTGCCCCCAACCGTGCCTGGACCTGGCGGAAGAGGGGCTGGACCGTCCGGGCGAAGTAGCCGAACACCAGGAAGACGAATGGCACGATGGTCAGGGAGACCAGCGCCAGCCGCCAGTTGATGATCAGCAGGATTGTGGCCGAGCCGACCAGCATCACCAGCGCCCCCAGCAGCTGGAGGAAGCCCTGTCCCACCCAATGGCGCACCATCTCCACGTCGCTGGTCACTCGGGTCATCAGCTGGCCGGTCTGGGCCTGGTCGTGGTAGCTGAAGCTGAGGGTCTGCAGCTTCGAGTAGATGGCGTTGCGCAGGTCGTAGGCGCCTCCCTGGGACGCCTTCTCGGAGAGGTAGCCCTGGAGGAAGGTGAAGATGCCCCGGAAGAGGGCCACAACCAGCAACCCGGCAGATGCGAACAGGATTGCGGACCACTGTCCCCCGACTATGCCGCCGTCGATGGCGATCCGCAGGAACTGGGGTGCCACGAGGTTGCTGGCTGAGACCAGCAGCAGGCTGAAGAGGGCGGCCGCAGCCGTCAGCCGGTAGGGCAGGAGATATGAAAGGGATCGTATCAGGCTGCTGTTAGCCATCAGCTATCGGTCCTCGGCTTTTCTTTGTGTTGATCGGCTGTCGAGTCGTCGTTGTTGTCCATGGACATCTCTTCCAGCGCTTCGGCCGGCGATGGACCGCGGGCTCCGCGATGGTGGCTGCCGAAAGCTGGATGCTGATGGCTCATGCCTCTCAAGAGGCTGGCCAGCGCCTTCTCCAGGACCGGCAGATCCTCCGCATCGAGCCCCTGGAGCATCTCGGCGGAGAGGGCTTCCACAACTTCTGACAGGAACCGTGCTCGTTCTTCTCCATCGGTCGTGAGGTAGAAGAGGCTAGCCCTGCCGTCGGTCGGGTGGGGCCTGCGCTCGACCAGCCCCAGCCGCTCCAGCGACTGGAGGGTCCTGGTGACGTTGGCAGCCTCGACCCCCGCGGGGGAGCCCAGCCGCAGCGGTTGAAGCCCTGGGTGGTGGCGCAGCGCCATCAGGATCGCCGTCTGGGTGCGATTGAGCCCGCTGGTTGCCAGACGCCGGTCGATCAGCATAGCGATGTGCTTGCCCAGGAAGACGAGCCTGAGCGCTAGTGGTGGCTTCCCGTGGTGAACCATCTGCCCTCCGGTGACGATACTTGCGTGCGCAAGTAAGTATATACCTCGCCTGGCGGAAGGACAACCCCGCGAAGGCGAAGGGGTGCGGCTCAAGTTTTCGGGAAGCGCCGGCTTCGACGCCTGGCCGTAAACGGACCAGGCTGAGACGCCCAAGCCCGCTGATGAACCTTAACAAATAAAGCTGACACGGTATGGCTAACAGGCGTGTCCACACTGCGGGAGGGCGAGCCTCCTGGCGAGCCACCTGTTGGAGTCTGTCGCCTGCTCCCCCTACTGGACGGCTCAGCAGGAGCTTCGCCCTCCCGGGCAGGAGCTTCGCCCTCCCGGGCAGGAGCTTCGCCCTCCTCGGGCTACTGTCAGGTTTATTTGTTAGCGACCATAAGCGTCGGGAGACATTGCGACACCAGGCTCTCCCCGGAAAGCCGACGGGCACCCGTTCTGTGGGGTGTTGCGTGTTGTTGACGGGCGTTGGTAGTATCGCTACAATGTTGCCAGTTAGCTCGGCTACCGGCCGGTGTGGTACAAGGGAATCTGGCGGCGCTGGAACGGTAGTTGCGAATACGGGTCCTTGGGGGAGTAGCCCTTCGGCTTTGAGCCGATAGCGCTGGTCGTCAATTCGGGTCATCCCCGGCCAGCGAGAGACCATTGGCGTCTTGGGCGAGACCTGTTGCCTCTGAATGGAGTGCAGCGGGTCTCGCCTTTTGTTGTGCGTGGATCCGACGATGGACGAAAGGAGCAGAGGAGACGGAAATGCTGGAGAATCCAGTTGCATTGATGGCGGGGGTCCTCAGCATCGTGGTGGTGGACCTGGTGCTGAGCGGGGACAACGCGATAGTGATCGGGATGGCGGCTCGAAGACTCCCGCCACGCCAGCGCCGAATGGCGATCATCCTGGGTGGGGGTGGGGCCATACTGCTGAGAGTGTTGTTCGCAGCGATCGCGGCGGTGCTGCTGGCCATACCCCTGCTGGGGGCAGCGGGGGGCCTACTACTGCTGGGGATCGCCTGGAAGCTGCTGCGGGAGGGCGAGGCGGCTCACGATGTCTCCGAGGGGGTCTCTCTGTTCGGGGCCCTCAGGACGATCATAATGGCGGATGTGGTGATGAGCCTGGACAACATCCTGGCCATCGCGGGGGTATCCCACGGCAACGTGGGGCTTCTGCTGTTCGGGTTGCTGCTGAGCATGCCGCTGATCCTGTTTGGGAGCGGGTTGATAGCGAACGCGATCAATCGGTTGCCCTGGCTGGCCCTGGTGGGGGCTGGGGTCCTTGCTTGGACGGGCGGGGCGATGCTGGTGGAGGACCAGGTCGTCGCTGGCTGGCTGCCTCACATCGAGAGCCTGCACCTGGCCATCCCGGGGCTGCTCACCGCCGCGGTGCTAGCCCCTTCGTTACGGCGCTACCTGGCCTTAAGGTCGCGAGGGGTGAGGCCACAGGAGGCAAGCGCACCGCGGCAACTCCAGACTTCCACAAGGAACGCACCGGGCGGCAGGTAGGGTTCATAACCTACAGGTAATGGTAAGAGACGCAAGCTGCATTGGACTGTGGAGGGGCATCTCGCGATAATGTGCGGCGAAGCGACGTGTTTCGCCGGCGCGCGTCAGGTCCACCGTGAGGTACACCTGACGCGCTTTTGATTCTCGAGGAGAGTGGAGGTTATGCTCCGGCGGCCGCGAGTCGATGGGAGAGGGACACGAGGCTGTCATCCTGAAGGATCTCCAGGAAGGTATCCACCACCCGCGCATCCCACTGGCTGCCGCGGTGCCTCTGTAGCTCGGCAATGGCGTTTTCAAGCGGCAGCGCCTTTCGATATGGACGGTTGGATGTCATGGCATCGAAGGAGTCTGCTACGGCGATGATGGCCGCCCCGAGGGGTATCTGACTACCCTTGAGACCTCGCCCATAGCCGCTACCGTCGGGTCGCTCGTGGTGAGCCGAAACGTACTCCCGGCCCGCACGGAAGTCAGGGAACTTCTCCAGCAGTCTGGCTCCCACCTCCTGGTGCCGCTGCATCTCGCGGTACTCATCCTCCGTGAGCCGATCCGGCTTCAGCAGCACCCTATCGGGCACCGCGATCTTCCCGATGTCGTGGACGCGGGCCGCCGCTCGAATAACCTCGATCTCATCGGCCGACATCTTGAGCCTCTTGGCTATGCAGGTGGCGTAGCCGGCCACCCGCTGGGAGTGGCCGTGGGTGTAGGGATCGCGCAGGTCCACCATGTCGGCCAGGGCTTCGATGGCTTCCCGCGTTTGAACGCGCAACCGCACCATGTCCCGGAGGGCGATCTGGATGACCACCACGGGTATCGCGACCAGTCCCAGGGTCCATGGGTGGTTGTGGGCTGTCAGCGCGGGCAGGATGCCGAGGAGGAATAGGGCTACGTGGTGAGGCAGGACGCTGCGGTGCCTCTCCCAGGCTCCGGACATCGGGTGCTGGCCCAGCTGGAGCGCCGCGGCCGTGTCCACCAGGATGGTGTTGCAGAGGTACATGGTGATTGCAGCACAAACCAGGGCCGGTAGCTGGCCCTCGATGTTGCCGATCAGATTGAGGCGACCGGGCGCAAGGATAAGGTAGACGAAGCCGGCCAGGGCGGTTGAGAGGCTGGCCTGGGAGGCATTGAAGAGCACTCCATACCAGGGGCGGCGAGCCAGCGCATTGCTGACGATGGATCCGGCGGCAACCAGGGGCACCGCCAGGGATGGCTCGAACAGCAGTGTTGCGGTGAAGAGCACCGTAGTATCCGTTGAGATCTTCAGTCTCGATCCCAACTGGATATCGTGATGCTTTGCCAGTACCAGCAGCCCGGATAGCACCAGGGCGAGGCCGAGATCATCGGGGTGGTGAGCCAGGAGCCCCGGGGACAGGGCCACTACTACCAGGGTAGCGGCTGCTATGACTACCAGGACGTACAGCCGAAGGATGGGCGGCAGATTCCGCAGCCTTTTCCGCCTGGGACGTTCCACCTGTATGCTTGAAGGCGCCCTCACCCCTAACACCGCGAACTTCCCTTCGGAGACCAATCTCGCACTGGGAGCAGTTCTCCGCCCATCGGCCGCAGTCACCCTGCGAGGCATCTTCAGCCCTGCAAGGTGAGAATCCCACCTATGCGAGAAGGTACCACCACCATGTAGAATAACAATAGTACTTTAGTGCCAGTGTGGAGGTAGGCAAGTGAGACGGCTGTTCATTACTGCCATGGTAGCACTGGGGGCCATCTTGATTCTTAGCGGTACTGCCCTTGCCCAGCCGAAGCCCGAGTTCAAGATGGGCTTCAAGTCCCTGTCGGATCAGATCCCTGCCATTGTAGGGGAACCGGTTGAGGATGAGCAATCATCGCCGAGCGGGGACTCACTGCAGCGAACTACCAGAGGGTTGATGGTGTGGAGGAAGGTCGACAACTGGACGGCTTTCACCGATGGGCAGTTCACCTGGGTTGTGGGACCCACCGGCGTGCAGCGGCGGTTGAACGCGGAGAGGTTCCCCTGGGAGGCTCGGGAGATGGTGGTTGGGGCGCTGGTGTCCCTCACCGGATCTTGGTCCAGCCTCGGGGAGTCGAGTGCCCTGGCCGCGGACTTGGCCCAGGAGGACATCAATGGGTACCTGGCCGAGATCGGTTCGAAGACTCGGCTCAGGGTGGAGGTAAGGGATACCAAGTTGGATCCGGCCGCGGCCCTCGCGGGGATGCAGGAGTTGGCTTCCCTGGGGGCGCGGGTCGTCGTTGGACCACAGAGTAGCTCAGAGGCGGCAACCGTCAAGCCATTCGCCGACGAGAACAGCATCCTGGTGGTCAGCCAGTCCAGCACGGCGGGGTCGCTGGCTGAGCCGGACAACCTCTTCCGGTTCACGCCGAACGATGCGCTCGAGGGGCAGGCGATCGCGGCGCTGATGGGGGAAGATGGGATAGAGTTTGTGGTGCCTGTCTGGAGGGCCGACGCCGGCAATGAGGGGCTGCAGATAGCCACCCGTCGGAGTCTCGAAGCCATGGGGGCCAAGATGGCGGAAGGGGTACGGTATGACGCCACGACCCAGGACTTCGGTCCGGTGGTGGCTGCCCTTCTGCTCCAGGTCAACCAGGCTGTGGAGCAGAACGGCGCGAAGTCGGTGGGTGTCTACCTCGCGGGCTTCGACGAGGTGACGTCTCTCTTCAACCGTGCTCAGTCCGAAGCTGCCCTTGGTGCTGTCCGGTGGTACGGCAGCGACGGCGTGGCTCTGAGCGAGGTGCTGGCGCGGAACGCCCAGGCGGCAAGCTTTGCTGCAAGGGTTGGGTACCCGAACCCCATCTTTGGGCTCGACGTGAGGGCCCGCGAGAAGTGGGAGCCTCTCAGCAACCGGATGTCGGCTGTTCTCGGCCGAGAGCCGGAGGCGTTTGCCCTGGGGGTGTACGATGCCCTCTGGGTGGCGGCTCTCGCCAATCAGACGGTCGGCGAGTCGGCGCCCTTCGATGCGCTGAAGCAGGCGTTCGTCCAGACGGCGAACTCCTACTACGGTGTCACCGCCTGGACCGGCCTGGACGACGCGGGAGACCGGGTGGTGGCGACCTTCGACTACTGGGTGGTGCGAGAGGAGGGCGGGGCATTCCGATGGGTGAGGGTGGCCCGGTACGACGGCACCCCCGGCTCCGAGGCCAAGGTACTCCGGTAGGAAGGGCCCTCACGTAGAGACGGAGGACGGGAGGGTATGCACTTGGGGGACGCGAAGCGCGTGGGAGGGTGAGGAGGTGGGAGGGCGAAGCTCCCGCTGAGCCACCCGTTGGGGGAGCAGGAGCCACCCCAGCGGGGTGCATGGATTGGCCACCAACAGGCGGCTCGGCAGGAGCCTCGCCCTCCCGGGACACGACCCCTGTGGGTTTGCTCTCCCAGAAGTTGAGTGAGAAATGAACCAGTATCATGCTGACCTGAGCGACCGTCAGTCTCGCGCACCTTACAGCTCTCGGAAACGCCCAGCCCACGGTTTGATCACTTCTGCTGGACAGGCAACGATCGTCTTTGTGACCGTTTGTACCCGAGAACGTGAGCGATGGTTGGCATCGAGAACTATCCATAATCTCCTGATTGAGGTTTGGCAGGAAGCGTCGGCCTGGCTAGTGGGGCGTTATGTGGTGATGCCAGATCACATTCATCTGTTCGCAGCTCCTGGTGAACTTCAGGAACCGCTGGAGAATTGGATTCGCTTCTGGAAATCCCAATTCACTCGCCGGCACGGCTCCAAAGAGCATCGTTGGCAGTCCGGATACTGGGACACGCGGCTCCGTCGGTCCGAGAGCTATGACTCGAAATGGGAATACGTGAGGAATAACCCTGTCCGACATGGACTGGTCTCGGAACCCGATCTATGGCCGTTTCAGGGAAGCCTGATTGATCTGCCGTGGTGAACAAGATCGGAGGATAGTAATGGGAGGGCGAGGCTCCTGCCGAGCCGTGGCTCTCCTAGGGGCAACGTCTACGTCCCCAACAGGGTGGCTCACCAGGAGGTTCGCCCTCCCGATAGACGATCTTTCCATGGCCTTGCTTGATGCAATAATCCCTCCAACCGCTTTCGCACTATGCTAGTTGCTGACTGATGCACCCAGGAGAAGATCCCATGGACGATATAGTTGCCAGGACGGCGAGGGAACTCACCCTCCCCGCTCATCAGGTGGCCAGCGCCGCCGAATTGCTGGACGCGGGGAACACAATCCCCTTCATCGCGAGGTACCGGAAGGAGGCCACGGGTGGGCTGGACGAGGTCCAGATTCAGGCTATACAGGACCGGCTGGAGCAGCTGCGCAGTCTGGAGAAGCGCCGGGCCGACGTGCTCCGGCTGATAGACGAGCAGGGCAAGCTGACGCCGGAGCTATCCGAGCGGATCGCCCAGGCTGAGACGCTCCACGAACTGGAGGACCTCTACCTGCCGTACCGCCCGAAGCGGAAGACCAGGGCTAGTGTGGCCCGGGAGAAGGGACTGGCCCCGCTGGCCGACCTGATAATGGCGCAGGGTGTGTCCGGCGGTACTCTGGAGGAGCAGGGCGAGCCTTTCCTGAACGAGGAGTTCGGGCTCACAACTATGGAGCAGGTGTACGGTGGGGCGCGGGACATCGTGGCCGAGGTGGTGGCCGAGGACGCGGACGTTCGAGGGTCCGTACGAGGTCTCTACTTCAGGGAGGCGCTCCTCACCTCGAAGGTGGCGGATTCATCCAAAGATCCGGGCCAGAAGTACACCCTGTACTACGAGTTCTCCGAGCCGGCGGGCAAACTACCGCCCCACCGAGTGCTTGCCCTCAATCGGGCGGAGCGGGAGGAGGTGCTGCGTGTCTCGGTGGACCTCCCCTATGAGAAGGCTCTGCCCGTGCTCACGGGCCGCTACCGCCCCAACCACCAATCGACCTTCGCTCCACAGCTGGAGATGGCGCTGGAGGACAGCTACAAGCGGCTGCTCTCCCTCTCCCTGGAGCGGGAAGTCCGCTCAACCCTCACCGAGAGGGCAGAGGCCCACGCCATCACCCTCTTCGCGGCCAATCTGCGGAATCTGCTGCTGCAGCCGCCGCTGCGCGGGCAGAAGGTAATGGGTATCGACCCGGGCTTCCGCACCGGCTGCAAGGTGGCGGTAGTGGATGCCACCGGCAAGTATCTCGAGGGGGCCACCATCTACCCCCACCAGCCTCAGAAGCGATGGAAGGAGGCCAAGGAGACGATAGCCGTGCTCGCCAGGAAGCATGGGGTGGAGGTGGTGGCAATCGGCAACGGCACCGCGTCCCGGGAGACGGAGGCGTTGGTGGCGGAGGTGATCTCCGAGACCGATTCCAGGCTGGCCTACACCATGGTGAGCGAGGCGGGGGCCTCCGTCTACTCGGCATCGGAGGTTGCGCGGCAGGAGTTCCCGGATCTGGAGGCATCGCAGCGTGGGAACATCTCCATCGCTCGCCGTCTTCAGGACCCGCTGGCGGAGCTGGTGAAGATCGACCCCAAGTCGGTTGGGGTGGGACTCTACCAGCACGACGTCGACCAGAAGGAGCTGGCGAAGGAGTTGGAGAGGGTGGTGGTCTCCTGCGTCAACTTCGCGGGGGTGGACGCGAACACCGCCTCGGTGTCTCTGCTGCAGCACGTCTCTGGGGTTAACCGGCGGGTGGCGGAGAAGCTGGTGCAGTATCGCGACGAGCACGGCCCCTTCAAGGCCAGGGACGTCTTGAGGAAGGTACCCAGCCTGGGTCCGGCCACCTATACCCAGGCCGCGGGCTTCCTCAAGATCCCGGGCGGCGAGGAGCTTCTGGACAACACCTTCATCCATCCGGAGAGCTACGAGATAGCCCGGAAGGTGATGTCCCGTCTACCCGAGGCGAGGGAGGGGGAGAGGTTGCCCCAGCGGGTCGCCCGCTTCCGCCGCGAGCTGGAGGCCAGGAGGGTGTCTCCGGAGAAGCTGGCCGGGGAGTTGGGGACCGGCGCGCCCACCCTGAAGGACATACTGGACAACCTGGAGAAGCCGGGCCTGGACCCACGCGACTCCCTGCCGAAGCCGATCCTGCGACAGGACGTGCTGAAGATGGAGGATCTGAAGCCGGGGATGATCCTCCAGGGCACGGTGCGCAATGTGGTGGACTTCGGGGCGTTCGTGGACATCGGGGTGAAGCAGGATGGCCTGGTCCACGTCTCGGAGATGGCCGACCGCTTCGTCCGCAACCCCCTGGAAGTTGTCGGCGTAGGCGACGTGGTCACCGTGCGGGTGCTGGGGGTGGACCTTGCGCGCGGGCGGGTGCAGCTGAGCATGAAGGGTGCGGCTTCCTAGTTCGGCAGCTCATGATGAACCGACGGCTGTAGTCTTTCGGAGATGGGCGCGTGTAGAAGCCCATCGATGGAGGGTACTGGTACTTCGTGGACGAGACAGGGGATCCTGTGTTCTATGATCGCCGGGCAGCTTTCAACTGCCTCAGGGACTGATGTAGCCGCAAAAGCTCACTCGACACGGAAAAGACCAGCCCCCTGTAGGCCAGGCTCGGTAGTCGAGCGCATGACATGGGAGAGCTGGCTTTCGCCTATAGTAGAAGCTCAGGGATCGGGCGGGCGTGGGCAGAGTCGAGGAGTGGTGACGAGAGAAAGCGTTGGTGGCAGACTTCCGTTGTCATAACCCCTTGCACAGGAGCGGAAGCCTTGACCCAACGCCTTCCCCAGGAGGCTACCACCGCGGTGCCTGCTGAGCAAGTCCAATCCCTGGCCCTCGAGACCCTGGTGGAGCACTTCCCCCTCAGGGTCGAGGGCTATCGATACGAAGGCGCTGACATCTTCAACGTCGTCATCGCCGCTGCCTCCCAGGAGCGCAGCATCGACAGCGTCTATGGAGCCGGGGGGAGGCCAAGGCTGGCACCACTCGCTTCCATGCCTATGCCACTGCCTTTCGCCCTGTCGGCACCACTCAGACTGTGAAGGGTTCAGCATGATCCAATCACAGTTCATAACGTGCTCTTAGTGATCCTTGGTGTCTTTGTGCCTCGGCAGTTCGCCGTCTATCCCTACCCCGCCTTGTGGCCGCACTCGGGGCAGAACTTGGCGTTGGGGGTGAGCTTCGCCCCGCACTCGATGCAGTGGGACGCCGCCTTCAGCTTCGCCCCGCACTCCGGGCAAAACTTGGCGTTGGTCGCCAGGGGTGCCTCGCATTCGGGACAGCTGGCGCGTATGCCCTCCCTCCAGTGCTCCGCGCCCAGCTTCTTGTCCTCTTCGGCCATCGCCGCGTGCGCCCACACCTCCTCCACGGACTTGCTTGCCTGGGCAGCTGCCATCTCCACGCCCAGGTCCGGTGCACACTCCTTGCACAGCCCCTTCTTATTGTTCCAGCACTTTTTCCGGCACACCCAGCTCTGGCAGCGCGGACACTGGATGAACTCCGGCCGGACCTCCCTCACCGCCTCCTCGAAGGCGCCGTCGTGTGCCCGCTCCCAGGCGGCGGAGTGCACCCGCTCCCCCAACTCCGAGGCCGTGCCGAACAGCCCACCAAACAGGCTGCTGGCCGTCTCCAAAACCCCACTCACCGCCCCTGTCATGCTGGCCTTGAACTTCGTCCGGTAGCCAACGTTGCAGCGGTCGCACTTGAACTCGAACTGGAAACCCTGCTCCGTGCTCAGATCCTCGTAGTTGGAACAAAACTCGTACCGCTCAGCCACTCTTCTCCTCCCACAATACGACGCTGCGAGATCGCTTTCGCGCCCGGATTGCACCAGGCCTGGTCCCCGTGCGCCCTAGTGGAAAGACAGGCTGCCAGAGGCTCAGGAGCCGGGGTGAGGCATGCGGGAATCCCGATCGCCCGGGCATCATAACAAGAAAGAAGCGGGGAGAAAAGCCGAGATGTCCCACGCCGCAACGTGTGCCCCTCCAGCCCTGAAGAGCCCGGCCAACCGCGTTGGCTTGCCCGCCGTTAGCCCGGCCGTTCACAGCCGAGACTGCACGAAGAAACCGCAAAGAGTCCTCAAGAACTGGGTATTGACGGAACACGACCAGACTACTAGACTGGTGCTGTTCCACTTAGTAGGAGGGCTTCCCGATATGCGGGACGAACAGGGCGGCTCCAGACTCGCAAGGCAGCCCTTCAGTCCCTCGAACACGCCGTAGCCCTCTTGGAGGCAATGAACGCCGAGAGCCGGGAGTTGGGCGTCATGGAGTTGAGCAGACTGCTGGGAATGCCCAAGAGGGCCGTCCACCGGCTGCTCTCCACCCTGCGCGACCATCCCTTCGTGGAGCAGAGCAGCGGCTCGGGAAAGTACTGGCTTGGGCTGAAGCTGCAGCTCTCCATCAGCTTATCCTACGCCATCCTGACCGAATCGGCCCTTTCATTCCTGGGACTGGGGGTTCAGCCCCGACGCCCTCCTGGGGCGCGATGCTCGATACGGGACGCAAGTTCTTCAGCCATACCTCCTGGTACGCATTCTCCGCAGGCGCAGCGACCTTCCTGGCCGTGCTCAGCCTCAACCTCATTGGCAACGGGCTGCGCGACGCCCTGGATCCATGCCTCCGGAAGAAGCTCTAGATATGGTGCCTACCTTTCACTAGCTTGACCCGATGACACAGGGCAGGGGGTTGTCCCGTGCCGCCTGGCGGAACGCTCACAAGCGCCCATCCGCATCATTCTGGTCGAACACTAATCACACTAGAGCCTGTTATGAACTGTCCCGGGCGCCTTACGACCGGGTCAGAAACAGGCTTCTTGATGGAACGCCGACTTTGGCCCGAGAGTAAGCCAAACGGCCAAGGTTCATAACAGGCTCTAGGAAGGGAGAGCTCACATGGCAGAAGACAGGATTCCCCGCATCAGCCGTAGGAAGTTCGTGACCTGGAGCGCCCTGGTAGCGGCCTCGGCGGGCCTGGCCCCCATCCTTCAGGGGTGCAACTCCGGAGCCCCCGCGCCAACCGCCGCCCCGAAGGCAGCTGAGCCTACCAAGGCACCCGCCGCTCCAGCGGCGACCAAGCCCGCAGAGGCCGCGGCAGCCACCGGCCAGCCCACGCCCGGAGGCATCCTGCGGGTGACCCTCGGCAACGACATCAAGACTCTGGACCCCCACAAGCCGGCTGTTGTGTTCGATCGGGACGTGTTGGACCAGATCTTCGAGGGACTGGTCGATTGCGATCTGGTAGAGGACCGCCCCGCCCTGGCTGAAAAGTGGGAGACCACGGACGCCAAGAGCTACACCTTCTACCTCAAGAAGGGCGTGAAGTTCCACGACGGCACCGATTTCACCGCCGACGCGGTAAAATCCAGCTTCGACCGGGTGGCCGACCCCGCGACCGCCGCCACCGCAGTCCCGAAGGATGTCCGGGCCAATGTGGCGGAGATCACCGTCGTGGACAAATACACTGTGAAGATAGTCCTGAAGGCCGCCAGCGCCGCCTTCCCCTCCGAGGTGGGAGAGATCAGGATAGTCCCCAAGGATTTCGACCCCACCAAACCCATCGGCACGGGCCCCTTCCAGTATGTCGAGTGGGTGCGCAATCAGCGCATCCGGATCAAGAAGTTCGCCGACTACCACATGAAGGGACTGCCCTACCTGGACGAGGTCGTCTTCCAACCGGTGCCGGACGAGGATCAGAAGATCTCGCTGCTCCAGACTGGTCAGGTGGACTTTGCCGACACTATCCCGCTCCCACGGGTGAAAGAAATCAAGCAGGCGGGCAAGATCGTGGTGCTCGGCATTCCGGCCGGCGTGTCGCCCTCCTCCTACTGGATGGACTGCAACTGCAACTGGGGGCCCCTTAAGGACGCCAGGGTGCGGCGGGCGCTCAACTACGCCATCGATCGCAAGGCGATCCTGGACATCACCTTCGGCGAGGGCACCCTCAAGTCCTCCCTGGTGCCGCCAAAGCACTGGGCCTTCAACCCCAAAGCGCTCTCCTTCAACGAGCGGGACGTTGCCAAGGCGAAGCAACTGCTGGCGGAAGCAGGCCAGTCCGGCGGCTTCTCGGTGCAGTTGAAGCAGATCACCAGCCGGGCCGAGTTCACTACTATCGCCCAACTGGTCCAGGCGAACCTGGCCGACATCGGCGTCAAGTTGGAGATCATTCCGCTGGAAGCCGGCGTTTTTGTGGAGCAGGTCATTAATAAGAGCGACTTCCAGTTGGGAATGACGGGGGTCGTCCCCATGTACGACCCGGATCCTCTCCTGGGCAAGACTTATAAGACCTCTGGCTGGAAGAACGAGGAGTTCGACAAGCTGCTGGTTCAGGGCCGGGCCGAGGCTAAGCAGGAGGAGCGAAAGAAGATCTACGCCAGGGCCCAGGAGATAGCCCAGGAGGAATCTCCCGCCTTCGTCGTCAACGAGCGGCCAATCCTCTACGGAGCCTCGCCGAAGGTCCAGAACTTCAAACCCGACCTGCGGCAGCACACCCATTTCCGAGAGGTCTGGCTAAAGAAGTAAGGGCCATAGCCTACGGATCTCTGGCGAGACGGTGGCCACACGGAGGTGGCCACCGTCTGGAATACCGAGGGCTTCGCCGCCCGCTGCGGAGCGTAGGGAAGGGGCTTGTCTCCTTCCGCCTCGCCCACGCCGTGGAACGCACGGCCAACCCATACGTCCTACGGCGGCAACGAAGCCACGGGCAGTGCCTCTGCGAGCGGCAGCGAATTCTACAGATCACAGGGAGGAATGAAGCATGGCGAACGAGACTGGAAATACTATCTATCGCGTTGGGATCATCGGGTGCGGTCGCATCGCCAGCACCATCGAGGATGAGACACGGGATGCACTCAGCTATAGTCTGTTGCCGTACTCGCATGCCGGCGCTTATGAGAGGTCACCCAGGACGCAAATTGTCGCCGTCGCCGAGACCAACATAGAACGTCTGCAGGCATTCGGACAGCGACATGGCGTGAGCAACCTCTACGCGGACTACCGGGAGATGCTGGCAAGAGAGAAGCTGGACATCGTCAGCATCTGCACGCCGACCCGCGGCCACCAGGCCGTTGCTCTGGAGGTAGCCCGCCATCCGGTGAAGGGAATCTTTCTGGAGAAGCCCATCGCGCAGAGCCTGGACGAGGCCGACGAGATGATTGCCGCCTTCCATGCCGCCGGCATCAAGGTGGCCGTGAACCACACGCGTACCTTCGATCCGGTATGGGGCAAGGTGCGCACGATCATCCAGAGTGGTGGTATCGGTACCCTTCGGAGCATCTTTGCCCACTGGGGTGAGGGCATTTCCTTTGGAGGCACCCACCTGTTTGATCTCCTGCGGTCCCTCATCGGCGACGAGGCACAGTGGGTGTTCGGCACGCTCGAGCCGGGGGTTCACTTCGATGCTGGCGCCAGGGGGATCATCGGCTTCCCCAATGGGCTGCAGGTGTTCGTCAACTGCATCGAGAACAAGGGGGTCACGTCCGAGCTGGATATCGTGGGCACCGAGGGGCGAATCCGTATGGGCAACAATCTCTATCCCGAGTACTGGAAGACGGACCGCAGCGGCAAGCGACCCATGTCCGTGCGATTGGGATTCCCCGGCGTGACGGATGGGCGCAGCGGGATGCTGAGAGCCGTGGAGAGTCTGATTGGCGCGATCGAGAATGGCGAGAAGCCGGCATCCGACGAGATGGATGCTCGGGCCGACATGGAGATAACGGTGGCTTTCCACCTGTCGGCCCAGAAGGGCGGCCCGGTGAAGCTGCCCCTGGCTGAGACCGGCTACGTCGTGGCCGATCCGTGGGGCCGCGACAAGTAGGCGCTATGCCATCTCAGCCATGACGAACTGCGGGTAATCCGAAGGGTTGCCTGTCGTATGGGAGTCTAGAGGGGGCCACCGCCCCCTCTGGACTCCTCATCTATTTGGCCCTACGGATTAGGGGGGTTGAATTTGGGTATTGACGGGACACATCCGCGGTACTAAACTGGCACCGTCCCACTCGGTAGGAGAGTTTCCCGATATGCGGAACGAACAGGTCAGCCCCGAACCGGGCCGCAAGACAGCCCTCCAGTCACTCGAGCACGCCGTTGCCCTCTTGGAGGCAATGAGCGCCGAGGGTCGGGAGCTTGGCGTCATGGAGCTGAGCAGATTGCTGGACATGCCCAAGAGCACCGTCCACCGGCTGCTTTCCACCCTGCGCGACCATCGCTTCGTGGAGCAGAGCGGCAACTCGGGAAAATACCGGCTGGGACTGAAGCTGTGGGAGTTGGGCTGTGGATACGTGGCCCAGTTGGAGCTGTGGCGGGCCGCTCGACCCTCCCTGGAGTGGCTCACGCTGCACTCCGGCGAATCCTCCCACCTCGCCGTCTTTGACCGAGGGGAGGCCGTCTACGTCCATCTGGTGGAGGCCGACCGGCCCATGCGCCCCTTCGTTCGCATTGGTGCCCGCACCCCGGCCCACTGCACGGCGGCCGGCAAGGTGCTGCTGGCCCACCAGGAGCCCTCGGTGGTGGAAGAAGTCACCGCCTCCAGCCTGGAGTCCTACGGCGCCCACACTATCACCGCTCCGGAACAGTTGCTGAGAGAGCTGACGCTGGTTCGACAGCGCGGATACGCGGTGAGCAGTGGCGAGTACCTGTCCGATCTGGCCAGTGTGGGGGCACCAGTCTGGGACAGCACCGGACAGGTAGTGGCAGCGGTGGCGGTGAGCGGTCCCGCCGTCGGCCTCAACACCGATCGCGTCATCGATCTGGTAGCCCAAGCCGCCGCCAAGACGTCGGCCGCCCTGGGCTACCCGCCGTTGCGGGTCAGACCACGCTGATACCTGATGTAGCGTCGGGCTCGCGACGCGAGCGAGCACAGCGTTCAGACCCGACCTCGTAGCCATCGCCGGGAACGTCGGGACGAGTTCCCTACGCTGCCGGGATGCCCAACAACCGATCGTGGAGGGCTACGTAACGAGTGACAGCATACATCTTGCGTCGCCTCGTGCAGCTGTTCCCGGTGCTGCTGCTCGTCTCGGCCATCGTGTTCTTCCTCTTCCACGTGATACCGGGGGACGCCGCAGTGCTCCTCCTGTACACCGGCGGCGACACGATCGATCCGGAGGCCCTGGCGCGCCTGCGCGCCACAATGGGCCTGGACCAGCCCATCTATATCCAGTACCTCGCCTGGCTGGCCAACGCCATCCGCGGTGACCTGGGGGTGTCCTACATAAACCAACAGTCGGTGGTCTCCCTGCTGCTGGAGAAGCTTCCGGCTAGCCTGGAGTTGGCCGTCGTGGGGATGCTGGTAAGCATGGTCATATCCGTCCCCATCGGCATCATCTCCGCCCTGAAGCGGGGCTCGTGGCTGGACCAGGTAGCCCGCCTGCTCGCCCTCGTGGGCTTCTGCATGCCGCGCTACTGGTTGGCGGTGCTGCTGATCATGGTGCTGGCCGTCAACGCCCGCTGGTTCCCAGCCGCCGGCTACGTGGGCTTCTTCGAGGACCCGGCCAGGAACCTGCAGCACATGATGCTCCCCATGCTATCGGTGGCGGTGACCATGGCGGCTACCCAGATGCGCTTCCTGCGCTCTAGCCTCCTGGACGTAATCGGCCAGGACTACGTCCGGACCGCCCAGGCCAAGGGGTTGGCCTATCGGCTGGTGATCTCCCGCCACGCCCTCAAGAACGCCCTGATCCCCTTCGTCACCATCGTCGGTCTGGGATTGGGCCACACGCTGGGCGGGCTGGTGATCATAGAGCAGATCTTCTCATGGCCCGGAGTGGGTTGGCTGATGATGCAGTCCATCACCCAGCGAGACTACGCAGTGGTGCAGGGGGCGGTGCTGCTGATCACGCTGTTCTTCGTGCTCATCAACCTGTTGGTGGATGTGACCTACGCCTTCCTGGACCCGCGGATACGGTACAACTAAGGGGAGTCGATGTGAGCACCCTGGCCAATCTGGCAAAACCACCTGCCCTCCAGGCGCGACCCCCCCGGTCGCCGCTGACACAGTCCCTTCTTGCCCTGAGGCGGGACCGCATGGCGCTGGCCGGCCTCGCCCTCTACCTGGCGCTGGTCATCGCGGCGCTCTTCGCCGACCAGTTGGCTCCCTACAACCCCACCGCGATCCACATGCAGGACCGGCTGCAAGGGCCCTCTACCACCTACCTCCTGGGAACGGATGAGCTGGGCAGGGACCTGCTCAGCCGGCTCCTGCTCGGAGCCCGCATCTCCATGGCCGTGGGATTGGTCTCCGTGGGCATCGGCTGCACCTTGGGTGTGATGCTGGGGCTGATCGCGGGGTACCGGGGCGGCACCCTCGATACGGTCATCATGCGTATGCTGGACGGCGTGCTCGCCTTCCCCAGCCTGATCCTGGCCATGGCCATCGTGAGCGCCCTCGGCCCCAACGTATTCAACGCCATGATCGCCATTGGTGTCGTATCGATCCCAACCTTCGCTCGCATCACACGCGGCAGCGTACTCTCCCTCAGGGAAAAGGAGTTCGTAGAGGCAGGGCGCGCGCTCGGCGCGGGAGACCTGTACCTCATGTTCAGGGTGCTGCTGCCCAACTGTCTCTCTCCGCTCCTGGTGCAACTCTCCGTCGGCTTCTCCACTGCCATCCTGACGGAGTCGGCCCTCTCGTTCCTGGGGCTGGGGGTCCAGCCACCCACCCCTTCCTGGGGATCGATGCTGGACACCGGCCGCAAGTTCCTGAGCCAAACACCCTGGTACGCCCTCACCGCAGGATCGGCGATCTTCCTGGCGGTGCTCAGTCTCAACCTCATCGGCGACGGCCTGCGTGACGCCCTAGACCCGAGGCTGAGGAAGAAGGGGTAGAGCTTTGCAGCTGCTGCGGTCCCAGCCCGAAAGGGCTTCATATTCTTAGCTCGACGGCTTATGGTCGCTAACAAATAAACNNCAACAGGTGGCTCGCCAGGAGGCTCGCCCTCCCGCGGTGTGGACACGCCTGTTAGCCATACCGTGTCAGCTTTATTTGTTAAGGTTCATCAGCCTCGGGCTCACTGACTCGACAGAGCAGGAATAGTAGATCAAGAAAGGAGACAGCCCACCATGGCAGCAGAAGAGAAGACTCCCCGCATTAATCGCAGGAAGTTCCTGGCATGGAGCGCCTTAGTAGCAGCCTCGGCGAGCCTCGCCCCACTCCTGGAGGGATGCTCCTCCAGCCCATCGGCGGCCCCGACGACAGCTCCTAAGGCTGCGGCGCCCACTCAAGCGGCAGCCCCGGCAGCCCAGCCGACCGCAGCCGCGGCCGCCGGCCAACCCACGCCCGGAGGCATCCTGCGGGTGACCCTGGGAAGCGATATCAAGACCCTCGATCCTCACAAACAGGGCACGGTGTTCGACTGGGACGTGTTGGACCAAATCTACGAGGGGCTCATAGACTGCGACCTCGCGGAGGTACGCGGTGCTCTTGCGGAGAAATGGGAGACTGCCGACGCCAAGAGCTACACCTTCTTCCTCAAGAAGGGGGTCAAGTTCCACGACGGCAGCGAGTTCAATGCCGAGGCAGTGAAGTTCAGCTTCGACAGGGTAGCCGATCCCGCTACGGCTGCCACAGCGGTCCCAAAGAGAGTTCAGGAGCAGGTGACTGAGGTCGCGGTCGTGGACAGCCACACCGTGAAGATCGTCCTCAAGGCGGCCAGCGCATCCTTCCCGTCGGAACTGCCCGACCTCAGGATCGTGCCAAAGGGCTTCAATCCCGAAAAGCCCATCGGCACCGGCCCCTTCCAGTTCGTGGAGTGGGTCCGCAACCAGAAGGTCCGCGTCAAGAAGTTCGCCGACTACCACATGAAGGGTTTGCCATACCTGGACGAGATCGCTTTCCAGCCCGTTCCCGACGAGGACCAGAAGATAGCGCTGCTCCAGACCGATCAGGTGGACTTCGCCGACACCCTTCCCCTCCCCAGGATCAAAGAGGTGAAACAGGCCGGCAAGATCGTCGTGGTCGGCATTCCGGCCGGAGTCTCCCCCTCCTCCTACTGGATGGACTGCAACTGCAACTGGGGCCCCCTGAAGGACGCCAAGGTCCGCCAGGCCCTCAACTACGCCATCGACCGCAAGTCGGTTCTCGACATCACCTTCGGCGAGGGCACCCTCAAGTCCTCCCTGGTACCGCCAAAGCACTGGGCCTTCAACCCCAAGGCGCTCTCCTTCGATCAGCGAGACGTCGCCAAGGCGAAGCAGCTGCTGGCGGAGGCCGGACAGCCCAACGGCTTCACCGTCCAGCTCAAGCAGATCACCAGCCGCGCCGAGTTCGCCACCATCGCCCAGCTAATCCAGGCGAACCTGGCAGACATCGGCGTGAAGATGGAAATCCTTCCCCTGGACCTCGGCGTCTGGGTGGAGCAGATCAACAAGGGCGACTTCCAGCTCACTCTGACCGGCCTGACCCCCATGTTCGATCCCGATCCGCTCCTCAGCCGGCCCTACAAGACCTCTGGCTGGAAGAACGAGGAGTACGACAAACTGCTGGCCCAGGGTCGGGCCGAGGCTAAGCAGGAGGAACGCATCAAGATCTATGCGAAGGCACAGGAGATCGCCCAGTCGGAGTCGCCGGCCTTCGTCATCAACGAACGACCCATCCTGTACGGGGCCTCGCCGAAGGTCCAGGGCTTCAAGGCTGACCTCCGGCAGCACACCCACTTCCGAGAGGTTTGGCTGAAGAAATAGCACGCGCCCATCTAGACCCGGAGGATACTGAGGGTCACTCCCAAGGCGACCCTAGCAGGGAGAGCGCGGGCGTCCTGCCCGCCCGTCCCTGTACTCATATCGAGGGAGAACGAAACCTCTATGTCAGAACCCATCGAATCAGCAACCCAATGTATCGACAGCGCCAAGAAGGGGGTAGCCTGGCTGCTGGAGAACCAGAACGGGGACGGCAGCTGGAAGCGACTTCCCAATCCCCCCTTCGACGCCTACTACCGCGCAGCTTGGACCCTGACCCTAATGGGCGAGGCCGGCGCCGCCAACCGGACGCTGGACTACGTCAAGGCACAGTTCCTGACCCCCGAGGGCGACTTCCTGCCCCGGGAGAACGGCTGGTACAAGACCGTCCACTACCCATATCCCAACGCCATCCTGGTCTACGGTGCCCAGAAGGCGGGTCGCTACGATCTGGTAGCGCCAGGTCTGCGCTTCCTCCTCGGCCAGCAGGACCCTATCTACGGCGGCTTCTACATGACCTTGGCCGAGCCCGGACAGCGGGCCATCTCCAACACCCTTTCCACCTCCATGGCGGGCGTCGCCCTCCTGGCGGCAGGGCAGTTGGACGCCGCCAGGCGAGCCGGCGACTGGCACTGCCGTCTGGTGGAGATGCAGCCTGACCTCGAGCATCTCTTCTACACCGCCACCAAGCCCGACGGCTCCCTTCGAACCGACTTCGCACCCGAAGAGTCCCGATGGCACATGGTGGACACCAAGGTTGAGGGAACTCAGTGCTGGTACTCCATCGGCCTCCCCTTCGCCTTCGCCGTGCAACTCGCCGAGGCCACCGGCGAGAAGCGCTACGCCGAACTGGCGCAGGCGCTTTTCAACTTCCAGCTTCGCTGCCCCAGCCCGTGGGACGGCCCCTCTAGCGGCAAGGCAGCCTGGGCCTGCAGCATGCTCTACCGCCAGACCGGCGAGCGGCAGTACCGGGACATCGCGCTCCGCGTCGCGGGCAACTTCATCAGCCGCCAGACCCCCGAGGGCTGGTTCAAGGGCTGGCTATACGTCCCCCCCAAGCCCGGGGATGAGAACCCATTCCTGACGGTCCGCCAGTTCGAGTCCACCCTGGAGTTCTGCCAGTGGCTCGGATTGATCGGGGGAAACCTGCTGGCCCGCGATCCCAAATAGGGGCGATCTCACCGCGAAGGCACGGAGATCACACGGAACTCTCTGTGTAGTCTCCGTGCTCTCCGTGTCTCCGTGGTTTACCCGTTCCTCTGTCACTACATATCGACTGAGAGGTCGCGATGAACCCACCCATCCTGCTGGTAATCGACCACTCCCACAAGGCCAACCCCTTCGGAGACTACCTGTCCGAGATCCTCAAGACCGAAGGCTTCATGGCCCACGAGAAGGCCGATCTCACCCGGATTGATCTAACATTTCTACAGCGATTCCCCCTGGTGCTGCTGGCCGAGGCCCGGCCGGATGCCTCCCAGCGAGAGATGCTCCGGGGGTACGTGGCGGGCGGGGGCAAGCTCGTCGCCATGCGCCCAGACCCCGCGCTGGCGGACCTCTTCGGTCTGAGGCTCGTGGGCGAGCGGTCCGAAAAGCTGCTGCAGTACCTCGGGGTGAACGCCTCTTCCGAGATCGGCCACGGCATCCATCCTGAGTCGCTCCAGTACCACGGGGTCGCCGACGAATATGAGGTCGATGGCGCCTCCGCCATCGCCTGGCTGTACGAGGACGACACAACCCCCACTAGCTACCCGGCGGTGGCCTTGAACCGTTACGGCCACGGCCAGACCGTGGCCTTCAGCTACGACCTTGCTCGATCCGTTGCCCTCATGCGCCAGGGCAATCCCGCCTGGGCCTGGAACGGTGCCGGCTGCGAGGATGGCGACGGCTTCGAGGGGATTAGACCCGTCGATGCCTTCCTGCGCCAGTCCGGCGAGAGCTGGGTGGACCCGGCCAAGATCCCCATCCCCCAGGCCGACGAGCAGCAGCGGCTGCTCGGCAACTGCCTCATGGCTCTCGCCGAGGATGCCGTGCCCCTGCCCCGACTCTGGTATCTACCCGAAGGGAAACGGGCAGTCCTGGTGATGACGGGCGACGGCGACGACGTGGGGTTCGAGGAGTTCGACACCGTGATGCGGACGGTGGAGGAGTACGGCGGGCACTTCAGCGCCTACCTGCTGGGGCTGGAGGGAGACCCCTCTCCGGACCAGGTGGCCGACTGGATTTCCAGGGGCCACGAGGTCGCCTGTCATGTCTACGTTGCGGGGGAACAGGCCTGCCCAACCCGGCGCGGCGTGGAATCGGCCTGCAACAGCTTCACGGCACGCTTCCGATACCTCTTCGGCTGCCCGCCCGGCCCCAGCATTCGCCATCACTGGCTCACTTGGTACGGCTGGACTGAGGCCGCCGAGATCGCCCAAGAACATGGGGTGCGTGTCGACTTCAACTACTACCATGGGAGGCAGTGGCGCCGGCCCGACGGTTCGTGGCTGCAGGGCTACTTCACCGGCAGCGCGCTCCCCCAGCGCCTCGTCACCGAGGAAGGCAAGCCGCTCGAAGTCTTCCAGCAGCTCACCACCTGGGCCGACGAGACCCAACTCTACCGCCAGGAACTGGGCATCGAAGGAGCAACCCAGGTAGTGCGGGATATGCTGGACCTCGCGGAGAGCCACTTCCCCACCGTCTTCATCGGCAACTTCCATCCGGGCGGCTTCAAGAGGCGCAACACCGAGCCGTGGGCTCGCAACATGATGCAGGAGGCCGTGGACAGGAACCTGCCGATCTGGAGCGGCGAGGAGCTGTACAACTTCATTGCCGCTCGCGACGAGGCGCGATTCTCGGATCAAGCCTGGGACGGCTCGCGCCTCTGCTTCACCCTGGAGAGCAAACCCGCGCCCCAACCCCTGGCCCTGATGCTCCCGATGCACTTCGGATCCGGCCGGCTCAGCGAGATATCCATTGGCGGCGTCCCTGCCGGCTTCACCACCCGGAGCTTCGCCGGTCGCGACTACGCCTTCGTCCCCGTGCCCTCGGGATGCCATCCCTTCGTCGCATCCTACGCAGCCAACCCATGAACCGCCGGACCGCCATGGTCTGCGCAGACCGCGGCGGTCCGGGTGCGCCCCACCGTAGACATTCTGTATAAGGAGACACTCATGTCCCGCATACCGCTCAACCCTGGCACCGTCGAATGGTCCGGCGAGAACTCCTGCCTCTATCTCAAACAGGACCCCGCCGGCCCCTTCACCTTCATGGCCTGCCACTTCCGCGTGGTATATTCGCCCCACGGCCCGGGCCACGCCCTGCTACTGCTGGCCAATCCCCAGGGCGCGCATCCCCTCAACGGCATGTACACCGATAACCCGGCCCTGGCCACCTGGCTGCGAGATGAGTTCGCCGTGCACTTCGGCCCCTTCAAGGACAACCCGGTGATCGCCCAGCTGCCTCCTCGGGAGGCCACGGGCTTCAACCGATCGGGTGACCCTCGCAGCTCCTACTCCGAGCTGATGAGCGCCCCGGGGCTCGATCTGCGGCTCACATGGTCGGCCTTCAAACCCTCCTTCTACGTGGAGACACCCGCCGACAAATCCGCCACCGGCTGCCACGAGATGTTCTCCCTCTTCGTGCCCGCCGGTTCCGCCGAGATCAGCGTCAACGGCAAGGTCGTCCCTGGAGCCCCCATCCCTCGCGACTTCCTGGGCACCGACTTCACCTCCGCCTTCCTCGCCCTCTCCGAGAGCTGGATCAGGAGGTAGGTGGCCGAGGTCACACTTCCGCCCGATGTTGGTGATCCGCACGTCTCCCTCGGGGAACAACCTAATCAGCGATGACGGTGTGCACCACTGCCTGGTCGGCGGCTCCAGCCAGGGGGCGGACGGCTCCACGCAGCCCCAGGTATGGGAGAAATCCAACAAGATGGCCTTTTAGGGGGGAATACGGAGTGCGAGTTGCCTCACAAATAAATCTTA
>DIXP01000007.1 GCA_002436065.1 Chloroflexi bacterium UBA6077
GGTTTTGAAGGCAGGCGGGGGAAGGTGACTTCCCTCGCCTAGCCAGCAGTACCGCTTCGGCAGGTCTTTGACATAATTGCCGAAACACCCTATTCTGTCTGCCCGGAGGATCCAGGTCATCACCTCGAACTGGGGTTCCTCGAATGGCTTTCCAACAGGTCGACTCAGGATCTCTTCCGCGGATCCACATCTCCCGACCAAGACTCCTACAGAAGCTTGCCCAGGCTACTCAGGGCAAGCTCACCATCGTCTGCGCCAATGCCGGCTACGGGAAGACCACTCTGGTCACTGAGTTTCTGTTGTTGGCGGGTCTTCGGGCAGGGTGCCTCGGCTTGACCACTGCCGACCGCGACATGGCTCGCTTCGCTGACGATCTGGTCAGCACTCTGCAACAGCTGGGGCCAGACTCAAGGATCCGGCCCGCCAGACGGTCTCGGAATAGGCGTGACCAGTCCTCCGGCATCGGAGTCCACCTTGAGTCACTTCTGAGACTAGCCTCCTCGCTTGAGCCAGAACCCACACTGCTAGTACTGGACGAGTATGAGCGTGTGGATCGGGTGGCTGATATCAACTCACTGTTGGAGTCTTTCATCAAGAGAAGCCCCTCTGGCCTACGCTTCCTGGTGATTTCCCGGAGCGCTCCTCGTTTTCGGTTGGGGAGGCTCGTGGCCCGGCAGGAGGTGTCCACTCTCGGAGAGGACGAACTAGCGTTCACTCCCGATGAGACCTCGCGGCTTCTGCGCGCCGAGAACGATCTCGACCTGGATGACGACGCCGTCGCTCTGGTACAGGAACGAACAGAAGGTTGGCCCTCCGGAATAGCCGCCGTCTCTCAGTCCCTCAGGTATGGCCGTCGAGACAGAGTGATGTCCGTACTGGCCGACCCGGTCGCCTCGGCATCGCTGGTGTACGACTACCTGGCCGAGGAGGTCTTTGATCGGGAAGAGCCCTCAACCCAGCAGTTTCTGATCCGGACCTCGATCCTTGGCCAGATGACTGCCCAAGCCTGCGACCACCTGCTGGCCTTGACTTCCTCCCAATCAGTCCTGGAGTACCTGGAGGAGAAAGGCCTCTTCACGGTCAGCATCGATACGGAGAGACGGAACTTCAGGTACCATCAACTCTTTCGGGAATTTCTGCGGCAAAAGCTCCATCAGCGGGAGAGTCGGGACGCCATCGCATCGCTGCATACGCACGCCGCCCGGTTCTATGAGCAGCGGAACAACTGGGAGGAGAGTATCCACCACTACGCTCGGGCCGGAGATCCGCTGCGGGCGGCCTGTATAGTCGAAACCGTGAGCGAGCGATACATCCTCTCCGGTTTCTCCCAGACCGTCGAGTACTGGCTGAGGATATTACCGGAGGACCTCACAGCCACTCGGCCCTGGCTCCTGGCACTCCGGGGCCGGCTCAGCCACATGGTCCATAGACTGGAGGACGCACAGCGCCTGCTAGAGCGGGCGCTGTGGCTCTTCAAGGCGGAAGGGAACACGGAGGGGCAAGCCTGGGTCAGAGGGGACATCGGCTATATTAAGTACCAATTGAAGCAGCTGCAGCAGGCGATTCGGCACCATGAGCTGGCGCTTCTAGATGCGAAGCCCGGGACACTGCTCAAAAGCAGGCTTCTCGTCAACGAGGCGCAGGCCTATCGAGAAGCGGGGATGCTGGAGGATGCGGTCGGCGCCTGCCAGGCGGCCATGGAGGAGCTGAGTGGAGTGGCGGACGAGGCGGCCCGGGCCTGGTGCCACAATCGGGCGGCTCGGGTGCTGGCCCATGTTCAAGTGGAGATGGGGCAGCTGGAGACAGCTCGCCGCGGTCTGGAAGAAGTCCTCAGCTTCTGCAGGGAGCAGCAGGCCGGGGACTACGAGGAGAGCTGGAATCTGGCTAACCTGGGGATCGTCCTGTGGGCCACCGGCGATTTCGACCAGGCGATTTCGATTCTCCAGCAAGCGCTTTCCCTGTCCGGCCGCTACGTGCGCCACCTGCGGCACTTCATCGGGCTGTGGCTGGGCAACAGCTTGAGGGATTCGGGACGCTACGCCGAGGCTGAGAAGGCGTACCTGGAGAGCTCCCGGGAGGCGGAGCTCGAATCGGCCTACCTGGCCCTCCTCTCGAACCGCAGATGCGAGGCCAGGTCGCTTGCCACCGATCTGCACAGGCGTTTCCGCGACTCGGAGGGGATCTTGGAGAGAACCACGGCCGGCGTGGTCCTCTCCGCGGTCTTGCGGGCTACGGGCGAGCTGGACAAGGCGTTGGAGCAAGTGCGCGAGGCGGCCACCAGCCTAGCTGCCCACGGCTACCAGCTTCGCCTGGCCAGTGCCCTGCTGCACCAGGCTCGCCTGGAGTTCGACCTCTCTATGCCCGCTGATGCACGACATACCCTCCTCCGCGCTTTCGGTCTGGCCGCGGCCAACGGGTACTACCACTTCTTCTGGTGGGATCACGACCTGGTCGCTTCCCTGTGCGAGGAAGCCTTCGGCGGAGAGATCTGCGTCGAATACGTTTCTGATCTGGCAACCAGGCGGCTGGAGAGCAGGTGGCCGGAGATCTTGACATCCCTGGCTCAACATCGCAAGCCCGAGGTCCGACGACGAGCCATGTCTATCCTCTCATCGCTCCCCGCTGCGGGAGACTCGTCCGCCCCCATCCTATCTGAGTGCTCGAATCCAACTGTGAGAAACTACCTCCTGGAGGCGATAGAAGATGCTGTCATCTCTGCGGAGGGGGTCAAAGTCCTGAGAGCGCGGCACGGATTGTCCTGGCGAGAGGTGCAAATCGTGGTGGACTACTACCTCAGGACTTCCCTTCAGCCGATGACTGTGAGCTCACAGATGCGCGATGAGTGTGCCCGGCGGCTGCATATCTCTCAGAACACTGTTCGCAGCCACGTAAACAATATTCGAGGCAAATTGGGCCTGCCGAAGGCCCTGTCAGGTAGACTCGTGCTCGAGTGGGCTCGAGAAGAGGGCCTCCTGTGAGGCGCTACCCCACGTGCATACCCCAGTCTGTCACCGGCGCCCCTGCTAGAGAGCCGCAGAACCTACCGGTCGAGACGCTCTCCTCAGTCTCATACCCAGTCTAGTACCCAATATTGATACCCGATATTGGTACCCGATTCCGATGCTCCGAACATCGGTCTCGTGCTAGTCTGCCGATCGTCGCAGATCTCGACACCAGACGTTCCTTCAGGGATGCCGACGTTGCCTCGCACAAAGTGGAACTGGGAGAGGAGAAGATGAAGCGTCACATCGCCGTGGTAGTCCTGATCGTCCTCGGAATGACCTTGCTTCTGGCTGGCTGCGCGCAGCCTTCGACCCCCGCTACGCCCACCGCTGCACCTGCAGCGGCCACCAAAGCGCCCGCTCCCGCAGCCACTGCAGCGCCCACCAAAGCACCCGCTGCAGCGCCCTCCGCGGTAGCCCCCACCGCCGCACCTACCGCGGCTCCAGCTCAGAAGGCGAGCTGGCCGGCCAGTGGCAGGTCAATTACCTACATTATTCCCTTCGCCGCCGGTGGCTCGACCGACCTTGTAGCGAGGATCGTGGCACCCTACCTGGAGAAGAAGTTGGGAATACCGGTGTCGGTTGTCAACAAGGCCGGCGGCAATACTCAGGTGGGCATGACCGAGCTGGCCACGGCCAAACCGGATGGGTACACCATTGGAACGGTAGACATCCCAGCGGCCAATATCACCTACATGCTCCCGGATCGCGGGGCAGTCTACACCGCTAAGAGCTTCATGCCCCTCGCTATTCTGAATCACTTCCCCCCTGGATGGGTAGTGAAGGCGGATAGCCGTTTCAAAACCGTCAAGGACGTTATCGATGCGGCCAAGGCACAGCCCGGTGCCATAACGGTTGGAGACTCCGGCCTCTTGAATTCGTGGCACCTGTCGACGCTGTCGGTGGAGAAGGCTGCCGGCATCAGCCTGAGATCGGTGCACTTTGACGGAGGCGGGCCATCCCAGACCGCGCTGCTGGGGGGCCACATCGACATCGCCACCAATAGCGTCCTCAATTCCGCTGCAGCACTCAAGGCAGGCCAGGTGCGGATCGTGGGGATCATGGGCACCGAGCGCGACAAATTCAACCCCGGCATCCCAACCTTTAAAGAGCAGGGATACGACGTCGCCTACGAGGCATGGTACACAGTGGCCGTACCCGCCGGCACGCCCAAGGAGGTAGCAGATATCCTGGCGTCGGCGCTGAACAAGGTGACTGCCAACCCCGAGTTCAAGAAGAAGGCCGACGAGCTCCAGGCCACGATGGCGCCACCCATGACCCCGGCCCAGATCGAGAAGCTGTGGACTGACTACGACGTTACCGTCAAGCCGCTTGTGGATGCGGCGGTCGCGAAGCAATAGCCTGGACAAACACCGGCATTCATCTACCCCAACGTCGAGATGAGCCACTGAGTCCGACGAGGGTAATACTAACCGATTGCCCCCGTCGGGCGACGGGCTGGTTCGCGATCTAGATTCATCCTAGTGTTCCCCTCTGAACTGAACGGGGGACACTTGAGAAAACGAGGTGTTAGACCCAGTGAGCACAAGAGAAGTGCTGGAAGAGTACCGGGACAAGCTGTGGGGACTGATTCCTCCGGAGCGCATCACTCGCTTCAAGATCGAGCGACCGGCTCCATCCATTATCGCTGCCTACAAGGAGCTGAAAGACCCCACACCGAACATCTCTGACATCCTGGATGGGATGGGCATCAATGGCACCATAAGCGGGTCGATCCTCAAGCCCGTCATACCCGGCAAGACCATGGTTGGCCCCGCCGTCACCATTCGAAACGTCATGAAGCAGCTGACGGCGACGAGGGCCTTCACAGAGAAGGGCATAAACATGGCGGAGCGGGAGGCGTATGCCGTCGCGGAGCCCGGAGATGTCGTCGTGGTCGACGGGGGCGGTGCCGACATCTCCTGCATGGGAGGGCTTTCCGCTACCTGTGCTGTCGTGCAGAAGATGGCCGGGTGCGTCCTCTACGGCGGGGTGCGGGATGTGGCAACTGTACGGGATCTCGATTATCCCACCTGGTCCGTCCACGTGACACCCCGCACCGGTAAGTACAGAGTAGAGGCCATAGAGATCAATGGCCCAGTCAGCATCGCAGGAGTACCAGTGCGGCCGGGCGACCTGGTAGTAGCAGACGACACCGGTGTGGTTGTAGTGCCGATCGAGAAGACGGAAGAGGTGCTGCGCCTGGCACAGGAGACCGCGGCCAGAGAGAAGCGAAACGCCGAGTCGCTGCTGGGTGGCACACCGGTGAAAGAGCTGCGAGGAATCTGGTACAGAAGATAGAGCTACTGAGGGTGGCGGCGCGCCGCCATCCTCGTCCTCATGGCCTTCAGGTACTTGCCGGCCTGACGGCGCTCACGGCGAAGTCCGCCTCGATCAGGGCTTCAGATGCAGGCATCGGCATCTCCACGCACTCCCGCTCGTCGGGGGAGAGGGGCAGGTCCCGCGGAGGTGTCTGGAGACCCCGGCGCATTTCGGTTGAAAGTGTATGGAGGAACGTGCGGGTATGAACAGGATCACCACGTGGCAGGTGCCGACCAGGCTGGTCTTCGGCCCTGGCTGTGCCGAGCAGGCCGGGCCGGAACTGAGGCAACTGGGCGGCAGCAAGGCTCTGATCGTCACCGACAGGGGGGTCGAGGGAGCTGGCCTCCTGGATGGTATCCTGGCAAGCTTGAAGGCTGCCGGCGTGGATCACGCCGTCTACAAGGAAGTGGTGAGCAATCCCACCATCTATTGCGCTGAAGATGCGGCTGCCCTGTATCGAGCCGAGGGTTGCGATTGCCTGCTAGCCGTCGGTGGCGGGAGTGCCATGGACACCACCAAGGTCACCGGGGGAGTGCTGGCCACCGGGTTGAGCGTTCGAGAGATGGAGGGCACCGAGAAAGCCAGGACCCCGATCCCTCCCTTCGTAGCTATCCCGACAACGTGCGGCACCGGCAGCGAGGTCACCTGGGCAGCCGTGATCGTGGACCCCGAGCGGCACTTCAAGATGGGCATCCGCTCATCCGTGTTCTTCCCCAAGGTTGCACTGATCGACGCCAGGCTTCTCACCAGGCTGCCCGTGCCAATAGTCGCCTCCACGGGCATAGATGCGCTGTGCCACGCCCTGGAGTCTTACACCACTCTCAACAGCAATCCGATCAGCGACAGCCTGGACCTGGGCGCGATCAGCTTGGTGTCCAAATGGCTGCGGCTGGCCGTGGCCGACGGCGATCTCGAGGCCCTGTCCTACATGTTGCTCGCCTCTACCATGGCGGGCATGGGTTTCGGCAACACTGCATGCACCCTTGTCCACGCGATGAGCCACCCGGTGAGCGGCTTCTATGGGGTACCCCATGGAGTAGCGAACGCGGTGCTGCTGCCCTCCATCATGGAGTTCAACCTGATCGGAACGCCGACGAGGTTCGGGGAGGTAGCCAGGGCGATGGAGGAGGATACATCCGGCTTGCCCGCTCTGGGGGCGGCGAAACTGGCCGTGAAGGCGGTGAGGGAACTCATCAAGGATGTCGGCATCCCCGAAAGCTTCAAACCCTACGGCGTCACCGAGGAGCATCTGGAGGCCATGGTTGAGGACAGTCTCCTTAGTCCAAATGTCCCGAGGAATCCTGTCAGGGTCACCCGGGAAGACGTCGCGGCGATATACCGGCGTGTCATATGAGTACTAGGAGGGTTTTCCCATGATAGCTATCATAGCCCAGCACATCGTGATTGAAGGGAATGAGAAGAAGGCCCTGGAGTTAATTCGCGACAACGGCCGGAGGATGAGCCAGTTCCCGGGCTTCCGCAAGAGATACACTTTCATCGCGAAGGACAATCCGCCTAAGCTTTCGACGTTCACCATATGGGATAGCCAGGAAGACGCCGCCCGATGGAAGGGCAGCGACTCCTGGAAGGAGCGCGCGAGCGAGAGGGCCAGGCTCTGGGCCACCAGGCCTCAGACCGAAGCGTTTGAGTTGGTCCCGGAATTCGATTCGTGAGAACCGCGGATCCACGGGATTCGACCGACCAAGCCACCGAGGGTTGGGAGGAGAAGAGAGTAGGAATGGCCAAGTACCAAGTAGCATGCCTGGAGGCTTTCACTCCTGAGGTCGTTGCCGAGATTCGTGCCCAACTGCCCCAGGACTTCGAGATGCTGGCCGCAAAGACGAACAGTGAGGAGGAGATGCTCGCACTCGTCAGAAGTGCCGACTTCATACTGTTTGCCGGCAATGCCCGATTGACGGGAGAGGTCATGGATGCAGCTCCGCGGCTGAAACTGATCCAGAAGTGGGGTATTGGGGTCGACAAGATCGACCTGAGAGCTGCCGCCGATAGAGCGATCCCGGTGGCCATTACCGCGGGGTCGAACGCTATTCCCGTGGCCGAGCACACCGTCATGTTGATGCTGGCCGTCTATAGGAGGCTGTCTTACGCCGACCGCACCGTCAGACAGGGCCGGTGGCTCCGAGCAGAGATCCGCAACTTCTGCTATCAGATGTGCGGCAAGACGGTGGGGATCGTTGGATTCGGGAACATCGGGAAGCAGGTCGCAAAACGAGTCAGCGCGTTTGACGCACATGTCATCTACTACGATCCGATTCGCCCGGCGACCGAAGTGGAGCAGCGGTTGGGAGTCGAGTACAGGGATCTGGAGCAGCTTTTCGCACAGTCGGACATTGTCTCGCTACACCTCCCCCTGACTCCAGCCACGCGAGCGTTCGTGGACGAGAGGTTGATTTCGATGATGAAGCCAACGGCCATCCTGGTCAACTGCTCTCGGGGCGAAGTCATCGATGAGCCCTCGTTGGTTGGTGCATTGAGATCGGGGCGAATACTAGGGGCGGGGCTTGACGTATTCGCGGCGGAACCCGCCGAACCCGGGAATCCGCTGTTTGAGCTGGACAACGTTGTAGTCACCCCCCACAGCGCTGGAAGCGTCATCGACAATGTGGCGAATGTCGCCCGGCACGCATTCGCTAACATGGTTAAGGTCGCGAACGGTGATGCATTGTCCGAAGCCGACCTGATTCGAATGTAATCCGACGGGTTCCACTCCAGTTTAGAGAGGGGGTATCCTGATGCAGCGAAAGATCCGGGCTGTCTTCATGCGTGGCGGAACCAGCCGCGGTCTCTTCTTCCGGGAGGAGGACCTCCCCTCTGACCTGGAAGCCCGAGCCAGGATTATCCTGGCTGCCTACGGCAGCCCGGATCCATACAGCCGACAGATCAACGGCATCGGCGGCGCCACCTCCGTCACGAGCAAGGTCGCCATCATCGGCAAGGGCAGACGGCCCAACACGGACGTCAACTACACCTTCGGCCAGGTGGACATCACCAGGCCCCTGGTGGATGCTCGCGGCAATTGCGGCAACCTCTCCGCTGCCGTCGGGCCATTTGCTGTGGACGAGGGATACGTGACGCCCACCGACCCCACCACCGATGTCGCCTTCCTCAATACCAACACCAACAAGGTGATCGTCGCCCACGTCCCCACTCAAGGCGGCCAGTTTGACGAGGAGGGAGACTTCTCCATCGCCGGCATCCCGGGGACAGGTTCCAAGATCGCCCTGGACTACCTGGACCCGGGCGGTGCGGTGACCGGGAAGCTGCTCCCCACCGGCAACGTGCGCGACCTGCTGGACGTCCCCGGCGTGGGCCAGCTGGAGGTCTCCATAGTGGACGCCGCCAATCCCCTGGTGTTTTGCCGATTCGAGGACTTCGGCCTCACCGGTGAGGAGCATCCCGACGACATCGACTCCAACCCCGATCTGCTCAAGCGGATCGAGGCGGTCCGGGCTGCCGCGGGTGTGGCCGCGGGGATCGGCAAGACGCCGGAGGAGATGACTGCCAAGATACCCTCGGTGCCCAAGTTCACCTTCGTGACCAGACCCAGGGACTACCGGCGCATTGACGGTAGAGTCTGCAAGGCCGACAGCGTCGACCTGGTGGCGAAGCAGATTCTGATGGGCAAGGTAGGGAGAGCCTACGCGCTCACCGGCGCGATATGCACCACTATCGCGGCGGCGATTCCGGGATCGCTGGTGCGGGAGCTTCTCTCCAGCCAGAGCAAGGACAGGGATGCCGTGCGGATAGGCCACCCCTCGGGCCTGATCGAGATGAGCGGCCGAGTGGAGAAGGTAGAGGGCGGCTGGCGTGCCGGCAGTGTCACCACGCTGCGCACCGCTCGAAGGCTGATGGAAGGCTACGTTCTAGTACCCGAGAGGATGCTCGCTCCTCACGGGGCCCTGGAGTGCGTCGCTGAGTGGCTAGGAGCCTCCGGAAGCGACTGAGACCGCCTATTTCTGCGGTCTTGGGCCGGGTAGGGTTTGGGATGTCCCCAGCGGTCCAAGCCCTGCTTCGGGGGCCTAGCGCCCGGCAGGGCTCTGGTATCCCCAAGAATCGGCTCCTTCCTTTCAACTGAACATGTAATGTCTGTAATGCAACTGGTTGATCACTCGACAACGACTGGGAGGAGTCATGAACGAAGTACGTCTCAAGATCAACGGCCTTCCAAAGCAGGTCGTTGCGGGTCCAGAGATGGTGCTGCTGGACCTGCTCCGCGACAATCTCGGTCTCACGGGCACCAAGCAGTCCTGCGACCGCAAGGGCCAGTGCGGCTCCTGTACCGTCATCGTCAACGGTCGCGCCGTCAGGTCCTGCCTCTCAAAGGTCGCAGACCTCGATGGGGCTGAGGTCATCTCCATCGAGGGTCTCGGCACCCCCGATAACCCCCACCTCATCCAGGAGGCTTTCGTCCTCTCAGGGGCCATCCAGTGCGGCTTCTGCACCCCAGGCATGATCATGGCCACCAAGGCCCTCCTCGATAAGAACCTCAATCCCTCCAAGGACGAGATCAAACGAGCCCTCCGCGGCAACCTCTGCCGCTGCACCGGCTACGTCAAGATCATCGACGCCGTGCAACTGGCCGCCCGCTTCCTTCGGGGCGAGTCCACACCAGACCAGGTCCGACCGGACCCCAACGGCCCCGTCATGGGGGTCTCCCACCCTCGCCCTTCATCCATGCTCAAGGCCTGCGGTGTCGCCGACTTCTCCGCAGATATCATGATCCCAGGATCCCTCGAGGTCGCCGCCGTCCGTAGCCCTCACCCCCACGCCATCATCAAGGGCATCGACTCATCGGCGGCCGAGTCCATGCCAGGGATCCTCGGCGTCATGACGGCCAAGGACATCAAGGGCAGCAACCGACTCACCAACCTCATCGCGGATCGACCTCTACTATGCGAGGATAGGGTTCGCAGCATCGGCGATCCGGTGGCTATAGTGGTGGCAGAGACACGGGAGCAGGCTGTGGCCGCGGCGGATGCCCTGGTCGTCGACTACGAACTGCTGCCCGCCCTCCTGACATATCAGGAGGCGATGGCCGAGGGGGCCATTCAGATCCACTCCGACTGGCCGAACCTGTGCTACAAGCAACCGCTCCTCAAAGGCGAGCCCGAGCAGGCATTCGCGGAGTCACCGAATCGAGTCGAGGCCCGATTCACTACCCATTGGAACCACCAGGCACCTCTCGAACCGGAGGCGACCGTTGCCTACTGGGAGGGCGAGGGGGAGGATGCCCAACTGGTTGTCATCGGGCGCAGCATCAATATCCACAAGCATCTCTCAATGCTCCAGGATGCCCTCGGCTGGGAGAACATGCGCTACGAGGAGGCCTTCGTCGGTGGCCAGTTCGGCATCAAGGCGGAGGTCACCTCCGAAGGCATCGTCGCCGCTGCCGCCCTGCACTTCCAGCGGCCTGTGCGCTACATACCTACCCTGGCCGAATCGATTGTGATGACGCCAAAACGCCACCCCTTCGACATGCGGGTCAAGCTCGCCTGCGACGCCGAAGCCAGGCTCACCATGCTGGAGATGGACTATTACGTCGACAACGGCGCCTACACATCGTCGGGTATCGGCGTGGTCAACCGCGTCATCCGAATGATGGCCGGCTCCTACCACATACCAAACATGAGGGCAGTAGGCCATCTGGTCTATACCAACAACCCTTACGGCAGTGCCGCCAGGGGAGCCGGACCGCCCCAGCAGCACTTCGCCCTGGAATGCGCCATGAACATGCTGGCCGAGAAGATGGGGATGGATCCCTTGGAGTTCAGAAGGCGCAACGCCCTGAAGCCCGGCCTGCAGAAGTCCACTGGTCCAGCGGTGGAAGTGTGGCCCTTCCCCGAGCTGTGCGACGCCATCAAGCCTCACTACGACCGAGCCATTCAGGACGCGGCCGCCCATAGGACCGGACCTGTCAGGCGGGGAGTGGGGCTGGCTGCTGGTGCTCACGGAGTTGGCGGATCGGCCGACATCGCCACCGTCGCGGTGGAGTTGGACCCCGACGATGGGGTCACCATATACGCCGCCGTCGCCGATCCAGGCGAGGGCAACGACTCCATGCTGACCCAGTTGACGGCCGACACCCTGAGCATACCTCTCGGCAAGGTTAGGTTGGTAGTCAGAGACACCGACCACACGACCTCCAGCGGCCCCGCGGCTGGCAGCCGGATCACCTTCATGATGGGCGGAGCGCTGATGCTCGCCCTGGAACAGTTGAAGGGCGCGATGGCCGAGACGGGCGCCAGCAGCTACCAGCAACTGAAGGAGGCCGGCCGGCCAACCCGATATGTTGGCACCAAGAAGAACCCTGGTCCGGGAGCTATGGACCCGAAGACCGGCCAGGGGCCGACCTTCCACTCCCAGATCCACGCCATCCAGATGGCCGAGGTGGAGGTCAACACCGAGACCGGCGAGGTCAAGGTGCTCAAGATGACCTCTGCGGCCGACGCAGGGACGATCATCAATCCGCTCAACGTCGAAGGTCAGCTTGAGGGCGGCATGGACCAGGGGGTCGGATGGACCCTGCGCGAGCAGTTCATCGCCGGGCAGAGCAAAGACTGGATCACATTCAAGTTCCCGACGATGCGGACAGCCTTCGACATGGAGATAATCCTGAAGGAAACCCCACGGCCGAATGGACCCAAGGGTGCGACGGGCATCGGTGAGATGACTATGGCTCCTACGGCACCGGCGATCGTCAACGCGATCCACAACGCCTGCGGCATCTGGATCCACGATCTTCCGGCGACGCCGGACAAGATCAAGACGGCTCTGGCCAACGGGAAAGCGCAATGACAGGGTAGGTGGACCGGGGGGCCGTCACGTTTCCGGGAAGCCCTTGAGCCAGCTGATCGTGACGAACACCCCATACTGGGGAACGCGTTGACATTGTACTAATTGTACCGTAACATGAAGCACAATTGAATAGGATCATCTCCGAGCCTTCCGCCCTAAGGGTGCCAGCCTATGGGCGCTGGAGGCCGTTCGCCGAAACGGCGGTTCGCGACTACTGTCGCGTTCTCGGGTAGGGGAGGAAACGACCCTGCCTCCGCGTGCTTGGAAAGGAGATGGGTTCCGCGCCTCACAAGTCGATTCTCTTGCCATCAAGGGAATGTGACTTGTTGTTGGTTGTCCGCGCCCACATTCCGCTCCTCCGCTCCGGATCGCACCTTCAGCAGTAACGGCAGACCTCCGGATAGACTCGCTGGCATACATGGCGGGGCTGGGAGTAGAATGGAGAAGGTAGGAATAATGCGTGGACTTCGACTCGTCTCTGCCCTAATGCTCTCGGCGCTCATTCTGGCCGGCTGCGCCGGGACCGCTGCGCCTAGCCCAACGGCAACGACGGCAGCCAAACCCGCGGCAGCGACCACGGCCCCGGCGGCACTCACATCTCCAGCGGCAACCAAAGCTCCAGCAGCGACCACAGCGTCACCGGCAGCCCCGACCGCGGCAGCAAAGCCGGCCGCGACCAGCCCCGTCGCGCCAACCGAGGGCAGCAGCTCCAAGGAGTTGATGGTTTTCGCGGCAGCATCTCTGACGGAATCCTTCAACGAGATGGCAACCGGCTTCTCAGCCAAAGCGGGCGGCGCAAAGGTCACCTACAACTTCGGCGGGTCCAACCAGCTACGGGCCCAGATCGAGCAGGGAGCAAGGGCGGACGTCTTCGCCTCGGCCAACGAGACCGAGATGAACACCCTGGTGAAAGCAGGTCTTGTGACGGCGACACCCTCCACATTCGCCAAGAACCGGCTGGTGGTGATAACCCCCAAGGCCAATCCAGGTAAGATCGAGAAGCTCCAGGATCTGGCCAGGGAGGGCCTGAAGATCGTCGCCGCGGGTCCGAATGTCCCTGTTGGCGGGTACATGCTCCAGATGCTGGATAAGATGAGCACCGATCCGGCCTACGACGCCGGTTTCAAAGAGAAGTTCATGAAGAACGTCATCTCACAGGAAACCGATGTCAAGCAGGTGGTTGCCAAGGTTCAACTCGGGGAAGGGGATGCCGGTGTGGTTTACAGCACCGATGTGACAACCAAGGTAGCCCCTGATGTGAGGATGATCGAGGTGCCGGACGCTTACAACGTCATCGCTCAATATCCCATAGCACCGACGAGAGACGCCAAGGAGAAGGAGTTGGGGCAGGCATTTGTCCAATACCTGCTGTCCAACGATGGGCAGCAGGTGATGAAGAAGTACAACTTCGCGCCCGCACGATAGGGACGAGCGAAATGCTGAGTTCGCCTTTGGCGAAGACCGGCCGGCAGAGGGGAACCCCCCGGGGCTTGATTGCCCTGTCGGTGGTCCCCTCGCTCTTCCTGATCGGGCCACTAGTGGCCCTGGCCTGGCGAACCCTACCCAGCGGGAGGTGGTTGGAGGCCCTGGCGAGTCCCGTCGTCGGCCAGGCCCTGGGACTGAGCCTCACCACCACCCTGGGGAGTCTCGCCCTCGTGATCGCGCTTGGAACCCCCATGGCGTATCTGATGGCCCGCTACAACTTCCCCGGCCGGCGGGTCTTGGACACGTTGGTGGACCTGCCCATGGTGCTGCCCCCGGCCGTTGCCGGCCTCTCGCTGCTGCTGCTGTTTGGCAGAAACGGGCTTCTCGGACCCGTATTGAGCGGTGCTGGGATGGAGGTAGCGTTCAGTACCACCGCGGTCCTCCTGGCTCAGGCGTTCGTGGCGGGACCATTCTACATCCGCTCGGCGCGGGCGGGATTCGAGTCCGTCGACCCCCAACTGGAGCGCGTCGCGGCAACCCTGGGCGAGAGCAACACCAGGATCTTCTGGCGGGTCACGATCCCGCTCGCCCTACCCAGCTTGCTGAGTGGCGCCATAATGACCTGGGCCAGGGCTCTGGGGGAGTTCGGCGCGACCATCATGTTTGCCGGCAACTTTCCAGGGCGCACTCAGACGATGCCGTTGGCGGTCTACATGGCCATGGAGTCGGACCTGTGGGCGGCGCTCACCCTGGCGATGCTGCTGGTCGTGCTTTCCGTGGCAGCCCTGGTCGTGCTCAGGGCTGCCACGCGTACCTTAGGGGGGCCCATCCATGGGAATTGATATCGACATTCAGAAGCTGCTTCCCGGTTTCACCCTCCGGGTGAGCCTCACATCGAAGGCAGGCATCCTCGTTCTCTTCGGTCCCTCGGGGGCAGGCAAATCCTTGACCCTGCAGTGTGTCGCCGGCATCGTCCGGCCAGACTCTGGTCGAATCATCGTGACGGGGAATACCCTCTACGACAGCGCCCGTGGCATCGACCTGCCGCCCCAGCGACGAAGGATCGGGTATGTTCCCCAGGACTACGCCCTCTTCCCGCACATGACGGTGGCGGATAACATCGCCTTTGGTCTTCGGACCCACGGCTCATCCTCTCGCCAGCGCGAGGTAGCCTCTCTTATAGAGATGCTCCGTCTAACGGGGTTGGAGAAGCGCCGGCCAAGGGATCTGTCGGGCGGGCAAAGCCAGCGCGTCGCTCTCGCACGAGCCCTAGCCGTGAAGCCCGATCTACTCCTCCTTGACGAGCCTTTCTCCGCCCTGGACGCGCCCCTCAGGGACGCGTTGCGCTCCGACCTGGGACAGGTACACCGGGAGTTGCAGACGGGGATCATCTTCGTCACCCACGGGGTTGCGGAGACCCACGTTCTCGCACAGGAGGTAGCCATCCTGAACGAAGGCAGGGTGCTGCAGATGGGGCCCACGGCCAAGCTGTTTCGGGAACCAGCCACCCTGGAGGTAGCCAGACTGACCGGCGTTCGAAATGTGCTGGCCGGAGAGGTGGTGGAGAGCGATCGCGGGGAGTGTTGGGTGCAAATCGGTCCTGCTCGACTCCGCAGCGCCATAAAGGATCTGGCCGTCGGAACGAGAGTGCTCGCCATCATCCGCTCGGAGTACGCCCGCTTCCTAAGAGAAGGAGAGCAGGCCGACGTTCACGAGGAGTGGATTACCGGGTTTGTCACCGCTATCTCCAATCAGGGACATCTCTACTCCGTCGACGTAGCCCTCGGTAGCCAAGACAACCCGATGCTGAGGGTGCTGGCACCGGTTTGGTGGTGGGAACGATGGGGACCCAGTCAGGGGGAACGATGCCGTCTGGCAGTCCCTAGCTGTGCTGTACACCTCATCCCAGAGAGCCCGAAGCGCTATCCTGAAGCATCGGGCCTTCAGTGCCCACCTCAAATGCAAGAGTCCAGGAGCGCTGAGCCCGTTGCGCTGGGAAAGAGCTGAGACTCTCCCCACCAGCCGCGCCGGGGGATGAATGCTTGCCCCACACCCAGGCGCCGCGCAACCACCGCTGGCAGAGCCATCGAGTGCGTTGACCCTGTCATAACCTCGGACGGTAGCTACCGGCGGCGGTGACCCTTGCCAGCAGCTTGTCATGATTGTACTATTGCATTCGTCACGCTATTCTCAATCCTAGATCCTGGTTGGAGCAGGCGCGCATCCTGGTGCGGACGCAAGCGCGTTGGCCCAGACCGGGGTGTCATGGCTACCTGGGGTGGGAATACCTGCTGGAGAAAGAGCAACACCGGCGAGCTGAAGCCAGGGAAATGCCAGGATGCAGCGAGGCTTAACGCCCAACACCACCTACATCCTGAAAGAGGGGACAATGAAGAAGGTACACCTCAAGATCAACGGCCTTCCAAAGCAGGTCGTTGCGGGTCCAGAGATGGTGCTGCTGGACCTGCTCCGCGACAATCTCGGTCTCACAGGCACCAAGCAGTCCTGCGACCGCAAGGGCCAGTGCGGCTCCTGTACCGTCATCGTCAACGGTCGCGCCGTCAGGTCCTGCCTCTCAAAGGTCGCAGACCTCGATGGGGCTGAGGTCATCACGGTCGAGGGGCTCGGCACCCCGGATAACCCCCACCTCATCCAGGAGGCTTTCGTCCTCTCGGGCGCCATCCAGTGCGGCTTCTGCACCCCAGGCATGATCATGGCCACCAAGACCCTCCTCGATAAGAACCTCAACCCCTCCACGGACGAGATCAAGCGAGCCCTCCGCGGCAACCTCTGCCGCTGCACCGGCTACGTCAAGATCATCGAGGCCGTCAAGCTCGCGGCTAAGTTCCTCCGTGGCGAGTCCACACCAGACCAGGTCCGACCAGACCCCAACGGCCCCGTCATGGGGGTCTCCCACCCTCGCCCTTCATCCATGCTCAAGGCCTGCGGTGTCGCCGACTTCTCCGCAGATATCATGATCCCAGGATCCCTCGAGGTCGCCGCCGTCCGTAGCCCTCACCCTCACGCCCTCATCAAGGGCATCGACTCATCGGCGGCCGAGTCCATGCCAGGGATCCTCGGTGTCATGACGGCCAAGGACATCAAGGGCACCAATCGACTCACCCTTTTCGTCTCGGACCGCCCCCTCCTGTGCGAGGATCGTGTCCGCAGCATCGGCGATCCGGTGGCTATAGTGGTGGCGGAGACGCGTGAGCAGGCCGTTGCGGCGGCAGAGGCCGTCGTCGTGGACTACGAACTTCTACCAGCCCTCCTGTCGCCTCACGATGCCATTGCCGAGGGCGCCATCAGGATCCATTCCGACTCCCCCAACCTCTGCTACAAGCAGCCACTGGTCAAGGGGGATGCCAACAAGGCCCTCGCCGAAGCAGCCGCCGTCGTCGAAGAACGCTTCACAACCCAACGCAACCACCAAGCCCCCATGGAACCGGAGGCAAGCGTCGCCTACTGGGAGGGAGAGGGGGAGGACGCGCAGCTCGTGGTCGTCGGCCGCAGCATCAACATTCACAAGCACCTCTCCATGCTCCAGGATGCCCTCGGATGGGAGAACATGCGCTACGAGGAGGCGTTCGTAGGCGGCCAGTTCGGTATCAAGCTGGAGATCACCTCCGAGGGGATAGCAGCGGCAGCCGCCCTGCACTTCCGCAAGCCCGTCAGGTACATACCCAGTCTGGCCGAGTCTATGGCGCTAACACCCAAGCGCCACCCATTCGACATGAGCATCAAGCTCGCCTGCGATGCCGAGGCCAAGCTGACCGCTCTCGAGATGGATTACTATGTGGACAACGGCGCCTACACCGCTGCCGGAAAGACGATGGTGAACCGAGCTATCTGGATGATGTGCGGTTCCTACCACATCCCCAACGTCAGGGCCGTCGGCCACTTGGTGTACACCAACAATCCTTACGGCAGCGCAGCCAGGGGAGCCGGACCACCTCAACAGCACTTCGCCCTCGAATGTGCCATGAATATGCTGGCTGAGAAGATGGGCATCGATCCCCTAGAGTTCCGAAGGCGCAACTCGCTATCGGTTGGCCAGCAGAAGTCCACAGGACCGGCAGTTGACCAATGGCCCTTCCCGGAGCTGTGCGACGCCATCAAGCCTCATTACGAACGAGCCTTGCGCGAAGCGGCCCCACATCGGAGCGGCGCCGTCCGGCGAGGTGTTGGCCTTGCAGCCGGCTCTTTCGGTGTCGGCGGGTCCTCTGATATTGCCACGGTCGCCGTGGAGATGGACCCCGACGACGGAGTCACCATCTACGCCGCGGTGGCCGACCCCGGCGAGGGCAACGACTCCATGCTCACCCAGCTCACCGCCGATACCCTGAGTATCCCCCTGAGCAAGGTCCGGCTGGTGGTCAGGGACACCGACCGCACCACCTCCAGTGGGCCCGCTGCTGGCAGTCGGATCACATTCATGATGGGTGGGGCACTGATGCTCGCCCTGGAACAGTTGAAGAGCGCGATGGCCGAGACCGGCGCCAACGGCTATGAGGCACTGAAGGACGCTGGAAAGCCAACCCGATACATCGGGACGAAGAAGAACCCCGACCTGGGTGGCATGGACCCAAAGACCGGCCAGGGACCTACCTTCCACAGTCAGATCCACGCCCTGCAACTGGCCGAAATCGAGGTCAACACCGAGACCGGCGACGTGAAGGTACTCAAGATGACCTCGGCAGCCGATGCGGGAACGATCATCAACCCGCTGAATCTGGAAGGCCAACTGGAGGGCGGCATGGACCAGGGCGTCGGATGGGCCCTGCGCGAGGAGTTCGTGGCCGGCCAGACCAAGGATTGGGTCACCTTCAAGTTCCCCACCACACGCACCGCCTTCGATGTGGAGCTCGTTTTGAGGGAGACCCCAAAGCCGAACGGACCCAAGGGTGCCACCGGCATCGGCGAGATGACGATGGTTCCCACAGCTCCGGCAGTCATCAACGCGATCCATGACGCCTGCGGGATCTGGATAAAGGATCTTCCTGCCGCGCCGGTGAAGATCAAGGCGGCTCTCGCCAAAGGGTAATCGAAGTGATGGAACAGATGGACCTCGCCATACGGCCAGGTGATGTAAGCCGCGTGTACCGTGCCATAGCAGGACGCACGGTCCTCTTCGACGGTGAAGGGTTCCTATGGGACCCAAACGACTGGAGTGAGGAGTTGGCCACAGCTCTGGCAGGGGAATGCGGGCTTGAGGCGGTGGGCGAGGTCCACTGGAGGGTGATGCGTTTCCTAAGAGGATACTACAAACATTACGGGCGGGCTCCCTTAAACAAGCAGCTGAAAGAGGGAACAGGGCTGACTCTGCTGGAACTGGAAGCTCTGTTCCCCGGCGGAATCAAGCTGGGAGCCCGGCGCCTTGCCGGGCTCCCCAATCCCAAGAGTTGCATCTAGGGATCAGCAAGATGAGCGACCGAGTTATATATCTGGACAACGCAGCCACCACCTTTCCCAAGCCTGGTAGGGTTTTCGATCGCATGGTGGAGACCTACGGTCGGCTGGGGGTATCTCCGGGACGGGGGAGCTACGATCTGGCCGTCGAGGCCGAGCATCTGGTAGCCGAAACGCGGCTCAAGCTGGCCAGCTTTTTCGGAGCCCCCGACCCCGATCGCGTGGTCTTCGCCTCCAACGCCACCGACGCCTTAAACCTGGCCATTCAGGGAATGGTCGGGCCGGGGGATCACGTGGTCTCCACGAGACTGGAACACAACTCCGTGCTCCGTCCTCTCTTCCACCTCCGGGAGCGTGGGTGGATCGAGTACGATCTCGTCCCCTTCGACAACCAGGGTTTCGTGGACCCTCAGGAGATAGCCAGTGCAATCCGTCTCAACACCAGGCTGGTGGCCGTCACCCACGCCTCCAACGTCCTGGGAACCGTGCAGCCAGTCAGGGAGATCGCCCGCGTCTGCTCGGAGCGGGGCGTGCCTCTCCTGATCGATACAGCCCAAAGCGCCGGCCAGGTACCCATCGACATGGGCGGTTGGGGAGTCAGCGCCATCGCCTTCACGGGACACAAATCGCTGCTGGGACCAACCGGTACCGGCGGCCTCGTGTGCTCACCCGATCTGCGGATAGAGCCAACCCGATTCGGTGGCACGGGGGTCGATTCCCAGAACCCACGCCACACCGCTACCTTCCCGCACCGCCTGGAGGCGGGCACCCTCAATCTGATGGGGATAATCGGTCTGTCAGCAGGGCTCGACTACCTGCTTGAGCAGGGCTTGGCTACCCTGCGACTGCAGGAGATGGCTCTGCTCAAGCGATTCCGTGAGGGCCTGGCCTCTCTCCCGAGAGTGACCCTGTACGGCTCGCCTCCCGGGGACAGCCATGTGCCCCTCATCCTCTGCAACGTCCAGGGGCTGAACCCCACCGATGTTGGCACGATTCTCGACGGCGATTACGGTATTGCCGTTCGCACGGGCCTCCACTGCGCTCCACTGGTTCACACCGACTTGGGAACCATCTCCACCGGGGCAGTCCGCTTCAGCCTTGGGTACTCCACCACGGAGGAGGATATCGACGCGGCATTGCGGGCCATGGCAGAGATCTCCGGAGGGCTCTCCCTGTGATATACGGACTCCAGGACTACATGGTCTTCACCGCACTGATGGATTCCCTGGAGCAGGCTTTCCTCGCTCGCCAAGATAGCTTCGCTCCTCGATTGGCAGGATGGGGCGAGCGGTTCTTCGTCCATCTTGAACAGCATCACAGCGAATGGACCCTCGAGATGGTCTCGGTTTACGCGACGGCCCAGCAGATCCTCCAACATTATGTCCAACAACAATGTGGAGGCGGTCTCAGCCACATGATCTGCCGACGGCCAGAAGGCTTCGTGGAGGCGGTTCTCATGCAGTTGGGGAAGCCGCAGAGTTCACTCAATTGACCCGGCCTCCCGCCATCCTGTAGGCTGGCAGTGAGCCCAGTGCTCGGCCAAACTGGTTTCGACACCTATCATCCTGAGCACGCTACACACTGTCATCCTGAGCGATTAGCGAAGGATCTCCTGTTACAGGTAGACGCCTCTCGCCACGTTGAGCATGACAGCAGCTGGCAAAATCAATTTGGCGGACTACCAAGCGCTGTCTGAGTTGGATGTTCTAAGGGCGGTAATTCAAGGTTGACATGGGGGTTTCTGAGCGTGGCTGACTTCATCGCTGAGGTGATCAGAGGACTGAATGCGGGTGGGGTCGTCGCCGTGGCGACGGTGATCGGCCCTCCGGCAGCGGATACAAGCGTGCTCGGACGCAAGCTGGTGGTGACCCAAGACGGCGAGATCCTGGGTACCCTTGGATCAGCCTCCATCGACAGGCAAATAGCGAACAACCTCATGAGCACAATGGGGGAAGCCACAACTCCGCACCTCATCCCCTACCCCCTGTCCCCGAAGGAACAGGCGCGGCTCAATGTGGCAGTGCCCGAGCTGGAGCTGTTCCTGGAGTTCTTGGTGCCTGCCCCCACCCTCCTGATAGCGGGCGGCGGACACATCGCTGTGCCACTGTGCACGATGGGCAAGTCTCTTGGCTTCCGAGTTGCGGTCGTGGACGACCGCCCCGACTTCGCCAACCGAGAGCGATTCCCCGACGCCGACCAGGTGATCGCCGGAGATTTCGGCGAGGTCCTTGCTGGCAGGATACCCGTGAACAGCAGCAGCTATGTGGTAATCGTGACCCGAGGACACGCCAACGACGAGGCAGCGCTACGAGCGGTCCTGGAGTCTCACGCGGCCTACATTGGCATGATCGGCAGCTCCAAGAAGGTGAAGACCATAATGGATCGCATGCGCGAGTCCGGCGTTCCCCAGAAGCAACTGGACCAGGTGTACTCGCCCATCGGCCTCGATATCGCCGCGGAGACCCCCGCCGAGATCGCCTTGAGCATCCTGGCTGAGATCGTCCACTTGCGGCGTTGTGGAACTCCCCATCCTTCTTCTATGAAGCTAGCGACCAGGCAAGCACGGTGATGAGCCGTGGGTTCCGGCAAGAACCCGCGGTCAGGAGGCAATGAGGATGCTCGAACTGTTTCGCCAGATAGCCCGGCGGCGGGATCTGGGAGAGAAGGTGGCCCTGGCCACCATCGTCAGGGCAAAGGGCTCAACCCCTCGTGAGCTTGGAGCCAAGATGGCGGTCACTCAGGATGGCACCGTGCTTGGAACCATCGGAGGGGGGTACGGTGAGCACGAGGTGTGGAAGGTTGCCAAAGAGGTACTTCTAGTGGGCGAGCCACGCATGGTTCGCGTAGAACTAACCTCCGAAGTCGTAACAAATGAGGGTGCCGTCTGCGGAGGGATCATGGACGTCTTCGTGGAACCTGTCGGGTCTTCCCAGACATGAGCTAATGGGGCAATCCAGAATGAGCAAGCGAGCAGCCGCAGTCATCCTGGCAGCAGGGGAATCCCGTAGGATGGGCCAATCCAAGGCTCTGTTGCCCTGGGATGGAGAGACTCTCATCACCTACCAGGTTCGGCAGCTGGCCATGGCAGGGATCCACCCCATCGTCGTCGTCCTGGGCCACCGTGCGGCAGAGGTCGGGGCGGCTCTCCAGAATTGCCCCGAGACGACCATGGTCGAGAACCGCCGCTACACCGAGGGCAAGACGACATCCATCCGAGCTGGAGCAGAAGCGCTGACCGCGGAGGTAGATGCAGTCCTCATACAGGCAGCGGACCAGCCTCGCAGTGCAGAGACCATCGCCCAGCTGATCTCCGATCACTTCGAAGCACACGCTCTGATCTCTATTCCCGTCTACCAGGGCAAATGGGGCCATCCACCGGTCTTCTCCATCACCCTGCGACAGGAGCTTCTCAACCTGTCCGAGGAGCAACAGGGACTTCGAGAGGTGATACTTCGTCACAGGGAAGCGATCGTCGAAGTCCCTTTCAGCACTCCCGAGGTGCTGTGGAATCTGAACACCCCGGATCAGTACCAACAAGCCTTGGAGAACAAACGTACCACGAATACCCACAGGTGAGTCCCTGGTAGGGCGACTCGAGTCCACCCCGAGTCCCGCGGCAATCCTAAGCAGTCCATCCAGAGCGACCCGCAGGCTTTGATTCGACCTATTGTAATATTTGTTCTACTACATTCATCACAATAAGATAGTCGCGAAACCGACAACCTATTCAGTCATCCCAACAGCCATTCCGATCACGAGGAGGGAGCATGAACAAGGTACACCTCAAGATCAACGGCCTTCCAAAGCAGGTCGTTGCGGGTCCAGAGATGGTGCTGCTGGACCTGCTCCGCGACAATCTCGGTCTCACGGGCACCAAGCAGTCCTGCGACCGCAAGGGCCAGTGCGGCTCCTGTACCGTCATCGTCAACGGTCGCGCCGTCAGGTCCTGCCTCTCAAAGGTCGCAGACCTCGATGGGGCTGAGGTCATCTCCATCGAGGGTCTCGGCACCCCCGATAACCCCCACCTCATCCAGGAGGCTTTCGTCCTCTCAGGGGCCATCCAGTGCGGCTTCTGCACCCCAGGCATGATCATGGCCACCAAGGACCTCCTCGATAAGAACCTCAATCCCTCCAAGGACGAGATCAAACGAGCCCTCCGCGGCAACCTCTGCCGCTGCACCGGCTACGTCAAGATCATCGACGCCGT
>DIXP01000096.1 GCA_002436065.1 Chloroflexi bacterium UBA6077
TCAACACTCTTTGCAGCCGAGTCCCGTTTCACGGCTCTTAAGTAGTCTGCAAGCGGATTCGGATTGAAGACACCACGGAGTTCAACGAAGTCCGAAGGCTGGATACTGTCCCAACTCTCGTCCGTTCCGTCGAACCGCTTGATTAACCCCTGTTCGTCGAGGCTGGCTCTCAGACGATAGAGCAGGGACCCATATGTGTGATAGCGCTCAGTTTCTCTTTCTTCTCCTGACTGCTTCTCCCGCTTCCCTCCAACCGACGCCCCAACATTGATCTTAAGCAGGTTTAAGACATTGGGAATGCCGAATTCGGTGCCACCCTCAGCACGGATGGCCCCCTCTGATGATCGGCTTGTCGCGCTTCGCGTTGTCACCTTCTCAACTACGGAAAACCCTCCTTCCAACGACGCGAGAAGATCAAGGAGAGCATTGGTGTCTAGGTAGATTGGGATGACTAAGCATGTATCCATAAGTGCCGGGAGCCGAGGCCTTACGGCCAGCGGGCGCGGCGGGACGGGAAACGTGCCATTCTTATGGATACATGCTTAGGCTGTGGTTGGCAGGAACCGCGTTCCGACGCATTGCCGCCATTCGTCTCCTCCTATCCATTCCATCATGGCAGGCCAAACACAATATTCCACGATCACGTCTGTCAGCACTTGGCTAGCCACGTCTTAATCAGACACGCCGCACATTGGCCAAGTACTGGGAAATGATCTTGCACACAGCGAGGAAGGCTGCATAGCCGTATTAAGTTGTTGTGAAAAAGCAATACTATCTAGTAGTTGTTCGACTGTCAATATACCGATCTGGAGCCTCAAATCCACAGGTTCCAGCCCGCAGCTTCTCCCTGCAGGTGAGCTTCTATGTGAGTCCACCGATTGTGGTCGGGCTGCGGAGGCCATTCACGAGCCCCCATCCAATACCTATCCGGCTGACAGGCTCGGTCCTCACTCGTCTCGTGCGAGGCGAATTCCGGATCCTGCCAACAGTCGCCGTCCGAGCGAATTGGAGGCCGCACTCCTCGGCTCATCAACACCGACGCAATTGACGCATTTCCCGTTGCCCCGGCCCGCCGTCGCGCTGGCACACGTATCCTGGTAAAATTGCATCTGAAGCTAGCGCCTGCTATACGTGCTCAGCCAGCTTGACACGGCCACTGCTCTGTTCTGGACCGCAACACGAAATACGTGCCTTCGTAGAGATAACAGTCGCCGCAGATTGCCCGGCTGAGCGCAGGAATACCTGGCTTCATCTCCGCTGAAGGAGACTGAAAGTATTACGTTGTCGTGATCTGACCCCTGGTATCAAACGATCCGTTGAAGGATACTGAAAGCTGGCCGTCGCCATTTCTCTTGTAGGCGCTGCTGGAGAAACCCATGCCCAGGGTGAGCATTTCCCTGCCTGATGAATTGCTCCAGGACCTCGATTACATTGCCAAGCGCCGGCGGCGCTCGCGTAGCGAGTTGCTGCGCGAGACTATCGAGTTCTACCTTCGTCAGCACACAGAGTTGCATCGATGGGAGAATCCCCGCGTTCTACGAGCCATTGAAACCCAGGACCGACTGGCCCGCCAGGATCAGGACACCGAGTGGGATCCTGTTAAGGAGATCCACCGGATCCGGGAGACACGACGATGAGTTCGAACCCGAGGGACCTAGCCTCCCCTAAAGTCATCCCTCCACCACCCCTCGCGCCTCCTCCAGCACCCACTCCGCGAGCCACTCCGGCCTCACCACCCGCACCTGCCGCCCAAACCCCAACACCCAACGGCGCAACTCCGAGGTGATGCCTGCCCAATAGGTCAGCCTCACCCGACCATTCGGTAGCTCCTCCACACGCTGGCTGGGGTGCCACTCCTCGTCCCGAACCCAACGACCGGTTCCCGCCTCAAACTCCAGCACCACCTCCTCGGGTTCCCCCGCCTCGCCCCGCAGAAGCCCCCAGGCATGCCCAAGATACTCCTCCAGGTCGAAGTCCGCGGGAAACACGAAACGCTTTCCAGTCCGCGACAGTCCCTGGATGCGATCGACCTTGAAGGTCCTCACCCCGCCCCGTAGGTGGCACATCCCGACGAGGTACCAGGACTTCAGGTGGGGCAACAGCGTATAGGGATCGACTGTCCGTTCCCTGGATCGGCCACCGTTCCCCCCGCAATCGGGGGCATCCTCCCCGCCCTCGACAGGGGATCCCCTGGATGCGCTCCGATACAGCAGCCGAAGGCAGGCGCGGTCAGCGATGGCCAACTGAAGGTCGGCCAGGAGGGTGCTCCGCTCCGCTTCCTCGCCGGCTCGGAAATTCAAAGCGCCAACGAGAGGGAGAAGCTCCGCAGGCAGCATCGCCTCCACCCACGCTATCGCCGCCGAGAGATCGGCACGCGACACCCCGGGCATCTGCTGACCGAGCCTCGCCGCAAGCAGCAGCGACAGCGCCTCCGGAAGTGTGAGCGTGAGGCTGGGCAGCGTGGCAATCCGCTCGAAGTAGTAGCCCTGGGGCACGTAGCACAGCGGCATTCGCAGACCGTGCCGGATAAGGTACAGGTCCTTGTCCATCTGCTTCTCGCTCACCTCGTACAGGGCAGCGAGGTCGCGCCGAGTCCAGCGGCGGGGCTGTTGCGTAATCCTGAGCAACAGCTCCACGACCCTACAGACGCGTCGGTACTCCTCGGGATTGGGCATCCTGCACCTCCTGACTGAGGTTCGGGTCTCAACCGCCTTCGCGAGCACCCTGAACCAAGGATACAGAGCCAGCGCCCACCCCTTGGTAGGCACGAAGAACAGGATCGGAGGGATTCGGCGAAGTCGCTCGCGAATGGGGAAAGGAGTAGTTTGTTGTAGATGGGATCATATCACCGCTCGCCATCGCCGTCTACGATCGTCGCACGGTGAGGTTGAAGCGACGCTATCCAGCCAGTCGATCCGGAGGCAACAGCTCCTTCGCACCGATGAGCAGCACACCCTCCCGCCGAGCAACCTCTACCAGGAATGGGTCGAACTCGCCCGCCGAGAACAGGGCGTACCGCGGCGACCGCTTCCACTCGAGATGCGGCAGTGCATCGACCCTTCGAACGAGTCTGTTCAGCTCATGGATGCTTACCGGAGACGATGCCCACTTGCACTCTCCGAACAGATGGGAGCCATCGGCTAGACGAGCTACCAGGTCTATCTCGTTCTCGTGTCGCCTGTCCCACCAACGTCCCAAGTCCATGATCGCTGGCAGGGAGTAAAGGGAGTGAAAGCGCCTGAGATGTTGGTGGCAGACCGTTTCGAATACCTGAAAGCCCATGTAGTCGGGCAGGTCGGGCTCCACCAGCCGCCTCCAAGCCTCCTCCGGATGCAGCACCTGCAGGACGCTTCGCTGCCGAAAGACATAACGGTACCAGGCCTTGAGCATGTTGTCGGCAAGTCGGTAGATGCTCCGCCTGCCACGCTCCGCGAACGGGCGCTCCTGCATAAGCCAGCCCAGCTGCTGTAGACGCTCCAGGTAGGCGTATAGAAGATTCCTCTCCACCCCTGACCGGTTGACGATATCCCCCCAATCGGTGGCCCCTCCCGCCACGGAGGATACGACGGTGTTGTAGCCAGCCAGGTCACGGATCTCCCGCTCCTGGCGAAGAAGGTTCACGCCCTCGTTATGGAAGATACCGTCCGGATCGAGAAGCTGAGAGGTGATGTTCTGCGAGAGGGGCACCCTCGGATCGATGGCAGCCAGGTACCGCCCCGCGCCTCCATAGATACCGTAGGCCATGAGCATGTCTCGGGCAGAGTATGCTGGAACTGAGGCTTCGGCGGCCGCGGCGGCAATGAACCTCGCCGCGTCGAAATAGTCCAACGGCGTGTATCGGTGCACCCAATCGAAGCGGCCGTGCAGAGGCTGACCATACTCGTCCAGACCGGACATCACCCCCAGTTCCGATCCGCACAGCATCAGCTTGATGCTGGTAGGTCGAGCCTCCCGATCCCAAATGGCCTGGAGGATCGAGGGGATCGCGGGATCTGCCTTGACCAGGTAGCCGAACTCATCGAGAACCACCAGCATCGGCTCTTGTGCCGCTACATCGCAAAGCAATCGGAGAGCCGACCTCCAGGAAGGGTAGTTCGCCGGCGTAGCATCCTGTCTGTCCGGAAAGGTGCCTCTGATCTGATCCAGCAGTTCAGCGAGATTCTCGGTTGAGGTGGAGTCGGCTGCAAGGAAGTAGATGCCTCGGCGGCCCTGCAAGAAGTGCTGAAGAAAGAAGGTCTTCCCTAGCCTCCGCCTCCCGTACAACACCCCCAACACGGGGCCTTGGCGATCCCAGAGTTCAGACAGCTTTGCGGCTTCCCGTTCCCGATCTATCAAGCCAACCATAGAGATCAACTCCGAGCACATAAGCCAATCGTAATTTGGTAAATCGTATTTTACCAAATTACGGTAATCTAAACTACCTCCGGCCGCCAACCCCGGCCCTCGCTTGCTTCATGCCCGCACCACCTTCGACCACGAAGGCCGACCGTCGAACAGAGAGGCGCCACGCTAGACCACCACCGCGTAGAGCATTATTGTTGATCCCATCGTACCACTCCACTTACACTGCGTCTACAGACGTCACCCGAGCTTCCAGCACAGCCGCCCTAGGAGCAACTCACCACCTCGCATGCCTGGCAGAGCAAGAGTGAAAAGCCTGGCACGGGGGCATGAAGCCACCCGCCCCCGCCAGCCCCCACCACTGGCACAATTGTTGCTTCCACTACCTCGTTGAGCTATACATCGCCGCTCATACGAACGCTGCTGAAAGTCTCATAGTCCCAATGGGTGACGGCATGGGTCTCGAGTGCTATACTTGGTCTGGATAGGGGTGGTGATGCCTTGGCAGTGACGACTGCTGCCGGAGGGAGCCCCAAGAGGGCGATGATTGCTTGTGGTCTGCTGCTAGAGCTTGGCCACAGCCTTCCCCATGGGTTCCCCGCCTCAGCAGTCCCCGTGGCCTCTGCCTCCTAGCAGCGTCCCAGCGGCTCTCGTAGGTTCCGATTCACGGTAGCCCTGGCGCCCTAACTCGTCCGAGGTGGTTGCGGGTCATGCTACAGTCCTACGCTCCGGTGGCCATTTTCCTGGCCATAGCGGTGGTTTTCCCGCTGATCCCCCTTGGCCTGGCACGCCTGCTAGCCCCTAGAAAACCCCTACCATACAAGCACGATGTGTACGAGTGCGGCGCCGCCGTCTTCGGACCGGCGAACGTCCAGTTCAAGGCCCAGTTCTTCCTCTACGCCCTCGTGTTCCTGGTATTCGACGTGGAGGCACTGTTCCTGATCCCCTGGGCGGTGGCCTATCGCCAGTTGGGGCTCTTCGCCCTGATAGAGATGGTCATCTTCATGGCGTTCCTGGTGGTTGCGCTCGCCTACGCTTGGCGTAAGCGGGCTTTGGAGTGGAAGTAAGGCAACGGAGTGGAAGTGATATGAGGAAGGCTGCGACTGCTGTCATGACTGGGAGCGAGCAGACCGTGTCACCCACCGGCGAGTTCCGCATCCTGGCCTTCCCGACCGATCGGGTGCAGAGGGACGCCCGCGGCTGTCGAGGCTGCTCGGGAGTTCGCGAAGTCGCTAACGGCGAACAGGGCGACGTGGCCGGCGACTCGGGCGAGAGTCTATTCTACGTCGCCCCTCCCCATCCCAGGGCGAGGGCCCTCGGATGGAAGCTGTACATCAAGGAACGAGACCTGAACCGCTACATCCTGCGGCAGCGCTGTATCGGCTCGCGACTGGATACCACGGGTAGTTGAGGGGAGCAGCTTGAGCCCATACAACCTACTGCCATCGCGAATAGCCCCCTCCACGCTGAGGGCCGCCCCCGACCAGGGCGGCTCCGGCGCGCCCGCGAACGGCCGGTTCCACGATCCGGAGGAGCTGCCGGAGGAGGTGCGGGGCAACCTCGTCCTGGCCAAGCTGGACGACCTGATCAACTGGTCGCGCAAGTCCTCCCTATGGCCGCTCGGCTTCGGGCTCGCCTGCTGCGCCATCGAGATGGTGGCCACCGGCACCGCCCGCTTCGACCTGGCACGCTTCGGCGCGGAGGTGTTCCGACCCTCCCCACGGCAGGCCGACCTGATGATCGTGGCGGGCACCGTCACCACCCGCATGGCCCCGGCCGTCCGGCGGCTGTACGACCAGATGGCGGAGCCCAAGTACGTGATCGCCATGGGTAGCTGCGCCTCCTCCGGAGGACCCTACAAGGGCTCCTACTGCACCGTGCCGGGCATCGACCAGTTCGTGCCGGTGGACGTGTACGTGCCGGGCTGCCCGCCCAGGCCCGATGCCCTGCTCAATGGCTTGATGAAGCTGCAGAAAAAGATCGAGAGAGAACACCACCTCAACAGGGGGCGAAATGTCCGAGGATAAGCTCCCGCCGGAATGCACCGAAGACGCGCCCGCCACCGAGGACTCGCGCGCCACCGAGGACGTACGCACCGCCAAGGACACGCCCGCCACCGAGGACTCCGCCCAATCCCCGTCATTCCCGCGAAAGCGGGAATCCACCGAGGACCCCACCCGCACGGATGAGATCCTCGCGGAGTTCCCCATCCTCCCCGGCAGCCTCGCCGAGGCGTGGCAACGGCTGCACACCGTGGCGCCTGACCTGGAGTACCGGCCCTTCGACGACCGTCTGGAGGTGGTGGTCCCGACGGACAGGCTGTTGGAGATCTGCGGGACGATCCGGGACGACCTGGACTACGGGATGCTGATGAGCATAACCGCGGTGGACAAGCAGAAGCGGTTCGACCTGATCTACCACATCTACCGGCTCGACTCGGCCTGCCCCCTCGTCCTGCGCTGCCGGCTCCCCCACGAGGATGAGCCCCAGGCCCCTAGCCTGGTATCCCTCTGGGCCGGAGCCGACTTCCAGGAGCGGGAGATCTACGACCTCATGGGCATCGTCTTCACCGGCCATCCGGACCTCCGCAGGATCCTGCTGGACGACGACTTCCCGGGCCACCCCCTGCGGAAGGACTTCCAGATCGATCCGGACTACGTCCTGGTCCGCCACCTCAGGGTCCCCGGTTACGAGGGCACCGCCCCCGGCCTCGCCACCACCGGGAGGTCCCCCCTATGACCAGAGCAACGACCTACTCCCTCTCCCCGCGGGAGAGGGTCGGGGTGAGGGGATCCCTTTGGTCCTCTCCCAGGCTAGCCCTCCGACACAGTGGAGCTGACAGGGACCGTCACGATTGGCGAAGCGTAGGGGCTACCTGTATCAGGAGATCCTTCGCTATCGCTCAGGATGACACATGTCACAACCACTGTGGCAGAGTACTGCTAGTACTCGACCAAACTGATTGTGACAGGCGGCTTCGCTGCCCGTTCCCGGTCCGTAGTGCAGGGCCCTGTGCCCTGCCACCCATTGGCGTACCCGCACACAACCACCTGCTCTACCCGCACCCGGACCCATCGGCAACGACGCAAGGCAGGGCAACTGGACGGCAGGGCACAGGGCCCTGCACTACATGTCGAAACCAGTTTGGCGGAGCACTAGTACTCGATCAAACTGGTTTTGACACCTGTCATCCTGGCGCCTCCTCCCTGTGTCATCCTGAGCGGCCCTATCCTGCCATCCTGAGCCCGCATCCTGTCATCCTGAGCCCGCATCCTGTCATCCTGAGCCCGCATCCTGTCATCCTGAGCGCAGCGAAGGATCTCCTGTTACAGGTAGACGCCTCTCCCCACACTCAGCATGGCGATACCTATCATGTACCAGCCCTCACCCTGACCCCCTCTCAGAGGGAGAGGAGAGTCGAGGCCGCGCCATGAGCGAACTCTCCCGGCACTGTGACCAGACCATATCCACCTTCCCCTGGGACCATAGCGAGGGCACCATGGTGGTCAACTTCGGCCCCCAGCACCCCAGCACCCACGGCGTCTTCCGCCTGGTCCTGAAGCTGGAGGGAGAGACCATCGTCGATGCGATGCCGGTCATGGGCTACCTGCACCGCTCCGTGGAGAAGCTCTCGGAGGAGCGCAGCTACCTCCAGTGCGTCCCCTTCACCGACAGGCTGGACTACCTCGCGCCCCTCTCAAGCAACCTGGCCCTGGCCCTCGCGGTGGAGAAGCTCGCCGGCATCGAGATCCCGGAGCGGGCGGACTACATCCGGGTCATCATGGTGGAGTTGAACCGAATCGCCAGCCACCTGATGGCCGTCGGGTCGCTGGCCAACGACGCCGGCGCCTTCTACACCCCGCTGGTCTACACCTTCCGCGACCGCGAGAAGATCCTGGACCTGTTCGAGATGGCCACCGGCCAGCGGATGACCCCCAGCTACATCCGCTTCGGCGGAGTCAGCCGGGACCTGCCGGAGCAGTTCGTCCCCGCCTGCCGGGATCTCATGGAGGAGATGCCCCGCAACATCGACGAGTACGAGCGGATGCTCTCCACCAACGAGATCTTCCTCGCCCGAACCCGGAAGATAGGAGTCCTACCGCCCGATATAGCCGTCAACTACAGTATGACGGGACCAAACCTGCGAGCCAGCGGCGTCAACTACGACCTCCGGAAGGTGGAGCGCCACACCCTCTACGATCGGTTCCAGTTCGAGGTGCCGCTCGGCAAAGCGGGAGACAGCTACGATCGCTACCTGGTACGCATCCAGGAGATGCGGGAGAGTGTGAAGATAGTCAAGCAGGCGCTGGACCAGCTCCCCGGGGGGGACGTGCGGGCGCCGATACCCAAGGTGCTCCGCCCGCCCAAGGGGGACGCCTACGCCCAGGTGGAGAGCGCCAAGGGGGTGCTCGGCTTCTACCTGGTGAGCGATGGCGGGCCGCTCCCCTATCGGCTGAAGATCCGGGCACCCAGCTTCATCAACCTCACCGCCTTGAGGCCCCTCCTGATCGGGCACAAGGTGGCCGACGCCATCGTGATCCTGGGCAGCTTCGACATCGTGTTGGGGGAGATTGACCGGTGACGGGGAGAAACAGGCAGACGCTGGGACACGGGGATGGTTAGCTACGGAGAAACGGGATGGGCAGGGTTTCGAGATGCTGAGGACTGAAGAGGATTTACCCTCTGCCGCGTATGTGTTGGCAGGCGGCTTCGCCGCCTGCCGGGAGCGCGGGCCGCTGGCCCGCCCGTCCCCTCGTCCAGGTCCCGTAGGGAAGGGGCTCGTCCCCTTCCGCCCACGGGACCTGGACGCGCAACGTTGCCCTTCGACCACCAACTCCGTCGCCAGCCAACAGGCGGCAGGGTACAAGACCCTGCCCTACGCTTACTTGCAGGCGGTTCGCCCCCGATCCCAGGGACGGGTTATTGACCTAGCCTGCTGGCACTCACTCTGCGCGCACCGATCCTGCGAGGATCCATGGAAGCAGTAAACAGACTCTTCGGCAACATAAACGACTGGGTAGCGGGGCTGCTCAGCGGCTTCCTGGCGGACTGGGCCGTGGACGCGGCAAAGGCCACCGTGGCCGTCGTTGCCGCGCTGCTCTTCCTTATACTGGTGGTGATGAGCCTCACCTACCTGGACCGCCGCGTGATCGCCCGCATGCAGGACCGCTGGGGCCCCAATCGGGTCGGGAAATGGGGCCTGATGCAGCCCTTCGCGGACGTTATCAAGCTGATGCTCAAGGAGGACATCCGCCCCCGCACCGCCGACCCCGTGGTGTTCTTCCTGGCCCCCATCATCACCCTGGTCCCGGCCCTGCTCGCCTACGCCGTGATCCCATTCGGCGACGGGATGGCCATCGCCAACCTGGACATCGGCCTCCTTTTCCTGCTCGCCGTGGGGGCGATCCCGACCATCGGCATCGTGGTGGCGGGGTGGGGCTCGGGCAACAAGTTCTCGGTGCTCGGCGGGATGAGGGCGGCCGCGCAGATGGTCAGCTTCGAGGTGCCCCTCGTCCTGGCGCTGGTGGGGCCGGTGCTGATCGTGGGCTCCCTCTCGATGGTCGACATGGTGGAGGCGCAGTCCGTCCTGCCGCTCGCGCTGCTGCAGCCTGTGGCCTTCCTGATCTACCTGATCGCCGGCATGGCGGAGGTGAACCGCTCCCCCTTCGACATCCCCGAGGCGGAGTCGGAGCTGGTGGCAGGCTTCCACACCGAGTACAGCGGGATGCGCTTCGCCCTCTTCTTCCTGGCAGAGTATCTGAACGCCTTCGCCGTGGCAGCCATCGCCGCCACGGTTTTCCTGGGCGGTTGGCAGGGACCGATCCTCCCGCCCTACATATGGTTCGTTCTGAAAGCCTACGGGCTGTTCCTGGTGATGGTGTGGCTGCGGGCCACCCTGCCACGGCTGCGGGTGGACCAACTGATGGGCTTCTGCTGGAAGCTGCTGGTCCCGGTCGCCCTCGCCAACGTGGTGCTCACCAGCATCGGCATCGCCCTTTACCAGGCAGTAACGGGGTAGAGTACAAACATGTACGGATCTGGAATAGCCAAGGGGCTGAAGACAACCCTACAGCACTCCTTCAAGAGGCCGGTGACGGTGCAGTACCCGGAGGAGGTCCTCCCACTGCCCATCGGCTTCCGAGGTCGCGTTGCCCTGGTCGTCAATCCCGACACAGGGAGGTACCGCTGCACTGCCTGCTCGCTGTGCGCCAAGGCCTGCCCGGTGTCCATCATCCGGATCACCCGAGCCAAGGACGAGACTGGTAAGCCTATCCCCTACCCGGAGAGCTACCAGTACAACCTGTTGGAGTGCATATTCTGCGGCCTTTGCGTGGAGGCGTGCCCCTTCGAGGCGCTGACCATGACCCAGGAGCGCGAACTTGCCGTTTACAGCCGCCGGGGGGCCGATCAGGATATGGAGAAGCTAGCCATAGAGGCCACGCCCGAGGTAGACGAGCAGCGGGCGAGGGTCCACGGCTTGGGACAATAGAACTCCCTCTCCCCGCTGGGAGAGGGTCGGGGTGAGGGGGGAACCTGGTAGACAACCGAACGCCTCCCTCACCCTAGCCCTCTCCCAATGGGAGAGGGGAATCGTCTGCGGCTCTCCCGTTAGGAGTGGGAGCAGAAACAGGACAATGACAGAGACCTTTGCAACCATAGCCTTCTATACGTTCGGCCTCCTCTCCGTGGGCGGGGCCATCGGGATGGTGTCCGCGCGCCGGTTGGTGCACAGCGCCCTCTTCCTGGTGCTCTCCTTCCTGGCGGTGGCCGCCATCTACCTTGTGGCCCGGGCCGACTTCCTGGCCGGCGTCCAGGTACTGATCTACGCCGGCGCTGTCATGATCCTGATGCTCTTCGCCATCATGCTCACCCCTGGCCAGATGGAGAGAAGCGGTGCCGGCCAGTGGAGACAGAGGATGGGGGCAGGCCTGGTCGCGCTGTCCTTCCTGGTGATGGCCGCCTTCGCCCTGCTCGGCACCAACTGGCCGCTCGCCGCCACCCTGTCCGACCAACCCACCACCCTGGCCATAGGGGAACTGCTGCTCACCAGCTACGTCCTCCCCTTCGAGATAGCCTCGGTGCTGCTGCTCGCTGCCCTCGTGGGCGCCATCCTCATCGCGAGGGAGGACTAGCCGATGCCGACCCTAGCCCTCGACCACTACCTGCTGCTCGGCGCGGCGCTGTTCGCCATAGGGCTGTACGGAGCCCTGGCGAGGCGAAACGCCGTGGCGGTCCTTATGTCAATAGAGCTTATGTTCAACGGGGTGAACGTCACCCTGGTGGGGATGAGCCACAACATCGCATCCCCCGTGCCCCTGCTCGGGCAGATCTTCGCCGTCTTCATAATCACGGTCGCGGCGGCCGAAGCGGCAGTGGGGTTGGCAATAGTGATAGCCATTCACCGGGATCGGAAGACGATCCAGCTAGACGAAATCGACCTGATGAAGTGGTAACTTATGATTGAGTATGCCTGGCTGATACCGCTGTTCCCGCTGGCGGCCTTCGGCCTGATCGCCTTCGGGACCAAGCCGTGGAAGCAGCTCAGCGGCTACGTCGCCGTGGCCGGCATCCTGGCATCCCTCGCCATCGCCCTAGCCGTCTTCGGCGAGGCGCTCTCCGGCGCTCGCCTGGAAAGGCAGTTCGACTGGCTGCCGCTGGCCAACGCAATAGGACAGCCCATCGCCCTACCGCTCGGCATCCTGGTCGATCCGCTCACCGCGATCATGCTGGTGGTGGTCACCTCTGTCAGCTCCCTGGTGATCGTCTACTCCCAGGGCTACATGCACGGCGACCCCGGCTACAGCCGGTATTTCGCCTTCATCTCCCTCTTCTGCATGTCCATGCTGGGGCTGGTGCTCGCGAACAACCTGCTCGCCCTCTACATCTTCTGGGAGTTGGTGGGGCTCTGCTCCTACCTGCTGATCGGCTTCTGGTACCAGAAGCCGGAGGCCGCCGCTGCTGCCAAGAAGGCGTTCATCGTCACCCGCCTCGGCGACATCGGCCTGCTGATCGGCATCCTGCTGCTGTTCAGCCAGGCGGGCACACTGGAGTTCACCCAGATCGAGGAGATGGTGGCCGCCGGCCGGTTCGATCCGACCTTCATGAGCCTCGTGGGCATCCTGATCTTCTGCGGCGCCGTCGGCAAGTCTGCCCAGTTCCCGCTCCACGTCTGGCTGCCCGACGCCATGGAGGGCCCCACCCCCGTCAGCGCCCTGATCCACGCGGCAACCATGGTCGCTGCCGGCGTCTACCTCGTCGCCCGCACCTTCCCCATCTTCGAGGCGGGACCGCTCGCCCTCACGGTGGTGATGGCCATCGGAACCTTCACCGCGCTGTTCGCCGCGACCATGGCGATGGTATCCAACGACATCAAGCGGGTGATGGCCTACTCCACCATCAGCCAGCTCGGCTACATGATGCTCGCACTCGGCGTGGGGGCCCGGACGGCCGCCGTCTTCCACCTGATGAACCATGCCTTCTTCAAGGCGCTGCTGTTCCTCGCCGCCGGTAGCGTGATCCACGCCCTCGGCACTCAGGACCTGCGGCAGATGGGCGGCCTCAAGGACCGGATGAAGATCACCTCCTGGACCATGCTGATCGCCGCCCTGTCGCTCTCGGGCTTCCCGCTGCTCACCAGCGGCTTCTGGAGCAAGGACGAGATCATGGCCGCCGCCTACACCCGGGGCGAATACCTGGCGTTCGCCGTCGCCCTGTTCACCGCCTTCCTCACCGCCTTCTACATGTTCCGCGCCTGGTTCCTAGCCTTCTGGGGCACCCCACGCTGGGACGCACAGACCGCGGCCGCGGCCTCTGCGACGCAGGGACACAGCGACGCGGAGCCCAAGAATTCCCCTCTCCCCGCGGGAGAGGGTCAGGGTGAGGGGAGCCCTTTGGTCGTCTCCCAAGTGAGCCCTCGCCCTGAGAACGATCCCACCCCCCAACCCTCTCCCACTTCATGGAGAGAGGGAGCAGACGTCTCCCCCTCTCCCCGTGGGGGAGGGGGCCGGGGGGCGGGGTCCGTCCACCCCGTCCACGAATCCCCCTGGGTCATGGCAGCTCCCTTGATCGCCCTGGCGGTCCCCAGCCTGCTGATCGGCTTCTGGGGATCGCCCCTCATGGGAAACGGCTTCGCCGCCTTCCTGGAGGGGCACCCGGAGGAGATACATCTGGAGCCGGTGGTGATGCTGGGTTCGACCCTGGTGGCACTGGGGGGTATCTGGCTCGCCTGGCTGATGTACGGGGAAAGGAGCATCTCGGCCGAGAAGCTGACGACCCGCTTCGCCCCCATCTACCAGCTACTTGTGCACAAGTACTGGATCGACGAGCTGTACAACGCCGTCGTCCGGTACGGGGTGCTCGGATCGGCCCAACTGCTCAGGCTGTTCGACAACCGGGTGCTGGACGGGGCCGTCAACGGCGTCGGGGCGCTCACCCGATCGGCCGGGTCGTCCCTTCGGCAGCTGCAGACCGGCCGTTTGCAGAGCTACGCATGGCTAATGTACGCGGGCGCTATCCTGATCGCGGCCGTGACCCTGGCCACACAGTATGCAAGGTGAGGCCGTTGGGAGCGTCGCAGCCGCGCATGCGCGATGCACGGAACGTAGGGAAGGGGCTCGTCCCCTTCCGCCCACAGGGCATGGACGCGCGACGTTGCCGATTTCCCACCGCGCCGCCTACCAACGCCGGGCGGCAGGGGATAAACCCCTGCCCTACGGGACCGGGGACCTGGCAGGGGATAAACCCCTGCCCTACGCGATAACGAGGCTGATAGCTGATGGTTGATAGCTCGACAATTCCATTCCTGAGCCTGATAGTCTTCCTGCCGCTTGCCGGCGCCCTGGCGATCGCCATGCTGCCCAGGGCATTCAGCCGCTGGGTAGCCGCGGCCTTCTCACTCGGCGTGATGGCGCTCGCCTTCTGGGCCTTCGCCCTCTTCGACCTGGGCGCGTTCGGGCTGCAGTTCGTCGAGAAGGCCACATGGATACCCCAGTTCGGCATCTCCTACTTCCTGGCCGTCGACGGCATCAGCCTACCGATGGTGGTACTCACCGGCCTGCTCTCCTTCATCGCCGTCCTGGCCTCCTGGAGACTGGAGCTGCGCACCAGGGAGTACTTCGCGCTGCTGATGGTGCTGGAGACCGCCATGATGGGCGTCTTCACCTCCCTGGACATGCTGCTCTTCTTCCTCTTCTGGGAGCTGGAGCTGGCGCCGATGTACCTGCTGATCGGGGTCTGGGGCGGCCCGCGCCGTGAGTACGCGGCCATGAAGTTCATCCTGTACACGATGGTCGGTAGCGTCTTCATGCTGGTGGGGATCATCGCCCTCTACTTCGCCTCCGGACAGAACAGCTTCGACATGACGGTGGTGGGCGCGCAGCAGTACGCCCTGAGCTTCCAGTTGGTGGTGTTCGCCCTGCTCGCCATCGGCTTCGCCGTCAAGATACCGGTCTTCCCCTTCCACACCTGGCTGCCCGACGCCCACGTGGAGGCCCCCACTGCGGTCAGCGTGCTGCTGGCGGGCGTCCTGCTGAAGATGGGCGCCTACGGGCTGATCCGGCTCCCCATGGGGCTGCTGCCCGACGCGGCACGGGAGGTCGCACCCATCCTGGTGGTGCTGGCGGTGATCAACGTCCTGTACGGAGCCGCCGTCTCCATGGTGCAGCAGGACCTCAAGAAGCTGATCGCCTACTCCAGCGTCAGCCACATGGGCTACGTCCTCCTGGGAGCGGCGGCGCTCACGGGGGTGGGGCTGCAGGGGGCCGTCCTCCAGATGTTCACCCACGGCACCATCACCGGCCTGCTATTCCTGATGGTCGGGCTCGTGTACAACCGCACTCACACCCGCAACATCGCCGACCTCGGCGGCCTCGGAGCCCGAATGCCCACCATCGCCGTCGTCTTCGTCGTGGCCGGCCTCGCATCCCTGGGCCTCCCCGGGATGAGCGGCTTCGTGGCGGAGTTCCTGGTGTTCATAGGGGCCTTCCCGGTGTGGCAGTGGGCCACCATCCTGGCGGCATTCGGCATCGTGATCACCGCCGGCTACCTGCTCTGGATGCTGCAGAGGGTCTTCATGGGGCCGCTGCCGGAGAGGTGGTCCAACCTCGGCGATGCCAGCCGCCTGGAACTCTTCACCATCGGGGTAATGGTGGTTGCCATCGTGGGCATCGGCGTCTACCCCAGCCCCCTCACCGACGTGATCCGGCTGGGAGTACTACCCATGGTGCAGAGGCTAGCGGCGCTATGAGAGACACTCATACCACCGAATTCCTTGCGCTTTGCCCTGGCCGAGAGCCCGACACTGAAGTGATCGGGCTAAGAAAACGAAGCCCCTTCGGGGCTGGCTCTCCAGCCCGCTCATGGTCGCTAACAAATNNAAGCTCCTGCTGAGCCGTCCAGTAGGGGGAGCAGGCGACAGACTCCAACAGGTGGCTCGCCAGGAGGCTCGCCCTCCCGCAGTGTGGACACCCCTGTTAGCCATACCGTGTCAGCTTTATTTGTTAAGGTTCATTACCGGGCTTTGTCTTCTTAACCCGACGGTTTTAACCTCGGGCTCTCTCCCTCGGCCCGCAACATCGTCCCCCGTCCGCGCGCTTCGCTCGGGCTCACCCCCACGACAAGCAACGTCGCCCTGCCGCACGCACCTGTTGGCTTTGGAGGCCATCTGTTGGACATAGCCCTGCTTGCACCCGAACTGATAACCGCCCTCTTTGCCTCGCTGGCGATCCTGGTCGGCACATTCATGCCGCGCACCAAGAGGGCCAGCCTCTACCTCGCCCTGCTCGGCATCGCCCTCGGTGCCGGGGCGTGCGCGCTGCTGGTCGGACGCAACACCACCTCCTTCTACGGCGCGCTGGTCGTGGACGACTTCGCCATCTTCTTCAAGCTGGCCTTCCTGCTGGCGGCGGCGCTCGTTGCCATCGCCTCCGGCGACTTCTTGCGGCGATACCCCGGGATCGAGGGAGAGTTCTACGGACTGCTTCTCTTCGCCACTACCGGCATGATGCTGATGGCCGGAACGGGGGAGCTGATGAGCCTCTACCTGTCCCTCGAGCTCGCCAGCATCAGCCTCTACCTGCTGGCGGGGCTGGCGAAGCGGGACCAGAAATCCAGCGAGGCCGCGCTCAAGTACCTGCTGCTGGGGGCGCTCTCGTCGGCGGTGCTGCTCTATGGGATGGCCCTGCTGTACGGGCTGTCCGGCACCACCGACCTGGCCGGCATAGCCGCGGCCATCGGGCAGACCACCTCCCCGGCGCTGCTGCTGGGCATGGCGCTGGTCGCCTCCGGCTTCGCATTCAAGATCGCCGCCGTGCCCTTCCAGATGTGGGCCCCAGACGTCTACGAGGGTGCCCCAACCCCGGTCACGGCCTTCCTTTCCGTGGCATCCAAGGCCGCCGGCTTCGCCGCACTGGTCCGCGTCTTCACCGTGGCCCTGCCCTCACTCCAGCCCGACTGGGTCGCCCTCTTCGCCGTGCTCTCCGCGCTCACCATGACCCTGGGCAACGTCGCGGCGATACCCCAGGGCAACATCAAGCGGATGCTGGCCTACTCCAGCATCGGCCACGCGGGCTACCTGCTGATGGGGGTTGCCGCCGCCACCACCCTCGGGCTCTCCAGCCTTCTCTTCTACCTGCTGGCCTACACGGTGACCAACGTCGCGGCATTCATCGTGGTGATCGCCCTTTCCCAGGCGGTCCCAGACAACCAGATCGCGGGCTACGCCGGACTCCACCGGCGCTCCCCCCTGCTCAGCTTCGCCCTCGCGGCTAGCCTGCTCTCCCTGGCCGGCCTCCCGCCCATGGCGGGCTTCTTCGCCAAGCTGTACCTCTTCGCCGCCGCCTTCCAGGCGGGGCTCGCCTGGCTCGTGGTGCTGGGGCTGCTGAACTCGGCGATATCCCTCTACTACTACTCCCAGGTGGTCCGGCAGATGTATCTGGTCCCACCCAAGGAGGAGCAACCCGTCCGGTTCCCCCGTCTCGCCCTAGTCTCACTGTCGGTGGCGCTGGCCGGCGTGTTCGCCCTGGGGATCCTCTCCGACCCCTTCCTCGCCTTCGCCCAAGCAGCCGTCACGGCGATGGTGAAGTAGCCGTCCCGCCGGGAGCGCGGGCCGCTGGCCCGCCCGTACCCGTAGCTCCAGCGCTTATCCCCTTCGCCCCAGCCGTCCGATCGGTCCAATCCGCCCCCCTGCCCCTTTGTGGGGGAAGAGGCATCTCCCCCTCTCCCCGTGGGGGAGGGGGCCGGGGGTGGGGTCCGTTCCCCCTCTACCGCCCCCCCTCCTCGGGCCGCCCTGGCGCATCCCCCGCCGCAACCCCGAGCCGGCGCGCCTTCACCCGCAGATCCTCTACCGACTGCGCCCTCTCCGGCCTCACACCCCGGCTCACCCGCCACTTCGCGAAGGCCAGCTCCGTCAGCGCCTGGTTAAACCGCCGAAGCGCCCGCCAGGAGCGCCATCCACCACGCCTCCACGCCAGCACCTCGCCCTTCCGTCGAGCCCGCGAGGAGGTGACCCTGGCATATGCATCCTCGCTCAGCACGCCCGCCTGAACCTCGTCCCGGAGGAATTCGGCGACAACCCTCTTCTCCCGTCTCCAGGCCCGACCCAGGGCAATCGCCAGCACCACCAACACCGGTCCCGTTAGCAGCGCCACAACGAAGGGAGCCGCGACCCAGAAACCTACCCCATCTTCATCGAGACCAGAGACCAGCCCAATCGATATGCTCCCGAGGAGGTTCCAGGAGGCGTGGGCCACGATCGCGGCCATCAATGCCAGGGCTGGCAGCAACAGCTTGGTGGCATTTCTGTTCGTCTCCCTCGCGTAGCCCAGACCGGCCCCCGTCAGGGCGGTATATCCCGCGTGCCCCAGTCCGTTGAGACCCACCCGCACGTAGAAAAGGGCAGCGAGCTGTCCGGTGGCGTATGCATCGGAGAAGTACAGGATGTTCTCGCTCATCGCGAAGCCTATCCCTACGAGGGAGCCGTAGACGACCCCGTCCACGACGTCGTCGAACTCGTTGCGAAGCCTCCACATGAGGAGGAGCAGCACCAGGCCCTTCGCTGTCTCCTCGACCACCGGGGCCACGATGACTGCCGTCAGGAAGCCCCCCAGCCCCTCGTCCTGCAGGGCCGACGAGAATACCTCGGCCGACAGCTCGTTGAACAGCGATGCGACGACGGTGGCTACCAGCGCACCCCACAGGAAGGCTGCGAGCAGTACCCGGGCGGGCTCGCGCTCGTAGCGATCCATCTGGAGCAAGAAGAGGGAATAGAGCAGCGCGGGAACCACGGCGGCCGCTATCACCACGGCGCCGCCAACGGAGCCCAGGGCAGTCGCCTGCCCCAGGATGCCCACTACGCCCACCAGGGCCACGACCCCCAGAATGGAGCCGCCGCACCCCCAGACCAGGCACCCCCTCACGTCCACCCCCCAACGCCCTCCAACGCCCTCAAACTGACGCATCCCAGAACCCCTACCCCCTGTCATCCTGAGCACCCCTCCCGGTGTCATCCTGAGCCGCAGCGAAGGATCTCCCGTTCCACGTAGCCCCCCACACCCCCCGCCTGCGCCCCCGCAACAACAAACATCAGGATAGCCGCCCAGGGCAAAAGAGCGCAACAAGGTTAGAAGGTCAGTGCGAAGGCATGGCCTTCACACCCCTGCCAGTAGCCGAAGCTCGGAGAGGAAGATGCTGGACCCGGCAAACAGCACCAGGACCACCATGGAGCGGCGGAACAGCTGGGAATTCACCCTGGGAAGGAACCAGAGCCCCAGCAGGTAGCCAACCACGCAAATGGGTAGCAGTTGCAGTGCGGTGCCCAATAACTGATCCGTCACCAGCCCGCCAAAGTAGAGGATGGCCAGAGTCGGTGGGGTGATACCCAGCAGAAATGCGGCAATAGTGGCACGCAGACGCTCCTTGGGAAGCCCCTGGTTCGCCAGGAACAGGACGACGAAGGGTCCGCACACGGTAACGCAGCTGTTGATCGCTCCGCCCAGAAAACCGACGACCACGGCCGCCTTTCGCTCCGAGCTGAACGGCCTCTGGTAGTCGAACAGCAACAGCAGCGACGCCGCGATGATGAAAATGCCGATGAGCAGCCGGAGCAGCGTATCGCTGATGACCACCAGGACGTACGCGCCCAACGGTAGCCCGAAGAAGCTGGAAAGCAGCAGCGTGGTCAGGAGCGGGCGGTCGATATCCTTACGAGCGTTCCAGGATATGCCGGACCCCACCACCATGTACAGCGCCAGCGTGAGGATGACCGCCGACTTCGCGTCCGTCACCGCGACCATGGTGGGGATCATTACGAGGGCGAAACCGAACCCGGTTACGGTCTGGATGAAGCTGGCCAGAAGGGCCACCGCCAGTTGGAACACGAACTCCATCTATCAGTATCCCACCACAGAATTCACTCCCACCCTGGGACGACCTGTGCTTGGCGGCGCATCCACCAAATCCTTGGCGCTTTACCATGGCTATCCGCCCGACACTGAAGCGATCGGGCTAAGAAAACAAAGCCCCTTCGGGGGCTGGGCTCTCAGCCCGCAGGGCTTCGTCTTCTTAGCCCGACGGTTTCAACCTCGGGCTCACTACCAGGCAAAGCAACGTGGACTTGCTGAATGGACCAATGAGTCAACCTGGCGGCGAAACAGCTGTCCCTAGGAACACGGAACGCCCTACTGCAGCCCCCAACTGTCATCCGCCAGCGCCGCGATCTGCTCCCGCATGGGCCTTGACCCAACAGAGGGGTCGGTCCCCGTGCGCCTCAGCCAAACGTGGAACGAGTACCTAGAGGCAGGAAAGTAGCACCGAGCGAACTGAACCGGCCGGCCGTTAGTCAGGTAGACGATGCGGTCGAAGTAGACCAGAGGAGACCCGATAGGCACCCGTAGCAGCCCTGATTCTCTCGTCCTGGCCACGGACGCACCCATGGTCTGGGACGCCTTGTTCAGCTGCAGGCCGAACTCGGTCTCCATGATCTGGTAGAGCGGACCGGCCATCAACTCGGGCTTCGCCAGGAAGCTGTCGCCGATATCAGAGGGATACGTGCCAAACTCCAGCACCACGGGCTCATCATCGCCCACGGCCCGCAACCTGTCGAGGCGAAAAGCCGGCTCCCCACGCACCAATCCGAGCAGTTCGCTCTGTCGATCGGTTGGCTGGAAGCGCTCGGCCCTCAGAACACGGGTGCTGCATACCAGCCCGAACGACTCGATCTCGTCGAGCACTCCACTCAACTTGGAGAGATCGGATGTGACCGAGGGGGCGGCAACGACTGTTCCGCGTCCGGCCTTCCTTTGGATCAGCCCATGCTCGGCCAACCACCTCAGCGCGCGCTCCACGGTGGTTGTGCTAACTCCATATCGCTCGCGCAGCTCACGCGAAGTGGGAAAGGAGTCGCCGGTCTTGTACACCCCTCGTTCGATCTGCTGCTGCAGGATCTGGCGAAGCTGGTAGTGCAGATCCAGTGGCGCGGAGGGGTCAACCCGGTCCGGGGAGGGCTCTCGCCCAACCTGCCCGATCTCTGCCATCTCTTCCTGAGGATTGCCCATCTCTAGCCACCCATTGCGAGTTGCCTGGGCTGCCCGCGAGCCGTCGCCAAGACTATTCGACTGCCTCGACTCGCGTCAACACACCGACATTTTACGCTTCCAGACACAATTATACCCTCACAACCAGTGTCTGCACACCCCCTGCCCCGCGAGCCCCCATCGCCATTCAGAGCTATTCGAGCCCTTCCAGATAATCTGTCACCCAATTCATTGACATGTCGCCACCAGGGTGCTAGTCTCGTGGCGGACAAATTACGCGTGAAAGCGTATAATATGGCCGCACAGGCGCTATTGGGAGGTCCAAGTGCCGACAACAGTAACAATGCCCAGGCTGACCCAGACAATGGACACGGGGAAAATTCTCCGCTGGCTCCGAGCCGAAGGCGAGGCCGTCAAGGAGGGACAACCACTCTTCGAGGTAGAGACGGACAAGGCCGCCGTGGAGGTCGAAGCTCCCGCCTCCGGTTTCGTCGGCGCCATTCTAGTCCCAGAGGGCAATGAAGCCCCAATCGGGGCAGCAATCGCACACATCCTCGCCGCGGGCGAGGAGATGGTCCGCTTGCCCGCAGACACCGCTCCGGCCCAAACAGCGTCCTCATTGCCGACGGCATCGCCGGTGTCCTCGTCGCCCGCGAAATCGCCGGCATCCTCATCCATGGCGACCCCATCGCAGCTAAGGGCGTCGCCCCTGGCAAAGAAGCTGGCCGCTCAGCACGGGATAGAGCTGTCCATGGTCAAGGGCAGCGGCCCGGGTGGGCGAATCGACAAGGAGGACGTCCTGGCAGCCGTCGCTGCATTGGAGACCCGCGGGGCTATCCTCTCCACGCCGCCCCTCGCCACTGTCCCTACACCTACCCCGGTCGAGACCAGGCAGCCTGCCGGTGCCAATTACCAGGAGCTCAGCCCAATCCGCAAGACCACGGCCGAGCGGATGGCTGCCAGCTCGCATGAGACAGCGCGGGTCACCCTCTTCACCGAGGTGGATGCCACCGAACTGGTGCACACCAGGGAGAAGGTCGCCTCCGAGTTCGAGAAGCTCGTCGGTGTCAAGCTCACCGTTAGCCACCTGCTCCTCAAAGCCTGTGCGATGGCGCTGCGGGAGCACCCATACATGCTCGCGCAATGGGAGCAGGGCAGGCTACGCGCGACAAACGAAGTAAACCTGGGACTGGCTGTGCAGGCTGAGGCAGGACTCCTGGTCCCCGTCCTCAATGGCGCGGACGCACTCAGCCTGAAGGATCTCGCTCAGCGGGCAACGACGATGGTGGAGAGGGCCCGACGGGGTACATTCTCCCTGGCTGAGAGCGCCTCCGGCACCTTCACCGTAACAAACCTCGGCATGTATGGCGTGGACGGCTTCACTCCCATCATCAACCCGCCCGAGACGGCTATCCTGGGAGTGGGTCGCATCGCAGAGAAGCCCGCCGTCGTGGCCGGCCGCATCGAGCCGCGGTGGCAGGTGGTGCTCAGCCTCAGCTTCGATCACCGAGTCGTGGATGGCGCCCCGGCGGCGGCCTTCCTGCAGCGGCTGCGCAAGCTGCTGGAGACACCTCAACTGCTATTCCTCTAACGAGGATGCCAAGACCTACGTTCAGGAGGAGACGCTAGATGCTGACAGACGCCGTTTCCACAACGGACCGGCAACTGCATGCCGAACTCTACACCAAGATGCTCCAGATCAGGCTCTTCGAGCAGAAAGCGGCGGAACTGTTCCGAGCGGGCAGGCTGCCCGGGTTTCTCCACTCCAGCCTTGGCCAGGAGGCCGTCCCCGTGGGGGTCTGCTCCTGCCTGCGAACCGACGATTACATCATCAGCACCCATCGAGGCCACGGCGACATCATCGCCAAGGGCGCGAAGCTGGACAGGATGATGGCCGAGCTGTTCGCCAAGAAGACGGGCTACTGCCACGCCAAGGGAGGCTCCATGCACATCGCCGACTTCAGCATCGGCGTGCTGGGAGCCATGGGTATCGTGGGCAGCGGGCTGCCCATAGCCGCCGGTGCCGGCCTCTCGGCCCGCGTGCGGCGGAGCGGCCAGGTAGTCGTAGCCTTCTTCGGCGACGGCGCCTCCAACCAGGGCACCTTCCACGAGGCGATCAACCTCGCCTCCATATGGGACCTCCCAGTCGTATTCGTCTGCCAGAACAATCTCTACGCCATGTCCACCCCCAAGCGATACAACATGAAGGTGGAGAGGGTGTCGGACAGGGCCGTCGCCTACGGCATCCCAGGCCAATCCGTCGATGGTAACGACATTTTGGCGGTTCGGAAGGTCACAGCTGCCGCTGTAGATAGGGCTCGCGCGGGCAAGGGGCCGAGTCTCTTGGAGTGCGTCACATACCGCCACACCGGACACTTCATCGGCGAGCCCGGGGACTACCGCTCCAAAGGCGAAGTCGAAGAGTGGATGCTGAAGGACCCGGTCCACCTCTTCCGCTCGAGCATGCTGTCCCATGGATGGGCAACTGAGGATCACATTCGGGCCATCGAGACCAACGTGCAGCGAGAGATGGAAGCTGCGGTCGCCTTCGCGGAAGCCAGCCCGGAGCCTGAACTGGACGAAGCAGGCGAGGGTCTCTTCGCCGGGGTTTGGGAGGAGTAGATGATGCAGGAACTCACTTATCGAGAGGCATTGCACCAGGCCCTGCGAGAAGAGATGCAGAGGGACGATCGCGTGATCGTCCTGGGAGAGGACATCGCGGACCCCTTCGGCGGTCCCTTCAAGGTGACCACCGGGCTCTCCACTGAATTCGGCACGGAGCGGGTACGCAACACCCCCATCAGTGAGTCGGCCATGATCGGCTGCACGGTCGGTTCGGCCATCACCGGCATGCGCCCCGTGGCGGAGCTAAGCTACATCGACTTCACCACCTGCGCCATGGACCAGATATGCAACCAGGCGGCGAAGATCCGCTTCATGACCGGCGGGCAGGTGACCGTGCCGATGGTGATCCGGACCGAGGGGGGAACGGGGCGCTCCTCGGCCGCCCAGCACGCCCAGAGCCTGGAGGCCTGGTTCACCCACGTCCCCGGCCTGCTCGTGGTCATGCCCTCGACACCCGCCGACGCGAAGGGGCTGCTGAAATCGGCGATCCGCTGCGACGACCCAGTCATGTTCATCGAGCACAAGCTGCTGTACAACTCCAAGGGATTGGTACCCGACGGCGACGTCACTATCCCGATCGGCAAAGCCGAGGTGAAGCGGCAGGGCAACGACGTCACCATAGTGGCCACCTCCAGGATGGTCCTGGAGGCACTGGCCGCCGCGGAGACCCTCGCGAAGGAGGGCATCGAAGCTGAGGTGATCGACCCTCGGACCCTCGTCCCCCTGGACAAGCGGGCCATCCTCGGATCGGTCGAGAAGACCGGAAGGCTCGTGATTGTCCACGAGGCCGTCAAGAGAAGCGGCTTCGGCGCCGAGCTAGCCGCTATGGTTGCCGAGGAGGCGCTGGACTGCCTGGACGCCCCGATAATCCGTGTCGCCGGGGCGAACTCGCCCATGCCCTTCGCCCCCAAGCTAGAGGTCCACGTCATCCCCAACGCCGACAAGATAGCCGCAGCCGTTCGCCAGTCAATGTCCTGATAGGCGATGTGCCGTCGCTCGCGCGAGCGACGGCACACCCCTTTCCCCTGTCACAGCACCGCGCGTCGCCTGCTCAAGTGTGCTCTTCAACTTTGTTGACATCCCCTCCGTCAGCATCTAGGATTCGGCCAAGAAGGCAGCCTCGAAGAACGTCATCCATAGTGAAAGGTAGGGCCAGCCATAGCCACGGTGAACGAACTGCAGTCGCACGAGGGTCGGCCCCCAGTGGAATCGGACGGAGAGCTTCAGCCATTCCCTGAGGTCAAGGAGATCCTGTCCGAGGCGGAGGAACGGTTTGACCGGGGCCGGCGAACCGTCGGGCTGTTTCTGGGCCCGCTCGTCCTGCTCGCCCTCTACTTTACCCCCATGCCGGGCCTTAGCCATCAGGCCCATGCCCTGGCAGCCATCCTTGGTGGGGTGGTCACCTACTGGGTAACCGAGCCGATACCCATTCCGATCACGGCTGTCCTGGGAGCCGTGCTGTGCGTGCTGCTCGGAGTCGCCCCCGTCGCGACCGCCTTCGCGCCCTTCGCGGACCCCACGGTGTTCCTATTCCTGGGAAGCTTCATCCTCGCGGAGGCTATGATGGCGCATGGGCTGGACAGGCGCTTCGCCTTCAGTATCCTCTCCATATCCTGGGTGGGCAACAGCACCGCCCGCATCCTCCTGGTATACGGCGGCACCGCCGCCTTCGTCTCCATGTGGATCAGCAACACCGCCACCACGGCAATGATGTTCCCCATCGGGCTGGGCATCATCCATGCCGTGGCGGACATGATCAAGGCCCAGACCGGCAAAGATGCGGATCCCATGAAGCTCCGCTTTGGAACCGGCATGATGCTGATGGCCGCCTACGCCGCCTCCGTCGGCGGGATCGGCACCCCGGTGGGAAGCCCGCCGAACCTGATCGGCATCGCCCTGATCGAGAAGTCCGTCGGCATCAAGATCCCCTTCTTCCAGTGGATGCTCATCTCGGTGCCGATGCTCGTCGTCATGTTCGGTGTGCTCGCCACGCTGATGTATTTCCTGCACAAACCCGAGGTGGGACGAGTCCAGGGCGGGTCCGAGTACGTCAAGAGGGAGGCTGCCAAGCTGGGCAAGTGGACGGCGGGCCAGAGGAACGCCCTGATCGCCTTCGGCGTCGCAGTAGTCCTTTGGGTGATACCCGGCTTCCTGGCTGTCCTTTTCGGCACCGATTCGCCCCAGGCCAAGGCCTACAACGGTGCGGTGCCGGAGTCGGCCGCCGCCCTGATCGCCGCGTCGCTGCTGTTCGTTCTGCCGGTAGACTGGAAGAGACGAGAGTTCACCATCACCTGGCGGCAAGTCACCCGTATCGACTGGGGCACCCTGCTGCTGTTCGGAGGCGGGCTATCGCTTGGAAAGCTGATGTTCGACACCAAGCTTGCCGAGGCCATCGGTACGGGGCTGCTGGGACTGACGGGGGCCACGGAGGTATGGGCGATGACCTTCGCCGCCATCGTCATCTCCATCCTGATAAGCGAGGCCACATCCAACACAGCCTCGGCCAACATGGCGGTTCCTGTGATGATTGCCCTGGCCGTGGCGGCAGGGACCAACCCACTTCCCCCGGCGCTGGGTGCCACTCTAGGAGCCAGTTGGGGCTTCATGCTGCCGGTGTCCACGCCGCCCAACGCCATCGTCTACGGCTCCGGCATGGTCCCCATCACCAAGATGATCCGGGCCGGCATAGTGTTCGATCTGTGCGGCGCGGTGCTGATCTGGGTCGGACTGCGAGTCATGCTGCCGCTGATGGGTCTAGCCTGAACCGGCTAGTGAGACCAGCCAATCCCCAACGCGCTCCAATGTGTTGCGCCTCTGAGTTCGACGAGAGGTGAGTTCGCGCGGCCGAAGCGGCCGCGCGTGTAGTGATCACCTCCCAGGGTGGAAGGAGACTCGATCTCCATCCCGGACCAGCCTGCCTAAACCTGGATGCGGTTCGTGTGCTGCAATCAGCAGAGCGGATCGTTCGAGCACTAGATCGATCATCTTTCGCCTGGAGACCGGCACCATTTCGGGCAAGACCTCCTGATCACGCACCATGTCCTGGTGCTCGAAGAACACTCGATGGTGGAACAGATCCCCCGTGTGCAGGGCGGTTTCACCCTCAGACTCCACCAGGACCACGCTGTTCCCCGGGGAGTGCCCCGGGGCAGGCAGAAGCTGGACACCACTTGCCACGGTGAAATCCTGCCCCTCCACTAACTGTAGCTGGCCATGCTCGGCCACTGGCAAGAGACTTCGCTCGACAAACAGTTCCCTCGGTCGGTCCATCGCAGTGTAATAGTCCCAGTCTGCCTTCGGTATCACATAGCGGGCACGAGGGAAGGCCGGCACAAACCGGCCATCGTGGAAGACGGTCATTCCGCCCGCGTGGTCGGCATGGGTATGGGTAAGGACAACGATATCGATCTCCTCAGCCGTGACACCCACCCTCGCGAACTGGCCAATCAACTGGCCGCCCCCCTCGAATTTCTTCTCTACGTGCGTGCCGTTGCCTGTATCGACCAGTACCGTCTTCCCATCCGACCAGACGAGCAGGCAGTTGATCGCTATTGCGATGTGCCCCTGTGCATCAACCTGGATTGGCGGCCACTCGGAGCGGCGCGAAGGAGGAAACAGCGCCTCCGGGGGTAGGAACAGGTCGCCATCATTGAGAACCGCGCACTCGACCGCGCCAACTCGAAAGCGATACATCCAGATACACCTCCTTGCGTTCCAATCGCCCCTAGACCGCTCGCCCCGCCGCTGCCCCCTCGTCGATAGCATGCTGGATCCGCCTTGCCGAGAGGGAGTCGCCTATGACCCGCACCTCGACCTGATCGAGGTTCAGCGTTCCCAGCAGGGCTCGATTTGCTCGGACACCCACGGCGATGACCACCGAGTCGGCGGTCACCGTCTCTCGTTGCCCCAACCGGCTCACCACCACCCCTCGTGGGGTGATTGCCTCCGCCTTGCAGCCGACCAGGATGTGCACTCCCAGTTCGCCCAGTTCTCGGGAATACACCTTCTTGTCGAAGAGGTTACCATCCGCCATCAGCCAGTCCAGCATCTCCACGATGGTGACATCATGGCCCCTCTCCAGCAGGTACTCAGCCACGTTGACTCCGGTCAGCCCGCCACCGACCACCACCACTCGGCGCCCAAGATTGGTGTCCACGAGCCCTTCAAGGACGTCGTGAGACGTGAAGACGTTCGACAGCGCGAAGCCGGGGATCTCGGGAATGGCTGGTTTAGAACCACTTGCCAGGATCAGCACCTCCGGCTGCATCTCCTCGACGGTCTGCTGTGTAACCTCCATGCCGGTCATTACCTCGACGCCGGCCTTCTCCAGTTGCGCCGCCATGTGCCGGACCAACCTGGCGATGTCCGCCGAGTGCGGAGCGGCCGCACCCAGGAGGAGTTGTCCACCCAGTCGAGGCCGCTTCTCCACGAGGATAACTCGGTGCCCTCGGGATGCTGCAACTCGGGCCACCTCCATGCCCGCAGGGCCCCCTCCTACCACCAGTACCCTGCGCGGCTTTTCCGCGGAGACCAGTCGCATCTCCGCCTCGCGGCCAGCTTCTGGGTTCACGGTGCACTGCACCTCCTGGCCGTCAAGAAGCCTGGTTATGCACAAATTGCAGGAGAGGCACTCCCGAACGTCCTCAAGTCTGCCTTCCTCGAACTTCCTCGGCAGGTAAGGGTCGGCGATGAGGGGTCGGCCTATCCACACCTGGTCCGCCTTACCCTCGGCGATGATCCGATCGGCCATCTCTGCCTGCTTAATGCGGCCGGACACCGCCACCGGTATCTGTACGGCCGCCTTCACCAGCGCGGCTACCTCGACGTTGTGCCCCTCGGGGATGCTCCTCGGCGCGCATAGTCTCTCTATCTCATCGTAGTTTCCGGCAGAGATGCTGACCTCGCTGACCCCGGACTCCTGCAGCCACCTGGCTAGCTTGCAGGTATACTCCGCGGTATAGCCGCCATCGTTGTGCTCCTCGCCGGTAACACGCACCACGAGCGGCATCTCCGGCCCAATCGTTTCGCGTATTCGACGCACTACCTCCAATAAGAAGCGGGCCCGGTTTTCGTCGGAGCCGCCGTACCGGTCCGTCCGCCTGTTGCTGTGGGGCGAGAGGAAGCCGCTGAGCAGGTAGCCGTGGGCGGCGTGAACCAGTATCCCGTCGAATCCGGCGCTCACCGCACGAGACGCGGCCGCACCAAACTTCTCCACCAGCCCTCCGATCTCGGGAATCGTGAGCGCTCGGGGGATCACGCCCACGTAGTGCTCCCCCTTGACCAACAGCGGGACCGCCGAGGCGGACACCGGATACTGACCGACGGCGGTGGGGTTGACGATACGTCCCGTGTGCTGAAGCTGTGCGAGGATCGGGACGTTCTCTCGATGAATGGCGTCCACCAGCCGGCGGTGCTCCGGCACCATGTCGTCGGACTGCAGCCCCAACCTGGTGACGCCGGCACGGCCGTCCAGGCTGACGTAGTTGGACTCGGAGACTATCAGCCCCGCTCCACCACGGGCCCTCTCGACGTAGTAGTCTATCTGCCGCTGCACCAGACGCCCCCTCTCCGTGGAGTAGTTGAGGGCCATTGGCGACATCACAACCCTGTTCTTCAGCGTGAGGTTCCCGATCTTGACCGGGGAAAACAGATGGGGGTAGGGGCTAGAAGCTGTCATAACAGCCTGTACACCTCCCTGTATGTGGGATGGTTCTCCGGATCGACCGCCCGCCGCCCAGTCCCGGTCTCGTAGTGCAGGGCCCTGTGCCCTGCGGCCCGGTAGTGGCGGACGACGCAACCTATCAGAACCACCTTGGTCCAGTACTACCGGATCGGATAGCCGAACAGCAGGTTCGGCAGAAGCAGCGGAATCTGCGGGAAGACCACCACCAGGACCATGTCGACCACCATGATCGCGATGAACGGTAGCGACGCGCGCACTGCCTCCTCGTACTTGACGCCCGCCAGTTGGGTGGACACGAACAGGTTGAGCGCAACCGGTGGGATGATCATGCCCAGCCCCATGTTGATCATGAACAGCACGCCCCACAGTATTGGATCGACGCCATTCTGCGTCAGCACGGGCATGAAGGATGGCAGGATGCCGTAGATCATGGGCGCCGCTTCCAGCACCATCCCAAGGACGATGAACACCAGGCTCACCAGTATGATGATCATGTGCTTGTCGCTGGTCACCTGAGATATGGTCTGAACCAGCATCTGCGAGACGAAATCGCGCGCCAGCACAAAGCCCAGTAGGGCGGAGGAGGCCACCAGGAAGAGCGTCATCCCGCCGGTGTAACCCGCCTCGATGGTGGTGCGCACCAGTTCGGCAGGCCTTGCGTTGCGATACAGAAAGACCATGAGCCCGATGATGTAGAACACCAGGACCGTGCCGACCTCGGCCGGCGTGAACACCCCGCCCAGTATGCCGGCGGCGAGCAGGACGAGGGCGAACAGGCCGGGCATTGCCCCAAGTATGCGACGCAGATACTGGCTCCTGGGCACGTACTCCCTGGGATAGCCGTTGCGGCGGGCGTGGATCAGCGCCACGAGCATGAAGCTCATCATGACCATGAAGGCCGGCAGGATGGTAGCCGCCGCCAGGCGGCTGACCGACTGGTTGCAGGCGGCCGCGTACAGCAGGATCGTGATCGAGAGCGGCGCCAGCATCGCTAGGGTGCCCGCCGCGCCCTGGAGAGCGGCGCAGAAATCTCCCTTGTAACCGCGCTTCTTCATCTCCGGTATCATGATCGCGCCGATGGCCGCGGTGCCCGAGACAGCCGAGCCCGCGATGTCTCCGAAGAGGAAGCTGGCGAGCACGTTCGAGGAGCCGAGGCCGCCACGAACCCGTCCCACCAGCAGCTGCGCGAAGTCACACAGCTGCTCCGCCATCCCCGCGCGCTGCATCATATAGCCGGAGAGGATCAGCAAGGGAATGGCCATGAGGGGCAGAACGTTGACACCGAAGTACATCTGCAGGGCTGTCGTGCTGAATGGGATGTTGCCGAAGACCGATACATAGACGATCCCGACAATGCCCAGGGAAATCGCCACGGGAACGCCTATGAGCATGGGGACCACGAAGCTGAGGAAGAGAAGCAGGAAGCGCGGCATCCCTGACAGCGGCAAGTGGGTGCCCAGGGGCAGGTAGACGGCCCAGACGAAGCCCGCCATGAAGAGCAGCTTAAGGACAAGAGACACACGGCTACATTCTGAGCAGTTCCGCCGCACCCAGTGGACCAGCATGATGACGGCGGCGGTAGGTATGGCCATGATGGGAACCGTGAGAGGCAACCGGAGGGCGTCGGTGTGGCCTCGTGCCGAGCTGCCGAGGGCCAGGTAGCCGGAAACGAGCATGCAAACCAGGAACGCCCCGGACAGGCTCTCCGCCAACACCCCGACCTTCGAGCGCATCGATGGCGAGAGCCTGTCGACCAGCAAGTCCAGATTGATGTGGGCGCCGTTCAGATAGCCGGTGCTGATGGCGAAAAAGGTCGCCCACACGAAGAAGATGCTCGCCAGCTCGTCGGACCAGGCGAGGGAGTTGTTGAGGGCGTAGCGGAAGAACACCCCGGCGATCATTATCGATGCAAATATGGCGGTGGTGGCGACGTACAGTATCCGGGTCAACCGGTCCAGAAAGTCGCTCAGAGCCACGAGCGGCCGGTACCACGTGGGACTGCCAGTGGGTTTCGCGGTGGAAGTGTTGACGCTGAGCTCGGACAGGGCTCCAGATTCCATCGTCGATGCTCCTGTTGCGGGTTTGTTGTATCGCGCTTCCATTCACGAAGGCAACATGTCCGGCATTACCCGTTCTCCCAGAGAGACGACCAAAGGGTGGCCTCGAGAAGCGATGAAGCGCCGCATTGGGAAGCGGCGCCCTCCAGGCACTGGAGGCAGTGACTCACGCTAACTCACCGAAAGCGCTGCTTCGACACGGGAGACCGGCCCATCGGGCGTTCGATGCCGCCAGACGGTGAAGCGATAGCGGTCCGGATGATAGCTGTGGAAGGATGCCTCGCAAGGGACGCCGGCGGAGTCGATGGTGACCCGTTCCACCGACAGGACCCGCGAGCCCTTGGGAAGCTCGAGCAGACTGCACTCCAGGGAAGAGGGAGTGCCGACGCTGATGACCTCGCTCGCATCCTCCATGGTGATGCCGGACTGCTGCTCGAGAATGGAGTAGTAGGCGCCACGCTCAGCGTCCTGGCTGACAAGCAGCTCTCCCACATCCTTCCGCCAGTAGCCCGTCTGCACGCAGACCGGCAGGTCCTCGACGTACCTCACCCGGACCGACTTCCACACCTCGGTCCTGGGGGGAAGCTTAAGGCGCGCCCTGACCGGCTCGGGCGGCGAGCAGAACCGAGACTCAACCAGCTTGTTGCTGGCCCTGAGCCCCGTTCTGCTCGCCAACTGAGAGAAGCCGAGGATGCCGGACAGGATCTCGGTGATGGGCTTCAAGGAGACAAAAGTGCCTCTACCTGCCCGGCGGCTCACCAAACCGTCGTTGACCAGCAACTGCAGAGCCTGGCGCACGGTAGTGCTGCTGAGCTGATAGTGCGCCATCAGCTCTTTGTCTGTCGGCAACCGCTGGCCCGCCTCCATCGAGGCGATTTCTTCCTTCAGAATGTCCCTCAACTGGATGTACAGAGGCTGTCGCCGGTCGATGTCGAGCACGTTTCCATTACCCCAGGAAGAAATCATGGGCCACGCCGCCAGGGAGTTGTCGCCATCACTGCCATGTAGTGCCTGCCTGTTCATGCAGCCGTGAGTCGGTCCATCTGGAGACTCCTCAGCCGACCAACCGCCACAGGGTCACGCGGCCAAAGCTGACCGGCCCCAGTCGGAGCCATCTCATGTCTGTTCTTGCCGGCGGCTGGCTCACCTGCTATTCGCCCTCGTACATTTGCTTGGCGAGGTTGAGATCCAGTTTACCCTTGTACTCCTCGCCGACCTCCTGCCAGACCTTCTCGCGGACCGACGTCCACTGCACCCGCTCCTCCTTGGTAGGAGTGGTGATTACCAGGCCGGCAGCCTCCAGGTCCTTGAAGGTCTTTCCAACCAACTCCTGCTTGTACTTCCAGTCCCACGCCTGGGCTTCAGAGGCGGAGTCCATCAGGATCTTTTGGTTGTCAGGGGACAGCGAGTCGAACAGCTTGCGGTTGATGAAGTTCAACTCGAATATCGGCTGGTACTCGAGCCGAAGGACGTACTTGAGCACTTCGTGGTGCTTGTTGGGAATGAGTGCCACGGCCGAGTTCTGCATCCCATCGACGATGCCCTGCTGGAGCGCGGTGTACATCTGGGCCCAGTCGACACCGGTGGGGTTCGCCCCCCAGGCCTTGAAGATCGACATGTCAACCGGAGTGCTCACGACGCGCATCTTGAGCCCCTTCAGGTCAGCGGGTACCCTCACCTGCTTTTTGGTCGTCTCGATGTCGCGGCCCGAGCCGTAGCTGTTCACGAAGAGGTGCTTGATCCCGAGGTCCTTCTCATACCGGGCGAGCAGAGGAGCGCCGGACGGCCCGACCATGGCCTTGAGCCCGTTGTCGTAGGTCTTGAAGACGAACGGCAGGTCGAAAACGAAGAACGAGTCGGTGAACCGGCCGATGTTCCCGTTGGAGCACTGGCCCATGTCCACGCTGCCGTCCATTACAGACTGGGTCAACTGCTGCTCCACGCCCAAGGACTGCGGGAAGACCTTGACGTTCAGCGCGCCTTTCGACTTCGCATTCACGATCTCAGCGAACTTGAACATGGCGACCGAGTTGGGCGCGTCAGGCGCGTCCGAAGAACCGGCCCGGAGCTCTACAGTCTTGGCCGCGGCGCCGGAAGCGGGCTGAGCAGCCTGTGTGGAGGCCGGCTTCGCCGCGGCCGTCGTCGCCGTGGGCGACGCGGGAGCGGCGGAGGAACAGCCTACGGCGGCGACGAGAAGAACGGCAATGCCCAACACCAGGTAGAAACGCATGGATTACCCCCTCCTGAGTCTCAGATCGACTCATCTGACTTTTCAAAGATCCTGCGCTAGTACTGGGAGCCTACCAGTTCGATGCCGTGACGCCTGAGATTTGTTCGTCTTTCCCCACGCATCCTGAATGCGACCGCGGGGCGCGAACCCTGCCTCGCGACCGTATGCCCGTGCTTTTCCTTACCCTTCACCTCCAACCCTGAGTGAGTCGCCTATAGTCCCTGGCGGAACCTGGGGCGGCGGCCGCGTCAGGGGGCTGCTACAGCCCCGGCGCGATCGCGGCGCGAGTGACCCCAGCCTTGCCCGCCTCCTTCTTGAACCACTCCGACTGGTCAAAGGCCTCGTTGATGCGCTCCAGCGGGAATGTGTGCGAGATGATCCTGTCCAGCGGGAGCCGCTTCTGGTTCCGACTAAGGAACCGCAGCGCCTGGTACAGCGCGAACGGCTCGTAGTGGTTCACCGCCACGTACCGTGCGTTCCGCCGCAGGAGCGCCGCCGGGAAGAACTCGATGCTGAACTTGCCACTGACTACCCCCACGTCCACGTAGGCGCCCCCAGGCTGCACCATCTGCAGCCCCTCCGGGATCACTTGAGGCATCCCGACAACCTCAAGCACCATCTCGGCCCCACGCCCTTCGGTGAGGTCGAGCACCCTCTGCACTCGCGATTCGGGCGTCGTGAACTCCTCCAGGCAGACTACCTCGTCCGCGCCGTACTGCCTGGCAAGCTCGAGTCGCTGCGGTATGCCGTCCACGGCGATGACCTTTTCTGCCCCCATCTCCCGCGCCACCGCCACCGCGTACAGCCCGAGGCCTCCCGCGCCTTGGATCACGATCGTGTCGCCATACTTGAACTGACCCCGCTGGAGGCTGTAGATCACCTGGGAGAGGGCGCAGTTGGCCGAGGAGACCATCTCGTCCGAGAGGTCGTCGGGCACCTTGAAGGCGAAGTGGCCCGGCCTGAGGTAGTAGTAGTCGGCGAAGCCCCCGCTGAAGTGGGGCCAGTCGTCGGCCGACTCCTTGTAGTGGGCGAGGCGGGTGGTGCAGAGCGAGAAGTTGCCCTGGGTGCAGTGCCAGCAGCGGCGGCAGGGGTAGAAGTAGGTGTAGACGAGGCGGTCGCCCTCCTGGATGGGTTGGCCCAGCGAGTCGGTGCTGACACCCTCCCCCAGCTTCACAATTTCGCCGACCATCTCGTGCCCCAGGACACGCCCCCCCGGCGGGATCGGGTTGCCGCCGTCCCCTCGCGTCTGGTGCAGGTCCGACCCGCACACGTTGCTGAGACGGATCTTGAGCAGGACCGCCCCCGGCGCGGGGTCGGGCACGGGGTACTCCCTGAGTTCGAAGGGCCGGCCAGGTCCAAAGAACACCGCGGCTCTCGCGTGCATGATGGTTCCAACCTCACTAATTCAGTTTCTCAAACCGTTGACGCCGTCGCCGGCAGCTCATCTCAGCGACGCGGCCTCGTGTCCGCAAAACGGCGTCGCCCCGCGCGCGGCCCGGACACCGGCACGCCATCAACAACCCCCGAGGATCGAACCTGAGCATTTCAATCAATGTTGCAATTCTTGCGATATTTGCTAGAATGTTCCACATTGTACGGGCCCGAATTGCGGCAGTCAAGGGGGACCTGGAAATCGCAATTCCTCCCCGCGCAGCGGAGTCTGTGAGTTGGAGGTGTTGATGGAGTGCTGAGGGGCTGACCATGAAGACCAGGGTCAAACGACGAACTGAGGAGGATGTGATGAAGCGTCTAATCGTTGGCGTCGCTACTGGACTCGCGTTGGCTAGCCTGGTGGTCGGGGGATGTGCGCAGCCCGCTCCCGCGCCCACAGCTACCAAGGCCCCCGCCGCCTCGACGAAGGCGGCTGCGGCACCCACCACCGCAGCAGCGCCCAGCGCCGCCGTTGCTGCCTCGACGAAGGCTCCCGCCGCCTCCACCGCTGCCGCCCCAGCGCCAACAACCGCCGCGGCTCCAGCCAAGTCGGCGTTCCCTGCCAAGGACAAGTCGATTTCCATTGTGGTCCCGTTCACGGCGGGCGGCGTGAGCGACAACAGCGCCAGGATCCTCGCGGGGCTGATGGAGAAGGACTTGGGTGTACCGGTTCAGGTGGTCAACAAAGCCGGCGCCAGCACGCAGGTCGGGCTGACGGAGGTGGCCAGCGCCAAACCCGATGGATATACCCTCGGCGTGCCAGGTCTGCCGACCAGTTGCGTGACCTATCTGGATTCGGACCGAGGCGCAACCTACAGCCGGAAGAACTTCCAGCCGATCGCACTGTTCGTGCTCGACGTGATATCGGTGGCGGTTGGGCTCGACACTCCGTACAAGTCGATAAAGGACCTGGCGGACGCGGGCAAGGCCAATCCCGGAAAGATAAAGATGGCCACGACTGGTCTGATGAGCGTTAACCACCTGGCCCCGATCGCCTTCGAGCAGGCTACCAGCGCCCAGTTCTCCTACGTGCACTTCCCGGGTGGCGCGGATGCCAACACCGCCATCCTGGGTGGACACGCGGACGCGCAGTTCAGTGCAGTCGGCAACACGACGCCCCACTTCAAGAGCGAGAAGATGCGGGTCCTCGGCGTTATGGACCAGGAGGAAAGCCCCTTCTTGCCGGGCATCAAGACTCTGGCCGCTCAGGGCTACAATGTCAACGCTTCCACCAGCTACGGCCTGGTGGCGCCCGCGGGAACCCCGAAGGAAGTTGTGGACGTGCTGACAGCGGCCGTCAAGAAGGCCTGTGCCAACAAGGAATACATCGATCGCATCAGCGCGGTGTACATGACTCCCAAATACCTTGACCCGACGGCATTCGGCAAGTTCTGGGATGAGGTGGACGAATGGGCCCGACCTCTGGTCAAGGTCGGAAAAGAGCAGCAGCGCTAGCGGTTGAGAGTTCCCGGTCAGGTCTCCTGGACCGGGCTCGAGCATGACCTTCTGCCGTCGCAGCAGACTGCAGCAGGGTGACGCATAGAAGTCGCGGGTCCAGTGAGTTCTCCTGTGCGGCAGGGATGAGCCGGTCGGCCGGAGACATGCGAGGCAGCGAAAGGGGGGACGGCTAGCGCGGTTCCCCCTTTCGCTGCCGGACCCCGCTCTCTCCGACTACCGGTCCTATCGTTGCCAGGCGAACTCCAGCCCCGCGGTGCTAAGTGCGACCCGGCCACTCTCAGACAACCCCACCAACCGCTTCACCAGGCCGCTCAGGTCGCGCTGGAACTGATAGACCAGACTCATTGGCTGAGCCGCCAGCATTTGGTCCACCTGGGCGCCCTTGAAGAAGCCTCGCAGCACCAGTTCATCATCATTCGCACCGGGGTAGGCGTTGCGCAGCGCAGGCAGGACCGGCACCGGAGGCGTCGGGTTGCGACTGATCAGTTTGGATGCACGCGATGAACTTCTTGCACAGGCCCGAGGTGGGAAGAGTCCAGGGCGGGTCCGAGTACGTCAAGAGGGAGGCTGCCAAGCTGGGCAAGTGGACAGCGGGCCAGAGGAACGCCCTGATCGCCTTCGGCGTCGCAGCAGTCCTCTGGGTGATACCCGGCTTCCTGGCTGTCCTTTTCGGCACCGATTCGACCCAGGCCAAGGCCTACAACGGTGCGGTGCCGGAGTCGGCCGCCGCCCTGATCGCCGCGTCGCTGCTATTCGTTCTGCCGGTAGACTGGAAGAGGCGAGAGTTCACCATCACCTGGCGGCAAGTCACCCGCATCGACTGGGGCACCCTGCTGCTGTTCGGAGGCGGGCTGTCGCTTGGAAAGCTGATGTTCGACACCAAGCTTGCCGAGGCCATCGGTACGGGACTGCTGGGGCTGACGGGCGCCACGGAGGTGTGGGCGATGACCTTCGCCGCCATCGTCATCTCCATCCTGATAAGCGAGGCCACATCCAACACAGCATCGGCCAACATGGCGGTCCCGGTGATGATTGCGCTGGCCGTGGCGGCAGGGGCCAACCCTCTTCCTCCGGCGCTGGGCGCCACTCTAGGAGCCAGTTGGGGCTTCATGCTGCCGGTGTCCACGCCACCCAACGCCATCGTCTACGGCTCCGGCATGGTCCCCATCACCAAGATGATCCGGGCCGGCATAGTGTTCGACCTGTGCGGCGCGGTGATGATCTGGGTTGGACTGCGGGTCATGCTGCCGCTGATGGGCCTGGCCTGAACCGGCTAGTGAGACCCGAAGTCTTGAGGCGCGAAACTCGTTGCAAATGAGTCAAGTTTTCGCACCTACAACTCGTCGGTCTGAGGCGAAGCCTCGTCAGTGCTCGACCAACCTGGTTTTGACACCTGTCATCTTGGTGCCCCCTCCCTGTGTCATCCTGAGCGATTAGCGAAGGATCTCCTGTTACAGGTAGACGCCTCTCGCCACGGTGAGCATAGCAGCACCCAACTCCAACAAGAGAGCTGCGGCCGTACGCCAGGCAATGGCCTGACACCCACAGCTCTCTCGGGAGGAGGAGATGCATCCTGTCTGCAGCCCTCCTCCCTCGAAAAGCCTCCAGATCGGGTGAGGCGATCTACGCCAGCGGCTCTGCTGCTCGACCCGACGCGCGAGCCGCTGGCCCGCAAGGATAAGCGGACGAGCCGCCTGCGCTCCCCACGATACAACGGCGGTCGATCGAAACCATCTCGGTAGCCTACTACTGCTGTGCCTGGAAAATCTGGTTGGCCATATCCAGGTCGAGCTTCCCCTTCTGCTCCTCCGCAACCTGCTTCCAGACCGTCTCGCGGACCGACGACCACTTCGCGAACTCCTCAGTGGTCGGCTTGTAGTACTGGAAGCCGGTCGTCTTGATCATCTCATCCACTACTTTATCCAGATACCCTGGCAGGTTCTTCCGGCCCCACTCCTGCGCCTCCTTCGCGGCCTCCAGCATCGCCTGCTGATGTTGCGGAGAGAGGGATGCGAACTTCTTGGGGTTGATGAAGAACATCTCCACGGCGGATTGATAGCCGAGACGAACACCATACTTCACAACTTCATAGTGTTTGTCAGCGTGGAACGGACTCAGCGGCAACCCTTCGCCATCCACGGTGCCCTGCTGCATCGCAGTGTACAGCTGCCCGTAGTCCACTGGAGTCGGGTTGGCTCCCCACGCCTTGACAGTAGCCAGGTCCACGGGGGAGCTGACGACCCGGATCTTGAGGCCCTTGATGTCATCCGGAATCTTCACTGCCTTCTTGGCGACATAGATGTCCCGACCCCAGCCATAGCTCTGCACATACAGCATCTTGATGCCCAGATCCTTCTCGAATTGTGCAAGAGCCTTCTGCCCAACTGGACCTTCCAAGGACTTGAAAACGCTATCAAACTCCTTGAAGAGGAATGGCAGATCATAGACCAGAAATGCATCAGTGAAGCGTGCCGCGTTACCGTTGGAGACCATCCCCATGTCCACACTGCCACTTGCGACTGCCTGAGCGAGCTGTTGCTCGGCTCCTAGGGCTCCGTAGAAGACCCGTACGTTCACCTCGCCATTGGTCTTCTTCTTTACCCTTTCGGCGAAATCGTCGGTGGACACGCTCAACACATGCTCCTTCGGGCTGGAGCTACCAGCACGCAGTTCGACCACCGCTTTGGCAGCAGGCTGTCCGGCGGCCGAAGTGGGAGCGGCTGGCGCCGCAGTCGCCGCCCCCGCTGGGGAGGTCCCTGCTGGGGAGGTCCCTGCTGGGGCCGTGGGCTGTGCTGCGGCCTTGGCCGCAGTTGGTGTCGCTGGAGCTGATGACGCACACGCTAGGACAGTCACCGCGATTGCCAATAGAAGGGAAACCAGGACGCCGAGGCCGAATACGCTCCGTGTCATGTCATACCCTCCTCTGGTGAATGTGACCCCCCAATATCTGCACTCTTTTCCGAACGCTTGGACCGCCGTGAACAGGATACAGCCAACGGCTTTGAAGACCGTGCACTTGCCTCAACAGGCAGCAGCAGCAACAGTCGTGGCCGCCACTACGGCAACCTACCTACCTCCTCTCTCCAACGAAACCCCTTTCCGCCTCTCTACTTGATCGGATAGCCGAAGACGACGTGCGGCAGCATCAGCGGAATCTGCGGGAACACGGCCATGATCACGATGTCCAGCACCATGATGGCTATGAAGGGCACCGTCGCTCGCACGGCCTGCTCATACCGCACACCGGCTAACCGTGTGGACACAAAGAGGTTGAGGGCCACCGGCGGGACGATGCATCCGAGGCCCATGTTGACACAGAACAGCACCCCCCAGTGGATCAGGTCCACGCCGGCCTGGTTGAGCAGCGGCACGAAGGACGGAAGGAAGCCGAAGATCATAGCCGGAGGCTCTAGCACCATGCCCAAGACGATGAATATGGCGCTGACCATGAAGATCACCACATACTTGTTCATGCTGATCTGCGATACCAAATCCACGATCTGGAAGGACACGAGGTCGCGCGCCAGCACGAAGCCGAGGAAGGCCGAGGTGGATGCGAGGAACAGGGTCATGGCGCTGATGTAGCCCGCCTCAACGACGCAGTCATACAAGGCACGAGGGGTGGCAACCCGATAGAGGAACAGTGCGAGCATGAGCACATAGAACAGCAGGACAGCACCTACCTCGGCAGGGGTGAAGACCCCTCCCAGGACTCCACCTATCACCAGCACCAACGCGAACAGCGGAGGCATAGCTGCCAGAGTGCGGGGCAGGACAGTCTCCCGCGGCACATACTCGCGGGGATAGTTGTTGCGCCTCGCATGAATAAGCGTCACTGCCATGAAGCTCCCGCCCACCAGTAGCGCCGGCACGATAGTCGCCGCTGCCAGCCGACTGACCGACGTGCCGATAGCGGTGGAGTACAGGAGGACCGTGATCGCGAGCGGAGCCATCATCCCCAGGGTGCCAGCCGTACCCTGGAGAGCAGCGCAGAAGTCGGGCCGGTAACCTCGCGCCTTCATCTGAGGGATCATCAGGGAGCCAATAGCGGCAGTGTCCGAGACAGCGGAGCCCGAGATGTCCCCAAACAGGAAGCTGGCAACCACATTGGAGGCTCCCAACCCGCCCCGAAAGCGGCCGACCAGCACCTGGGCGAAATCCACCAGCAGCTTCGCCATACCCGAAGCGTGCATCAACTTCCCGGAGAGTATCAGAAGAGGAATGGCCATGAACGTCAGCAGATTAATACCGAAGAAGATCTGCATGGCCCCTGTCTCGAACGGAACGTCCCCGAAGACTCCTACGTACAGCGTCGCCATCAAGCCCAGGCATAGGGCGACTGGTACTCCGATCAGCATCGGTCCGAACAGCGCCACGATCAATAGCAGGGCGCGCGCCGCTCCAGACAGTTGCACGTACTGCCCAAACGGCAGGTACACCAGCCAGAGGTAGCCGACAGCGATCGTCAGCTTCACCAGCATCGTTCGCGAACGGCTGGCACTCAAGTTTCGGCGCACCCAATGGATCAGCATCAGCACGCTGGCCACCGGGATCGCGAGGTAAGGCACAGTCAGAGGCATCCGCAGTACATCCGTGAAAGCGCGCCCCGCCAGCGGGAGCGCCTCCACTCCGGAGACCACGAGAGCCATCAGGTATCCCCCTGCAAGCCCTTCTGCCAGCACGGTGGCGACAAGAAACCAGGGCGGGGAGAGCTTCTTGACCAGGATATCCATACTGACATGCCTGTCATGAAGGTAGCCCGAGGAGATGGAAAGGAACACGGCCCAGGCGAAGATAACCAACGCCAGTTCATCGGACCATGGCAGGGAGTTGTTCAGGGCATAGCGAAAGAACACTCCAAGCAGCATCACCAGCGCAAAGGCCACCGTCGCGACCACAAAACAGTGCTGAGTCACCCGATCGATGCCATCACTGATGGCAACGACCATGCGTATCCAACTTGGTTGAGATGATTCAGGTTGATAGACAGTGCCGCCGGGTGCTTGTCCAGCGATCGTATCCATCCCGTTCTCTCCCACCATCAGTCTTAGCGCTGCCAGGCAAACTCCAGCCCCGCGGTGCTAATTGCCACGCGGCCGCTGTCGGACAGGCCAACCAGCCGCTTCACCAGGCCACTCAGGTCCCGCTGGAACTGGTAGGCCAGGCTCATCGGCTGCGCCGCCAGCATTTGGTCCACCTGGGCGCCTTTGAAGAAGCCACGCAGCACCAGCTCATCATCATTCGCCTCGGGGTAGGCGTTGCGAAGCGCAGGCAGGATCGGCTCCGGGGATGCCGGCTTGGGACTGATCCGTTTGGATGCCCTCTCGGAGATCCGGTCCATGGCCTCGGGGGCCACAGTGCACTCCTGCCTCCCGTAGTAGCCGTACACCCACTTGGCGATCTCGTCCAGCACCACCCGGTACCGCTCGCCGTGCATCACGTTCATCAGCGCCTGCACAGCAACGAATTGCGAGTAGGGCGAGACCATCACCGGCCAGCCCAGCTCCTCCCGCACCCTCGGAATCTCCTCCAGCACCTCCTGGATCCTGTCCCCCATCCCCGCATCAGCGAGAAGCCGCTTCAGGTTGGAGATCACCCCACCCGGGATCTGATGCTGGTAGTGAAAGAGGTCGTGCCTCGCGATCTGTCCAACCGGCAGCCCCTCATTTCGCGCAACGGAGGTGAGGTACTCCGACGCCTCCCTGATTGGATCCACATCCAGCGGTACGTCGTAGCCCTTCAGCCTTAGGTTGTGCACTATGTCGAAGACCGACGGATGGGACGCCCCATCAGAAAGGGGGGGTATACAGGTATAGAGGGCATCTGCCCCCTGCTCCACGCTCTCCAGCAGCACCAGGGGCCCCAGTCCGGTAAGGCAGTGCGAGTGTACCTCCAGTGGGCGACCGGCTGCGGCCTGTTTCAGCACCGGCACCAGCGTCCTCACCCGGTCCACCGTCAGCAGCGCGGCAGGGTCCTTCAGCAACAGGGCATCGGCGCCCAGCGCCAGCAGCTCTCGCGCCTTCCGACCATAGTACTCGTCGGTGTGGACGGGGCTGATGGAGAAGGTGACGGCCACCTCCACGTACATGCCCAGCCGCTTGCACAGCTCCACCCCGAGGCGGTAGTTGTCCGGATCGTGGAGTCCGTCGAAGATCATCATCCGGCTGACCCCGTTGGCATGCAATCGGGTGTAGGTAAGCTCCATGATGTCGTCCGGCATGATATCGAAGCTGATCCAGTTCAGGCTGCGCATCAATGCGTGAATGGGGGTGCGGACCAGATGCTTCCGCATCAGCCTGAGCCGCTCCCACGGATCCTCCTTCAAATAGCGCACGCAGGAGTCGAAGTTCACCGCCGCGCTTACCTCAACCATCTGGTAGCCGGCCCGATCCACCTGGTCTACCATCCCCAGCATCATCGCCGTGGTCATTCGGGTGGCCCATAGCGACTGATGCCCGTCCCTGAAGGTCGTATCTATGATTTGGACGCTACGCGACATTGCTCTGGATCTCCTTCCACTCGGGATAGCCCTCCAGCTCGAGCCACGCAGTGTGAACTGCGCCCCGCTTGAACGCTTCGTGCCCCAGGACGTACAGCAGGAACTCACGATTCGTCACGATGCCGGTGCAAACCAACCTGGACAACGCCTCCGTTAGAGAGCCAATCGCAGCTGCCCTATCCTCGCCATGGGCAATGATTTTGGAGAGAAGGGAATCGTAGAATACCGGCACCTGATAGCCCGGATAGCAGTGGGTGTCGTAGCGCACTCCGTCCAGGATCGCGGGCCGCCATTGGTCTATTCGTCCCGCGTTCGGCAAAAAGTCGCGCCGCGGATCCTCAGCGTTCAGCCGCACCTCTATGGCGTGGCCCCGCGGCTTCCCATCCCAGTCTGGCAGCGAGCCGCCTCCCCCCAGCCGTATCTGCTCCGCAACCAGGTCCACCCCGGTCACCATCTCAGTCACCGGATGCTCTACCTGAATGCGAGTATTCATCTCTAGAAAGTAGAACTGCTTGGTGGACTCATCGAACAGGAACTCCATCGTGCCCGCGCTCCGATAGCCGATGGCGCGGCCTAGATCCACCGCCGCCCGGCTCATGCGCGACCTCGTTGGAGGATCCACCGCCGGGCTCGGCGACTCCTCAACCACCTTCTGGTGGCGACGCTGAATGGAGCAATCCCTCTCACCGAGGCTCATGCATCCTCCCCGACCATCGCCCAACAGCTGAATCTCCACGTGCCTTACCCGTTCGAAATACCTTTCGACGAAGATCGCGGGGTTACCGAATGCAGCCTGTGCCTCGGCAGATGCCTGCAGAAACGCGGCCTCCAGCGCATCAGCATCCCTCACCACCCGCATTCCACGGCCACCTCCCCCAGCCGCTGCCTTCAGCAGTAGAGGCAGCCCAACCTCGCCCGCCATCCGCCGCAGATCAGCGGCGTCGCGGACCTGATCTGACCCCGGGACTACAGGGAGGCCATGCCCCACGGCCAGCCGGCGCGCCCACAGCTTGTTCCCCATCTGTTCGATCGATTCGGCCGTCGGCCCAAGAAAGACGATCCCATGCTGCTCGCACGCCGCCGCAAGCATAGGATTCTCGGCAAGAAACCCGTACCCAGGATGGAGGCCGTCAGCCTTCACGGCCAGGGCCGCCCCCACCATCCTGTCCACACATAGGTAGCTCTCGCGGCTCCGCCCAGGCCCGATGCAGAGCACGTGGTCGGCCCACCGCGCGGCCCTGGAATCCATGTCGGCCTCGGACGCGGCCAGCACCGCCTCCACCCCAACGGCGTGGCATGCCCGGATTATACGGACGGCGATCTCCCCCCGGTTGGCCACCAATACGCGCCTGAGTCCCACCTAACCCCACCTCCGAGCTACTGCTCCCCAGCGCCTTCCGGTGCGATCCGCATCAGCAGCTGGCCGTACTCGACCAGATCGCCATCCTCGACATCAATTGAGACCACCACGCCATCCACCCCCGCATGGACGGAGTTGAACAGCTTCATCACCTCCACCAGGCAGACCGGATCCTCAGCCCGGACCCGAGATCCCACCTCCACAAAGGGGGAGTCAGTCGGCGAGGGCCTGCGATAGAAGGTTCCAGCGAACGGTGCCGTGACTTGCCGCTCAACCACCGTGGCCAGTGCCGGCTCCCGGCCCCGTGCCGCCACCGTCTTCGATACACTGGCAGGCTCTGCGAAGGATGGTGCGCTCTCAGAATGAGACTCACTCTTGCCGGCTGGCTGGAGAGCCACGGACATCGCCGCCGCTTGGCTACCGAGCAGGGTGGAAGACTGCGCCTGTTCGAGAGTCCCAGGGGCCGATCCAAGACGGATATACATCGATGGAGTCCGTAGTTCGAACCAGGTCAGATCCTCATCAAGAAGCGTTGCCAGGATCTCCAGCAATTCGTCTCGCCGCTTGTCCATCAACCAGTGGACCTCCATATCTACTCTTGCCAGCTATCGGCCGCTACGGCCGCTACCTGGTCATTACCGAAGGACAGCACGTCCGGGGGGCCATCCCCATGACGACTCAACCACGCGTGAAAGGAGTAGCGCGCGGACGGCAGGCAGCAGCGGACAAACTGTATGGGCCGTCCACTATCGAGATAGGTGACCCTGTCGAAATACACCAGAGGAGAGCCCAATGGGAGGCCAAGCAACTCAGCCTCGCGATGGCCCGCCGCCATCGCCCCGATCGTCTGAGAAGCCCTGTCGAGTCTGAGACCGAAGCGGACCTCAAGGTTCAGATACAGCGAACCGACCATGCTCTCAGGATTGTGGAGAAACAGACTCCCAACGTCGGGACTGTAGATACCCAATTCCACCCCAATCGGATCTTCCCCACGAATCGTGTTCAGGCGATCCAGGCGGAATGCCTGCTCACCAGGGCGAAGACCCAGGATCTTGGCCTGCCGTTCCGTTGGGTGGAAGAACTCGGCCTTCAGGACCCGGTTCTTGAACTCCACGCCCTGGGCTTCCGCCGCCTCGGAGAGCCCCGTCAGCCGCGCAAGCTCCTCCTTGACGGGAGAATCACTCACCACAGTGCCGCGACCCGGCCTGCGATGGATGAGGCCCCTCTCAGCCAACTGCCGTAACGCGCGCTCCACGGTGGTGGTGCTGACGCCGTACATCTCACACAACTCACGAGATGTGGGAAAGCGGTCGCCCGGCTCGAAGTGCCCGCTATCTATCTGCCGTTGGAGGATGAGGCACAACTGTTGGTACAGGGGGACTGAGCTGCCGTGATCATTCAGGCTGACATCATTCGAAGATCCATCAAACATGTTTAAGACCTTGAACGCATTCTATACATATAATCTGCTCGGCATGGTACCATTATGATGTTCCGGTGTCAACGGGCGGAATCGGCAGCCTCTGGCGGAGGTCGTCTTAGGCCACGGAGACGACCTCCGCTCCACGAGACGTCAGCTCATGCAGAAGCCCCCATCGACGTTGATCGCCTGACCGGTTATGTAGCCGGCATCCGGCGAGACAAGAAATGCCACCGCGCCGGCCACATCCTCGGGCCGCTCAAGCCTTCCCAACGGTATCGACGCGAGCCGCTCGTGAACGATCTGGCCGGGGGCTGTCCCGAAGCGCGTCACCATGTCATCATCGATCCTGTCCCACATTGGCGTCTCCACGACACCTGGGCACACCGCGTTGACGGTGATGCCGTGGGGGGCCAGCGCCGCCGCGGCACTCCAGGTGATGGAGATCACCGCCGCCTTGCTGGCCGCATAGTGGGCAAAGATTGGCCGAGGTCCACGGGCGGCCGCGGAGCTGATGTTCACGATGACGCCTGCCCTCTGACGCACCATCTGCTTGGCCACCACCTGCAAGGTGAAGAAGAGGCCCCGAGTGTTGACGGCGAAGACTCTATCCCACTCCGCCTCCGAAATCTCGAGAATGGGCCTCGCCTGCACTATCCCCGCACAGGCCACGAGTATGTCTACCCTCCCATGCACTGCGACGACCTTCTCCAGCATAGCCTCTAGTTGAATGGACTGGGTCACATCGACCTGTACCTGCATCGCGTTGCCGCCGGACGCATTGATCCGCTCCGCCGTTGCTCGAGCAGCCTCGAGGTTCATGTCAGCCACAACAATGGCAGCGCCATCTCTCGCGAGGCGCATCGCCACCGCCATACCGATGCCGCTCCCAGCCCCCGTGACCACCGCAACCTTCCCATCAATTGCCGCCATGCCGTTCCACCTCTCGTGCCATTTCTCGCCTCGTTGATCTCATCGGCCTCCACCAGCAGCTACCGTTGTGGTTAGCCTGACCGCAAGAGGGGCAGCGTTGCACCTTGCAACGCTGCCCCTCTTGCCGATCTCTGGCTAGTTCTCCTAGTCCCGCGTCACGGTGCGTTCTTAATGGCCAGGATCTTCTCGACCCAGTCCTTGCCCCCGCACTTGTCGTAGTAGTCCTTCCAGATGGCCACGCTGCGGGCCTTCCACTCCTTCTCCTCGTCCGTCAGCAAGGTCTTCTCTAATCCCTGTGTGGTCACCATCTCGTTCGTGCAGAACTCATTCTTCTTGCCTAACTGATCGAGGGTCAGGTTCAGGGTGTCCCGACCGGCCTTGGTAACAGCCTCCTGAACGTCTTTGGGTAGGCTCTGGTAGAACTGCTCACCCATTACCGACACTTCGAACAGCAGGAGGTACTTGAGCGGGGTGTAGTACTTCTGAGTCTCGTAGAATTTGCCGGTGTAGTGAGTAACGGCCGCCAGGTCGTGGCCGTCGATCACCTTCTGCTGGAGGGCCTGGTACAGCTCGGAGTAGGCAATCGCCACCGGCTCGACGCCCCAAGCCTTGTACGTGCCCACCATGATCTGGTTGGGGGGGACCCGGATCTTCAACCCTTTGAGGTCATCGATGGTCTTAATCGGTTTCTTGGAGTTGGTGATGTCCCGGAAGCCTGTGGGACAGTAGAAGATGGCCCTGACCCCGGCCTCCTTGATCAGCCGCTGATCCAGTTCATCCCAGACCTTGTTGAGAACCTTGCCTGTCTGGGCATAGCTGTCCCACATGTAGGGCAGCGTCATGAACCCAACGGAGGGGGCGAAGGGATGAAGGTTGTTGGTGGCTCCCGAGGCCATGGGGGCAGGCACACCCATCCGGGCACCCTGCATCGTCTGACCTTCATCTCCCAGCTGCGAGTTGTGGAAGACCTGGAGGTCCACCTTGTCGGTGTACTTCTTCAACTGCTGCTCGAAGGTCATGTAACCGATGACCTGCTCGTTCAGCTGCTCATCGAGCCCGCCTGGCATCGGGAAGCCGGCGCTGGCTGCCTTGATAGTGATTTTTGGACCGCTCGAGGCCTGCGCGGGAGCTGCAGCCTTGGTCGGCGCGGCGGGAGCCGCGGCCGCAGTAGCCGGTTGGGCGACCGGGGCGGCGGTAGTCGGTTGGACGACCGGGGCAGCGGGCTTGGCGGTGGGAGCCGGTGCCGCGGGAGCAGGTTGGGAACAACTGATCGCCAGAGCCGCATATGCCACCATCGCCAGACCGGTTCCGAAAGCCAGGAACCGTGTTGACTTCCTCACTTGCTCACTCCTTCCATACATCCTGACTGCATCGAGTTCGGGTCTCGTTACATTGACGGTCTGCCAATACCACCGTCAACTGCCGCCGGTGCTCACCTCCTTTCCGGCACAACCAGCCCCAACTACTAGGACCCTAGATCCAGAAGTCCGGATCCACGACTGAGGCGTGGCTGCCGCCAAAGGGCATCTCTCCTCCCATCTCCCCTCGTCTACGCTTCAGCCAGACGCTGATGGTGTAGCGAGAAGCAGGAAGGAAGCAACGGACGTATTGGATTGGCCGGCTGTCGGCCAGGTAGACGATGCGGTCGAAGTAGACGAGGGGGGCACCAACTCGAACGGCGAGCAGCTCGGCTTCGCGCCGGTTCGCCGAGACAGCGCCAATGGTCTGGCAGGCCTTGTCCAGGCGGATCGCCAACCGCCTGTCGATGGCACGGTAGATCGACTGCGTGGGGATGTCCGGGTTGGCCAGAAACCACTCGCCCATGTCGGGTGGGTGCAGGCCGTACTCCAGGTTGTTGGGCTCACCGCCCACCATGATCAGTCGATCGAGCCGGAAGACCTTATCGCCGGAGGAAAGGGCAAGGAGTTCGGCCTGCCGCTCCGAAGGCTGTACGAACTCGGCACGGAGCACTCGAACTTCAAACCCAAGGCCCAGCGCTTCGGCAGCCTCCAGGAAACCGGTCAGGTCGGGAAGCTCCTCGATGACTGGAGGCCTGCTCACCACCGTCCCTCGCCCGCGCTGGCGGTGAATCAGTCCTCTTTCGGCCAGCCATCGGAGGGTATTTTCCACGGTGGTGCTGCTGACACAGTACTTCTCGCGCAGCTCTCGCGAGGTGGGAAATGAGTCGCCCGGCTTGAACTCGCCGGACTCTATCTGGCGTCGCAGGATCTGACGCAATTGGTAGTGGAGAGCGATGGGGCTGCGGGGATCGACGTGGTCCAACTGTGAGTCATTAGACAAAGCCAACTCCCCCGACTTCTCGAACCGTCAGCTTCTTCACATATATGCATAAATGACACGCGGGCAGCGTACTAGTTAGATCCTTGCCTGTCAAGCATATCTTGATCGATTGTGCCAACGTCTGGCCTTTCTCAAGGAGACGACGCGGCCGCATTGGACGAGAGAGGGTTGGCAGCAGCGCCGCCAACCCCCTCTCTGATCTTCATCAAGCCCGCTCTCTATCTCTTCCTCTCCAGTAGGGCTTTCGTCGCTCGAACCACGTTCGCGGGGCTGAGGCCGTACGCCTCCAGCAGCCACTCCATGTTGGCGGTATCGCCCCAACGATCCTCGACCCCAACCCGCTTCATCGGGGTGGGAAGCTCCTCGGCCAGCAGTTCGGCCACGGCGCTCCCAAGCCCTCCGACGATGTTGTGGTTCTCGACCGTCACGATGGCGCCGGTCTCGGCCGCGGCCTTCAGAACGGCCTCCCTGTCCAACGGCTTCAGGGTGGAGACGTTGAGCACCCTGGCATCGATCCCCTCCCCAGCCAGCATCTCCGCGGCGTCCAGCGCCATCACCATGGTGATGCCGGCGGACATCAGCGTCACGTCCTTGCCCCCTCGCAGTTGCACAGCCTTGCCCAGGGTGAACTTGTAGTCGTCCGGAAGACACCTGGCCATGGTGCCGCGAGCCATGCGGAGGTAGACCGGGCCCTCATAGTCGCATAGGGCTCGCACCACCTGCGCCACCTCCAGGGTATCTGACGGGTCGATGACCGTCATCCCGGGCAGGGCACGCATGATCGCCACATCCTCAAGGGCCTGATGGGTCGCGCCGTTCAACGCGCTGGTCAGGCCGGCATTGGAGCCGCACACCCTGACGTTCAGGCGGTTCAACGCCACCGATATCGCTACCTGGTCGCAGGCTCGCCTGGACGCGAACACACCAAAGGTGTTGGCGAAGGGGATCTTCCCGCAGGTGGCGAGCCCCGCCGCCACGCCGATCATGTTTTGCTCGGCCAGCCCAACCTGTATCGCCCTATCTGGAAACGTCTTCCCGAACAGTTCGGTGCCCGAGCTCCTGCACAGGTCGGCGTCCAGCACGAAGACGCGCTCGTTCACCTTTGCCATCTCGATGAGAGTATCGCCGTAGGTCTTGGCTACCGCTATCTGCTCACGCATCGACGACCACCTCCGCCCTCTCCAGCTCCTCCAGGGCCTGTTGGGCCTGCTCCTTGGTAATGGGGTTGTGGTGCCAGGAGACCACCTTCTCCATGAAGGAGACCCCCTTGCCCTTCACTGTGTGAGCGATAATCACCGAGGGTTGCCCCTTGGCCGATCCGGCCAGCCGCAGGGCCGCCATGACGTCGCCCGTATCGTGGCCATCTACCTCCTGGACATGCCATCCAAAGGCCCGCCACTTGTCGGCCAGCGGCTCCAGCGGCATGATCCTCTCGTTGGCGTCGGTCCACCCGTCTAGCTGTATCTCGTTGCGATCCACTATCGCCACCAAGTTGTCCAACCCGAACTTCGCCGCCGACATCGCGGCCTCCCACACCTGGCCGCTGTCCTGCTCGCCGTCTCCCAACAACGCGTAGACGTTGTAGTCCTTCTTGTCGTACTTCCCGGCGATGGCCATCCCGACCGCCGCAGAGAGGCCCTGCCCCATGCAACCGGTGGACAGTTCGATGCCTGGGCACTTCAGCCGGTCCACATGCTTGGGCAATCTGCCCCCCGGCCTGTCCAACTCGCTCAGCATCGCCTTGGGAATGAAGCCCTTCTCCGCCAGCACCGAATACAGGGCGGGGCCGCCGTGACCCTTGGCCAGCACGAACCTATCCCGCTCGGGCCAGCCGGGGTTGCTGGGGTCGACCCGCATCACCCCGAAGTAAAGGGCCGTGAGGATCTCTATCGGGGAGAGGCTCCCCCCGAAGTGGCCACTCCCCGCTCCGGCCATCGTCTCCACCGTGGACATCCTGATCCGCTTGGCCAGTTCAGCCAGCTCTCGAACGCCCATGCCTACCATCCTTTCCATCCGCTTCCATTCCTCCCGTACAACGAGGCCCCTCCGAGGCTCCATGGAGGCAACCCCTACGCCGCTCCTTGTAGTCTCAGTGTCCTCCGTGTCTCCGTGGTGAGTTCAGCTTGGCACCGCACACCATACAGACTAAGCAGGATAGACCATGTCCGGCTGGACCCGCTCGACCGGTAATTGGATCAGCTCGTACAGGACTCCCAACTCTTCCTCGGTATCCAGATAAGCGTAGGCCCCGTCGCCCTTCGCGCCGTAGCCTCGTCCGCTCTGGATCACCTTGAAGCCATCCTGCTGCAGCTGCTTTATTGCCAAGTCGATGTTGTCGACGAACAGCCCAAGGTGCTGCACGCCCTTCCCCACGCGCTCGTGGAACTCCTTGTGGACGGTGCTGCCGTCCAGATGCTGGATCAGCTCGATCGCCAGCCCGTTCACCTGAGCCAGGGCAATCCGAATGTGGTAGTCCTCGGGCCGCCCCCGGTAGGCGGTGTCCTTGACTAGAGGAGGACCGTATTCGTAGACCTGCCAGGGACCGACGCCGAAATGGCGCCAGTAGCTCTCCATGGCACGGTCGAGATCTGGTACGACGAAACCTATCTGATCGATCGACTTGAGTCTGAAACGCTGTTCATCCACCAGTTGAGAGACTCCTTCCCTGTCCGTCTGATGCCCTCACCCCTCCACTAAGGGGCTCACCAGCACCTTCACCGCGGTCTTGGCCTGCTTCGCCAGCTCCAGACCTTCCTTCGCCCTCTCCAATGGCAACACGTGGGAGATGAGAGGCTTCACGTCGATTTTCCCTTGGGCCACGAGCGAGATTGCGGCCCTGTAGTCCTGGGCGTTGTACACCATGCAGCCCACAGTCTCCAGCTCCTTCAGATTGGAGGACACGAAATCGACCGCCATCGGCTCCTTGGGCATCGCCACCATAACCACCTGCCCGCGCTTTCGCACCAGGAGCGGATGCTGCTGGACCGTGGATGCCACCCCAGCCGCGTCGAACAGCACATCCGCGCCCCGACCATCCGTCCTCCGCAGAATTTCCGCCTTCACGTCCGCGTTCTTCCCATCCACGGGGTCGAAACCCAGTTCACGTGCCCGCTCCAACCGAAAGTCGCTGACCTCCATCATCTCGACCGGTACGGACGCGACGACCCGCGCGACCTGCGCAACCAACAGCCCGATCGGCCCGGCGCCCAGCACCACCGCGCGAGCCCCCAGCTCCAGTCTCGACCGCCGCACCGCGTGCACAGCGACGGCCACCGGCTCAATCAGCGCCCCGCTCTCCAGGGAGACGGCGTCCGGAAGATGGTAGACCCGCCCCACAGGAGCCCTCACGTATTCGGCGAACGCGCCGTCCACATCCACGCCGATCAGCCCGAAGCGGTCACAGAGGTAGTAGAAGCCTTCCTTGCAGGAAGGGCACTCGCCGCACGCCAGCATCGGCTCGACCACCACCCGGTCGCCCACCGAGAAGCCGCCAGACTCGCCCTTGACCTCGACCACTGTCCCTGAAAACTCGTGGCCCATGATCAACGGCGCCTTAGCCCTGCGGTGTATCCCAAGATAGATCGTCAGGTCGCTCCCGCAGATGCCCGCGTAGCCTACCTTGATCAGCACTTCGCCCTCCTGGAGGACAGGTAGAGGCACCTCCTGCGGCCTGATGTCGAAAGCCCCCTGATAAACCGCTGCCCTCATTCAGTCACCCCCTTACCTATAAGACCACGAAGGCACGAAGACCGCGGAGACCGCACTGAGTCCTCTCCGTATAGTCTCAGTGCCCTCCGTGTCTCCGTGGTGAGCTCTGTCGGCGCTCCAAATCACCAGGTCGTCCATCCGCCGTCTATCACCAGCGTTTGCCCGGTCATGAAGCTGGAGGCATCGGATGCCAGGTACACCGCAGCCCCCACAAGGTCTTCCGGCTGGCCCAGCCGTCGGAATGGGATCCGGTTGACCAGCATCTCGCGGAAAGCTGGGTCGTCCAAAGTCTCGGCGTTGATGGGAGTCCGCGTGTAGCATGGCGCTATGCCGTTTACGTTGATGCGGTACTTCGCCCACTCGTACGCAAGGGATCGGGTCATGTTCACCACACCCGCCTTGCTCGCCGAATAGGCCGTCCGGTCCCCCATACCCACGATCCCCAGATGAGACGCCACGGTGATGATCTTCCCACCGGCACCCTGCGTCACGAAAGCCCTTGCAGCCGCCTGTGCGCAAAAGAAAGCCCCCTTCAGGTTCACCGCCATCACCCTGTCCCAGTCCTGCTCCATCACCTCCAGGGATGACCTTCGGATGTTGATACCCACGCCGTTCAACATGATGTCCAGCCGCCCGAGCCTCTCGAGCGCCACATCCACCATCCCCTTACACTCATCGGGCTTCGACACGTCGACGGCGAGGGCCGATGCCTTCCGTCCGATCGACTCCACCTCCGCGGCAACCTCCTCGGCCGCTGCAAGTCGCAGGTCCGCGACCACCATGTCAGCCCCAGCCTCCGCCAGGCCGAGCGCGAAAGCGCGGCCCAGCGCACCGGCACCGGCGACCACCGCCGTCTGTCCATCTAGCCTCAGCCTGGAGCAGTCCCACCTGTCTACCTCCATCTTACTTCCCTCTCTCAAGAACGGGAGCCCGGCGCATCGTGGCCGGGCTCCACATCATTACTTCATCATTCCAGTCAGTCGCGGCAGGAAGAGCGAGACGTCGGGGAAGTAGGCCAACAGCACAATGGCGATCAGCAGTATCAGCATGTATGGCAGTGCCGCCCTGGCTACCTTCTCGATGCTGAGCCTTGTCATGGACGAAATCACGAACAGGTTCACGCCGTATGGCGGCGTCAGGAAGGCCATCTCGCAGGCCACCACGAATATGATCCCGAAATGGATCGGGTTCACCCCAACCTTCTGCAGAACCGGCAGGAAGATGGGTGTCATGATGATCAGGATGCAGGTCGTGTCGGCGAACATCCCCAGGAACAACAGCACCAGGACGATCAGCATCAGGATGACGAACCAGTTGTCGGAAAAGCCCAGCAGCATGTTGGCCAGCGCGTCCGGCACCCGGAACACCGTCAGGAAGCGGCTGAAGATCATCGAGGAGCCGACCAGCACCAGGATGGAGCCCACGACCAGGTTGGAGTTGTATATGCTCTTAAGCGTGCCGCTGAATGTGAGCTTCTTCTTGATGAAGGCGCCCACCAGCAAAGCGTACACGACGGAGAAGGTCGCTGCCTCCACCGGAGTGAATATGCCGCCGTAGATCCCTCCAAGGATCGCCACGGGCGCCATCAGCGACCAGAACCCCTTGCGGAGTTTGTGCGCCAGGCTGCGAAGCGAGAACCCCTCCAACGACTTGAACCTGGGATCGTTGTTGGCAATGTAGTAAGCGGTTAGGCCGTAGGCGAAGGTGACTATGAAGCCCGGCATGAACCCCGCCATGAACAGCGCACCGACCGACACGTTGGCGATCACGGCGTAGATGATCATCGGGTTGCTAGGCGGGATCAGAATACCCAGCGTCCCACCGGTCGCGGAGACGCCGCCGGCGTACTCCAGTGAGTAGCCCTTCTTCGTCATGGCGGGGATCATCAGCGAGCCAATAGCGGCCGCAGTGGCAGGGCCGGACCCGCTGATGGCGGCAAAGAAGGCGCAGGCAAGGATAGTCGTGATCCCCATGCCGCCCCTCATCCGCCCCACGAACTCGTACATCACGTCGACGATGTCTTCGGTGATCCCCCCAATGTCCATCAGGACACCTGCAAGGATGAAGCAGGGGATCGCCATCAGTGGATATATGTCCGTCCCCTGATAGATGCTCTGGGGCATCATCACCAACGGCGTGTTGGTCGCCAGCAGCGCCACCAGCGAGGCGAAGCCGATGGAGGCCACCAGGGGAACGCGCAGCGCCATGGTCGCGAACATTACCAGCCAAATGCCCCATGTGGCATCCATCTACCAACACCTCCTTCTAGCTGCACACCGGTATGGCAATGCCTGTCCTCTCATGGTCACAGATCCGCCCTCTCCGTCCCCGCGTCGGCCATCTGCCAGCCGTACCGGAATATCCGGTAGTATCGCTGCAGAATCCGGAAGCTCATGGCCGTGAAGCTGAGGGGGATGATGGCGTAGATGTAGGCCATGGACCAGCCCAGTCCGGGCGAAATGAAGGGGAACTCGAACATGGATGTCACCAGCTTGAACCCCTCAATGGAGACCAGCGCGTTGAAGCACAGCCAGATGATGTCCGCGAACGCCTCTATCCAGTTCTTGACCCGCTTCGAGAAGTGGTCGGTGAACACCGTGACCCGTATGTGGGAGTTCTTCTGTGCCGCGAGGCTGCCGGCCCAGAACACTGCCCAAAGGAAGAAGAAGCGCGACAGCTCCTCTGCCGCAGTGAACGACGCCCCAAAGGCAAAGCGCATCACCACGTTCAGGACTAGCGTGACTATCATCCCTACGGTGAAGAAGGTCACGAGCACCTGCTCGAAGTTATCGTCCAGCCATTTCAGGACCTTCATTTCGTCCCCCCCGTCATCCTCCGGCGCTCCCTCCGCGCCTCCGCCCTGACGCTTATGACGTAGAGTCCTATCAGAGGCACTAGGATGGCAATCAATAACCCAAGTTCCAGAGACATTCCTCTCTCTCCCCTCCTACAGCATCGATCCCGGACGTTCCGGGAGGATGGGGCGATCTCCACCCTCCCGGCAAACTAACCTGACCGAGCAACCCGTTCTTAGCCTATTGCGCCTTCTTGATCGCCTCAGCCTTCTCGGCGAAGGTCTTCCCCGTGCCCATCGAGGAGTAGAAGTCCGGCCAGACCTTCTTGGCTCGCGCCTCCCACTCCGCCTCGTCGGTCAGTTCGCCCATCTCCAGGCCCGCCTTCTTCATCTCTTCCAGGGCGATACCTTCGGCCTTTTGGATGCGAACCATGGAAAGCTCCAGGCTCTCGCGACCCGCCTTGGTTATGGCATCCTGCACGTCCTTGGGCAGCCCGCGGTAGTACTGCTCTCCAATCACCGTGACCATGGCGAGAGGGTTGTATTTCACTCGAGTGTAGTACTTCTGGACTTCATGGAACTTGCCGGAGTACTGAGCGACCGCGGAGAGGTCGTGGCCGTCCACCACCTTCTGCTGCAGCGCCTGATACAGCTCCGAGTAGCCGAGGGACATCGGCTCTATGCCCCAGGCTTTGTAGGTGCCCACCAGCATCTTGCTGGGCGGAACCCTGACCTTCAGCCCTTTCAGATCATCGATCGTCTTGATAGGTTTCTTGGAGTTGGAGATATCCCGCCAGCCCGCGATGTAGTACTGGACCGCTCGCACGCCGGCCTCGCTGATGAGCGCCTGGTCCAGCTCGTCCCACAACTTGACCATCACGGTGGACAGCTGCTTGTAGTCCTTCCACATGTAGGGAAGATTGATGAAGGTAAGACATGGCGCAAACGGGTCCAGGTTGTTGACGGCTCCCGTGGCCATCGGAGCCGGCACCCCTAGCCTCGCTCCCTGATATGTGGCCGTTTGGTCCCCGAGGGTGCCATGGAAGAACTGGAGCTCCACCTTATTGGTGTACTTGTTGAGCTGCTGCTCGAACATGTTCAGGGCGATCACCTGATCGCTCAACTGATCGTCGGGCCCGCCGGGCAGGGGGAAACCGCTGGCGGCCACCTTGATCACGGTCTTCGGGCCCGAGGCCGCCGGTGCAGCGGTCGCGCCGGTCTTGGCCGGCGCGGTGGCAGCCGCAGTTGCCCCGGCGGGTGCGGCCGTGGCGCCGGTCTTGGCGGGGGCTGTGGCGGCCGCGGGAGCCGAGGTCGCTGCGGCAGGGGCGGCGGGTTTAGTGGTAGGCGTGGGAGCTGCCGGCTGCGAACAGGCCACTCCCAGCATCGCCAGCGAACCGATCGCCAGCGCGGAGATGACGACGAACGGCTTCAATCTCTTCCTCATGAACGATCCTCCTCCAATACGTAGCTTGAGTCCCGAGAGGTAATCGCGGGGGGAGGGGCAGGCTCCGCCTGCCCCTCCTTTGTCTGTCACGGGGCCTTCTTGATCTCTTCGATCTTGTCCACCAGCGACTTGCCGCCGGCAGCAGCGTAGAAGTCCGGCCAGATCTTCTTGGAGCGCGCCGCCCACTCAGCCTCGTCCGTCAGCTCGACCACCTCAAGGCCGGCCTTCTCCATCTCCTTGATGGAGTCGTCCTCGGCCTTCTGGATCTGCGCCATGGACATCGCCAGGGTATCGCGCCCAGCCTTGGTCACAGCCTCCTGGACGTCCTTGGGCAGGCCCCTGTAAGACTGCTCGCCCATGACGATGACGTCTATCAACAGGTTGTGGTGTAGCGGGGTGAAGTACTTCTGGGTTTCGTAGAACTTGCCGGAGTAGTGAGCTGGAGCTGGCAGGTCGTGGCCGTCCACCACCTTCTGCTGGAGAGCCTGGTACAGCTCGGAGTAGGCGAGGGAGAGCGGCTCGACCCCCCATGCCTTGTAGGTGGCCACCATGATCTGGTTGGGTGGAACGCGGAACTTCAACCCCTTGAGGTCATCTATCGTCTTGATAGCCTTCTTGGAGTTGGTCATGTGCCGCCAGCCGGGGACGAAGTAGGCGATCACCCTGACGCCGGCCTCCTTCGCGATCCGCTCGTCCAGCTCATCCCACATCTTGTCCAGGACCTTTTTCAGCTCCACGCGGTCCTTGAACATGTAGGGCAATGTGGCGAACCCGACAGAGGGAGCAAACGGGTGCAGGTTGTTGATGGCGCCCGAGGCCATCTGGGCGGGGACGCCCAGTCTGGCGCCCTGCATAGTCGCTGCCTCGTCGCCGAGGGTAAGGCTGTGGAAGACCTGAAGGTCCACCTTGTTTGTGTACTTATTCAGTTGCGCCTCGAAGACCTGCCAGGCTATCACCTGGTCGCTGACCTGGGCCTCGGGTCCTCCAGGCACCGGAAACCCGCCGCTGGCGCCCTTGATCGTGATCTTGGGACCGGATGCGGCGGCCGGCGCGGTGGCAGCCGCTGTTGCCCCGGCGGGTGCGGCCGTGGCGCCGGTCTTGGCGGGGGGTGTGGCGGCCGCGGGGGCCGATGTCGCTGCGGCAGGGGCGGCGGGTTTAGTGGTAGGCGTGGGAGCTGCCGGCTGCGAACAGGCAACTGCCACGACCACCATCGAAGTGATCATCAGCAGAACGAGGTACCTTAGAAGGCTAGTTGTCCTTGCCATCCCTGGACTTCTCCTCTTCCCTTCAAAACTGAAAAGGCACGAACCAAAGGATCCGATACCGTGGGACTGGGATTGGTTGCGGGGAGACTGGGAACCTCACGGCCGCGACCATCGATATCATTCGACCTGTCGCGACAAAGGGCTAGCGCTTGCTATGCATCCCTGTTTTCGCCTGCGATTCTGCCTGTCTTACTGTCCTTCCACCTCCTTCGCCACGGCTTGAACGGGCCGCGGCCAATCCGCTTCACAGCCTCTCCACACGCTACCGACCCATGCATAGCCGGGAGTGCGGGATCTCGCCCACAAGGGCCGGGGCGAGCAGGATGCCCGCACTCCCGGCAGACGGCTGCGCCGCCTATCAGGATCGTTCTGACCGGGTACTGGCTACTTTGCCTTCTCGGCCGCCCGCTTGACCTGCTCGAGGAACGACGAGGGCAGCGGCGGAACGTAGGTGCAGGCAATCTCCGTGGGCCCTTCCGTGCCGGTGAAAATCTGATGGGGAACGCCCGCCGGGGCAACCAGCATGGAGCCCGCGCTGAACGAGCTGCTCTTGCCATCGACCACGAACCGCCCCCCGCCCCGCGTCACGAACATCGTCTCGATACCCTCGTGCGTGTGCAGCTCGTTGGAGGCGCCTGGATCGAACTCCACGTGGAGGAAGCTGAGCTCCTTGGTGCCGGTGGTCTCCGGTGAGAGCACCAGCCGCAGCTTACGCCCTGGACCCTGGATCACCTCCGTATCGGCCAACCGAACGATCATCTTGCATCTCCCTTCTTATTTCCGAGGATCGCTATCGAGGCCCGCTTCGAGCCCAAGGCCAACTGCGAAGGGCTTCGAGCGCGACTTCAAACAATCAGTCCCAGGGGTCATGGACTACCGACGACACCTGGCTGTCACCAAAGGAAAGGCCGGAGGACGACTCGCCGCCGCGCCGCTTCAACCATACGCTCAGGGTGTATCGGGAGGCCGGCAGATAGCAACGCACATGCTGCACCGGCCGACCGTCGGTCAGATAAACGATGCGGTCGAAGTAGACCAGAGGAGACCCGACGCCAACGGCCAGCAGCTCTGCCTCTCGGCGGTTGGCCACGGTGGCCCCAATCGTCTGGCAGGCCTTGTCCAACTGGAGGCCAAGCCGGGCCTCGAAGGTCCTGTACAGCCGGCCGCTCATCATGTCCGGCTCGGCCAGGAATCGCTCACCAACAGCGGGTGTATAGAGACCCAACTCCACGTTGGTTGGCTCGTCGCGGATGGTAATCAGCCGGTCCAGCCGAAACGCCCTCTCGCCTGGGGCCAGGCAAAGGGTCTCCGCCTGTCGGTCCGTTGGCTGCACGAACTCCGCCCTCAACACACGGCAAACGAAACCCCATCCCTGGGACTCAGCAGCCTCGATGAATCCGGTCAGATGGGGAAGCTCATCCGAAATCGGGGGGCGGGTCACCACCGTCCCTCGCCCGCGCCTGCGGTGGATCAGGCCATTCTCGGTCAGCCATCGGAGGGTATGCTCCACGGTGGTGGTGCTGACGCGATACTTCTCGCGCAGCTCTCGCGAGGTGGGAAATGAGTCGCCCGGCTTGAACTCGCCGGACTCTATCTGGCGTCGCAGGATCTGACGCAACTGGTAGTGGAGAGCGATGGGGCTGCGGGGATCGACGTGGTCCAACCCTGGATCATCAGACAAAGCCAGCTCCCCCGGATTCTCATATTGTCAGCTTATTCGCTTATATGCGTAAATGGGATGACGAGAGCGTACTAGCCACGCGAATGGCTGTCAAGCATTTCTTGACCAATTATGGTAATGGCTGACCTTTCTCCCGCGAATACAACCTCGCCCGGGAGCAGCGCATCGGTAGCACCCAAAGAACCGGCCGATGTCGCGGCCCAACTCACACAAGAAGCTGGCTAGTCTCACTAGCCAGCTTCTTGCGTCCCTGCCGGATCGACCACTCAGGGCTGGAACAGCAGCTTCACCCCTTTTCGCCCCTCGAAGGCCGCGAGTGCATCCGGCCAGCCGTCCAGCGGGAACAGATTGGTCGCCAGCGGACCCGTCCGCACCTTCCCCTGCGCCATCAACCGGAGCGCATGGTGCCAGGAGCTGGGTACCGTGGCCAAGGTGCCGGTGACCGAGAGCTGCTTGTAGCACACCTGCTCCAGGTCCCATGTGACCGGTTTGCCGAACAGTCCGACCTGGGCATACTGACCTGCCTTGCGCACGAGCCCCAGCAATTGCTGCGCCGCGGGGCCGGCTCCGGAGCACTCGTACACGATGTCGGCGCCGAACCCATCCGTGAGGCCCTTCACCAGCCCCGCGGCATCCTCCCGCTGCACGTTAACCGTATAGTCCGCCCCTAGCTCCCTGGCCAGACTCAACCGCTCTTCATCGACGTCGGTCCCCAGTACCACCACCCTCACACCTGCCGACCTCACCACCTGAAGGGTGAGAAGGCCGATGGCCCCGGGGCCGGTTAGCACGGCCAGCTCTCCTGGTATCAGGTGGGGTACCTCCAGGGCACCGTGGACCACACAGGCGAGGGGCTCGGTGAGGGCACCTGCGAGGAAATCCACGTTGTCGGGCAGCCGATGGACGAGTCCCGCGGGAACCACAATGTACTCGGCAAATGCCCCGTTGACGTGAGAGCCAATCGATTTCCGCTCGGCACACATGTTGGGCTTGCCGGCTCGACAGTAGCGGCACCAACCGCAGGTGTGGAAGTAGGTCTCACTGGTCACACGGTCGCCCACCTTCAGGCCGGTGACACCCTCGCCCAACTCCGCCACCACCCCGGAGAGCTCGTGGCCCATCACCACCGGGGGATTGACCTTGAATTCGTCGTAGTAGATGTGGATATCCGTGCCGCAGATCCCGGCGGCCTTCACCCGGATCTTCACCTGCCCCACCGACGGAGAGGGCTCGGGAAGCTCCCTGGTCTCCACATTCCCAACCCCCGGGGCGACCTTCATGACACCCTTCATGCCGAAGCCTCCGACCCTACTCTTCTAACTCAACCACCATCTCGATCTCCACCGGGATACCACCGGGAAGCGCCGCCAGTCCCACGGCCGACCGCGCGTGCCGCCCCTTGTCGCCCCACAGCTCCACGAAGAGGTCCGAGGCCCCGTTTATCACCTTCGGCTGGTCGCCGAAGTCCGGCGCGGAGTTCACCATCCCCAGCACCTTCACTATCCTCCGCACCTTCGACAGCTCCCCTATCTCGGCCTTCAAGGTGGTCAGAAGGTTCATCGCCACGTCCTGCGCGGCGGCGTAGCCCTGCTCCATGGTAAGCTCCCCGCCCACCTTGCCGCGCCACCTCGATGGCTCCCCCTGCCTGTCCGGCCCGTGCCCGGACAGGAACACCAGGTTACCCGTTCGCACGCAACCCACGTAGTTGCCTATCGGCTGCCGTCGTTCCGGCAGCGTCAGCCCCTTCTCCTTCAGACGCTCTTCCGGTGTCATCCCTTCCTCCTTCTACAGCTGGGATAGATCGCTCAAGAGAGTACCCCACTGCTTCTGCTCAGGCAAGAAGGACGAGGTGCGCGGGTGCGGCTCAAGTTTTCGGGAAGCGCTGGCTTCGACGCCTGGCCGTAAACGGACCAGGCTGAGACGCTCAAGGACGCTGAAGCGCCCTCTCTCAACGGTCGGTCCCAGCCCGGTTTACCCATCACGCCGAGTCCTTACTATTTCGCGAGTTCTATCAAAGGCTTGGTCTCGGCTTCGAGTTCATCCCAGTAAGCTGCCGCCTGCTTCTGATCCATGTACCGTATTGACAGCGCCAAGTCATCCATCTTGCTGAGGACATCCTTGTCATCAGTGGCCTTCTTCGCCACTCCAGCCAGGATGTCCACAACGTCGTTGGGAGTGCCGGTCTTGACTACCAGGCCGCGGGTTGCGCCGTAATAGACCTTATACCCTTGAGACTCGAAGGTCGCGACATTTGGGAAGAACTTGCTCTGCTCTTTGTCGGCGATGCCCAACAACCGGACATTGCCGCTCTTCGTGTGGGCCAGGAAAGCGCTGGATGTGGTCACGCTGGCATCGATGTGACCTCCCAACAGGGCGGTAATCTGCTGTGGGCCACCCTCGAAGTGCACCATGGCAAACTTGACCCCGGCTGCCTTCTCCAGCATCAGTATCACCATGTGATCGATGCTCATGACACCACTGGTTCCGACCTTGATTTCTCCAGGTTTGGCCTTGGCGGCATCGATGAGATCCTTCATCGTCTTATATGGGCTGTCTGCAGCAACACCAATAGCATCAGGATCCCAACTCTGGAAGGCAAGAGGAACGAAGTCCTTCCGGCCATAGATTGCCTTCCTCTCAGAGTCCAGATAGGCGAGCATTGCACCCGGCAGACTTATGAGCCCGAGAGTATAGCCATCGGTCGGCTGGGTAACTAGTTCTGTCATCCCCGTCTGGGTGGAGGCTCCAGGCTTGTTCACCACCTGCACGGGGACTCTCAACTCCCTCTCGAGCACGGGGATCAGCACCCTGGCACAGGTATCGTTGGCGCTGCCGGCAGGAAAGGGTACGATAATGGAAACCGCCTTCCCTTCGGCGGGGTAATTGACCTTCTTGGCTGACGCGCCGGTAGCATCCGACGCCTTGGTAGGCTCTGCGGCCTTAGTAGTGGGCTGAGCTGTCGGCGCTGCCTTCGTCGGCGCTGCGATGGATTGAGTTGGGGTTAGCGGTGGTGCCGCCTGCGTACAGCCCACGATCGCGAGGCATGCAAGCCCAAGCACTAACGTCAGAGTAAAGATAGAGCGCATTGTCCTTTCCTCCTGGAGGATTGATTAGATCAGCCGGATCACATCTTGGAGCCAAGGCCCGACTCAACGAGCGCAGCCCCGATAACCTCCTTTCGCGCTTCGTCTGGTGAAATCGAAGGCGGACGCATTCGCGCAGAGCGTAGGTGGCCCAGTTGAAACAGCGCCTCTTTGGTAGCGGCAAAGGGATTGACGAAGCTCTTCGGTTGCTGGTTCTCGAAGATGGCTTGCATCAGTGGAAGACAGACCGAGTGGAAAATCTCCTTTGCCCTCTGGGCTGAGCCAACGGTAGCTTCCCTCACCAATTCCGACCAAGCTGGCGTACCAACCACGCTGATGCCAATCAGCGCACCGTGAGCACCGTGTAACAGCATCGCCAGTAGTGGAGGGGCGTCGCTTGCCGGTAGGATCGCCACACGATCGTGCAGTGCGTTATAGATCTCAACGTATCGGGTGATATCACCCGTGGCTACCTTGATACCAACGACATTGGGCAACTCGGCCAAACGCAGCAGAACTTCGACGGTGTAGGCACAACCGCTGTAATCGGGATACTGGAACACGATCATCGGCAACCCGACCTCGCGATCCAACCGCTGGAAGACGCTGAAAACAGCCTCCGGGCACTGAGCGAGTCGACGATATGGCCTAATGTCGAAGGGCGGTAGCACCAGGAGCCCATCCGCGCCCGCCTCTCGGGCGCTAAGCCCGTCCCGCACCAGGGCTTCAGGATCGTGGGCTTCGATCCCAGCGAAGACCTTCAAGTGAGCAGGCAGACACTCCCGCGCCGCGGCTACGATCCCGGCACGTTCCTCGGCACTAAGCGTCAGGATCTCTCCGGCATGGCCGTTGACGGCAACCCCAAACACTCCCTCAGCAGATGCCACCTGCGTGATATGCCGAACTAAGTCCTCGTAGTCGACAGATCCATCATCTGAGAACGGCGTGACGGTAGCCGGGATTAGGCCTCTGATTTCCATGGAACCCCCTTTCTCTTGTTCGAGACTACGCTCTTATGCTGAACGACGACACGCGAAGTAGGGTTGGACATTCTCCGCCGGTCCGCTAATCCCGAGATTGGATCTGGACATCGCCGGCTACCACATGCTCGACAACGGGGTTTACCCTTGCCGAGAGGCCCTTCGCTACTGAGTTCCTGGGATCAGCAGATACATAAACGGAGTATTTGTAGAGGTCCGCGCGGAAGAAGGAGTTGGCAGCCACCAGCGGTTCGTTATCACCGTAGAGCTGGGTTACTCGCCGCACCAGCACGGGGTCGCCCTCCCTGATACGGAGCCGCGCTGCCATGACGTTACTGGCCACGGCGGCCTCGATCTCCACCTGTTCTCCCAGGATCGGCTTGGTCAGATGCTGGGTAACGGCCGCGTATACATGCTGATGCTCCACATCGCTCCTGGACAGTAGGCATCCAATCGATGGGTGAACGTAGAAGTAGCCCAACCCCATGGGGACACCATCCACATACCAGAGCCGAGAGATGTACACCACCTCCGTGCGCTCGGGCAGCAATAGGCGGCGAGCGATATCCGTCCCAGCCTCAGTCATACGAAAATCCAGGATCTCCATGGAAACGGAGTGGCCTTGTACGGCCCAATCCTCGAAACGGTTGTGCCATTGCTGAAGTGAGTCGGTAACCTTGGGTGAAGACAGGAAGGTGCCTAGTCCCCGAACGCGGTAGACCAAACCCTCATCCACCAGCTCTTTGATCGCCTGGCGAACCGTCATTCTCGCGACGCCAAATAGGGCAGCGAGCTCCTGGTCGGTGAAGACCCTTTCCTCGTGCTTCTCTTGCTTCTCCAGCATCTCTCTCAACTGCCGTTTGATCTGCACGTATAGAGGGACTCGGGACTCCCTGCCTAACGGCTTGATCGAGGGATTCCCCGCGACAGCATTACCATTCGCGTCATTCATCGTTATCATCCAAAGGGTTGAAGGATCACACACTCTGCAAGGCCGCTGCTGATGTCCAGCCTCAATGGTTACCGCAAGACAGGAAACGCACACTATACTTGGCTAGGCCATTGTATAGCTATCGCCTGGCATTTGTCTAGATCAATTCGACCAACTACGCCGGACACCTGGGGACACATCGGCTCACTCGTCATCTTTGTCTAGATAACTCAATATCGGTGGCAACCTGCCATCGGCAACACATCGGCAAACTCGCCGACACGAGGTGAAACCGAGTTACAGGGGCAGCAGGCAACGCTCAAGGGCACGAGTGGTATAATCCCTCGGGGCACCCTATGCCGCTACTCAGAGACCTCCCACCCAGGCTCTCTCACCCAATCCCATCCGGAGGCAACATGGAGGATCAGCAGGTCTACACACAGGTCATCGAGCTGCAGGGCCACATAATCGACTCGATGATCCTTCCGCAGATCATGGACGAGGCCATCGACCGCGGGGGCGACTTCGTCGTCGAGGAGTTCCAGATCGGTCGGCGGAAAGCCGAAACCAGCTACGTCCGGCTGGAGCTTCGTGCCCCCTCACCTGAGCTTCTGGACCGGCTGGTCCGCCATGCCCGACGTCTGGGTGCCATCGTCCCCGAAGCCGAGCAGGTAGTTACCAAGCCTGCGCCAGCCGACGGCGTCTTCCCCGAGGGCTTCTACTCAACCACCAACCTGGAGACCTACGTCAGGCTGAACGGCGGCTGGACCCACGTGGAGGACCCTGAGATGGACCTCGGCATCGTCGTCGACTACGCGGCCGGTGCCGCCCGCACCGTCGCCATATCCGACGTGAAGGCGGGCGACCGGATCGCCGTGGGACACCAAGGAGTGAAAGTGATCCCCCTCGAGCGTTCCCGAGAGCAGAAGGAAGCGTTCGGCTTCATGGGCAGCGCCGTCTCCAGCGAGAAACCCAAGGCCACCCTGATTCGCGAGGTAGCCTCCCAGATGAGGGCCATCAAGTCGCAAGGCGGCAAGACCCTCGTGGTAGCGGGCCCCGCCGTCACCCATACTGGAGCGGCTCCCCTCATGGTGAAGCTGATCGAGGCGGGCTACGTGCAATACCTCTTCGCCGGAAACGCCCTGGCAACCCACGACATCGAAGCGGCCTTCTACGGCACCTCCCTCGGCATCTCCCTGGAACAGGGCACCCAGATCGAGGGCGGGCACCAGCACCACATCCGGGCCATCAACCGTATCCGCGCCGCCGGCGGCATTCGCCAGGCAGTGAAGCAGGGCTTGCTCACCAAGGGGATCATGCACGCCTGCGTTACGCATGGTGTCGACTACGTGCTGGCAGGCTCGATCCGGGACGACGGCCCCCTGCCAGACGTGATCACCGACGTGATCGAGTCCCAACGCAGGATGAGGGCGGTGATCCACCAAGGGGTGGACCTTGCGCTGATGATCTCGACGATGCTGCACTCCATTGCCGTGGGGAACTTGCTGCCGGCCAAGGTGACCACTGTCTGCGTGGACATCAACCCGGCCGTCGCCACCAAACTCGCGGATCGGGGCAGCTTCCAGGCCATCGGGGTGGTGGCCGATGCCGAAGGCTTCCTCCGGCACCTGGTCACCGAGCTGGGACTATAGCTCTGCCCTACCTGTATATAATGAGAGGGGCCGGAGTTCCACTCCGGCCCCTCTAGTTTCTCGCTTCTTCCGGGACTACTGGCCCGATCGCACTCTATCGAAGCAGGTGCTACAGTACACCGGCTTGTCGCCCCTTGGCAGGAAGGGAACCAGTGTCTGGGCACCGCACTCGGCGCAGACCGCCGGATGCATCTCGCGCGTTGATCGGGACTCGGAACCCCTGCCGCCGGATCCATCACTCGATCGTTGGGACTTGCGCATGGCGCGGCATTCAGGACATCGGGCAGGTTCGTTCAGCAAACCCTTGAGTTGATAGAACTCCTGCTCGCCGGCCGTGAACACGAAATCACGCCCGCACTCGCGACACCGAAGAGCCTTGTCTACAAAGCTCACCCCCCCAAAACCTCCTTCGCCTGATTGTGGATGGGCAGCAGGCACGAGCCGTTGCAGACGTTCCTCGTCGGACTTCCACAGTCGGAGTGCGAACCATGCAGCGCTCAGCCAGGGGCCAATTGCTACCGCCATTCAGGAATATACATCATGATATCTGTAGATGCAATAGTAAAATGTGAACCTTGATCTACTCAGGAGCGAAGAAAGGGCAATCGCGATGCTCGGGCGATCCGCACACCTCCGACACGTAGGTGCTGTGAAGCTGCACCGCGCGGCGGCGCTGGCACCTGAACAGCTGCCTGGACTCCTCGTCGTGGCCAGATACAGCCTCGCGGACAGTGTACAGATAGGGGCAGTGAATGGCAGAGCGGCTGGCAGACAGGGTAATCGCCGCACTCGTCTGATGGCTGGAGGAAACGGACAGGTAGACAGAAACCGGCCCCTGGAACTTGGCGCCGGCAACGGGACACTCGGAGCAGTCGAGGTTGCTATGGCAGCAGGGTTTCCGCCCTGGAGGAAAGTACTCGGCAGCCCACAGGTCCCAGCAGTTTCTTCGCACGAAGTAGGCGGCGCACTGCTTTCGCCTGGACTCATCGCACTCTGGATCGAGGTCCCAACAGTGGGTCCTGCGCTCGTCAACTGAGGAATCCTCGACCGAAGCCCCCGTGGAGGCCAGCCGATCCAGGCGTCGCTGCACCCGGCGGCGATCTGGTTTGACTACCTTGTCAGCCATTGCCACCTCTCCCGTTCATCCGACCGGTGACAGCTCTCTTCAACAGTCGCCATGGCAATCGAAACCGCATCCGTTGCCAGGACGACGTCGCCTCACAGCCTGCGATCGACCCACCGTAGGTCTCGCTGGAATAGCACTCTGCCACCGTGTCCAGCTCAGAGCGAAGACTCGGGATCGCCCTCTTCAGCTCTCGCACGTACTCGCCCGGCGTATTGGAAGCTCGGATCCTCCATCCCAGCAGGCCCGCAACCGTGTACAGTTGAAAGTAGGCTCGCCGAGCAGGGCTCAGACGGGAGAGAAGGTACTGCCAAATGATCCCCAGCGCCAGGATGCCTCCCATCAGCATCAGGAAGACGGAGTTGCGAGTATCCTCACTGGCGAGGTCCGTGACGTCGAAGCTGGCGTCCGAGCCGTCGCCGAAGGGATCCACTCCATCGTCCAGCAGCAACGGATCCAGCGCCATATCATCGTAGTTGAGCGCTTCAAAGGTCTCACCGGTCAGATCCGAGGTTTGCTCCTCCTCCTCTGAGCCCGGCTCGCGCGGCGGCTGGGTCTGAGACGGAGTAGGCTCGAACCGAACCCATCCGTAGCCGGCGAAAAACAGCTCCGGCCATGAATGGGCGTGCTCCTGCCGCACCTCGTACAGCCCCGTCTGCTCGTTGTACTCGCCCGAGTTGTAGCCGCTGACCACTCGCGCCGGAATGCCGACGCTTCGAGCCATCACCGCCATGGCCGAAGCGAAGTAGTCGCAGTATCCGGCCCTGGCGGTGAAGATGAACCAGTCGACCAAGTCCCGGTTGGATGGCGGCTCCGGCAGGCTGGTCTCGTATCGGAAGCGTCGCAGATACTGCTCGATGGCCAGCGCAGCATCGTAGGGGTTGTCCGTCCCCCTTGCCACCCTCCTCGCCTGAGTCACCACTCGCCGTATAGACCCCGTGGGTAGCTCCAGGTACCGGCCGGTCCACTCGGGGTAGTCGGTTCCCGAGCGACGCAGTTGAATCTCCGTCGCCGCTGAGACCGAGGAGATGACCGCATACTGCTGCTCCTTCCTCACCGGAACGACGGCCCGCAACGACTCCAGGTCATCCAGGCTCCCGAAGTGATCCACGAAGGCGGCCAGGCTCAACCTGGAGGGCATGCCTGCCGCCAGGATCGTCCTCGTGCTTCTGGCAGTTAGCAGCTTGTAGCGCTGCTCCACCTCCTGGCGGCTCCGGTACGATGAGACCGAACCAAGTCTCGAGTCGTTGGCATCCAGCCGAGTCACCTGATCTGCCGTGCTCAGCCAGCCCTGGCCGGTGTACCTGTCGTACACTTGGGCGCCCCAGTACTCGGGCTTGGGCGAGGCCACCAGCATCACGGGCTCAGAGCCCAACTCCACGCCCCCTCCAAGGGCCATGGTCCTGCCAAATCGCTCCTCCTCGGCCGGGTCCACCGGCACCGCGAAGGTGGCGAAGACGCGACCGAACTCCGATTGAAAACCCTGCCAGGGCTCTGTGAACTTGTACCAGTTCTCGGCAACGGAGGCATTGACGTTGCCAACCGGCATCACCCAGACCGCGGCCAGGATGCCCCCGGAGAGTATGGCACCGCTCCTGAGCAAGCTCCACCTGAGACTGCGGCTGTACTCGGCGCCGGCCCTCTCCCAATCCCTTTCCTTGTCGAAGAGCGTGAGCCTTACCAGTAGCAGCATCGCCGCCAGCAGGAAGACCACTACGTACATGGTCGTGTCGCTGACCATGTAGGAGAGGTTCAGGATGAGTCCCGCCCCGCACAGCACCAAGGGCGGCCAGGGGTTGTGCCGACGAAAGACGAACCAGGCGGACAGATAGCCAAGAGTCCACGCCGCGAGCGCCATCAGCATGCCGAACAGCATAGTATCGGTGCTGATGCCCCCGCCGAAGGCGATCGTCAACCAGGACCAGACACGATCCCACAGCCACAGGATCCGTTCCCCCCAGGGGGCGCCTCGCGGCATCCTGGCAAAATATGTGGCGATCGCCAACAGGCCGATCTCGGCGGCAAAGAGATGTGCCACCGGCCCCCGAACCGGCAGCTTCGCCAGGACAGTGCCAAGAAGGATCGCCGCCAAGGCAACCCAGGGAAGTATCCCCAGATCCCGCACCCAACGGGCCTCAACCAGCGAGAGTGCCGGGGAAAGCACCACGGCCACCAGAAGAGGTAGAGAGATCCAGCCCTCTTTGGGACCAGACAGCAAACGGATCATGCGACGCGTATCCTTTTCATCAACAACGAACGAGCCCCAGTATCGTTACAACCAATTCCCCTTGGAAATGGCTAACTTCCACCTCCCCGCGTCACCCTCACCTTCTCCTGCCGGGGGCAGCGAACTGTGCAGCCGGCTCCGCCAGAGCCTGCGCCAGGTTATCACCCCTCTTCACAAGATAAGCATCTATCCCGTTCGCCCCCAGCAACCCCAGCATAGGAAGCGAAGACCGATCCGCCCCAAAGCTGTTGGCATCCAGCAACACTCCGATAGCGTTGGCCCCCTTCACCCGTGGCAGCTGCCACGCGTCCAGGCTGTCCTCCTGGGTAGTGGGGGTAATGATCACCACCGTCGCCCCGCGGGTGAAGCGCACCTCCTCAGCGGCAACCAGCATCTGCAACGAGCTGCTCTTCTCGGCATGCACAACTGCCAGCAGCTCCAGGATCTTGTGCAACTGCCTGCTGCCTCTGTCGGTGACGAGGATGTGCCCCTGGGTAACGAGACCGACCTCCCGATGCTGCGCGATGAAGTAGTTGGCCAGGGACGCGGCCACGGACACACCCCACTCCTCGGTGGACTCCCTGCCCGACCCCGCCTGGACGGCCCTGTCCAGGTCCAGCACCAGCCACACATCCGAAAGCGGATCAAGGTCGAACTCCTTCACCATCAGTCGCCGCAATCGGGTGGAGCTGAGCCAATGGATGCTGCGAAGGGCGTCCCCCGGCCGGTAGTCACGCACTCCAGAGGCGTTGGGGGTAGTGGAGAAGGCTCGCTGCCCCCTCACACTCCCGCCCGGAAGCTCCCCAGGTAGCCGGCCAAACGAAAGGAGGGGAACCGTGGCGGGATAAACGACCACGGTCCCCCCTGTCTTGAGCTTACGCTGATGGCGGAAAAACCCGAAGGGGTCACCACTCACCAGGGTGATCGGACCCAGACTGAACATTCCCCGCATCTCGCACTGGGTGAAGAGCGATAGGTCGCGCCGCTCACGACCGCGAAGCGACACCACACGGTTACCCCTCCGCCCCAGCAGGGTCGAGTGGTCCCGTATCTCCAGCCACAGCTTCGGAAGCCAGCCGCTGTTCTCCAGCGATATCCGCTCCTCTATCTGGCCCCCCACCTGGGCCCGTGGAGTCTTCAGCTCGTACTGCACGCGGGTCCAACGGACGTTGCCCCAGGCCCACAGGAAGGAGATAAGCGCCGCCGCGAGCAGGGTGTAGGAGAGGCGAAACAGGGCATCCCAGCCGTTGCTCAGCGCCGCGGCCAGGGAGAGGAGAGAAAGCGCTACGACAACGAGCCCTTTCACCGGTTTATCGCTACACTGACCCGACTACCGGGCACGGGGAGTTTATCCAGGATCTCCCGAATCACCGATCCCGCATCCACGTTCTTGATTCGGGCGGCAGGGGTAACGATCAGCCTGTGAGCCAGGACCGGCTCGGCCAGCAGCTTGATATCGTCGGGTGTCACGTGGTCCCTGCCCGCCAGGAGGGCTCGGGCCTGGGCAGTCCGGAAGAGGCCCAGGGACCCGCGAGGGCTGGCTCCAAGGTAGATGTCTGCATGAGAACGGGTAGAAGACACCAAGTCCACAATATAGGATCGAAGCTGCGGCACCACCGTGATCTCCTTGACCTGCGACTGGATGGCCAGCAACTCCTCGTAGCTGGCCACCTGCTCGATGGCGTCCACAGGGTGGGATCGCTGCTGCCTGTTTAGGATCTCCACCTCGTCTTTCTTGGCCGGGTATCCCAGCCGGATGCGCAATAGAAAGCGATCAAGTTGGGCCTCCGGCAAGGGGAAGGTGCCTTCATATTCTATGGGGTTCTGGGTGGCCATCACCATAAAGGGCCGGGGAATGGCATGGGTCACACCATCCACGGTGATCTGCCGCTCCTCCATCGCCTCCAGGAGACTGGCCTGGGTTTTGGGCGTAGCCCGGTTGATCTCGTCGGCCAGGACGATCTGGGCCATCACCGGACCCGGGCGGAACTGGAACTCTCCGGTCTTCTGATTGAATATCGAGACACCGGTCACATCACTGGGCAGCAGGTCTGGGGTGAACTGTATCCGTTTGAAGTTGCACCCTATGCTCCGTGACAGAGACTTGGCCAGAACCGTCTTCCCAACACCGGGGACATCCTCGATCAGCACGTGCCCCTCACACATGAGGGCAATAATGGCCAGCTCTACCTCGGCCCGCTTGCCGACAACGACCCTCTCCACGCTGGCAAGGATCTCCTGAAGCACCATCTCCGCTTCTGCCATACTCTCGAACTCCATTCAGCCGGGAATCAACAAGGGCTTTCCGGCGACCCGCTGGGGGATCATCGGAAAGCCCTGAGGTGGGACACTCGAATGAACCATCATCGACCTCTCATAGGCCGGGATGTCGCCACTGCGGCAAACCATGGGCAGGCACCATAGCCCCAAATGCAAGAGACGTTCCACTTGCTAGCAGCATTATAGAGGGATTCAAGGAAGAGCAACAGCCCTAAGNNCTTAGGGCTGTTGCTCTTCCTTGAAATCACAGGGGTGGGGTCTGATCCCCCTCAGCCCAACGGCTTCAGCCTCGGGCTCACCCCTCGAACTCCGACTCCGCCGTGCCGTTCTCGCTCGGCCTCGCCGGCTCCAACGGCTCCATCTCCTCGGCTTCCTCGGACTCAGCCAGGGCAGAAGCCTCGGATCCGCCGTTGGAACCACCCTCACCCAGCCCCGATCGCCCAGGAGTCTCGTCGCCGTTGGTCAGGGAGATGCAGGCCACCCTGTCACCCTCTCGCAGGTTCATCACACTGACACCTTGGGAGGACCTACCGTAGCAAGGTATGTGCTCCACCGGCGTCCTGATCACCAATCCGCCGGCGGAGATCGCCACCAACTCGTCTGCCGGATCCACCACCCGAGCCGCGGCCACCGGGCCGGTCTTCTCCGTCACCTTCAGCGCAATCACACCACTACCGCCTCTCCCCTGCGGAGAGAACTCCCCCAACGCGGTGCGCTTCCCAAAGCCGTTGGCAGTCACCAGCAGCAGGTCCAACTCCGGGTCCACGATCTCCATGGATACCAGGCGGTCCTCACCGTCCAGCCGTATGCCACGAACCCCGCCGCTTGTTCGCGAGGCGGCCCTGAGCACCGACTCGCCGAAGCGGACCGACTTCCCCTGCTCGGTGACAAGGATCGCCTCGGAACCCTTGCTGCAGTAGTGCACCGACACCAGTTCGTCGCCATCCTCGAGTGACATGGCGATCAACCCGTTGGAGCGCACGCTGGAGAACTCCCGCAGCGGCGTCTTCTTGATCTCGCCCCGCCGGGTGGCCATCAGGAAGTAGTCCCCCTCATCGAAGCTCGGCACCGCCTCCACAGCCGTCACCGTCTCCCTCGGGTCCAGCGAGATCAGGTTGATGACGGGAAGGCCCTTGGCCTGGCGATTGGACTCGGGCACCTCATAAGCCTTGAGCTGGTACACCTTGCCCCGATCGGTGAAGAACAGCAGGTTGTCGTGGGTATCCGCCACCAGCATGTAGCGTAGGGCGTCCTCCTCGCGGAACACCATCCCCTTGATCCCCTTGCCGCCCCGGTGCTGAGCCTGGTAGGTATCGCACGGCAGCCGCTTGACGTAGCCACGCTGGCTCAGGGTGATCATCACCTGCTGGTGCTCGATCAAGTCCTCATCCCTGAACTCGTTCGCCTCCGCCGACACGATCCGGGTCCGCCGCTCGTCGCCGTACTTCGCCTTCAGATCCTGCAGATCGTCCCGCACCAGGTAAAGGATCTTCTGCGGGTTGGACAGCAGGTCCTCCAGGTAGGCGATGGTTCGCATCACCTCGGCGTACTCATCCAGGATCTTGCTTCGCTCCAGCGCGGCCAGCCTCCGCAACTGCATATCCAGGATCGCCTTCGCCTGCAGCTCGCTGAGGCCAAACCGGGCCGTCAGGGTATCCATCGCCAGCTCGGCCGAGGCCGAACCACGGATTATGCGGATCACCTCGTCCAGGTTGTCCAGCGCGATCTTGAGCCCTTCCAAGATGTGAGCGCGGGCGCGGGCCTTCTCCAGTTCGAAGGCGGTCCGGCGTGTAAGCACCACCTGGCGGTGCTCCAGCCAGTAGGCGAGAGCCCGCTTCAGGGTCAGCACCCTGGGTTGGTCATCCACCAGTGCCAGCATGTTGACGCCAAAGGCCGACTGCATAGCCGTGTGCTTGAATAGCCGGTTCAACACCGCTTGCGGCCTGGCGTCCCGCTTCACCTCGATGACGATTCGCATCCCATCCCTATCCGACTCGTCGCGTAGGTCGGAGATACCATCGATCCGCTTGTCCTTGACCATCTCGGCGATCTTCTCGATCAGGTTCGCCTTGTTGACCTGGTACGGAAGCTCCGTGACTATAATGTGGAACCGCCCGCCCTTGGACTCCTCGATGTTCGTCTTTGCCCGCATCAGCACCCGGCCGCGGCCGGTGGCGTACGCTGTCTTGATCCCCTCGGTGCCCAGGATCAGCCCTCCTGTCGGGAAGTCCGGACCCTTCACGAAGCCGTACAACTCCTCGACCGTGGCATCGGGGTTCTCGATCAGGTAGGCCAGCGCATCGGCGATCTCGCCCAGGTTGTGGGGTGGGATGTTGGTTGCCATCCCCACGGCGATGCCCGCCGACCCATTGCACAGCAGATTCGGGAACCGGGAGGGCAGCACCACCGGCTCCTTCCGAGTGGCGTCGTAGTTGGGCACAAAATCGACTGTGTCCTTGTCGATATCGGCCATCATCTCCATGGCAATAGCGGTCATCCGCGCCTCGGTGTATCGCATGGCCGCCGGGGGGTCACCGTCGATGGATCCGAAGTTGCCCTGGCCGTCGGCCAGGGGGTAACGCATATTGAACTCCTGGGCCATGCGGGCCAGGGTGGGGTAGATGACCGCCTCACCGTGGGGATGGTAGTTGCCCGAGGTGTCGCCGCAGATCTTGGCGCACTTCCTGTGGGCACGGTTGGGGGCGAGATTGAGGTCGTGCATCGCCACCAGGATGCGCCGCTGCGACGGCTTCAGCCCGTCACGCGCATCGGGCAGGGCCCTGGAGACGATGACGCTCATAGCGTAGTCCAGGTAGGAGCTCTTCATCTCCTCCTCGACCATCACCGGCTTCACTTTTCCTATGTCCATGAGGCTACCTCGATGTCAACGGCGGACCATCCCGCCGATCCGGTTCATCCTGAACCGCAGCCTGCTTCGGCCCTGAAAGGCCCTCCGTCAGCTTCCGATACTCGTCCATCCCAAGTATGACGGCGACCGGCTTTCCCTGCTTCTCGACGACGAAGGTCTCACCGCCAAAGTGGGCGCGTCCAATGATCTCAGCAAAGTTGTTGCGGGCATCGGCAGCCCGAATCTTGGTGGGCATTGCGGCTCTCCTATACCCTATAGTATAGGACAAAACGTACAAAATGTCAAAATCAGCCGCGGTGCACGAAGCGGTCGTCAAGCTGCTGGATGGCCGGAAGCCCCAGGATCTCGTTGTACTCCTGGAAGGAGACCATACGATCCCGGGCGCTGTTGGTGCTCCCGCTAGCCTTAAGTTCGGCCAGCGCCTTCATAGCCGCCCAGACGACAGTGTAGCGCAGCGTGCCCGGATAGGTTGCGAGCCGGTAGCCCATTGCCTCCAGCTCACCCAGAGGAACCAGGGATGCCTCTCCCGCCTCGTCCATGTTGACCTTCAGCGGCATGTTCAGTCCTTCACCGATCGCCTTCAACGGCTCTCGGCCACCGGTGGTGTGGACGTTGATGATGTCCGCCCCCGCATCGGCGTAAGCCCTGCCGCGCTTGATGGCCGCTTCCAGCCCCTCCGTCTTGGCCGCATCGGTCCTGGCCATGATGATGAAGTCGGGATCCTTGCGCGCCCAGATGGCCGCCTCCAGTTTCCCAACCATCTCCTCGGTGGAGATCAATCGCCTGGCACCGGCCATGTGGCCACAACGCTTTGGCGCCTCCTGGTCTTCTATCGCTATGCCGGCGATACCGGCGGCCTCAAACTCCTGCACGGTCCTGATCACGTTGAGGGCACTGCCATATCCGGTGTCGGCGTCGGCCACCACCGGTATGTCCACCGCACTGGCGATGCGATGGCCCTGCTCCACGATCTCCGTCATGGTCAGCAACCCCACATCTGGTTTCCCCAGCAGCGCCGCCGACACCCCGTTGCCGGTAATGGAGACCGCTTGGAACCCTGCCCGCTCCACGATTCTGGCACCGAGGGCGTCGAAAACCCCCGGAGCAACCACAATCTTGCCCTGGTCAATTAGCTTGCGAAGCTGCGTTGCCTTGTGCACTCTCTCTATCCTTTCTATTTGCCGGATCCTTGATGCCCAAGCTCGTCAATCCATGGCGAGCGGAAGCGGGAAGCAGCCGAAGCATACACGAACACTGAGCACTTCATCTAGCAGCCTGTCGGAGAGAGCATCCTGAGGTCGCCTGTTCTGCCCGACAGCCTGCCTTGTCGATGTTATAGCGGCCCGGCGTGGCTGCTTAGTCCCTGTCCGGACGGGTTCGGGACGCAATCCGACTGGTCTTGGCCGTTGGAGTGCCCCCAAACCCTGGCTTAGTAGGCCGCTTCGACCCGTTTCGGCGCCTGGTGGGCGCACTTATACATAGCCGTTATGGTTGGCTGAAGGCGAGGCTATGCAGTCGCTCCAGGTTGAACGCCAGACACACCAGGCACCACTCGCCAGCCGCTGCAGCCTCGCCTCGCAACGAGAACTGGCGGAACCCCAGCACCTCCTTGATGATCCCGATGACAGGCTCAACGGTATGCTTGCGGGCCGCGTAGATCGCTTTTCCGATCTCGGTCTTCAGCTTGTAGGCCATCTGCTCCTTCGGGCTGGCGTCCTCGGGCGGCGGTGTCGGCTCCTCGGCAAACCGTTCTTGCCAACTCTGGTGGTGCGCTTCCCGACCAGTGGCTATGTAGGGATCAATGCCACGACTCTGGAACATCTCTACGGCTGGGGCGCTGAAGAAACCGTTGTCCAGCGCCGCTGCCACCGACTTACCCAACTCGGGCGAGATCGACTCCAGGGTGGGCTTCGCTTCCGCCTGGTCGTTCGGATGGTTCGACAGGGACTCACCCACGATCAGCAAGCTCGCCTGATCGACCGCCACCTGGGCGTTGTAGTCCTGGTCGAAGCCCTGGTTCGTGGCGCTCTTCATGATGCGGGAGTCCGGGTCGGTGAAGTTGTACTGGTCCTTGTCCCGAGGCCCCTGGCTCGGTGGCTGGGGCGGCCGTCCCCCGGGCTTGCGGCCGCTCTTTTCTGCCTTCTCTTCCCGCTCCCGCACCTTCGCTTCGTATTCAGCCTGTTCGGCCGCGTAACGCTCCTCGGCCCGAGCCTCCAGCACCGCCTTGGCTTCCGCCAGCCGCGCCAATCGCGCTGTGCGAACAGCCGCGCCAATCGCGCTGTGCGAACAGCCGCGCCAATCGCGCTGTGCGAAGGGCGATCTCATCGTCTACCACCAGGCCATCGGGCAACTCCGCTTGCTCGGCCCGCTCGCCCAGGGCAAACAGCTCCTCGACCTCCAGCTGCAACTTCTGCTCGATCTCCAGCAGCCGCTTGTAGCTCACCGCGTTGCTCTTCGACGCATCCGCGTGGATCTTGGTGCCGTCAAAGCTGATCCTCCCCAGCTGCAGCACCCCGGTCAGTCGGGCCATCAACAGGATCTCGACGAAGAGCCCTTTCAACTCCGAGAGAAAGGTCTTGCGGAAGTTCGCCAGCCTGTCGTGGTCAGGGTGCCGGTTGCCGGCGACGAAGCGGAAGGGCGCCGACTCGTAGGTCCCCTGCTCGATCTTGCGTGCTGTTGAGGGGGGCGCCCTCGATCGCTTTGGCCAACCCGGCCGCCTCTTCTTCTACCGGACATCGAGTGGTGGTGAGGTGGACTTCGTCGTCCTCCCTGGGCGGCGGGCGGCAGAGTCGAAGTACGTCGATACCCCGTCAACCCGCGAAGCCCGGGCGATGGTGGCGAACTTCGGTGCTGGGCTCCTGCTAACGCGGGGCGCGATCGATCTGCGCCCGGGCGTCACGATTATTCCCGCGGCTCTCTTCTCATGGCTGCTCGACCAGCGCTGCTAGCTGCAGTTAGAGATGGCGAGCTGCTTCCTTACCCACGGCGAGGATTGTTGAATTCAGAAGAGTCCGGGACTTCCCCCTCCTCGAGGAGCCAAGTCACCTAAACCTCAAATATCATTGTGCCTTTTTTCCCCAGTAAGGGGTCATGCGGCTGATCCCAAGATACCGCACTACCTCATACACGTTCAGTTAGTCATTGGTAAGATGCACGAATACTGGGACAGCGGGCCGGCTAAGATTTGTGCATGGCTGTATAAGCCACTGTGAAGTATCGTGCTGTCGTCATAGGAAGGTGGTCGCACATCGAGGGCAAGGCGCATGCCCTGGGGCGAGTTCTTGACAAGGGGCAGGACGAATACTTCCAGGTCGATATGCTCGGCCGGCTCGTCTTCTTCTATCTTTGGGCCGCTGAGACCCTGCCTAATGACGGCAGCCTGGCAGGGGTCGACAACAAGACGATTGCCAAGGTCTCTGCATTCCACATCCAGACGAGGATGCCGATCCAGTGGCTGCTGGGCATGTGCTCGGGCAACGTCGTATGTCCCCCCTTCACGTAGCTCCGCCCGTGGCTCGCCGCCCTCTTCCCCTTGTGGAAGCACTCCACCGTCTCGGCGGTGGCCTGTAGCTCCATCGGATTCTTAAGCAGTTGGTAGGGGACGGAGTAGTAGTGGCCCTCGAACTCGACGTGGTAGTCGATGTTGGCCCTGACCTTCTTCCACTCGGCGTACTCGTAGCGGTCTTCGGGCAGCGGCCGCAGGGCGGACCTGTCCAAGGTGTCGAAGAGGCTCTTCCGGCTGCCAGGCAGCTTGTGGAAGGGCCTGGTGTTGAGACGCTCCATCAGCCCCCGGATCGCCTGGTTCAACTCCGTCAGAGAGAAGAACACTCGGTTCCGCAGCCGAGCCAGGATCCATCTCTCTACCACCTGCACCCCCACCTCGGCCTTCGCCTTGTCCCTCGGCCTCGCCACCCTGGCTGGGATCACCGCCACACCATAGTGGGCCGCCATCTCCTGGTAGGTCGGGTTGATGTCCGGCTCGTAGAAGCAGACCTTGGTGATGCTCCTCCTCAGGTTGTCGGGGACGACCACCTCGGGGGTGCCCCCCAGGAAACCGAAGCAGCGCGCGTGGGAGCCGATCCAGTCGGAGAGCCCCTGAGTCCAGGTGGCCTTGACAGTACAAAGAGTTGAACATACAATATGAATGTATTCATAAATGAATACATTCATATTGTGTTTGGGGTGTCTTTATGGGAGGGTTAAGAGAAAAAAGGAAGAACGAATCCAGAGAAAGAATCCTTGCTGCTTCAAAAGAAGTTTTTTTCACCAAAGGTTACTCCAACACGACGATTGAAGAAATTGCGGAAAAGGCAGGCATCGGCGTTGGGACCGTGTATAACTTCTTCAAGACCAAGGCTGATATCCTCATTTCCGTGGTGGCTGGGGAGGCAGGTGCCGAGAATTATCAACTGGAGGATATCGGGCTCGAACAGGGCATCATAGACATTGTTATGAATTTTACCTGGCAGTCTTTCGGAAAGCTGAAATATCTGAACAAAAAAGTCTGGAAAGAGCTGCTATCAGCCGTGTTCAGTCTGCAAAAATCCGAAAACAGGCTCTTCAAGGGGCTGACCAGCTTGGACTTCAAATACATTGAGAAACTGAAAGCGCTCCTGCTTGATCTCAGAGAGCGAGGTGCATTGGCGCTGGATTATGATATAGATTCGGCTTCCATGGCTGTTTACGGCACATTCCTCACCCAGTTTCTCCTATATATCTACAGTGACGAAATGACGCTTGAACAGTTGGAGCGGGGTATCCGCAGGCAGGTCGGATTTATTTTCGGAAGGAGAGTCGAGCGTGGATAAAAAAGTATTGTTGTTTGCCCCATGTGCATATAACCTGGCGGAAACGACCCGAATGATTCAGATTGCCAAAGGCGTTTCTGAGCATGAACGTGCTGGAGAATGCTTTGATATTCAGTTTATCTCGGAAGGTGGCGATTTTGAATATCTTATTGAAAACACCGGCTTCCCATTGAAAACACTCGAGCCTCGCGTCACGCCTGAAAAAGTGGATTATCTTTATAGACTCGACAAAGCCGAGACCTTAGGCTCAGCTTTCACCCTTAATGAATTGATTGAGAAGATTGACAACGAACTTGAATATCTTCGGTCGGTAAGACCGGCGGCAATTGTTACGGGTTCATATGTCACCATGCCGTTGACACATAAAATCCTCGGAGTGCCTCTCGTCTGGGTGGTTCAATCCACCTGGCTTGAGGATTTCTTTGCGAATGGCGCCGGAATGACTGAAGACATACGTTTTCTACCAATAAAAAAACTTGTTGACTTCTTTATCTTTAAGTTAATTGATATCTGGATGAAGATTAGCTTGATCAATCCCCTTAATAAAGCAGCTGTGCATTATAATGTTGAAGAATTCAAGACTATATTCGAGTACTGGCATGGTGATCTAAATCTTGTGGCTGAGCCTTCCGACTTTACGGGCGCCAATTTGCCGCCAGATTATCGCTTTATTGGCCCGGTTATTGCACAAGAGAATTTCCCAATACCACAGGAGGTTCTGGATATCCCTCGCGACAAACCGCTTATTTATTTTGCCATGGGCAGTTCCGGAACGCCTGAGATCGTTAAAAAGATACTTGAGAGCTTTGCCGGCAAACCATATCGCGTCATTGCGCCTGTTAAAGCACTCTTAAAATCCATCCCGAACATACATATTCCGGAAAATGTTTTACTCACAGACTGGCTGCCCGCCCATCAGGTAAATAAAATGGCCGATCTTTCGGTCATTCATGGAGGTATTGGCACCATCATGACTGCGGCATATGCGGGAAAACCGATTGTCGGCGTCGGAATGCAGCCTGAGCAGAGTTCAAACCTCGCTGCCATTGAACGAAAAGGTTTTGCCATACGAATTCCAAAATCAGGCGACCCTTCAAAGAAAATTCATAAAGCAATTCAATTCTTATTGAAAAACGAGGAAGCAAAACAGAAAGCTAAGGATTTTTCCGAGTCACTCAAGCAGTGGGATGGGCCGTATAAAGCAGCCGAGATACTTTATGAAGAATTTGGAAGTTGAATAAATAAGGAGGGGGTCGAGCATGGACAAAAGAATACTGTTGTTTGCGCCTGCTGCTTATAATCTTGCCGAGACCAGCCGTATGGTGGAAATCGCCAAGGGCGTTCGTAATCATCCCGAAGCCGCGGAGGTCTTCGAAATTCGTCTTATCTCGGAAGGCGGACAGTTTGAAGAATTGGTAAAAGACAACGGGTGCCGCACTTATTCAGGTTGGGCCTGGTGGCGACGACTCCAGCCTGGACAGTCGCTTCTTGTAATGGCCACGTCTTGCCCTGGCCTGGTGCCGTCGCCGTCAGACCGACCATTCCAAGGCGAAGGCCACCTCTTCCTCGTGCCCTCGGGCCATCGCCACTGCCACTATCAGCCGCCGGACCTCCGGCGCCGTCACCGGGATCAAGGGCTCTTCCTCTAAGCTGCGCTGGCTCCCCCCTTTTGTGCCATTCTGGTGCGGGTGGCGACAAGGAAGGCATAGGCCAATAGGGACAGGGTGATGTGTCGGTACCAGCCTGCCCAATGCCTGACTTCGTACTCGTCCAGCCCTGCCTCCCCTTTGGCTTCCTCGATGCCCTCCTCAATGGCCCAGCGCCTTCCAGCCACGTGCGCCAGTTCCTGAAGGGTGGTCTGTGCCGGCCCGAACACCACGTAGTAGGCCAGGTCGGTAGGATCGGCTAAGCATGTATCCATAAGTCTGGCACGCCCGACCGGGCACCCCCTAACCGCCAGACGCGGTGAATGGGACATGCCTTTGTAATGGATACGTGCTTAGCCTCAACCATCAACGATGGGCAACCCATGGGCGTGGCCGTTGACCAATATGCCCACCGATCCGAGGCGAATATGGCCCCGACAGAAACTGCAGCAATATCAAGAACATCCCCAATCCGTGGATTGGTGCGTGCGGGTTCACCTGGTGGGTGAATGAGAAGGGATGGGTAGGGGTTAGGGGAAAGGACAAGGGGTCATCTTCCGGGTAGACTATGGGTCTCGGGAGGTGGAGATGGCTAGGCGGAAGATACTACCGAATGCATTGGATATTGACTTTCGAGGGGGGCTGACCGACGAAGTAACGCCTCATGCTGGAGTGGCGCTCTTGGTGGAGTTGGGTCGGGTCAGCGGAGTGATGGGAGCGGCGGAGAAGCATCTGCCGGCGAAGATGAACCCGAAGGGGCTGGGGCAGGGGCAGATGGTGGAGACCTTCGTGCTGCTGAGTGCCCTGGGAGGGGAGTGTGTGGAGGATTTGACCAATCTCAGGCGGGACCGAGGGCTGGCGGCGATCCTGGGATACGACCTGCCGGCAGCGTCAACGGGGCGGCAGTGGCTAGAGCGCAGCTTTCATGAGGAGAAGGTGCTAGCCCAGCGTCCATTGCAGGGAAGCTTCATTCCCGAGGAGTCGGCGGGGTTGGCTGGGCTGGGGGTGGTGCGAGACCACTCGGTGAGAAGCTACGTCACGGCGGCCAAGCCGGATGGGGAGGTGACTCTGGACGTGGATGCCCACCTGGTGGAGTCGAGCAAGCGGGAAGCCCTGCCGACCTATGAAGGGTTTCGGGGGTACCAGCCGATGCTGGTGGTGTGGGCTGAGTGTCAACAACGGTTTGAAATTC
>DIXP01000092.1 GCA_002436065.1 Chloroflexi bacterium UBA6077
GACCAGGCTGTGGATATGTGGGCAGGTCCGCAGAGCTGTCCACATATCCACAGCCCCGGGGACTACGACTACGACTACGACGATGATGAGGATCACCTAGCTACTTACACACTTGACGGGACACATACTCTACCCCTGGTCCATCGTGAGCACGCTTTCCATCTGCAGCCTCCTAGCAGCCTGTCGGAGAGAAAACTCCGGTGCGGAAAAGGCCCCATCTGGGCACGGTTGTTGGCTGCCAGGTGAGCCCGGCGGCCGATTCTCAGCTCAGATGCTCATGTCGTGCCGCGAGATGGTCTGTTTTCGCACCCAACCGGCCAGGAACACCGCCAGAATGGGGGTGATGGTTTTCTCTCCGACAGGCTGCTAGCTACATATTCTCTAGCATGCCCTGCAGCTACTTACATGCCAGGACTAAAAGGCCCTGGGGGCTATAGGTCTGGCCAGGCGACGAGGGCAACCTGTATGTCCAGCCTTGCGCCCTCCCTGAGCACGGTCAGGGTGATCCTGTCTCCTGCCTTCTTCATGTCTACGTAGTCGGATAGCTGATCCAGGGTAGCCACGGGCCGCCCATCCACCGCGACCACTGCATCGCCTCCAGCTGGCAGCGGGTCCGGCCACTCCAGTTGCCCCGATTCGGGTGGGGTTGCGCCTCGGATGGCGGATATGTGGGCGGGGCTGTTAGTGGACACTTGGACGACGTAGACCCCCACGGTGGATCCCAGCCTCAGGGCGTCCGCCACGTCGCTGGTGATGGTTACCCCTCGGATCCCCAGCCAGGGATGGGACACGGTCTTGCCTGTCTGCATCTCGGGCAGTGCTCGCCGTGCGATGTTGATGGGAACGGCGAAGCCGATCCCCACGAAGCCTCGCACCGGACTCTCGATCGCCGTGTTGATGCCCACCACCTCGCCCGCCGAGTTGATCAGTGGCCCGCCGGAGTTGCCTGGGTTGATCGCCGTGTCGATCTGTATCATGTTCCGGATCGGCCGCCCGGAGTCGGTGGTGAAGGTGCGATTGAGGCTGCTCACGATGCCGACGGTCATGCTGTTCTGGAAACCGAATGGGCTGCCGATGGCGATGGCCGTCTGCCCGGGCCTCAACCTGTCGGAGTCTCCCAGACGGGCAGGGACCAACTTCGGCCTGATCCTGTCGTTCAACTCGATCCGGATCAAAGCCAGGTCCGTGCCCGGGTCCTTGCCAACCAACCTGGCCGCGGCCTTGGTGCCATCCACGAAGGTGATATCCAGACGATCGGCGGAGTCCACCACATGGTTGTTGGTGAGGACGTGCCCCTGATCGTCGATGACTACCCCTGAGCCGATTCCCTTCTCCGCGAACCGCCCGAGGGAGGGGTCTCCGCCCACGGCGCGCTTGTTGGAGACGTTTACCACCGAAGGGGTCAACCGCTGGTAAACCTCGATGGCGGCGTCCTCACTCAAGGCTGGGATGCCTCGGTCGAGGTTCGCTGCCTGCACCGAATACTGAAAGACCGGCGCGGCCAGGCGGGTTTCCGGTTGGGAGAATGCGTAGCCCATGACTGTAGCCGCGCCCATGATGGAACCGAAGGTCACCAATACTAAGTTCTTAAGAATGGACCCCATCTTCGAGGCTTCTCCACGACACTCTGCAGCTAGCCCTGGCCGGGGGGCCCAGCATAGCCTCTGGAGACCAACGTCCATGTGGTCTGTATGGGGGTCGCCCTCGCCTCCCTGCTGACATCCCGCTGGCAATCTGGGTCGCCAGGAGATCACCATTGGCATTATCTATACCATTTGGAAGATGAATCCGTCCTTACAGCGGCACCGCCAGGGTTCATCCCTGGCCCTGTGGTATAATTCACGGAGAGAATTTGACTGAATGAATGGGGTCCGGGGGCGCGATCCCTCGTGGATATCGCCCCCGAACCCTTTTCCTTGCACCCGGAATGGACCATGAGACAAGACCGCATCCGCAACTTTTGCATCATTGCTCACATCGACCATGGCAAGTCCACCCTCGCGGACCGGCTGCTGGAGCGGACGGGCACAATAGACGCTCGGCAAATGACCGAGCAGGTGCTGGATTCCATGGACCTGGAGCGAGAGAAGGGCATCACCATCAAGGCGCGGGCTGTGAGGATGCGCTACGTCGACCGGCAGGGTGAGGAGTACCAACTCAACCTGATCGATACCCCCGGCCACGTGGACTTCACCTACGAGGTCTCCCGAAGTCTGGCGGCTTGCGAGGGTGCTCTGTTGGTGGTGGATGCCGCGCAGGGCGTCGAGGCCCAGACCCTGGCCAACGTCTACCTGGCTCTGGAGCACGACCTCGCCATCGTGCCCGTCGTCAACAAGATCGACCTCCCCAGCGCCGACCCCCAGGGCGTGGCGCAGCAGGTGGAGAAGGTGGTGGGGTTGCCGGCCAGTGACGTGATCTTCGCCTCCGCCAAGGACGGCACCGGCGTGGACGAGATCCTGGAGGCAGTGGTCCATCGCGTTTCCCCGCCCAGGGGGCAGATGAACCGTCCGACGCGCGCCCTCATCTTCGATTCCCACTACGACCCCTACAAAGGGGTGATCGTCTACGTGCGAGTGGTGGACGGCGCCATCGGGTCGGGGGACAAGATCAAGATGATGGCCACCGAAAAGAGCGTGGATTGCCTGGAGGTGGGGGTGTTCCAGCCCGAGCTCTCGGCGGTGGAGCGGCTGTACACCGGCGAGGTTGGCTACATAGCCACCGGCCTCAAGAGTGTGCAGGACGTGCAGGTGGGGGATACCGTCACGCTGGCGGCCGATCCAACCGAGGAACCGCTGCCAGGCTACCGGCCGATCAAGCCGATGGTGTTCGCCGGACTTTACCCCGTGGCGAATGAGGACTACGTTGCCCTGCGGGATGCTCTGGAGAAGCTGAAGCTGAACGATGCCTCCCTTGCCTACGAGCCGGAGAACTCCGTGGCGCTGGGCTTCGGCTTCCGGTGTGGCTTCCTTGGCACCCTGCACATGGAGATCGTCCAGGAGAGGCTGGAGCGAGAGTACGACCTGGACATGCTCATCACCTCTCCCAGCGTGGAGTACCAGGTGGAGACGACCGATGGCCGTGAGATCACCGTCGACAGCCCGTCCAAGCTGCCACCCACCGGGGAGATCGCCAGGGTCGAGGAGCCCTGGGTGCGGGTGAACATCATGATGCCCTCCCGGTACATTGGCACTGTCATGGAGATGATGCAGGGCCGCCGCGCCGAGTACCTTCGCATGGACTACCTGGATGAGCAGCGGGTCATGTCCATCTACGACATGCCCTTCTCCGAGATGCTGGTGGATTTCTACGACCAGTTGAAGTCGCGGACCCAGGGCTATGCATCCCTGGACTACACACACGAGGGCTACCGGGAGTCCAAGCTGGTGAAGCTGGACATCCTGGTCAACAGCCAGCCAGTGGACGCCCTATCGATGATGTGCCATGCCGACAAGGCGTACGCGCAGGGTCGCGAGTTGGTGTCGAAGCTGCGCAAGCTGATACCCCGCCAGATGTTCGAGGTGCCCATCCAGGCAGCTATTGGCGGCAAGATCATCGCCCGGGAGACGATCAGCGCGATGCGCAAGAACGTGCTGGCGAAGTGCTACGGCGGAGACATCAGCCGCAAGCGGAAGCTGCTGGAGAAGCAGGCCGAGGGCAAGAAGCGGATGAAACGGGTCGGCAACGTGGACATCCCCCAGGAAGCGTTCATGGCCGTTCTGAAGCTGGGGAGCTGATACTCCCTGCGCTTCTCTTCCCAGCCACACAGGCTGTCGATGCGGTCGTCCCGGCGCTACCTTTTGGTCCTGGGCCATCGCACCGGCTCTCCTGGACGGCCGACCGGCACCACTTCCGCGCTCCTGGCCAGCTGCTGCTCGTCCCAACTGATGAGTGGCAGGGACAGCCGATGGGCCACCAGGGTGTACTGGGCGTCGGCTCCTCTCATAAGGAGATCGCAGGCCAGGAAGGCCGCAGCCTCCTCCACATCCTCTCCTGAGACGACCTCCAGAGTGGGTCTGGCCAGCAGCCACCTCATGGCCGCCCGCCCTGTCCTGGGATCACCGCTTATTCGAGAGATCGCGCCGCCCACTTCTGCCAGCGCCAGGCTGGGCATGGCCAGCGGATTTCCTTCTTCCAATCGCTCGGCTATCCAGTTGTAGGACTCCTGGTGGTGCGGATCGGACGGGACGAAGTAGCTCACCCAGACACTCGCATCGATTACCACCGCCTTCCCTCCTCCACCACCTTCACGGTATCGGTCGGCTTAGTGTGGGACCGATCTATGGACTCCATGATCTCCCTTGCTTCGGCGAGGGCCTGCTCGACCTCCGCGGAGGAAGGCTTCCTGCTCGGTGGCACCAGATGAGCGAGCACCCGCCCGTAATGGGTCACCGCCACCCGCTGCCCCTCGGAAACCTCCTTGAGTATCTCCGTGGTCCTCTCCTTCAGCTCCTTGACCCCCACGCTGCGCAAGGCTCACCTCCATAGTGTAACCATAGTGACACCATTGTATCACTAACTCCAGGCCCTGCCCAAGACCCGGGAAAAAGCCGGGCTCAACGCGACAAAGTGTGAAATGCCTTCCTCAACCAAGTTGGTCGATTATTGGCAAGAAGCTGACTTCCGCGATACCAGCCTGAAACGACAGAAGCTTGGACTTCTCCATGCCGCCCGGCATCCTCGGCTACTACGTCCTGATGCCTGCTGGGAGTGGACGCTGATGGGCTATGTCGCCATCGTCTCTGAATACGGCCTCTTCCCCTCGGACCTGTTGGATGGGCAATGACTGGTCTGGTATAGTTGCCAGGGTTTCCCGTAACCACCCCGATTCTCATCTCCCTCTCACTTCTGTAGAGGGTCGGTGTGAGGGCAATAAATGAGCATCGCTGACCTCTTCGACCACTTCCTCTTCGACCTGGATGGCTGCCTCTACCTGCGCGACCAGGTGATACCGGCGGCACCTCCCACACTTGCTGAACTGCGGCGCCGTGGCAAGAAGATCCTCTTCGTCACCAACGATCCCCGCAGCGTCAGGAGCTTCTACGCCGAGAAGCTGAACCGGTTGGGCATCGAGGCCCGAGCCGAGGAGGTGCTCGGCTGTGGATGGGCTACGGCAGCCTACCTTCAGGAGCACCACGACCTGGCCGGCAAGACCGTCTTCGTGGTGGGGCCAGAAGGGCTGATGGAGGAGATGCGCCTTGTCGGGCTGAGGGTGGTGGAGGGTGTCGAGGCCAAGAACGCGGACTTCGTCGTGGTCGGAGGGCATGCCGGCTTCAACTACCAGGAGATGATGATCGCCAACTTCGCCCTCCGGAACGGTGCTCACTTCTACACGACCAACCGGGACGCTACCTTCCCCACTCCGGACGGTCCTGTTCCGGCCACCGGCGCCTGCCTGGCGGGTATCGAAGTGGCCAGCGGGCTTAGCGCCATCTCCATAGGCAAACCCGAGCCTGGGATGTATGAGGTTGCCCGATCCCTCCTTGGTTCAGGGCGGATGGTGATGGTGGGGGATCGGCTGGACAGCGACATCGAGGGTGGGAAGCGGGCGGGCATCGGGACCGTGCTGGTGCTGACCGGGGTGACCACCCGGGAGGAGGCGATCGAGTCCGGCTGGAGGCCGGACTTCATTGTGGAGGATGTAGGAGGGCTGCTGTGACGGGACATGGGGAAGGGAGAGACGTGAACATGCTAGAGGGCACGTTCACGGGGTGGGGGTGGGCTTGGGAGACAACGAAACTGCCCCTCACCCCGACCCTCTCCCGCGGGGAGAGGGAGATCACTCTCCGCTCAGCACCCTGAGGTAGCTCTCGTACCGCTCGAAGGGGATATCCCCCAGCCGCACGGCTTCCTTCACGGCGCAGCCTGGCTCCGAGGCGTGCAGGCAGTTGCGGAACTTGCAGTTGAGGGATGGCTCCTCGAACTCCGGGAAGTAGAAGCGCAGGGAGTAGCTGTCCACCTCCCAGAGGGCGAGGGAGCGGATGCCGGGGGTGTCGATCAGGTAGGTGCCCTCGTCCAGCTTGTGCAGGCTGGATACCGTGGTGGTGTGGCGGCCCCGCCCGGTGGCGGCACTGACCTCTGCCACCTGGAGTATCTCCTGCTCCAGGAGACGGTTGACGAGGGAGGACTTCCCCACCCCGCTGTGGCCTGTCAGGACGGAGAACTTGCCCTGGAGGTGAACTCTCAGCTCCTCCAGCCCCTCGCCTGTGGTAGCCGAGGTGTACAGCACCGGCACTCCCAGCCCCTCGTAGATGGAGAGGTCCGGCTGCTCCTCCGCGAGGTCGCACTTGTTGAGGCACAGCAGCGGGGCCACCTCCCCGTACTGGCACATGATGAGATACCTGTCCACCAGCCGGGGGTGGAATGGCGGCATGGCCGCAGAGGCCACTATGACGGCGAGGTCCACGTTGGCCGCCAGGACTTGCTCCTCCTGCTGCTGTTGCCGAGAGGAGGACCCCCTCTGGGTGCGCATTCGCACCAGCTTAGTCGCACGGGGAAGGATCCGGTGGAGGGTCCCCTGCCCGATGTCGTCCAGGTCGAAGGCGACCCTGTCTCCCGCGACGGGCACATCCGTCAGCAGGCGCAGGGTGTGCGGGTCCAGCGGGCAGTCCACGTACTGCCCTTCGTGTAGGACGAGGCATCGAGCCCTCCGCACCTCGGCAACGATCCCCTCCCTTTCGCCCGTCCCCTCGGTGGCAGCCTTAGTTGCTCTCCGGGCGGCGCGGCGGGCTTCCTTGGAAGACCTGCTTCCCTCGTATGCCTGTTCACTCTCTGTTCGATCTGTCCTCTTCTGCCACTGGCGCGCTTCCCAAACGACCCGATGCTCATCCATAGTCAATGTCCAGCGGCTAGCCCTCCCGCGCGAAGCGCACGGCCGCGAGGGCGAGGCATTGCGTCGGGTCCAGTACCGGCACGCTGACATCGCCGTCCTGGAGCACGAGGGGCAGCTCGGTGCAGGCGGTGACCAGCAGTTGGGCGCCCCCGGTCGCCAGGCTCTCTGCCACCTCGCGCACCCTCGCCTGCACCTCCGGGCCCTTGTCCCCGCCCTTCACGCTGAAGATGACCGATTGGATGGCCTCCTGCTCCACATCCGACGGCGATACGACTTTCACCCCCCTGGCCTCGAACCGCTCGTGGTACAGGCGGAGCTTGATGGTGGCAGCGGAGGCTAGCACGCCCACGGTCTCCAGACTGGGGAAGCGCCGCAACGCCTCGCCCACCGTCTCGTCGGCTATGTGCAGCATGGGGATGGCTATCGCCTCCGCGATCGGCTGGTAGAAGAGGTGGGCCGTGTTGCAGGGCATCACCAGGAAGTCGGCGCCGGCTCGCTCCAGGTTCTGAGCGGTGGACACTAGCATTGGGGTAGAGTCCTCCCCGCCCTCCAGCACGGCCGCCTGCCGGGAGGGTATCTTAGCGTTGTTGTCGATTATGATCCGTAGATGCTCCTGGTCGGTCCCGGCAGGGGTAGCTGCCACTATCTTCCCGAACAGATCGACTGTGGCCTCTGGCCCCATGCCGCCCAGTATGCCAACGATCTTCTCAGCCACGAGAACCTCCTCAAGCTGGTGTTGTGGGATACTATTATAACGTTGCCGAGTGCCGGCCGTTCCCCAGATGCCACTACTCATCGCTCGATTCTCTTGAACTGCTCATCATGGCGGGATCTTGGTCCGGCCAGGGGTTGACTACCGGCGGCAAGCTGCTAAATTGGGTGCAGTTGATACCCAAAAGGATCGGGAGGACAGAGATCGCATGGCAACGTTGAACGATACCCTTGCCTTCAAGGGGCTGAAGCTCCGGAACCGACTGGTTCTTCCGCCAATAACCACTGCGTACGGCACTCCCGAGGGAGAGGTCACGGACCGCACCCTCGGCTTCTACCGGCAGAGGGCGCGTCAGGTGGGTATGGTCATAGTCGAGGCGGTGGTGGTGAGCCCGGACGCGCGGCTGATCCCTCGCAGCATGGGGCTGTGGAGTGATGGTCAGATCGCCGGAATGGCGCGGCTGGCGAAGGCCATCAAGGCAGAGGGGGCAGTCGCCGCGGTGCAGATCGCGCACGCCGGCGCCCGGGGACCTGCCTCGGATACCGGTATCTCCAGGGGATCGCCCTCTGGAGCCGTGATGGCCCCGGGCGAGCCGCCTACGATCCTGTCCGAAGGACAGATCGCGGGGATCGTGGAGGATTTCGCGAGGGCAGTTGCCAGGGCCCGGGAGGCCGGCTTCGACGCGGCTGAGATCCACGGAGGGCATCACTACCTGATCAGCCAGTTCCTTTCACCCATCATCAATGGGAGGGAGGACCGCTATGGAGGCGATGTTGCCGGGCGGGCGACCCTGGCGCTGGAGGTGACGCGAGCTGTCCGCGCACGAGTAGGCGAGGACTATCCGGTGCTGTTCCGCTTCAACGCCGTGGAGTTGATGGAGGGCGGCCAGACGATCGAGGAGGGAATGGCCCTGGCCAGGCTGCTGGAGGCCGCGGGGGTGGACGCGCTGCATGCTTCTCTCATCGCCCAGGGGGGGTGGAGAGAATCCTCCAGTGGAGTGCGCTTCCTGCAATCCACCTCGGCGCTCCTGAAGGAACAGCCCTTCGGCGGCGCCGTTCCCTATGCCGCCAAGATCAAGGAGTCGGTCGGCATCCCCGTCATCGCCGTAGGCAAGCTGGCGGACGTGCAGGAGGCGGCCAGGGTTGTGGAGCAGGGGTTGGTGGACCTGGTAGCTATCGGCCGCCAGATGATCGCAGACCCCGAGACGGCCGGCAAGGTGCTGGCTGGACGGAGGGATGAGATAGTCCGGTGTACGGAGTGCAACGGCTGCTTCGCCTCCATTCGCAAGGAGACCGGCCTAACCTGCGCCGTCAACAAGAACCCCTCCGGTCGTCCCGAATACTGAGCGCTCATGGCTCCGGCATGGAGAATGCGGAAGGTCAAAGCAGCGGTGCGTAGGCCGAAGATGGTTGCGGCGACGGAGGAGTTGATGGCGGACAAGCTCTCGCTCATGGCGGTCTTTGCTCATCCCGACGATGAGTCCTTTGGTAACGGCGGAACCCTGTCCAAGTATGCCGAGGAGGGGGTGTTCACCTCCCTTGTGTGCGCCACCCGTGGCGAGGCGGGGGAGATCAGCGATCCCGCCCTGGCCACTCCCGACAACCTGGGCCAGGTGCGGGAGCAGGAGCTGAGGCTAGCCTGCTCCATACTTGGTATAGGCGATCTGCGCTTCATGGATTACGTGGATGGAACCCTGGCATCGGTGGACGATGGGGAAGCGGTGGAGAAGATCGTGAGGGCGATGCGGGAGTTGCAGCCCCAGGTCGTCTTCACCTTCGGACCTGAGGGGGTGTATGGTCATCCCGACCACATGACCATAAGTCGCTGGGCCACCACGGCCTTCGATCTGGCGGGGGACCCATCTGCCTACCCCGAGCACATTCAAGGTGGGCTCCAACCCTGGTCGCCCCTGAAGCTGTACTACGTGGCCCCACCGAGGGAGCGGTTCCAGAGGATGGGCCAGCTTGCCGCTCAGCTGCTGCCCGACACCACCTGGGTGGATAGGGACTGGGATAGCTTTGGCGTGCCAGAAGCGATGATCACCACCTGTGTCGACGTTGGCAGGTTCATAGACACCAAACTGGCTGCCATCGCCGCGCATCAGACCCAGGTCATGCCGAACCATCCCTATGCATTCCTGTCCAAGGATGCCCTTGAGGAGTTCTTCCACGAGGAGTGCTACGTCCTGGCCGAGAGCCGTGTGGGTGCAGCCAACGGCAGGGAGCGCGACCTGTTCCGAGGGGTCGCGGGCGTGCGCGCGTAGCCAGTCGTTCCGAAATTCCCCGATGTGGCGTAGGGAAGGGGCTCGTCCCCTTCCGCCCATGGGACATGGACGTGCGATGCTGCCCATCCCTTACCGCCGTGCCCACCACCGCCGGGCGGCAGGGGATAAACCCCTGCCCTACGTTGGGAGCGACGCACTTAGCGCTCGCCCCCCAGCCGGTAGATGCGGACCGTGGGGCCCGACCTTTCGCGTTCGAAGAGGTCCCAGAATGGGGTGTACATGTCGTCGAGGCGGAAGGGCAGCTCCCTGTTCCCCTGTCCGGCCGCAAAGGCGGCTACCAGATGCCCCTTCTCCTCCAGTAGGTGATAGCTGGGTGGGAGCAGCTGGGGAGGGCTGTCCTGAGGTTGCCATGGTCCGTATCCGTAGCTGGTGACCACCAGGTACCGGTATCCCCCCTCCAGAGCGGAGGCCAGCCAGCCTTCCCTCTCGGGCCAGTACACCCACGTATCGCGCACCCGGTGCCCCTTCCACCAGAACTTGGCGTCCAATTGGGCGTAGCTCTCCATGGCGAGAGAGGAATCCTCGGGCAGGTTGGCGTCGATCCAGGCCGTTGCCAGCAACCTGGTATCGGGGCGACCCAGGATGAGGTCGTGCCTCAGGGTGAGCACCAGCGGCTGGGCGACGGCCAGGGTCAACAGCAGTGTCGCGAATGCCCCGCGGTGGACCGGCTTCCGGACAGTCTCGACCAAGCGCGCCAGGGCGAAGCCCCCAAGGACGGCCAGGAAGGGGAGCAAAGGGAGCGCAAAGCGGGCGAAGAACAGCTGGGTATTCGCCATGAAGAGGAAGTAGCAGAGGGGCAGCGAGGCCACCAGGCCGATGGCTCTGGGGGAGCGCCGGAGTCCAACGGCAATCCCTACCAGGCTCAGGGCGAGAGGGACCAACCCGTACCCCTGAATCAGTGCCAACAGGAAGGCGATCGCGGGACTGCCGGCCTCCTGCCCGTGCCAGAGGCTACCGCCGTAGCCGAATTGGGAGCGGAAATCCGCAAGGAAAGAGGGGAAGTCCAGGGCCGAGTAGGGGGTGCCAGCTACGAAGGCCGCCAGGGAGGTAAATCCGGCCAGGGCCATCGGGAGGTGGGACCGTAGGTGCCTGGTGGAGGTCCGCGATTCCCAAAGGTGGGCCATTGTGCGTCCGCGTAATAGGTGTGCCACGAGGATCGCAACCGCGAAGAAGCCCACGTTGTACTTGGTGGAGGTACCCAGGCCGCCCAGTATACCCGCTAGCAGGTAGTCTGTTGTTCTCCCACGGGTATAGATCCTGGTCGAGAACAGGAAGCTGCCCGCCAGGAAGCAGGTGGCCAGCATGTCGTTGGTGGCGTAGTGGGAGTTCCGCACGTGGAGAAAGGACACAGCAAGGAGGCAGGCACCGAACAGGCCGGCCCGCCGGCCGAACAGCTCCTTGCCGGATAGATAGGCAGCCAGCACCGTCATAGTTCCCGCCAGGGCTACCACCCCTCGCAGCGCCACCATTTGCAGGAAGTCCCCGCGGGGGTCCGGGATACCCAGGTTGAGGAACTCGTCCATGGTGTGGAAGAGGATGGACTGCTCGGTGAGGAGCCAGAACAGCAGGCTCGCCAGGTAGATCATGACGCTGGGGTTCTCGAAGTAGTGGGGGTTCAGGTCGCCCCTCGCGACGATGATGGTGGCCGGTCCGATGTAGCGGTGCTCGTCGGGGTGGAGCAGCGCCGGTAGGCCCCAGGCGAGGTGTGAGGCCCGCAGGCCCAGGGATACTGCCATGATGGCGATGGCCGGCCAGGCCCGAGCGATGGATCGCGCCCTGTGCCCTGCCAGCACCAGGGCCTGCAGGACCAGGGGGGCAGCCACCACATAGTCCTTGGCCAGGGGCTGAAACAGCTTCTGTCCCAGCGGACTGAAGGCGTAGACAAGAGTGGCCCCCTCACTGCCCTGAACCGCGGCGACGACGGCAATGCAGAGTAGGAGCGGAAGGTGGCAGCAGGCGGCCCAGAACAGCGCGCGCTCCGGGGATACGCCGACCTTCCGATGGAGCAGGACGGCGTAGAGCAGCGCCCATCCGGCCAATGCAGCCCACGAGCCCGACAGGAGTAGGAGCCAGCTAGAGCTACCCATCAAGGGCGAAGGGGTTCCAATCTGTCCGATGGGGACGAGAATGGCGGCTGCAAGGGAAGAGACGGCGATCAGGGTGCAGGAGACGGTGATGCCCCAGCGGGTGCGACGGATTGTGCCCTGGGACGGGGCGCTACCCGATGAGATCGCTGCCATGCCCACCGCTAGTACACCGCTGAAGCGGTCTTGCTGGGTCGCCGCAGGCGATCCAGCGCCGGGAGCGCGGGCGGCTCGCCCGCGAGGATGAGCAGCCGAGATGCCAATCTTGGGTCGTAGGGCAGGGGTTTATCCCCTGCCGCCCGGCCTCGGATGGGCGACGCGGCGGGCAATGGGCTACGTCGCGCGTCCATGTCAGGTGGGCGGAAGGGGACAAGCCCCTTCCCTACGTGTTGGATGAGCGGGCGAGACGCCCGCGCTCCCGGGAGGCGGCAAAGCCGCCTATCTGGATCGGGGTGGCGGGCCATTAGTCCTCCAAACGTCTCGGGGCAGGGCCGTCGTACTCCCAGTCCGTTGGGTGGATGTATCGCCTGGGGCGCATGCGTGCCTGCTCCTCGTGGGCATGGGCCATCATCCCGACACTCCTGGAGAGCAGGAAGAGGGGATTCGCCAGCTCTGGCGGGAAGCCGATCTCACACAGGAGGGCCGCGTAGGCGCCGTCGATGTTGATCGGGAGCCTCCTGCCCGTCTCCACCTCCAGGGCCTGCCGCACGGCCTGCACCAAATCCAGGTAACCCTCGTTCAGCCCGGTCGCCCGGGCGATCTCGAACAACCTGAGTTGCCTGGGGTCGTCCTCCTTGTGGAGTCGATGCCCAAAGCCACCCAGCCGCTCACCGCTGTCCAACCTTCGTCGCACCGCGGCGCGGCAGGCATCCTCGAGAGGCACCTGTTGGGATGATACTTCCTCTCGGATGGCGATCAGCTGCCGCATGCAGTCCTCGACGGCGCCACCATGGTACTTGGAGATGGTGAGCGCCCCTGCGGCCACCGCTGCCTGGATCGGCGCACCGCAGGATGCGACGGTGCGAGCGGCGAGCACGGCCGGCGCCCTTGCCCCCGACTCCGCGGCGGAGACTAGGATCGCATCCATTATCTCGCCTGCTTGAGGGGATGGCAGTTCGCCGGTTACGACCAGCCAGATCATCTGCGAGAAGGTGACGCGCCCCATGAGGTCGGTCAGGGTATACCCCCTGACTGTTATGTGGCCGGGCCGCGCGTAAGCGATAGCGGATTTCCAGTGCAGATCCTCGTCCATGCCTTTCCTCTCCTCAACTCCGAGGTTCAGCCCATTTTGCTCCAACCGTCCCTCGCACACAAGGGCCGGAGCTTTCTCCGGCAGCCGGCCATTGACATGCTGCCTCCATTGCCATAATGTTCGCCCACCAGCTACAGCCTGATAGCTCCGGAGGTCCTCACTTGCTGTTGTCTATCGTTTCTGCCCTTGCCCTCTTGCCTGCCATTCTTCTCTCTCCTTGGGTGGCCGACGAGCCGCCGGGAACCAGGGCCGACATACGGCCGCTGCTGCTGATGGTGGCAACACCCGAGACGACGCCCGAAGGGATGGATACCACCGGCCTCGCCAAACGGGTGGTGGACGGGGCCGCGCTTCGGCTGCAATCCCGGGGGGTGCCCGTGCAGACGACGAAGATGGGCGTGATCCAGATAGCTGTGAAGCCTTTTGGAGACGTGGGTGGTGTTAGGATGAAGAGCCTGAGCCGCAAGTTCGCGGCCTCCGGCAAGCCGGTAACCCTTCTGTTGGACTTTGGGATGGGAGCCAACCAGTGGGCTTCGGGCACCGAGACCCGCTTCGGCGGGGAGGGTGATGCGGCCTGGCGACTGGCGTCGCTGGTTCAGCACCACATGGTCAGGGGGCTGTGGGACGTGATGGCCTACGATAGCTACGATCGCGGGGTGCTGGAGAACAGCGATCCCAGCAATAGGCCAGGGGCGGTCGCGGGGAACGATCCGTGGGTGGTGGCATGTCCCCTCTTCACCACGAATGCGAAAGAGCGGTCGCTGCTGGAGAGCCCCGAGACCCTGGACCTTCTCTCCTCCGCCCTGGCGAACGCCATCCACGACTACCTCGATTCGGCCTCCCCAACGCCGAGCAGGAGCGCCAGCCTGGGTTGGCATCGTTTCGAGCCTTGGCAGCCGGTGAGCCCCAGGACGATCTACGGGGTCGACGGGAGCCCCAGGCTGGCGCTGACCTTCGATGGTGGCGCCTCCTCCGTGCCCACTCCGGCTATCCTGAAGGCGCTGAGGGAGGCGGGGGTGCACGCCACCATGTTCATGACGGCGGATTTCGTGGAGAGCAACCCCGAGCTGGTGGTGCAGATGGCCAAGGACGGGCACGAGTTCGGCAATCACAGCTCCACCCACCCTGACATGACCAAGCTGTCTGTTCGGGAGATCGTGGCGGAACTGGACCGGCTGGAAGCGTCCGTGTTCGCCCTGACTGGCAGGAGCACCAGACCCTGGTTCCGGCCCCCCTACGGTGCTTGCGACGAGCGGGTGGCGAGTGTAGCCGCCGAGCAGGGCTACTACACAATCATGTGGACGGCCGACAGCGCCGATTGGAGGGAGGACGTAACGCCCTCCACGGTGCTGAACAGGCTGCTGAACTACTCCTCTCCCGGCGCGATCATGATCGAGCACCTGGGGAGCCCCCAATCGGCGCAGGTGCTGCCCGAGCTGCTGAGGCTGCTGAAGGCCCGGGGCGTAACCTTCGGGACCCTCTCCGAGGTGGTGGGAACCCCCTGATGGAGCGCATGCTGGTGATGCGGGGCGGCGCCCTGGGCGATTTCGTCCTGGGACTGCCCGCGCTGCGAGCCCTCCGCGAGGCGTTTCCACGGACCAACCTGGAGATGATAGCCCCTGGCGCTGTGCTGCCTCTGGCGGCTCCATGGGTGGATGTGGCTACACCGATGGAGCGGGGCGAGGTTGCCCACCTGTTCCAAGAGGAACAGGTGCCGGCGAGCCTCGTCGATCGGTACAGCGACCTGGATCTGGTGGTGCTGTGGCTGGCCGACGGCAACGGGAGCGTCCGCCGCAACTTCGAGCGGCTGGGAGCCAGGCGCATCCTCTGGGCACCCGCCCTTCCCCAGGCGCCGGGGGTACATGCCGCGGATCACCTGCTTGCTACCTTGCGGCCTCTGGGGACCCCCGTGGAAGCGCCATACTCGCCAATGGTCCCGGGCGAACCCGCTCGGGAGAGGGCAATGGACCTCTGGAGGCTGCTATCCTTGGGAGCCGGCGTTCCCGTGGTGGCTGTCCATCCGGGCAGCGGGGGGGCATGGAAGTGCTGGCGCGCGGAGCGGTTCGCCGGGGTAGTCGACCGGTTGATGGCTTCTGGCAGCTCAGTGGTGCTGCTCCAAGGGCCTGCGGATGACGCTGTGGTGGGGAAGGTTCTGTCTGCCGTACGGGGAGCGAGGCCGCCGGTGGCTGCCAACCTGGCCGTCGATGAACTCGCGGCCTTCCTCTCCCTCTGCTCAGTCTACCTGGGCAACGATTCCGGAGTGACCCACCTGGCGGCGGCCGTCGGCGTACCCACGGTGGCCCTTTTCGGTCCCACTGACCCCGCCGTTTGGGGACCGCGAGGCCGAAGGGTCATGGTGCTCGCGCTCGAGGGCGACTGCGCCCACTGCGGGCGCGAGCGGGCGGTTGTGTGCGCCCACAGGTCATGCCTGGATGGGATCGAGGTGGAGCGGGTGGTCAGCACGCTGGGGGAGGCGCTACTCGGTGGCTGCGACCGGCCATGACCCCAGCACCTTCACCTCGGAGCCCTGCTGCTCCAACGATCCCAGGGCTCGGGCCATGGCGGCGTCGGTGGAGTGCCCGCTCATCTCGATGAAGAAGAAGTAGTTCCACGCCTTGCGCCTGGACGGACGCGACTGGATGTTGCTCAGGTTTATCCCCTCCCGAGCGAACAGCTCCATCATATCGTGGAGTGCCCCCACCCTGTCCTTGATGCTGACGATCACAGCAGTCTTGTCCCGATCTGTGGGGGCCGGAAGAGTGCGCCCGATGACCAGGAACCGGGTGATGTTGTTGGAGAGGTCCTGGATTCCCGCCTCCACCACCTCCAGGCCGTACACGTCCGCGGCGAGGGATGTGGCAATAGCCGCGCCCGTAGGGTCGGCAGCGGCTTGCTCCGCCGCCCGCGATGTGCTGAATGTCTGAACGGTCTCCACACCCGGTAGATTGGTGGTCAGCCAGCGCCGGCACTGGGCCAGCGCCTGGGGATGAGAGTAGACGGTCCTTATCTCCTCCTTCGAACAGCGAGCCAGCAGGTTCTGGACGATGGTGAGGCTAAGCTCGGAGCAGGCCTTGAGATCCGTGTCCATGAAGCTGTCCAGCGTAAACTGTACCGTACCCTCTGTGGAGTTCTCGACCGGCACCACCCCATAGTCAGCGCCCCCGCGCTCGGTCTCCAGGAAGACGTCTCGAATTGTGGGCACCGGCACCAGGTCGGTGGCGTCACCGAACAATTCCAGTGCCGCCTGGTGGCTGAAGGTTGCAGCCGGTCCGAGGTAGGCGACTCTGATCTTTCTCTGCAGGCCGCGGGAGGATGAGAGGATCTCCCGATAGATGGAGCGCAGGTGCTCTGGCTTGAGGGGGCCCCCGCCGGCGGCCAGGACGTTCTCTAACACCTGCTGCTCTCGCTCGGGCACAAAGACAGCTGTGCCTGATTTGGCCTTGTGCAGGGCAATTTCCAGCGACACCTGAGCACGCTGGTTCAAGAGCTGCACAAGTTCGCGGTCGATACGGTCGATCTGATGGCGCGGGCTATCCAGGCTGCTGTCGCTCATTGTCGGTATTTCCCTCTGGCCTTTCAGGATGCTCCACGGGGTGGTGGGATTCTACTGGGGCGGTGGACGAGGGTCAAGATGGGTGAGTGAGGGGCCCGGCCGAAGCGGTTTCTTCAGCCAGACCCCTCGTCACTTCACACTATTTCCACCCCGGTTTCGACGGAGCAGACGCGATAGTCTACTAGTCTACTTCTTGATCAGACCTACCACGTCCTTGATCTGCTTCTCCGCCTCGTCCCACAGCTTGGCGTACTGGTTCTGGTCCATGTAGCGGATCGGAGTGCCCGACTCCTTAGCCTTGGCAAGGAACTCCGGGTTCTCCGAGATCTTCTTGATCAGCCCACTGTAGTACTCCACGATGGGCATGGGAGTGCCGGCCGGCAGGTCGATGCAGGCATCGCGGGTCATCACGACGTTGTAGCCCATGGATGGGAGCGTTGGGATGTCCGGGAACTCCGGGCTTTTCACGGTGTCGGATATCGCGAGCGGTATCACGTTCCCGCTCTTGAAGTGGCTCTGGTTTCCGCTGAGCGTGTTGGAGGAGATGTCGACGTGGCCCCCCAAGAGGGCTGTGACGTTGGGAGCGCCACCGGCGAAATGCACGGCGGCGAACTTGACCCCGGCCTCCTTCTCGAGCATCAGAGCTGTGAGATGAGAGGGAGAGCCAACTCCGTTGGTGCCCATCTTGACAGTCTCGGGCTTGGCCTTGGCTGCGTCTATCACGTCCTTCAGGGTCTTGTACGGGCCGTCACCTTTGACACCTACCCAGAATGCCTCGTGGATGCCCACGGCGACAGGCTGGAAGCTCTTGCGATCGAAGGCAGCCTTTCGCTCGGCATCCAGGTAGACTGAGATGGTGGTCTGGAGGGAGTTCAGCCCGAGGGTGTATCCATCCGGCTTCGCCTTGGCTAGTTCGGTCATGCCTACCTGCGAGCTGGCCTCGGGTCTGTTGACCACCTGGAAGGGAGTACCCATCTCCTTCTCCAGGTAGGGGGCTAGCAGACGGCAGTAGACGTCATTGGAGCCACCGGCGGACCATGGCACGATGATGGTGACAGTCTTGCCCTTTTCAGGGAAGTTGAGTTTCGCGGCGGTGGGGGCGGCTGCCTTGGTAGGAGCAGCGGTGGCCGCTGCTGCCGGCGCCTTGGTAGGGGCGGCGGCTGGGGCGGTGGTTGGAGCCGCAGCAGCGGCCTTGGTTGGGGTTGGCGCAGGGGGCGTCCCCGCGCATCCGACGGCGATGATACTCGCCGCCACTACTGTTGCCATGAACGGGACGACCAGGCGTTTCAACGATGTCCTCCTTCGTGGATAAATGCCTCGGGATCGCGGGCTTCGTCTTTGAGGGACTCGCCACCCCGGGCCAGCTTCATCTCTAGAGACACGTCTTTGCCATGCCGTGCATGGGCTGAGCTTCGTTGCTACAGCCCAACTCCGATAAGCGACTTCAGCCTCTCAATACTCTCACCCCTATCCCCAGTCATGCTCGGAAAGCAGAATCGGATCATTGCATCGCAAGCTACAGCGGTCTTTCACCCGAGTCAATCCTGGATAGGGTTTCGCAAATCGCCGCTCCAGACACCTCCTTCCTGAGCAGAATCCCTATAGTAAGTTGCGCCAATGGAGTTGCGGGAAAGGCGCACGACGCCCCGGTGACAGGAACATGGTGGTTCCATCAGGGCATTTGGGTATGCAGGCAGTGTATTACATCTTAGGGACAAGTTCAACGGTGATGCCCCAGGCTAACTATCGCCGTCGGGCCTGCCCCCCGTGATTACCAACACGGCGGTTTTCCCGGCTAGAGGTTCGGCGGCTGCCAGCTTCGTGAGCCCCGCTAGCGTAGCGGCGCTCGTCAGTTCGGCCACCATTCCCGCCTCTGAAGCCAACAATCGTTGGGCCTCTGCCATCTCGTCATCCGGGACTGCCACCATGGTACCTTTGCTGGTCTCTAACTCGGCCAGCAGCCGCAGGGCATTGCGGGGCCGGCGCACTGCGATTGAGGCGGCCAGGGTAGAACCGCGCTCCTCCCGAGGTGCTTCACCCTGCCGGCGGCGGACCAGGGGCTGGATCGCCTCCGACTGTACTCCCACCAGACGCGGTAGCCTTTCGGCCAGGCCTACGAGGGCCAGTTCACGAAATCCCTTGCCGATCGCGCCGAGGGTGCATCCATCGCCCACAGGTGCCACCACCAGGTCAGGGGTTCTCCATCTCATCTGCTCCCCGATCTCCAGGGCCGTGGTCTTCTTCCCCTCCACGAGGAAGGGGTTGAATGCGCAGTTGCGGCTGTACCATCCGTGCTCGGCCGCCGCGGCTTCGGCCTCGCCGTATGCCTGGTCGTAGTTGCCGCTGGAGACGTGGACTGTGGCGCCGTAGCGGCGCAGCCATGCGAGGCGGGTGTCGGATGCCTCTCGCGGGACGAAGGCGTGGCACCTGAGCCCCAGGTGGGCACAGAAGCCGGCCAGGGAGATGGCGGCGTTGCCGGCCGAGGCGCAATAGATGTCCTTTCTGCCCAGCGCCAGCGCCATAGTCACGGCGACGGCCGTTGCGCGATCCTTCAAACAGCGGGTGGGGTTGCGGGTCTCGTCCTTCAGGTAGAGGGCCTTCAATCCCAGGCGATTGGCCAGCCGCGGCGCGGAAACCAGGGGAGTGCCGCCCGCTGGGAGGATCGCGGCCTCATTCTGCATAGGGAGCAGGGGCAGGTAACGGAAGACGCCCCGTCTGCGACTCATGACGTGCCCGCCCTGGACTAGAGCCCTGGCCACCAGTTCGTAGTCATATTGGACGTCCAGTACGCCAGGGTCATTTTCTCTATCGCCTGGCCCACATTTCGGGCAGAGGTAGGCGTTGGGGTCCATCGGGTACTCACTACCGCAGCGCAGGCATCGCAGTGCGGTGACAAACATGAGGCGACCTCCAGGAAGAGGATGTGGGCTGAGTATACAGGAGAACCGAGGGGGCGATGCGTCCGTGATTGCGCGTGATGACTTTACGTCATCGGAGACGTGCGGTGCATTCGGTCAATCCGTCGTGATACAGATACACTGACCGAATGCACCGCTGGCCCACCTGCCTGGCTTATGCCATCAAGGGTACTTGACGGATGGTCCAAATCAGCGCAGGTTGTCTACTGATGCGGTCTACTGCGATTGGGTCTTGGCGAGTTTGATCAAAGGCTCCGCCTGCTTCTCACTCGCCGCCCAGTAGGAGGCGTACTGCGCAGGATCCATGTAGCGTGGCGTGAAAGCGACATCGGCCATCCTCTGCTTTACGCTCGGGTCCTCGAGTGCGGCCTTCATGGCGCGGCTGATGCGATCGACTATCGCTGGTGGTGTCTGTGGAGGTGCGAGCAGTCCGTAGGCGGCCGGCATGACGAGCTTGTATCCCTGGGCAGTTATGGTCGGCACGTCCGGGAAGTAGCTGCTCTGCTGGTCGTCCAGGTATCCGAGCACCCTCACCGCCCCGCTCTTTACCTGCGAGAAGGCGGCCCCTCCACCAGTGCATGTCGCCTCCACGTGTCCACCGAGCAGCGCGGTTGCGGCCGGTCCACTTCCTTCGAAGTGGACGTACGCGAATTCGACGCTGGCTTCTTGCTGCAGCGCTAGACCTGCCAGATGCCCGATACCCATGAGGCCGGTCGTTCCGATTCGGATCTTGTTGGGCGCGGCTTTCGCTGCAGCGGTGATATCCCTCAGGTTCTTCCAGGGGCTGTCCGACTTGACGTTTATCACCATGTCCTCAACCGCCAGGTTGGCAACATGTGTCAGGTCCTTGCCGGTGTAGGTCGCTTTGCGCTCTGGATCGAGATATGTCACAGCAGTCGTGACGAGCGTAGCAATGCTAACCGTGTAGCCATCGGGCTTGGCCTTGACCAGTTCAGACATCGCTAGCTGGGTTGCGGCTCCGGGCTTCGCGACGATCGGGATGGGGGCGCCGAGGTCTTTCTCCAATTGGGGGGCCATGGCTCGAACGAGCAGGTCGGAACCCCCGCCGGCCGCGAAGGGAAGTATGATGGTGATTGCCTTGTCCTTTTCCGGGAAGGCAACTGCCGGGACAGTTGCGGCCTGCTTCGTTGGCGCCGTCGTGGGGGCCACGGCAGGAGCCGCCGTCGGGGCCGATGCGGGGGCAACCGAAGCTTTGGATGCTGTGGGAGTCGGGGAAGCAGGAGCCTGAGTACAGCCGATCAGCACCAGGCCCAATGTGACGAACGCCGCTATCAGATGGACAAGTGGCCTCATCACCCTTTGTTTCTCCTTTTCTGTTCCCGAACTAAAGGCGTCTTCACGAGGGTACTCCAATGTTGCATAGTTACCCATGCGCGCCCGATGTGCCGTACAGTAGTGGAGCTAAGATAGTAGCGTTTCATCTGCATCATGCCTTTTTAGGCGAACAGATACGCTCCAAGTAACTTCTTGAAGGAGACTGTCTCGTGCTCGACCTAACTGGCAGATCCGAGTGCCGGTCCATCCTACCGATCCGTGGTTGCCTCGCTTCGGATGCTGGATATGCTGTGTTTTTTTACCCCCCTTTCTTACTGACTCGGAGCCCTCACTTCGCGCGATCGAGGCCTATCGCGGCCCGAAGCCATACTCGGATAGCGCTTTCTCGGGGGATACGATTTCCTCTGCCACGTCTTGGGCAACCAGCGCGCGGTCTCGCTCTCGGGGGTCGCCGAAGCCTCCTGCGCCAGGTGTGTAGATCGATATCGCGTCACCAGGGCCCAGTTGCTTGTCGCTGCGGACTATCCCATCCCCGGCATGGCGCCGAATGATTACAGAGCCTGACCCTCCCGCTTTGCCTCCAAAGAGCCCCCATGGGGCAGTTTTCTGGCGGGTGCCTGCCACGCGGAAGACAGCCTCATGCCCCAGAACCCGAATCTGGCGATGGATACCCATGCCGCCCCGCCAACGTCCTGGTCCACCGGAGTCCGGGATCAGTTCGTAGCGGTCAATCATCAGTGGGTACTCGCTCTCCAAACACTCAACCGGCAGATTGGACGTGTTGGTGATGTGTACCTGTACCCCGTCCAGACCGTCCTTGGTGGCTCTAGCCCCAAAGCCTCCTCCAATCGTCTCCACGATCACGAAGTACTCGTTTGTCCGGGGATCCACACCGGACAGATGCAAGCTCGTGTTGGCGCCATTGCAGGCGGCGATAATGCGGTCTGGGACCGCAGGTGCGAGGGCGCCATGGACGAGGTCGACCACGCGTTGGCAGGTTTGCGAGCGCATATCGATTGCCCCGGGAGGCTCGCAGTTCAGAATGGAGCCCTTAGGCGCGGAGACCTTGATGGGCCTGTACATCCCGGCGTTTGGGAGGATATTCGGGTCTATCACCGTCTTCACGGCGTAGTAGACCGTGGCGAGAAGGGCGGTCCACACCATGTTGAGTCCGGCGGCGACCTGCGGAGGATTTCCGGCGAAATCCAGCCGCATCTCGTCGCCCTGGACAGTGATTTCGATCTGCAGTCGAAGCGTCTCGGTGAGTTGCTCGCTGTCGAACTCGTCGACAAAACGGTAGACCCCGCTAGGGATTTGAGCGATAGCAGCCCGCGTCATCCGCTCCCCGTAGTTCAGCAACTCCTCGCCGGCCTTAAGGACCATTTCCAGCCCATACTTGTCGCAAAGACCCTGGAACCGAGTGATGCCAAGGCGGTTCGCGGCGTACTGGGCGCGTAGGTCTCCCACCCTCTCCTTGGGAACCTGGCAGTTCGCGAGGATCATCTCCAGGATGTCCTCCTGGAGATGATCCTCGGTGTACAGCTTGACCATGGGGATTCGCAGCCCCTCCTGGTAGATGTGGGCGTGGGTGCGATCCACGAAGTCGGAATGGTGGGCTAGGTTCGCGGCGTAGGCTGCGATGCGGCCCTTGTAGAAGATGGGGGATGCGAGCACGATGTCAGGTAGGTGGGTGCCCCCGCCACTGTAGGGATCGTTGCCGACGAATACGTCGCCAGGCCGTATCTGCCCGGGGGAGTAGCGGCGATTGATCGCTTCGACGACGCTTAGGAGCGAGCCCAGATGGATGGGGATATGCTCGGCCTGGGCGAGGGTGCGGCCTTGGCCGTCGAACAGGGCGGTGGAGCAATCCCGGCGCTCCTTGATATTCGGGGAGTAGGCTGCTCGGATGAGGGCCATGCCCATCTCCTCGACTAGAGAGGAGAAGGCATTGCCGATGACCTCCACTGTGATGGGGTCGACGGTGGTGACCACGGACATAGTGACTCTCCCTTACTGCCGCAGGCTGCTGCCTCGGGACGAGGCAGTGATGATCAGGTTGCGGTAGGCGTCCACGATGGCCTCGTGCCCCGGCAATATCAGAGTGGTGGAGTCCATCTGCTCCACGATGGCTGGACCCGGAATTGTGTTGCCGTGCCGCAGGGCCTCCCTCTGGTAGATCGGACAGCCAACGCGGCCACCGGCTTCCTGGAGGAAGATCTGCCGGGTGTCGATCAATGCGTGGCGGCTGTCTGGGCCATCCTTGGGATAATCCTTGATGATGGCCTTGGGAATACGCCCGAGAGCCTCCAGATGGAACGTCACCAACTGCACAGGCTCCTCTTCGGCGAAGTAACCGTAGTTTTGTTTGTGGATCGAATGGAACCTGCGAACCAGGTCGGTCATGTCACCGGCTTTTGATATCCCCGAAGACATGGGGACCTGGAGCTCATAGTTCTGGCCGCGATAGCGCATGTCCACCGAGTAGCGATACTGGCGATCCGCCTCAGGTACCCTCTCCCCGTCGAGCCATTTTTTTGCGCGGAGTTCAAGGTCGTTGAAGATGGCATTCACATCGTCGACTACGGCCTCGCCTGCAGTCATGATGCGTGTGAGGGTGTAGTCGGAGCGAAGGTCGGTGACCAGCAGGCCGAGGGCGCAGAGGAGGCCTGGGACCTCCGGCACCAGCACTCGGGGGATGTTCAGCTCTTGTGCGAGACGAGCAGCGTGGAGCGGGCCGGCACCTCCGAATGCGACGAGCGTGAAGTCGCGAGGATCGTAGCCTTTGCGCACGGAGATGACTCTGATGGCCTTGGCCATGTTGACAGTGACCAGGGAGATGATGCCCTGAGCGACATCCATTGTGTCGAGGCCAAGCCTATCGGCGACTCGCTTGATAGCGTGAGCGGATGCCTTAGCATCGATGCGCATGCGACCGCCGAGCAGGTACTCCGGGTTGAGGGTCCGTAGCACCACGTTTGCGTCGGTGACCGTGGGCTCCTCGTTTCCAAGTCCGTAGCAGGCTGGGCCTGGTTCGGCACCGGCACTACGTGGGCCAACCTTGAGATGGCCACCTGAGTCGATCCAGGCGACGCTTCCTCCGCCAGCGCCGACGGTGTTGACCTCGAGCGTGGGGATGCGGATGGGGTAGCCTTGCACCTCCATCTCGCCTGTGACCTTGGGATGGCCGTCTTCGATCAGGCTGACATCGGTACTGGTACCGCCCATGTCGAAGTTGATCAGATTGCCGAAGCCCGCGGTGATACCGATGAAGTTGCTGCCGACCACCCCGGCGCTTGGTCCCGAGAGGACGGTTCTGACCGAGCTTTCGCGAGCGGTCTGCGTGGAGATGATGCCGCCGTTGGACTGAGTGAGGAAGGGTCGGACTGGGATGCCGAGCCGATCCAACTGCGATTCGAGGTTCTGGATGTACTCGTCCATGACCGGACCGAGGTAGGCGTTGATGGTGACCGTGCTCAGCCGTTCGAACTCGCGGAACTCTGGAAGGACCTCGTGGGAGGTGGAGACGTAGATACCCGGGAGTTCTCTCTGAAGGATCTGCTTGACCTGATCCTCGTGGTATGGGTTCAGGTAGGAGTAGAGGAAGCAGATGGCTACAGCCCGGACCCCCTTGCGTTTGAGTGCCTGGGCGGCACTCGTGACAGCCTCGGTATCGAGCGGGCGGTCGACGCGGCCGTCGTAGCAGGTTCGTTCGCCTACCTCGAAGCGGAGGTCCCGTGGGACCAAGGGCTCTGGCTTGTCGACCTGCAGGTCGTACAGATCTGGGCGGCGCTGGCGGCCCAACTCGAGGAGGTCGCGGAAGCCCTCGGTGGTGATGAGGCCCGTGCGGACTCCAGTGTGCTGGATCAGGGCGTTGGTGCCGACGGTCGTACCGTGGGCCAGGTAGTTGACGTCGGTTGCCCTGGCGTTCTCCTGATCGAGGATGTTGGCGATGCCTTTCAGGATGGCGAGGGATGGGTCTGTGGGTGTCGAAGACACCTTCGTCACGGCGATTCTACCCGATCCTTCCTCCAACAGACATACGTCGGTGAAGGTGCCCCCCGCATCCACCCCGATACGCAGCTTCACTAGCGGAAAACCTCCTGTCGTCGAGTATCGGCCCGATCCAGGAGTTGATGGTGCGAGAATCAGAGGCTATCCTGCTTCGCACCATCCTGCTCCCAAGTGAGACCTCGGGCCTTCGTGCGCTCAGGATCACTCCCTTACGAGCACGCCTGAGCACCCATCTACCAGTCAGTTGATGCTTTGCGAATGCCGTGTTTGTCTGGAGAACGAAGGTGACTTGTTAGACCCAGATCGGCTTCTCCCACAGGGGGAGCGTCCGTCCTATCCCCTTCTCCTTCGCCACCCGGAATATACGTGTTGCTTCACTCACGTCGTTGACCGGTAAGCCAATGGGGTTGAAGAGGATCTTCTCCTTGTCTGTTTCCCTGCCCGGTTTGGTGCCCGCGACGATCTCCCCAAGCTCTCCAGAGATGCGGCTCTCTGGGATCACTCCCTCGACCACCGCTCGTGCCGAAACGTGCTTGGCACCGTGCTTGATGGTCTTCCAGTCGTCGACGAAGATCTTGTCGTAAATGACCAAGGCAGAGGGATGGGTGTCCCAGGAAGATATCTCGATGTGGAGAGCCCCGTCCTTGATCCAATCTGGCTGGACGTACGCTTCGCTGGAAACAGTTGCCGTGACGAATGCGTCTGTACCTTCGATGGCTTCACGAGCGCTACCGACTGCCCGCAGCGCCGGCTGCACCTGGGTTGCCATGTCTTCGCAGAAGCCCCGGGCCTTGTCTTGGTTTACGTCGAAGACCCTCACCTCCTTCAATGCTGGGATTGTCCGGCTGATCGCCATGAGTTGCGTGCGATTCTGCACGCCTGCTCCCACCAGTCCCAGGATTGAGGCATCCTGCTTGGCCAGATACTTGGCAGCCACACCGCTAGCTGCGCCGGTGCGCATGGCGCTGATCACGGTGCCGTCCATTACGGCCACAGGTACTCCAGTGTACGGGTCGTTAAGCACGATCAGCGCGCAGGCTCGAGGAATGCCATGTTTCACCGGGTTCATTGGCATGCTGGGGATCCATTTGATGCCAAGCATGTCGATGTCGCCACCGATATAGGCTGGCATCGCGATCACGCGACCCCGCGTGTTCTCGGTAATCGGCGGGCCCCAACGGATTGCCGGTTTAGTGGGTTGAACGTAGTCGCCCTTTCCCCAAAGCCGGAAGGTGTCCTCCACCATTGCAAGGGTGCCATCCATGTCCAATCCCCCTGCGGCGATGACCTCCTCTTGGCTCAGATACAGGAAGTTGACTGCTTGCATCAGTTGTCACCTCTCAGCTTATTCATTTTTGATCGCTGGGTGCCGGGTGGGATCCCACCCGGCACCCAGCGAAAGCGACTACTGCTCGACTTCGGCGTCGGCGAGCGCCAGCGCCCGATCGAAGACTCCCATGGCGAAGTCGATCTCGTCCTTGGTGATGGTCAGCGGCGGAGCCAGCATGATGACGCTGACCGACCCTGGCAGGCAATAAACGCCTTCCTGCAACGCCTGCGTGAGTACCTTGGCCTTGGCTGTCGGCGGCCTGACGCCATCTACCAACCCATCGTGGATTGGCTCCCGGGTTCTGCGGTTTTTGACCAACTCCAATCCGACAAACAGCCCCTTGCCGCGCACATCTCCGATGCACGGATGCTTTTCCTGCAACTGCAGGGCCACTTCCATGAGATACCGACCCATCTCCGCCGAACGCTGGATAAGCCCGTCGGCCTTGTAGGCTTCGATGGTGGCGATCCCAGCCGCCATGGCCACGGCATGTCCGCTGTAAGTATGGCCGTGGACCCACTGCTGGCTCTCGAACCGCTCGGCTACCCACTCGCGCATGGAGGTGACGCCAAGCGGGACGTAGCCGCTGCTGACGCCCTTGGCCATAGTGATGACGTCCGGCACCACGTTCCAGTGCTCGATGCCGAACCACTTTCCGGTCCGCCCGAAGCCGGTCATCACCTCGTCCACCATCATCAGCATCTCGTAGCGGTCGCAGATCTCCCTGATCATCTGCCAGTAGCCGTCGGGCGGAACGATGATGCCGTTTGCCCCGACGATGGTCTCCGCGATGAAGCCGGCAACCCGCTTGGCCCCGCCCTCGAAGCGGACGATGTCCTCCACATGCTTGGCGCACTGGAGGTCGCATGCGGGGTAGGTGGCACCAAAGGGGCAGCGGTAGCAGTAGGGGTCCAGACAGTGGATCACGCTGGGGACGGAGGGCTCACAGGCCCAGTTGCGGTAGTCGTTAGAGAGGGCCATCGCCCCCATGGTGGAGCCGTGGTAGGAGCGATACCTCGCGATGATCTTCTCCTTCCCCGTGGCCATCCGGGCAAGCTTGAGGGCCCCCTCGTTGGCCTCGGCCCCAGAGGTCGAGAAGTACGACTTGTTGACATCGCCAGGGGTGACCTCCGCGAGCAGCTTGGCCAGGCGGGCTTTGGGCTCGGTGGCGAAGGGAGAGGCCGCGGTGGGCAGTTTCGCGGCCTGCTGGGCGATGGCCGCGACGACCCGCTCATCAGCATGGCCGAGGTTGCTGAAGACGAACTGCGATGTGAAGTCCAGGTACTGCTTGCCTGAGGTGTCGTAGAAGTAGTTCCCCTTGGCATGGTCGACAACTAGCGGGTTGAGGCCCTTCTGAGCCTGCCATGGGTACAGGACGTACTTGCGCTCCCACTCTCGGATGGTGTCCCCATCCATAGGCGGTTGCGACGGCTGCTGAGGCATGAGATCCTCCTCAATATGTGCGAGTTGTGTAGAATGTTGACATTATACAGCATGTACGCTATTGTAGGTTTCGGCAGAGGTGTTGTCAACAACCAGTCACACGAATCTGGTCGAGTTGAGCGGTGAGTCTTGCAGTCGGTCACCGAGGGGCATTCACCTTTGTCTGCCGAGTATGAGGCAGTACTTCAAGTCGAGGGAATGGTATCAACATGGCGACTAGTTCAACTCAGCGGCCCGGGGTGCACTACATTACCCTGCGAGACGCTGCCTCGGACGCTATCCGGGGGCTCATCGCCGACGGCACCCTGCAGCCAGGCGTTCGGATATTCGAGGAAGAGCTGGCTGAGCGGCTTGGGGTCAGCCGTGGGCCGATTCGGGAAGCGCTTCGCCGTTTCGAGGAGCAGGGTGTGGTTGTCACCTATCCCAATCGAGGGAGCTTCGTGGTCGAACTCACTTTGATGGAGATCGAGCAGCTTTACGAGCTGCGCTCCGTGTTGGAGAGGATGGCGGTTCGAGCCGCGGCGAGTAGCGGCTCCCGGGAGGTTACGCGCGCACTCTCTCGGTGTCTGACTCAGATGCGCCGTGCGACAGAGGCGAGGGATCTAAGGCGCATTTCGGAAACCGACCTTGCGCTCCATCAGTCTCTCTGGGAGGCTACGGGTAATCGCTTCCTCATACAGACGATGACGGGTCTCGCCGCTCACCTGCAGTTGCTGATGTCCGTCCAGAACCGTGCATACAAGGACATCGGAGACAACCTGCGGGACCACGAGGAGCTGTATCAGGCGATCCGCCAGGGCGATGCCGATGCGGCGGTGAAAGTCATGACCCGGCACCTGGCGGAGGCTAGGCGGATGATTATCGAGGCTGTCGAAGCGACGGGTTCGCTCGTCTCTTCCCCCGATCAAAGGCGGCGTAGAGCAGGCAGGGAAGGGCTGGCTCCATCAGCGCTCACCTCTCGTGGCCCTGGTGTGGACAAAGTAGGGGCAGTTGACGCGCAAATCCCCGGTTAACGTTCCGGCGATGCTCTGGCCTCGATTCGAGTCCGTTTATGAGCGAGCCGTTTTGGGCTACAATGCCCATAGAGGGCATGTTCTAGGCAGTCTGCTGGAAGCTAACTACTGATAGCTGATCGCTCGAAAAGGGGAGAAAGATATGAGAGTCAAGCTGGCGTACGGAAAGGAAGGGCTGGAGGTTGACCTGCCCGACGAAGGGGTGAGCGTCATCAAGCCCCACTACATACCGGGTCTGGCCGACGAGCAGGCTGCTATCCGAGAGTCGCTGAGGTCCCCCATCGGGTCGCCGCCGCTGTCGGAGTTGGTGAAGCCCCACCACACCGTCGCCATCACCTTCCCGGACGTGACGCGGCCCTGCCCCACCAACAGGATGCTTCCCGCGATCCTCGAGGAGCTGAGCGCCGTGCCCAGGGAGCAGGTCGTCCTGGTGAGCGGCACCGGAATGCACCGCCCCAACACCGAAGAGGAGTTGCGCCGCATCGTCGGCGACTCGGTGTACGAGAGCTACCGGGTGATCAACCATAACGCCTTCGACAAGGGCACCCTCGCCTACGCCGGCAAGACCAAGCGAGGCGCTGAGCTGTGGTTCAACGCCGAGTTCCTGAAGGCCGACATCAAGATAATGGTGGGCTTCATCGAGCCTCACATGTTCGCCGGCTTCTCCGGTGGCGCTAAGGCGATACTTCCGGGCATTGCATCCGAGGAAACGGTGCTCCGGAACCATGACGCCGAGATGATCGGGGACCCGCGCTCCATCTTTGGGGTCACAAAGGGCAACCCAATCTTCACGGAGATGCGGGAGGCCGCACTCATGGCCAACCCCACCTTCCTGTGCAACGTCACGCTGAACCGGGACAAGCAGATCACCGGCACCTACTTCGGCAGTCTGTTGGCCGCGCACGACGCGGGGATTGATTTCGCCCGCCGCACGGCCATGCGACCGGTGCCGAAGCCCTTCGATATAGTGGTCACGACCAACAGCGGCTACCCCCTGGACCTCAACCTGTACCAGGCGATCAAGGGGGCCTCGGCTGCTAACCTGATCGTCAAGCAGGGAGGCGCCATCATCTCCGCCGCAGAGTGCCGTGACGGCATTCCCGAGCATGGCAACTACCGAAAGATCCTCCATACGCGCTCCAACATGGAGGAGCTGATGAAGATGATCTGCGAGCCAGGCTTCCTGCTCTTCGACCAGTGGGAGGTGCAGATCCAGGCCGCCATCCAGCGCCGGGCGGAGTTCTACCTCTATTCCACCATCCCCGACCGGGAGGTCGAGATGGCCCACGTCCAGCCGGTCCACGACATCGGGGCAAAGGTGCGGGAGTTGAAGGCGAGGTTCGGGCCGCAGGCTACCATCGCCGTCCTGCCCCAGGGGCCCTTCACCATCCCCTACGTGGAGGACGACGCCGGCAAAGCCTTCGAGACGATGGCCACCAAGGGAGCATAATCAGTACTCGATCTACGGGTACGCGGAGGTGAATCGTGGTGCTAATGCTATCCAGGAGCGACATCAAGGGGCTCATCACCATGCCCGAGGCCGTGGAGGCCCTCAGACGGGCTTTTGAGGAGTTCTCCCTGGGCGAGGCGGCCATGCCGGTGCGCAGCGTGATCCTGGCACCGCAGTACGACGGCTGGTTCGGGGTCATGCCGGCCTACCTCTTCGGCAGTGGGGCGATGGGGCTCAAATCCGTGACGGTGTACAAGCAGAACTCCAGCAAGGGGATGCCGGCTGTGCTTGGGGTAATGCTGTTGCTGGACCCTACCACGGGCGCCCCCATCTCCGTCATGGAGGGAGGGTATCTCACCGGGGTGCGGACTGCGGCGGCCTCCGGCGTGGCCACGAGCCTCCTGGCGAGGGCCGATGCCAGCGAGTTGGCATTGTTGGGTGCCGGAGCGCAGGGCCGACACCACCTTGTTGCGATGGAGACGGTCCGGCCTATCCGGAAGGTGAGGGTGTTCGACGCCCTGCCGGAGAACGCCGAGCGGTTCCGCCAGGAGATGCAGCCGACGACCTCCGCTATCATCGAGGTGGCGGGCTCTCCTGAGGCGGCGATCCGAGAGGCGGACGTGGTGGTGGCCACCAGCACCTCCAGGACCCCCATCATCGAGTATCCCTGGCTAAAGCCCGGCGCCCATATCAACGGCGTGGGGTCCCATGCCCCCGATGTACGAGAGATCGCCGGCGAGGTGATCGCCAGGGCAAGGGTGGTGGTGGACTCCCGCGAGGCGGCCTTGCAGGAGGCCGGCGATCTGCTGATCCCCATCGCGGATGGCCTGGTGTCGGCCGAGCAGCTCTCCGACGAGCTGGGCGAGGTGATAGCGCTGAAGAAGCCAGGGCGCATCTCCCCCGACCAGATCACCGTCTACAAGTCCGTCGGCATAGCCATCCAGGACATGGCCGTGGCCAAACTGGTCTACCAGAAGGCCGTCGGTGCGGGGGTGGGGACCGAAGTGGACCTGATGTCCTGAGGTTAGAGAGAGGAAGGCGGGATTTACTCAAGCAGGGGAGCAGCAGCGCTGCCCCCTAGCTCGGTTTATGGTGCAGCCTGCTTCGAAAATCTTCCTGATTAGGGATCAGTTGCCCGTCCATCTCGACGTGGGGAACGACTTCGGCTTCCTACCCGATCAGCTTGGCCTGCATCAGCGAATCGTAGGCGGATTCGACAATTGATCTAGCGAATCTCTCCTTTTTGACTTCCTCAAATCGTCTTATGACTTGTTCCTTGCCCGGATGTGGCATGCCACTGGCCTTGAATTTTCTGTCAATGAAGTGTAGGGTAGACAGAAGTTCCAGCGTCTGTGGGTCTAGCTTTCCGAACGCGCTAGCGACCGGCGCAACCAACGGACGGAACCTCTCGACCATTGCCTTATGCCCATTGATCAGGGCATAAGCGTTAGGACCCAACTGGAAATTGGAGTACTTGCTCCGTTGCGGACTAATATCCTTCAGAGCTTCAACTGCTAGCAGCATGTCGATCTCCGAGGCTAGTTCCTCCGAATAGGGCCCATAGTGAAGAATCTGGTATCGGCAGCTCAAGGGAACTCCGAGGGACTGGGCAAAATAACAGATCTTCTGAATTGCGGTGCGTCCCAGGTAGTTCTGATTGACCTTCTGAAACTCCTCTACCACTAGAGTTATGAGTGCTTGGTTAGCAGTGCTGGTCGCCAATTCCTCAATCACTTGCTCCTCCTCACAGTCCCTAGTTGACAAGCTCGGCGGCTCGCTTTTCCACGCACCCACGCTCTCCTAGGTTCTTGAAGTAGGCGTAAATTCTCACCACCCTAAACTTCTTAGGGATCTTCTGAATTATCTTGCTTCGCTCAGACACCGATGTCTGTACTCCTGACCGGCTGACTAGAAACAGTTCGTCACCCATGTCGAGGTCGCCCTCTACGAAGAGCTTGTGCACCGACCCTTCCATTGAGTCGAACAGGAACTCGACATCCGGGAACTCTCTCTTCAACTGGGATACAGCTTTCCTAGTCCGGACAACATCCTTTGCATCTGCATGCTCGCCAAGCTCCAGTACCCTCTTCGGATGCTGGCGTCTGACTATCTCCCTGGCCCAACGGGATCGTTTGCTGCTGTCATCTGTCTTTGAATCCTGTTGCATGGTGGCAAACAGGGCGATGTCGTCATACTCTAGTACCTTCTCGATCGGGTCAAAGTTGTTGGCCCCCCATTCCTGAAGCCAATACTTGAGCAGCAGGTCATATGCCCTTCTAGTCCGGTGCCCGTAGACCTGCGTAGTCATGTAGTATCTGGCTAGGATCAGTGCCTCAAATGAATGCAGGCCGCCCTCATCTATGCCTATGGCAAGTGAATCTGTGTCCTCACTGTCGTGGACGACCAGCGAACTGATGAGCCGATGGTGGTCATACCTCCCGTAGTCAACACCGCAGTGTAAAGAGTCCCGCAGCAAGTAGTCCATCCGATCCAGATCGAGTTCTCCAGAGATGAGTCTGGTCAGCACCAGCAGTTGTGGAGGGATCCGCTCCCCATGACGGAAGGTGACTCGCAGGAGATTTGACACCCCAGGGAAGAACTTGTCGTCCAGGATTGATCCTAAAGGACCGTCGGACGAGAGTATCCAAGCCGTCAGATCCTCATGGTTGAGTTGGGTGCCACCCTTGTCCTTTGGGAAGATCACTTCGCCTGCGTGAGAGAACGGAGGCTGTCCCACATCGTGAAGTAGACCCATCAGGCGAACCAATTGGCGCGCTTTGGTTAGAGGGCGATCACTCAATTCGGGGAGGCTCTTGAAGTTCTCCTCTAATCGGTCGGTGTGTCGCAAAAGAAGGGTATCGAAAGCCTGACCTGCAAGCTCCATTACTCCCAGGGAGTGCTCAAAGCGGCTATGCATCGCACCAGGGTAGACGTAGTTGGTAAACGCTAACTGACGTACGTTTCTTAGCCGCTGGAAGACCTCGTGATTGATTACATCCTGCTCTGGACGAGAGTAGAAGATGAAACCATGGACTGGACAGCGTACCCGTTCTGTTGGCTCATGTTCCCTACTAAGAAAGCACCCGCTGTTCCAGGTTGACATCGATGAAGGACCTCCTCTTTGTCTAGAGGCGAACATAGTATACGGCATCTTTCTCGGGAACTGGAGGCCAGCACAGCCTCCTAGGTAGTGCGATCAGGCGCCTGTCCAATGGCCGCTCATGCATCTCGAAGCCACCTGGATCATAGTAGCAGAAGCATCCAAATAGAACAAGAGTTCTGGTAAATTACTCTGGCCTGCTCGGATCGTAGTCTCTTCTTTACTTGCTCCTCTTAAAAAGCGTGTGACAAACCTGCTTAACTGAGACTTGGTCATAATTCCCTCAAGACGTGGCCTTGCATCTGGGGTATCACCTCATGGTTACTGCCACAGCGATATCGACCGAGCCGGATTTGGCCTAGCGCTAGGCCAAATCCGGCTCGGGTCTCCCTTAACTAGTGGGAGCTCTGGACATACCCAGCCCCTCCATCAGCAGCCGGGCTGTCCGTCCCACCACGGCGCGCTCAACCTTGAAACCGCCTTCGTGGGAGATGGCCGCTTCGACGGACATGGTGCCGCCGGGGTGGCCGATTCTCACCTCTCGGGCCTTCCCTTCCGGTGGCGGACCGCCGCGCACCTGCTCCGAGACTATCGTCCCGGGGATGACAGAGGCAATAGCGGTTCCTGTGGACCCTGTGGTCTGGTAGGCCTTGGAGAAGGCCCATCGGTTGAAGCAGCGCGCGAAGAGGTCGGTGGATTCACCCTCCACCGGCTCCCCATTCACTGTGGCGTAGTCACGCGGGGTTCCGAGAATGAACAGCGTGGGGTTGAGCTTGACACGCATCGTCTCTTCCAGGTTCTCCCGGGTGGCCAGGCCGAACTCCAGGGCTACCACGGCCCGGATCGCCTCCATCCTCTCCAGCACGGCCCGGTCGGCCTGCACGGCCTCAAGGCTTGCGGTGTGGTCCAGCCCCACATCACTTGCCCGGACGAAGACGCAGAAGTTCGCCATGTCCACGATGCTCAGCTCCAGCCTGCCCAACCCCGGCACGTCGAAGACGTCCCTTGCCGAGCCCGTGGGGAGTAGGCCGCGCTTGAGTATGCAGCCCGCGAAGTCCTGGAAGTCCAGTTCGATCTTGGCCCCGGTACCCGGCACGCCGCCGATCTTGAACTCCCCTTCGGTTGCCGGCCCTCCGTCCGCCACAGGCACTCGGGCCAGCAGCCTGTTGCCGGTGTTCACCACGTGGATGGCCACGTCGGCGAAGGGTTCTGTGGGTTGCGCATAACCCTTGTGCACCGCGTAGAGCGCCGCACCGGAGGAGAGGTTGCCGCAGTTGCTGGTCCAGTCGATCCGGGGCAGCAGGGTGTTCACCTGCCCGAAGTCGTAGTCGATGTCGCAGTCCGGCCTTGTTGGAGGACCCATTATGGCAGTCTTGCTCGTGAGCTTGTCGGCTCCGCCCAATCCGTCGATCTGGCGCTTGTCGGGACTTCCAAACAGCGCGAGAATGATGCGGTCGCGCTCGGGGCCAGGTAGGGGAAGCTCACTCCTCTCGATGTATACCCCTTTGCTGGTGCCACCGCGGATGATGCAGCATTTGATCGGCTTCTGTGCCATTGTCTCTCTCCTGTTTAGAGTGGGCCCCGCCCTAAGCAGTTGGCTCCGATGTTGTTGCCAGTTTGCGATTGGGGAGGAATGCGATGACGGTGAGCACCCCTACCATCACAACCACGCCTCCGGCTAGCAGGGCGGCAGAGAAGCCAAAGGCGTCCACGACCAGGCCGAGCAGGATCGGCCCCACAAGCATCCCGAGGTCGCCAACGAAGCGATATAACCCGATGCCCCGGCCCACGTACTCCTCGGGCAGCAGGTCGGCCACCAGACCCGACTGCATGCTGTTGGCCATGACCCCCATGGATACCAGCAGGGTCGCCAGGATGAAGAACAGCTGGTTCTGCCCCAGGAAGAGGGTCAGGTTGCCCAGGCAAAGGGTGAGCAAGCCGGGGATCAGGAACGGCTTGCGCCCGATGCGGTCGGCCAGCCTGCCGCAGGGCAGGGCAATCGCCATCGTCAACAGGGATCCGGCGGTGAGGATGACGCCGATGGTCCCTGAGTTCATCGATAGCACCATGCCGCCGTAAAGGGGCAGTAGTGATTGCCGCATCGCCTGTCGGTTGAAGAAGTTGACGAAAGTGCTCCAGTAGACCACCACCAAAGCGGACCAGTTGGTCTTGCCGCTGGGCTGCCCCTGGGCCCTGGCGTGGACCTCGTGCCGGCCGTGTCCGGCCCTGCTGGCCCCTGGTCGGCGGCTGGTTGCCACTTTAGAGGTCACGAACAGGTTGATCGGCAGCGACGCCAAGGGTGTGACCGCGCAGAAGAGAAAGGCCGCTCGCCAATCGAAGACGGTCGCCAGGGATCCTCCGATTAGGGGACTGATAGCCTGTGAGAACAGCAGCACGGTGGTGTAGTAGGCAAGGATCTCTCCCCTCCGTTGAGGCCCTGCTACGTCCACCAGCAGCACTATGGCAACTGTCGACATCAGCGCGCAGCCAATGCCCATGACGATGCGGAACAGCACAAGTTGGGGCAGAGAGGCCGAGAAACCTGCCGCGGCCGATGCCATCCCTGTGAGTAGGATGCCCACGGCAAACAGGCGTGTGACGCTGTAGCGATCCGCGAGGTATCCCGCCGGGATGTCCATGAGGAGGCGTCCGAGCGCGAAGCCCGAGGCCACTAATCCCACCTCCGCAGCCGTCGATTCGAAGTTGTCCCTGATCTGCGGTATGAGGGGAGATACGATGGTGTTTCCCAGGTTGGCGATGGCGACGGTGGCCATCAGCGCTATGATCGCGGTGGAAAGCCGTTGGGGTGTGGGTGGGTCTTCCTGATCCTGTTGCTGCAATACCTACTGCTCCTCGTGAATACGATGACGTACAGGTGCCGGTAGGATGCCACGTTCCGACCGCGCTCTATTGCCTGTGTCCCAACAATATCATGTAATTGGGCTTCGTACCACCGATGCGAGGAGCGCGGGCGCCCCGCTGTAAGGCCGAGCGGGGCGCCCGCGCTCCAACGGGCGACTTGGGCCAGATTACTAGTGTCTGATGAAGGCCGTGCCCTCCATGAGGACTCGGGCGGTGCGGCCCACCTCGGCCCGTACCACCTCTCGGCCACCCTCGGAGACGCCTGCCACTACCTCCAGCGTGCCGCTTGGGTGGCCTACACGGATCTTGCGGACTTCCCCCGCAGCCGGGGCACCGCCGCGTACAGCCTCTGCCGGGATCGTTCCCGGTAGCACGCAGGCGACGCCGGTGCCGATGGAACCGGTAGCCGGGTAGGTCTTGGAGAAGGCCCAGCGGGCAATGCTGCGCGAGAACAGGTCGGTGACCCCCTCGTCTATTGCCTCGCCGTTGAGGGTGGAGTAGTTCCTGGGAGTGCCCACGATAAACAGCAGCGGGTTCACTCGTACTCTCATCTCCTCATCCACCTTCTCCCTGGGGACGAGGCCGGTCTCGGCGGCAGCCACTGATCGTATGGCCTCCAACAGAGCTACCAGTTCGTTGTTGGCCTGGAGTTCCTCCACCCCCAGGGTGTTGTCCATCCCCACGTCAGAAGCTCGGACGAAGACGCAGAGGTTGGCAACGTCCACCACGCTCACGTCCAGCTTTCCAAAGCTGGGGATCTGGAAGCGGTCCACGGGCGAGCCGGTGGGGAGTAGGCCGCGCTTGAGGATGCAGCCCGCGAAGTCCTGGAAGTCCAGGTCGATGCGGGCGCCTGTCCCTGGCACGCCGCCAATCTTGAAGTCGCCATCGGTCGCCAGTTCGCCGTCCACCACAGGCACGGTGGCCAGCAGTCGCCTGCCGGTGTTCACCTGATGCACTGCTACCCTCGTTACCGGCTCGGTAGGCTTCACGTAGCCCTTGTAGATGGCGTAGGCCGCGGCACCCGAGGAGATGTTGCCGCAGTTGCTGGTCCAGTCGATTCTAGGGAGGACGATGTTCACCTGCCCGAAGTGGTAGTCGATGTCGCAGTCGGGGCGGGTGGGTGGGCCCATGATGGCGGTCTTGCTGGTGAGCTTGTCGGCCCCGCCTAGGCCGTCGATCTGGCGCTTGTCGGGGCTTCCGTAGACCGCCAGGATGATGCGGTCCCTCTCGGGGCCTGGGGGTGGAAGCTCATCCCTCTCGATGAACACCCCCTTGCTGGTACCGCCTCGGATTATGGTGCACTTGATCGGTCGTTGTGGCATTTCTAGTTCTCCAACCGACTCGTAGTGCAGGGCGCTCTGCCCTGCCGTCCAGTTGCCCTTTTTTACGCCGCTGCCCATGGGACCGAATACGGGTAGGGCGGGTGGTTGTGTGAATGTACGCCAACGGGTGGCAGGGCACAGGGCCCTGCACTACGTCTTCGTATACTTGTTCCTAGTTTGCCTGCTTCTTGACGTGGTTCAGCAAGCCGCCGTCCAGGTACACCTGGACTGTGCGCGGTGTCATGGCGTGTTTCACCGGGATTTCTATGCCCTTGGTCGCGTTTCGGACGACCAACTCGTGGCCTGCTACTACCGCCTCGCGCAGACCCGGCAACTCCAGCAGGTCCCCCTCTTCCACCCGGTCGTAGTCCGTCTCGTTGGTGAAGGTGAGGGCCAGGATGCCAAAGTTGGTCAGGTTCTGCTCGTGGATCCGTGCGAACGATTTGGCCAGCACCGCCTTGATGCCCAGGTACATCGGCTGCAGGGCGGCGTGCTCCCGGCTGGAACCCTGGCCGTAGTTTCGGCCCCCCAGGATGACTCCACCTTCCGACTCCTTCGCTCGCTGGGGGAAGCTTGCGTCAATATCGGCGAAGGTGAATTCGGCCATCGCCGGAACGTTGGCCCGGAAGGCTGCTACCCTCGCTCCCGAGGGGGCGATATCGTCTGTCGTGATGTTGTCACCCGTCTTCAGCAGCACTCGACCGCGCAGTTCCAGTGGAGCTTCCTCGGCAATCGGCAACGGTTTGATGCTCGGTCCACGGAAGATCTCCACCTTCTCAGGTTCTGCCGACGGCTTCACGATCATCCGATCATCCACCGGGAAGCGCTCGGGCAGCTCTATCAGGGGTGCCTCCCCGAGCCTTCTGGGGTCGGTTATCTGTCCGGCTACCGCTGAGGCTGCCGCCACCTGTGGGCTGCAGAGGTACGCTTTGTCTCCTTTGGTACCGGATCGCCCTGGGAAGTTGCGGTTAAAGGTCCTGAGGGAAGCTACGCCGGTACCTGGAGCCTGTCCCATCCCGATGCAGGGGCCGCAGGTTGCCTCCAGGATCCTGGCTCCGGCGTCGATCAGGTCTGTGAGCGCTCCCGATGCCGATATCATGTGCAGCACCTGGCGAGAACCGGGGGCTATCACCAAGCTCACGCTTGAGGGCACTACCTTCCCCTTCAGAATGGTCGCGGCCGCCATCAAGTCGAGGTAGGAGGAGTTGGTGCAGGAGCCGATGCAAACCTGGCCTATCGGCGTGCCCTCGACTTCACGGACAGCCACCACCGCATCGGGACTGCTGGGGCAGGCGATCAGCGGCTCAAGGGCGCCTAGATCGATTTCGATAGTCTCGTCGTATTCGGCATCGGGATCGGCCGATAGCGCTCTCCATACCGCATCCCTTCCCTGGGCCTTCAGGTAGGAAAGTACGGTTTCGTCGCTGGGGAAGATGCTACTGGTTGCGCCAAGCTCCGTGCCCATGTTGCAGATGGTGCCCCGCTCGGGGACGGTGAGGGAGCGTACTCCCTCACCCCCGAACTCGAAGATGCAGTCCAGTCCGCCCTTCACACCTTTCTGCCTCAGTAGCTCCAGGACTACGTCCTTGCTGGACACCCAGGGCTGCAGCCGGCCCGTCAGGTTGACCCGAACGATCCTGGGCATCTTGAGGCGATAGGGTGCACCGCCCATCGCGACGGCCACGTCCAATCCCCCAGCGCCAATGGCCAGCGAACCAACGGCTCCTGCGGTTGGAGTGTGGCTGTCTGCCCCCAGTAGCGTCACCCCCGGCTCACTGAACCTCTCCAACTGCACCTGATGGCAGATGCCATTTCCTGCTCGTGAGTAGAGCATCCCGTACTTGGCGGCCATGGATTGGATGAAGCGATGGTCGTCGTTGCCCTCGGGGCTCAACTGCAGGGTGTTATGATCGGTGAAAACAACCGATCGCTTCGTTTTCACCTGGGGGAGGCCCATCGCCTCGAATTCCAGCAGTGCCATCAGGCCGAGAGTATCGTGGAGCAGGGTGTGGTCGATGCGGAGGGCTATCTCCTGCCCAGCCTTCATCTCTCCCTGGATCAGGTGATCCTGGATTATCTTTTGAGCCAGATTGAGTCCCAAGATGGCATCACCTCTACTTCTTCTGCTGCTCTTTCAGCACCTCTTCGATCAGAGGCTTCAACTGCACTTCCATATCTGCCCAGTAGGTAGCCATCTGGGTGGGATCCATGTACCGCAGTTCAGAGGTCGTCGCTTCGATCTTCTGCTGGTGATCGGGGTCCGCCATCACCTTCTTGAGGGCGGAACTCAGCTTGTCCATGATCGGCTTAGGAGTGCCAGCCGGGGCGGCCCAGCCTCGGGAAGAGGTCGAGTACACCTTGTAGCCCTGGGATTCCGCGGTGGTGATGCCTGGGTAGAACTTGCTGGGCTGCTTGTCCAGGATACCCAGTATCCGGACCTCACCAGCCTTGAACTGGGACGGGACCTCGCCCGCAGTGCAGAAGTTCACGTCGATGTGGCCGCCCAGCAGGGCGGTCATCGCCTGGGAGCCGCCGGAGAAGTGGACTATGGCGAACTTTGCGTCCGTTGCCTTCTGCAGGTCGAGGATGGCGAGGTGCTTGCCGCTCAGGACGCCGATGTCGGCCGCTTTGATGCTCTCGGGCTTGGCCTTGGCCGCGTCGATCAGGTCCTTGATCGTCTTGTACGGGCTGTCGGTCTTGACAGTGATGGTAACCGGGTCGATTGTGTGCAGGGCCAGCGACTCGAAGTCCTTGCGGGTGTAGACTGCCTTCCGGTCGGGTTCAAGGTAGGTGTTGATGGCGGTGGGCAGGGTTACGATGCCCAGGGTGTAGCCATCAGGCTTCGCCTTGGCGATCTCGGTCAGGCCGATCTGGGAGCCAGCGCCGGGCTTGTTGACTACCTGGATCTGCGTGCCCAACTCCTTCTCAACTCCGGCAGCGAGGGCGCGAGCCGTGACGTCGTTTATTCCTCCCGCGTCCCAGGGCACGATCAGGGTGATGCTCTTGCCCTTGACCGGGAAATCGGTTGCCGCAGTGGCGGCCGTCGGGGCGGCGGCGGGCTTGGTGGGCTCAGCCGCCTTGGCTGGGGCCGTCGCGGCAGGTGCAGCCGGAGCCGTCGTCGCGGCTGGGGCAGCGGGCTTCGCTGCTGTGGTAGGGGTGGGAGCGGGGGCGGCGCTGCCGCAGGCTGAGAGGGTCAGGGCCATGGCCGTCGCAATGGAGATAGCCAGCAGAGTAGATACCTTCAACGGTCTCCGGGGCAGGATCGCGCGCAATGACCTTCTCATCTTTCCTCCTCCTTTTCGTGTGCGACAATCCGATTCATTCAGTTCGGGGTCTGCGATGCGCGTGGTCTCCGTTGTGAAAATGCCTTATTCACCCGTGCCGATGGCTGACGGCCTATTGCTGACAGCCAATAGCTATTGTCCTATTTTCTGCTGCCCACTGGGGGCGGGCTTCAGGTCGGTGCGCTTGCCGGCCTTCACCATGCAACTGTCCAATTCGTGTGGGATCACCTCCTGGACCATCTTCGCCACGGCGATCAAGCCGTCCAGGTCGATCCCAGTCTCTACGCCCATCTCGTGGAGCATGTTCACCATGTCCTCCGTGGAGGCGTTTCCCGCGGCGCCGGGCGCGTAGGGGCATCCGCCGAGCCCGCCAACGGAGGCATCGAACCTGGTGATGCCCGCCTGCAGCGCTGCTACCACGTTGGCCATCGCCATGTCCCGCGTGTTGTGCAGGTGCAGACTCCAGGTTACCTGCGGGAACCTGTCCAGCATGCGGGCGGAGACGTCATACACCAGCCGAGGATCCGCTACCCCAATGGTATCGGCGATCCCGATCTCCCGGATGCCGATCTCCACATAGCGGCTCGCGACCTTCTCCAACTGCTGGATCGGCACTTTCCCTTCAAAGGGGCAGCCCAGGGAGCAGGCCATGCCTCCCACTCCTGGAACTCCGGCTTCCGCGGCAACCGTGTACATCTCCTCGATCTGGGCCAGCCCCTCGTCCACCGATCGGTTGGCGTTGGCGCGGCTATGGGACTCGGTGACGGAGTTCATGAAGTGCACCTTGTCCGGCTTCAAGGCCAGCGCCCGCTGGAGGCCCTTCAGATTGGGTACCAGGACCCGGTACTCTACCCCTGGCACCCGCTCGATCCTGGAGAGCACCTCCTCGGCATCCGCCAGCTGCGGTATCGCCCTGGGGTGGACGAAGGATGTGACCTGCACAGCCGGCACACCAGTCTTGGACAGGGCGTTGACGATCTCGATCTTGCGCTCGGTGGGTATCCACGCCTTCTCAGCCTGGAAGCCGTCCCTCGGCCCCACCTCCAGGATGTAGGCTCTCTTGGGTAGCTGCACGTTGCTCATCCTCCGTTGACAATAGCCTTCTTGCCGGTAGCTAACAACCCCACCGGGGAGAGGGGTTGTTAGCTACCGGCATGGTGTCTCTGCAATCGGCACTCAGTACTGAGGAATGTGACTACTTGGTCTTCTGCAGTCCCAAGTCGGCCGCGATTTGCTTGGCCTGTTCGTTCAGTCGTTCCGTCTCCTTGGTGAACTCCTCACCGTTCATGTAGGTTATCGAGCTTCGCGACTTCTCCACCTGAGCAACGAATGAAGGATCTTCGATGGCCTTCTTGACCATCTCTTCTAGCTTCTTCACGATATCCGGCGGTGTATCAGCAGCAACAACGATGCCGCGCCAGTTGTCTGATACCAGGTTGTAGCCCTTCTCCTTGAACGTAGGGATTTCAGGCAAAGCCTTCTCACGAGCCGCCGCCGCGACCGCGAGGTAGCGGATCTTATTGGACTCGTAGTGCCCCCAGCTTTCGACCGGCTCCGCGAAGATGGCAGGGATCTGGTTGCCTAAGACCCCAACCAATGCCTCACCCCCGGTGGCAGAGGGTACCCAGCCATACTCGAAGCTTGCTTCCTTCGCGAAACGATGAGCCGTTACGTGTGCCACAGACCCAACGCTAGGCCCGCTGAACTTCATTGTCGGAGAACCCTTCTTAGCAGCGGCGAGGAAATCCTCGAGAGTCTTCCAGGGAGAGCTAGCGGACACAACGAGGTATTCCCAGTCTGCAGCGATCTTTGCTAGACCACGGAACTTGCGGTAGTCATAGTCGGATCCTGATGTATAGGGATAGAGCGTGTGTGTCAGGCAGGTAATCAGTAGCGTGTGCCCGTCATGGGGCTGTTCGAGGGCGTAGCCGTAGCCAACAGCCGCAGCGCCGCCAGCCTTGTTGACCACGGTAATGGGCTGGCCGGCGATTTTCGATAGGGGCTCAGCGAGCTGACGGGCAGTGAGGTCCTGACCCGAACCGGGGCCGCTGGTGACCACAATAGTAATGCCTTTCGTGGGGAAGGGCTTCGATTGGGCTGCGGCAGGGGCAGATGTGGGTGCGGCAGCGGTCGGTGCTGTTGTCGCGGCAGGCTGACTTGCCGCTGCCTGGCTGGGCTTCGTAGGAGATGCTGGAGCCTGTGCGGTTGGCGCGGAACAGCCGACAATCAGGGATAGTACGAGCGCTGCGGCAGAGAGTCCCAACCAGAGTGATCGTCGCCTTCTCATTGGTCGTCATTCCTTTCATCTAGTCTCTCAGGTATCGACCCTGAGAGGTGCTTTGGTTTGCCAGGTGACGAATTCAGCTGAACTACTGCGACTACGTCCAACTCTGCCGGTGCAGTTGCTGTCTAGTCCACCTCCGACCTTGCATGACGGAGCTGCATCAGCGGCACCACAAAGGTTACCAGGGCAAGAACGATGAGAGTCAGGCTTATGGGACGTGTTAGAAAAACGGTGAAATCGCCGTCGTAGAGGGCAAGCCCTCTGCGAAGAGATACTTCCACAATGGAACCTAGAACGAGGGCCAACATCGCGGCTGCCAGGGAGAAACCAGTCTTACGCATTCCATACCCAATAACGCCGAAGATGAGTGCCACGAATACGTCTACCAGGCTATTATCGTAGGTGTAGGCGCCAGTCACAACAATCGTGACGATTCCAGCCAAGAGGTATGGCTGCCGGACATTCACCATCCGGATGGCGATGGGCTGGATGAGGAACCCGAGTCCTACCATGGCGAAGTTGGCGAGAATGAGCGCCAGGAACAACCCGTAGACGATTTCTGGGGAACGGCTGAATAGCATCGGTCCAGGCCATACCCCGTTGACCAGCAATGCGCTCATCATGACGGTGCAGGGTAATGATCCTGGAATCGCCAGCGCTAGCATGGGTGCGAGGTCGCCGGCGACCACGGCGTTGTTCGCAGTCTCTGGTGCTGCAACCCCTTCGAGCGACCCCTTGCCGAACAGTTCCGGGTTCTTGGATATGCGTCGTGCCTCATTGTAGGCGACGAAGGAGGCTACCGAAGAGCCGGCGCCTGGCATTACTCCAACCACGATTCCAATGAGAGTTGAGATGGCCGTTGCCTTCCACAAGGAACGCAACTCCCCCCACGTTGGAAGATCGAGTCTGGAACTACCCCGAACGTGGTCGTGTTGAAGGAGTTGTTCAGCTTGAATAGCGACCTCAGACAGGGCAAACAGACCCATTATGACCGGAACCAGAGGAATGCCGTCCGCGAGCCTTGAGATTCCAAGGGTCATTCGATGGCTGCCGGTGAAGAGATCAAGTCCTATGGTCGACAGGGCAAGTCCGAAGACCGCCGAGATGAGGGCTTTCAGCGTACTCCCCTCGACAAGACTGCTCACAGCCGCCAGTCCGAAGAGGGCCACGGCGAAGTACTCTGGAGGGCCAAAGACCAGAGCCCACTCGCCGAGCGGAATCACCACTATCATTAATACGATCACCGATGCCAGCCCCCCGATGAAGCCGGTGATCAAGGATATGCCTAGCGCCTTACCGCTCTTCCCCTGCAAGTGCAGAGCGTAGCCATCCAAAGTGGTGGGGACGCTGGAAGCTGCGGCGGGGGTATTGATCAGGATGGCGGGAATGGAGCTGCCGTACTGGGAGCCCGTCCATACTGCTGCCAGCAGTGAGAGCCCGAGAGCAGGATGCATGGAGAACGTGAAGGGAAGGATCATCGTCATCATCAGGGCGCTGCCGATACCCGGAATTGCACCAGCGAGTATGCCGAAGGCTACCCCGCTCACTACTAGCAGCACACCCGTCGGCGACAGTATGTATGGGGCGGAAGCGGCGAACCGCTCAAGGATCTGTTCCATCCCTCACCCCCACAGCTGAGGCGCCGGGAGTTCGACGCCAAACATAACGGCGAACACTACCCACAGGACTGCCGTCAGGCCGACGGACAAACCCGCTATTGCCCTCCAGTCCCGTACGTTCAATAGGTACAACAGGAGAGACACCAGAACAGAAGTGGTCAGCAGGTAGCCTGTGTGGGGCAGTAATAGGGGCCAGAGGAACGGCAGGGACAGTATCGCAAGGGCCAGACGCAGGTTTGGGGGCCGTTCAGTCGTCAGCTCGATTGGCGCCACAGCTCTGTGTTCTCTTTTGAAGAAGCTCGCAATTACCATAAGCGCGCCCAGGACAGTCCCGATGATAGCGAGCATGGTCGGAACATAGGCGGCTCCCAACGGGTCGGTCATCCCAGCGGTATTGATTGAGCGAGCGGCAATGCCGTAGACGATGAACAGCGCTATTACCCCGACTCCGAGCAGTCGGTATTCGAGTTGGGAGCCTGTGCTCGGTGATGAACCCATAGACTTACTCCCTCCTGAGACCTCTTTCAAACGAACAGCACCCCACCGTTGAGAAGGATGGTTTGACCTGTGATGTAAGCAGCTTCGTCCGATATTAGGAAGGCTGCCGTCGCCGCGACCTCCTCGGCCGTGCCGTACCGGCCGACAGGGACCTTCGCCAACTGATCTTTTCTGAAGGTGGGATTCAGATCATCGATATGATTCTCGTAGTAGACCACCTCGTGGGATTTCTCCAGGTGGCCCGGTCCAACATGGTTGCAGGTAATTCCGAATTCGGCAAACTCGTTGGATACCGAGCGAGTAAACCCGATGATGCCATGCTTGGCAGCTGCATTAGCAGACTTGAACTTGGTACCCCGGATACCGGACTGGCCGCCGATATTGATTATCCGGCCCCAACGCTGCTCTACCATCGAGCCAACGAAGGCTCGCGTGCAATAGAAGGCGCTGGTGAGACTCGTCCTGAGAACGAAATCCCAAAACTCGTCGGTAGTCTCCTGGAGTCGACACATCGGTGCGATACCGACGTTGTTGACCAGGATGTCCACCCCGCCAAACCGGTCGAATACCCTGTCGGCCATCTTCTGGACCTGTGCGGAATCGGTGACGTCTGCAACTGCCAGCATCGCATCCACGCCCATGGCGCGGATCTCCTCTGTGACCCGCTCGCCGTCGGCCACGCTGCCCCTCACGTTGACGACGATATTCACCCCCTTCTGGGCGAGGGTCTTTGCAATCGCCTCCCCGATGTTTCTGCCGGACCCCGTGACCACGGCTGTCTTACCCTGAAGGCCCATGAGATTACACCTCACAACCTCTCTGCTAAATGGCGAGCTTCCCATCGTCCATCAATACGACCCCATCCGCCACCACGGTTGCCCGAGAGATGACGCCATCTAGGTGTGTAACGCTGGCCATCTTCCCACCAAGAGTGCCGTTGCTGCCCAGAGCGAAGTGGATCGTGCCTAACCGCTTCTTGTCCTCAGTAACGTTACCAGTTGTCCTGGCTTTGGCGTTGGTTCCTATGGCGAACTCCCCCACTGCAAGGGAATTCGAGTCTCCCTTGGTGGAGATGACCTCCTCGAACTGCTTTGCCTGGACCCCGCCCCGGATCGATATCACTCGCCCCTCGCGAACTTCCAGCCGGATCGGCTCAGCCAGCAGCCCGACCGAGTGGACAGAAAGGTCGAACACGATGGTGCCCTCGGCTGTGCTCTCCAGGACGGCGCTCGCCGCCTCGCCCGTGGGCCAGCCCGCGCTCCTGCCCGGCCGGATCATCCCGTCCAGAGGCAAGCCCGCTCGGCCCTCCAGCGAGAAGGTGACGTTGGTGCCCTTTTCGCTGGTGACTACGATCCGTGTTGCCTTCGACAGAGCCTCGGCCACGCGGGCTGTCACCTCCTTGAGTTCGCGTGGATCCACAGTGGCAGCCCCCTCCGTGAGCATCTCCACCGTGGCGCCAGGCATCACCAGCACCCTTTTCCCCGACCTGACAGCGCTTCTAGCCGCATCGGTGTGGTTGATCCCCATGGAGGTCGGGCAGACGGAGAGGTCCGCCGCCATGAGAGCAGCGGCGACGAGGCGCGTCGGTTCGTTGCCGTGCATTGCCCGGGGAAGCATCATTACCAGATTAGGCTCCATGTCCATCTGGTAGGCACACGCCACCAGCGACTCACCGATCAGCGGGTCGGTATTGGAGTCGGTGATTATCGCCACCTCATCCCCCGGCCTGCCGTTCATCTCCAGGGGAACGCGGGCGTATTTCATCAGTCTTGCCAGCTTCATTGTGCCCTCCCTTGATCCCTGGATCACGCCGATTGAGGGTAAAGTCACATAGCGTGGGCCCGCTCTATTCGACGCGTCCGCCCTTGACACTCAGAAACTCGTAGTTGACGTTGCGGTTGAGGCCGCGTCTCATGGCATCCACCATGAATAGCTGCCCAGGCCGCAAGTTCTCCAGGTTGATTTCCGGGCCAAGGCTTCTTATGAGCCAAGTGGCGGTCTTAGGCCATCCGTGCGGGCCCACTTCAAACACCAACGGTTCGATGCCCATGGCCGCGACGATCTTGAGTATCGGGGCGGGATCGGAGTCCATAAGCAGCACCAAGTCGCTGTTCTCGACCGTTACCTTCTTCACCCCTTCCTCGAGGTCTCTCTGGATGGCTTCTATGGCGTCGTCAGCGTCCAAGGGGCCAGTCGGATCCTTCTTGCCGATCTCTGTGAAGGCTTCCAACCCAATCTCCTTTGCCATCCTCACGTAGGAGATGCGCTCCTGGGGCGCAAGGGGTGGAATAACGTCCTCGCTGATCTCGACGCCGTCGAAACCCAGATCCTTCAGCCTCTCCATGAAGGGCCTGACCTGGCCCTGCAGCGTCGCCACCTCGAAGGGGATGCCGCCCGGGAACACCTTGATCCCGTGGCTGTGATAGACATCCAGCTTGGCCTCGAACCACTTCCTCGGGTGGCGCGCGATGTTCGCGGCGTGGTCGGAGAACTTCACGTAGTCGACGACCTCCGCGGATGTCTCCATGAAGTTGCGAGCTTCCTGGATGCTCAGGCTCAGGTCGGTGACGATAGTGAGCCCATTGGATCTCGGCTTGGGCGGCCTTCTCGGTATCTGAAGAAAGGAGAAACAGCTGTCGACGTCTTTCATTGGTTCACCTCCCCATTGAGCTGTCAGCTTTGCGTGTTCGACGTTGGCTACTATCGGCTAAATCACATCTTCCGCCTTAAGGGCTTCCAACTCCTCCTGGGTGAAGCCCAGTTCGCCCAGGTACACCTCGTCGTTGTGCTGGCCGATGGTTGCGGGACCAGGCCAGCGGATGGCACCGGGTGTGGATGAGAACTTGGGGATGATCCCAGGCATGGTCACTCTGCCCAGCACCGGGTGCTCCACCTGCACCAGGTTCTCCCTGGCCTTGTACTGTGGGTCCTCGAAGATGTCGGCAATGGAGTGGATTGGGGAGACGGGGACGCCGTTGTCGTCCAGGGTCTTCATGATCCAGTCCATCGGGTGCTGATGGAACCAGTCCTGGACGATTTGGGTGATGTCCTCACGGTTGGCCGAGCGATGAGGACCGCTGTCGAAGCGGGGATCGGAGAGAAGGTCCTTCCTGCCCATCACCTCGGTGAGGCGGTTGAAGGTGCGGTCCGTGCTGGTCACCATGATGACCCACTTCCCGTCGCCGCACTCGAAGGCTCCCGCTGGCGCTGCCCCCTGGCTGATGTGGCCGGCCCTCTCACGCACTTTGCCAGTGAGGTCGTACTCGGCCACAAGCTGCTCCAGTATCCGGAACACCGTCTCGTACAGCGCCACATCGACCTGCTGGCCCTCCTGGCCCTCGCTGGCCCTCAGGTGGTACAGGGCCATCGCCCCTGCCATGGCGCCAAAGATGCCTGTGACATAATCGGCCATCGCCAGGGGAGGGGAGAGGGGCGGCCTGTCCGGGTAGCCCTGGAGGTAGGTGAAGCCCGAGAAGGCGGTGGCGGGGGTGCCGAAGCCCGCCTTGTGGGAGTAGGGGCCCGTCTGGCCGTAGCCGGAGATACGGACCATGATCAGCTTCGGGTTGACCGCCTTGAGGACGTCGTAGCCGAGGCCCCAGCCCTCGAGGGTGTCGGGACGGAAGTTCTCCACCACCACGTCGGTCCCTGCCACCAGCCTCTTCAGGATATCCTTGCCCTTCGGCTTACGGATGTCCAGGCTGATGGAGCGCTTGTTCCTGGAGAGGATGGTCCAGGGCCCAGGGACTCCCTTGATCACTGGCGCCATGCCACGGTTGGAGTCACCCACCTTGGGTAGTTCGACCTTCAGGACATCCGCCCCAAAGTCGGCCATAAGGCTTGCCGCGAAGGGACCGGCAAACATTGTCCCCAGGTCGATCACTCGGACCCCAGCAAGGGGACCACTGGGTAAGGGTCTGTCCGTAGGCATCAGCTCTTGCATAGGAATAACCCCCCTGTAGTTACCCGATGCCTAGTTCTCGTTGCGCCGATGCAACGGGAGCATCGGGCTGGATTGCTAGATGTGGCTGTAGGCGCTGGCCATCTCCATGGCCACCCGGCGGGTCTCGGTGACTAGGAACTCTATCTTCTCGGATGTCATCCGGCTGGGCGGCCCTGTGACCGCAATAGCCGCCATCGCGGACCTGCCGGGCAGCATCACAGTGGCGGCCACGGAGACAACACCGATCTCCCTCTCCTCCCGGCTGATGGCATAACCCTGCTGCCGGACCTGCTGGATCCTGGCGAGGAGCGCCTCTCGGGTCATGGTCTGGCCGTTCGCCAGCCTGACCTCCCCGAGTTGGTCTAGTAGGGCCTGTAGCTCAGCTTCCGGCATTGCCGCAGCCAGCAGCAGGCCGGATGCTCCCACATGCAGGGGTAGACGCTGACCGAGACGGACGTTATAGCAGAGGGGATGAGGACTGTTGACGCGCTGGACCACGACACGGTCGAAGCCCTGGCGGATGAAGAGAGAGACCGTCTCGCCCGAGACCAGGGCCAGCTCCTCCAATAGAGGCAGGGCGGCGCGGTTCAGACTGCTGCCGGAGAGGAAGGCGCGAGCCAGGGGAACGACCCCCGCGCCCAATTGGTAGCGCGCTTGCTCCTTCTGGACGAGACCCCGGCGCTCCAGTACGCCGAGGAGGCGGAGCGCGGTGGCCTTGGGGATGCCCACGGCGCGACCCAGTTCGCTGACGCCCATGGGGCGCTCACATCCCTCCAGAGCTGCCAGGAGGTCAAGGGTGCGCTCGACGGATCGTACGGATTGGCCGGACTGGGGAACCGTTGTTTCATGGACCATTGTTTCACCAGATGGACCGATGTTCTATGAAGTGCATTTTGAGCCTTTTGGTGAGCCTTGTCAAGCACTTTGATGGCGACATGTTGCGCATTGAGGGCGTGTTGCCGGGCGAGGGGTAAGCCGCGCGGAATCAGCCGAGAAAATCATTGACATGGCGAATTGCCCTGTGATAAACTACCTGCTACGGAAAAGTGAATATGGTAAGGCGTGGATGGGGAGCAGTAGGGCTATGCGGAAGTCCAGAGAGTCGGGGGTAGGTGGAAGCCCGATACGGAAGCGCAGCGTGAACTCGCCCCGGAGCAGCTAGGGCGAACGGCGCGGTGCAAGGGTGGGCCGCGCGCCAATAGTCCTCAGCCAGGGTACGGAGCTGTTACACTCCGCAGAGTGGATGCAGAGCAAGGCTCGCATCAACATGGGTGGTACCGCGAGATACCTTTGGAGTCTCGTCCCGTTGTGGACGGGATTTTTTTGTACCCCCTGTTGTCGTGGCCTCACTGCATCAAGCAGGGTGGTACCGCGGGCTATCCCGTCCCTAAGATGGACGGGATTTTTTATTGGGCGATACCGGCGTATTGGAAAGGGGTACCAGCATGAAGATGAACGGGGCAAGGATCGTCGCACAGTGTTTGGTCGAGGAGGGGGTCAAGGTGCTGTTCGGGATTCCGGGCGGGACTATCACACCCTTCTACGACGTACTACCCGAGTTTCCCCTTCATCACGTACTGGTACGCCACGAGCAGGGGGCGGCCCACATGGCGGATGGTTACGCCCGGGCCTCTCGCGGCGTAGGGGTGTGCTGCGCCACCTCCGGTCCGGGCGCCCTGAACCTGGTGCCCGGCATCGCGGCCGCCTATCTGGACTCCTCGCCGGTTGTTGCCCTCACTGCTAACGTCCCTACCTCCCTCATCGGCAAGGACTCATTTCAGGAGTGCGACATAACCGGCATCACACTGCCCATCACCAAGCACAACTACCTGGTGGAGAGGGTGCAGGAGTTGCCGAAGGTGATGAAGGAGGCGTTCCATATCGCCCGCACAGGCCGACCTGGGCCGGTGCTGGTGGACGTCCCCAGGGACGTGCTGCTGGCGGAAACCAACTTTGCCTATCCCAAGGACGTCGACATCCCCGGTTACAATCCGACCATTCGGGGGAACGCGCTCCAGGTGAAGAGGGCGGCCGCTCTCATTAACGATGCGAAGAGGCCCGTGATCGTGGCCGGCCAGGGGGTACTGATCTCCCGCGCCGAGAAGGAGCTGCGCAAGCTGGCAGAGGCGACCGGCATTCCGGTGATAACGACCCTCCTGGGGATCGGCGGCTTCCCTGAGTCCCACCCGCTTTCCTTCGGCCTGGTGGGGCTGCACGGCATGGCCTACGCGAACTATGCAGTGCACGAGAGCGACCTGGTCGTTGCCATCGGCTCTCGCTTCGACGACCGGGTGACGGGCGCGGTGGCGGAATTCGCCCCCAAGGCGAAGGTTGTCCACATAGACATAGATCCCGCCGAGATAGGCAAGAGTGTTAGGGTGACCGTGCCCATCGTCGGCGATGTCCGATCTGTGCTGGAGCGGCTGAATGGGGAGGTCCAGGCGGCCAGCCATCCCGAGTGGGTGGCGCAGATCTGCGCCTGGCGGATGAAGCACCCGGCCACGGAGGTGCCTGCCTCCGAGACCTTGCTCCCCCAGATGCCCATCAAGGCGATCTACGACGCTACGAAGGGCGATGCCATCGTAGTGGCCGATGTGGGCCAGCACCAGATGTGGGCAGCTCAGCTCTTCTGGTACGACGAGCCCTACAGCTTCATCACCTCCGGCGGCATGGGAACCATGGGCTTCGCCCTGCCCGCCGCTATAGGGGTCAAGCTGGCGAGGCCGAACAAGGAGGTGTGGGTGGTTATCGGCGACGGTGGCATGCAGATGAATATGCAGGAGTTGGCCACTGCCGTCCAGGAGGGGGTGGAGATCAAGATCGCCCTCATCAACAACTTCTGCCTGGGGATGGTCCGGCAACTCCAGGACCTCTTCTTCGAGAAGAACTTCGTGGCCACACCTCTCAGCGGTCCAGATTGGGTGAAGCTGGCCGACGCCTACGGCATCGCCGGCATGCGGGCTACCAGGCAGGAGGAGGTGGCATCCGTTATCGAGGAGGCCAGGGCCACGAGGGGGCCGGTGCTGATCGATTTCCAGGTGGAGACCAAGATCAACGTCTATCCGATGGTGAAGCCGGGACGATCCCTGGGAGAGGTGATGGTGGGATGAAGCACACGCTCGTTGCGGTGATGGAGGACCGTCCTGGCGTCCTGACCCGTGTGGTGAGCCTGTTTCGGCGCCGCAATTTCAACATCGAGAGCCTGGCGGTGGGCCACACGGAGACGCCGGGCATCTCCCGAATGACCCTGGTAGTGGACGGCTCCGACAGCCTGGTCGAGCAGGTGACCAAGCAGCTGTACAAGCTGATCAACATCCGGAAGGTGAGCGACGTCTCGGAGGATCCCACGGTGGACCGCGAGCTGGCGCTGATTAGGGTCTCGGCCAAGCCCTCCACCCGGACGGAGATCGTCCAGATCGCGAACATCTTTCGAGCCAACATCGTGGACGTGTCGCCCACATCCGTGATGGTGGAGGCCACGGGGCCGGAGAACAAGGTTGAATCGTTGATCTCCATGCTTCGCGGCTATGGCATAAAGGAGATGGTGAGGACCGGTAGGATCTCAATGGTGCGGGGCGCCATCCCACCCAAAGAGACCTCCAACGGCAACGGCGCTTCCCCCAACGGCCACCAGGCGTAGCCGACGCAGAAATGGGATCGGGTAAGCCCGGACGCGAGGAAACAGGATGCACAGGATCAGGAAGTGAGGCAAACGTGTCTCCCTCTCCCTCAGGGAGAGGGAGACAAGGCCATCATTCGATTTTCGACGGAGGAGAAAGGCGAATGCCAAAGATCTACTACGACACAGATGCGGACCTAGGACTCTTAGCGGGCAAGACCGTCGCCGTCATCGGCTACGGCAGCCAGGGACATGCTCACTCCCTCAACCTCAAGGAGAGCGGAGTGAATGTGGTGGTGGGGCTGTACGAGGGTAGCCCCTCCTGGACCAAGGCCCAGGCCGCGGGACTGAAGGTGATGACGGTCGCCCAGGCCGCCGCTGCTGCCGACACCATTATGGTGGTGGTCCCGGATCAGCACCATAAGAAGGTGTATGAGGAGTCCATCAAGCCCAACCTGAAGCCGGGCAATACGCTCATGTTCGCCCACGGCTTCGCCATCCATTACAGCCAGGTAGTCCCGCCGCCCGACGTGGACGTGAGCATGATCGCCCCGAAGAGCCCTGGGCACATGATGCGGGATGTGTATGTTGCCGGCGAGGGCGTTCCTGCCCTTATCGCCGTGTACCAGGACGTCTCCGGGAGAGCCAAGGAGAACGCCCTGGCCTATGCCAAGGGCGTGGGTTCGACTCGCGCGGGCGTGCTGGAGACCACCTTCCGAGAGGAGACGGAGACCGACCTCTTCGGCGAGCAGGCCGTGCTGTGTGGCGGGGTGACTGCCCTGATCAAGGCTGGATTCGACACCCTGGTAGAGGCTGGGTATGCGCCGGAATCCGCCTACTTCGAGTGCCTGCACGAGCTGAAGCTGATCGTGGATCTGATATACAAGGGCGGCATGGGGCTGATGCGCTACTCCGTCAGCGACACGGCAGAGCAAGGCGACTACACTGCCGGCTCGAAGATCATCGACGAGCATGTGCGCGAGGCGATGCGGAAGATGTTGAAGGAGATCCAGGATGGCACCTGGGCCAGCAACTGGATACAGGAGAATCAGGCCGGCCGGCCCAACTTCTACGCGATGCGCCGACTGGAAGCTCAGCATCCCATCGAGAAGGTCGGCAAGGAGCTGCGCTCCATGATGGTATGGCTGAATAAGAAATAGTAGATGCGGGGTAGGAACGATTCCCTCTCCCGCTGGGAGAGGGTCAGGGTGAGGGCCGTTCCTCCTGGTGAGGGTGAATCCAGGAGATTACCACCAGGTTCCCCTCACCCCGACCCTCTCCCGCGGGGAGAGGGAGTAGACGGGTTCCGCTACCCAACAGATGGCTGGGAGGGCCTTACTGAGATGGGAGACCACGTATACATCTTCGACACGACCTTGAGAGACGGTGAGCAGTCGCCGGGAGCATCGCTCACTTCGGATGAGAAGCTGGAGATCGCCCGGCAGCTTGTGTGGCTTGGTGTCGACATCATGGAGGCCGGGTTTCCCATCGCCTCCCCGGACGACTTCGAAGCCGTTCGCAGGATCGCGAGGAGCATCAAGGGCGCGGTGGTGTGCGGGCTTGCCCGAGCGGTGCCCGAGGACATCGATCGCTGTTGGGAGGCGATCCGCGAGGCGGAGAGCCCGAGGATCCACACCTTCATGTCTACGTCGGATATCCACCTGGTGCATCAGTTCCGGAAGAGCCGGGAGGAGGCGCTGGCGGACATCGACGCCATGGTGAGGCGGGCGAAGGGCTACTGCATGGACGTGGAGTTCTCGCCCATGGACGCCACGCGCACCGATACCGACTTCGTCTGCAAGTCGTTGGAGACCGCCATCAGCGCTGGCGCCACCACGGTGAACGTTGCGGACACTGTGGGCTACTCTACCCCCGAGGAGTTCGCTGCGCTCATCCGGACCATTCGGGAGCGGGTGCCTAACATCGACCAGGCGGTCATATCCGTCCACTGCCACAACGATCTGGGTCTGGCCACGGCCAACAGCCTTGCGGCCATTGTCGCGGGGGCCAGGCAGGCTGAGTGCACCGTGAATGGCATCGGCGAGCGCGCGGGCAACGCATCTCTGGAAGAGATCGTGATGGCGCTTCACACCCGCAAGGACATCTATGGCCTTACCACGCAGATAAACACCAGGCAGATCGCCAAGGCCAGCCGGATGGTGAGCAACTACACCGGTTTCCTGGTGCAACCCAACAAGGCGGTCGTGGGCGCCAACGCCTTCGCTCACGAGTCGGGCATACACCAGGACGGTGTCCTGAAGGAGCGCTCCACCTACGAGATCATGGATGCTTCCTCCATCGGGCTCAAGAGCGAGTTGGTGATGGGCAAGCATTCCGGGCGCCACGCCCTGCGGGTGCGGCTGGAGGAGCTGGGCTACAAGCTGAGTGGCGACGAGTTGAACAAGGCGTTTGTCCGCTTCAAGCAGATCGCCGACAAGAAGAAGGAAGTCTCCGATCGCGACCTGGAGGCTATCGTCGCCGACGAGATCCAGCCGGTGCGTGAGTTCTACAAACTGAAGCTTGCTCAGGTCTCCTGCGGCAACGGCCTGGTACCCACTGCTACTGTGGAGTTGGTGAAGCCGGACGACGAGACCGCGAGGGCTGTGTCCATCGGCACCGGTCCCGTCGACGCCGCCTACAAGGCGATCGATACCATCGTGAAGCTGCCGGTGCGGCTAATGGAGTACACCGTGCACGCCGTGACGGGTGGGATCGATGCCCTGGGCGAGGTGACCGTCCGGATTCAGGACGACGGCAAGACCTACGTCGGACATGGCGCCGACATGGACATCGTGGTGGCCTCGGTCAAGGCATATCTCACGGCCCTGAACAAGGCTGTGGCCAACCGGCCGGTGGAGCAGGTTGAGGAAGATGCGCAGAAGGTGGATCTGGTTGTCCCGGCGACGACCCTGACGGGCCATGGGAAGCGTCGCAGCACCGCCTTCGGTCCCACCACCCCCTTGGGCAGCGCCCTTTGGAACAAGGAGTAAACACGAGTAACCCCTGAAGGAGAGAACGTAGACGAGTTCCCTCTCCCTCAGGGAGAGGGTTAGGGTGAGGGGCATCCCCCTTTCCCAACAAGGGGGGCGGGAAGAGGGGGACGGACCCCACCCCCCGGCCCCCTCCCCCACGGGGAGAGGGGGAGATGAGGACTCCCTTCCCCCTTGCAAGGGGGAAGGGCCGGGGAAGGGGATAGATTGGGACACAACCGAATGGCTCCCCTCACCCCGACCCTCTCCCTCAGGGAGAGGGGGTAGACTTCGTACTTGGAGGCATTATGCCGCAGACAGTTGCTGAAAAGATCCTGGCCGCTCACAGCGGGCGAGCTGCGGTGGAGGCCGGCGAGCTACTGAACGTCAAGGTAGACTTCGCCATGGCCAACGACATCACTGCGCCGCCAGCTATAGCTGAGTTCCGCAAGCTGGGTGTCGAACGGGTCTGGGATCCGGACCGAGTTGCCTTGGTTTCGGACCACTTCTGTCCCAATAAGGACATCCCCTCCGCCACCAACGCCAAGACCAACCGCGAGTTCGCCCTGGAGCAGGGCATCAAGTACCACTTCGATGGCGGGCGAGTCGGGATCGAGCATGCGCTCCTGCCGGAGCAGGGGTTGGTGGGTCCCGGCGAGGTGGTGCTGGGAGCGGACTCCCATACCTGCACCTACGGCGCCCTGCAGTGCTTCTCCTGCGGTGTTGGCCACACCGACCTGGCCGTGGCCTGGGCCACCGGCGAAGTGTGGATGAAGGTGCCGCAAAGTCTGAAAATCTCCATCCACGGCCGCAAGGGCAAGTGGATCAATGGCAAGGACGTTATCCTCCACATCATCGGCCGGATCGGCGTGGAGGGGGCGAACTACATGGCCATGGAGTACACCGGCGAGGGCATGGCCGAGTTGACCATGGAGGATCGCTTCACCATGGCCAACATGTCCACCGAGGCGCAGGCCAAGGTGGGGCTCTACCCCTTCGACGCCCGGACCCGCGAGTTTGTCACCGGCCGCACCAAGCGACCCTTCACCGTCTACGAGGCCGACCGAGACGCCCGTTATGTGGACGAGGTGGAGGTGGACTTGAGCAAACTTGAGCCGGTGGTGGCCATGCCCTACCTGCCCTCCAACGTGAAGGCGGTCCGCGAGGTGGGCAACATCACCATCGATCAGGCGTTCATCGGGGCCTGCACCAACGGCTGGCTCGCGGACCTCAGGGTCGCGGCGAGCCTCCTGAAGGGGAAGAGGGTCCATCCCAGCGTGCGCTGCATCGTGATCCCCGCTACCCCCACGATCTACAAGCAGGCCCTCCAGGAGGGGATCATCCAGACCCTTCTCGACGCCGACTGCGCGGTGAGCACCCCCACCTGCGGGCCCTGCATGGGCGGGCACATGGGAGTGCTGGCGGCCGGAGAGCGGTGCATCAGCACCAGCAACCGCAACTTCCGAGGTCGCATGGGCCACGTGGAGTCGGAGCTGTACCTGGCGAGCCCGGCGGTGGCGGCAGCTTCGGCCGTTCTGGGTAGGATCGCTCATCCGGAGGAGATAGCATGAAGCTGACAGGACGAGCCTGGAAGTACCGCGCGAATGTAGACACCGACGTCATCATCCCAGCTCGCTACCTCATGGAGTTCAGGGCGGAGGAGTTGGCCAAGCACTGCATGGAGGACCTGGATCCTACCTTTGTGCAAGAGGTGCGCAAGGGCGATGTGATCGTGGCCGGCCGCAGCTTCGGCATCGGCTCCTCCCGCGAGCATGCGCCCGTGGCTATCAAGGCCTCGGGCATCGCGGCCGTCATTGCCCCCTCCTACGCCCGCATCTTCTATCGCAACGCCATCAACGTCGGGCTGCCGGTGGTCGAGTGCGACGGGATCGACGAGGATGTGGAGAAGGGGGACGAGGTGGAGGTCGATCTGACCGAGGGCACGGTGCGGAACAGCCGCACCGGCAACGTCTTCCGGTTCAAGCAGTACCCGGACTTCATGTTGAAGATCATTGAGGCGGGCGGCCTAGTGAACTACACGAGGGAGAAGCTGAGAGCGGGCTGACGCCCGTTCTGGTTGCGGCGACTGCTGGTGATCGTATTGCACGCCGAGCAGGTCCGGCGGATGCCGGACCTGCTCGGCGTGTTGATAGCCGAAAGAGAGCCTCCGTCTCCCTATGTGGTGCTGCTCTTTCGCTCGAGCAGTTCGATGCGCAGGTTGTCCGGCCCTCGCATGAAAGCGATGCGCAGACCGGAGCCGAAATCTTGGGGCTCGAGGTCGAAGCCGATTCCCCGCTGCTTGAATACCTTGACGGCAGCATCGAGATCCTTAACCCTGAGGCCGAAGTGCTCCTCGCCATATCGCGGTATCGCCGCGATCTCCAGGTTCTCGTCAGGGCGAGCCGGACGCATGAGGATTTCCACACCGGCCACGCGCAGCTTCGTGACTGGCGTGCCCAGCGATTCGAAGCGATTCACCAACTCCGCCCCTACACCCTCGATGAACCACTGCTCAGTCGTGGGCAGATCCGTGCACATAATGTGGATGTGGTCAAACTCGTAGTCTACGTGCCCTTCCATCTCGTCTCCTCAAACTAGCGCTTCATGTCCGATCTATTGCCCCCCTACCACCATTGAGGCTGGATATCGAGGTCGGTGACGACGTCGATCAAGGCAGGCCGCTTAGAGGCCAGTGCCTCGTCGAGGGCCGGCCGGATGTCGTCTGGCTTCTCGACGCGGATACCCACGCAGCCCATGTTCTGGGCGACGGCCGCCAGGTTGCCCGGCTCGAACACCCACATCTCGTGAGCCCTGCCGCGCTGGGCGCCACCGTAGGCTCGGTCGAAGCCCCTGCGTACCTGCTGCAGGGCGCCGTTGTTGTTGACCACGACGACAGTCGCGATGCCGAAGCGGGCAGCGGTCTCCAGCTCACTCATATGGTAGTAGAAGCCGCCATCACCGGTGAAGCAGACTACCGCCTTGTCTGGGAGCGCGCACTTGACGCCCAGGGAGGCGGGGAAGGCCCAGCCCAGGTGGCCGGCGCAGCGGATGTAGCGCTGGCCGGGCTTGTTGAGATCGATCATGGTGCCGCTCCAGATCGCGGCATGCCCGGTGTCGGAGACCACCACGCCGCCTTCTGGCAGGAACTCGGTGATTTCTTTGCAGAGCCGTTCGGGGCGAATAGGGGTTGCCTCGGAGGCGAGGGCCGGTGCCTTCTCCGCCTTCCAGGCTGCCAGGTCGGCCTGGGCCTTCTCCGTCCAGGCCGACTTACCTGCGGCTTGCACCATCTCGACCAGTCGTGCCAGGGAGACCTTCGCATCGCCCACGATCCCAACCTTGGGCGGGTAGTTGCGACCGATCTCTTCAGCCTCGATGTCCAGCTGGATGACCGGGGTGCCGGGGACGGGGGTAAGCCAGTTCTTGGTGGCGAGACCGCCAGTTCGGCTTCCTATGAAGAAGACCAGGTCGGCCTCCTCGACGAACTCGTTGGTGCTCCATCGACCGTAGGATCCGACCATGCCGACGTTCAGGTAATGGTTCTCCGGGATCGCAGCCTTACCGGTGGGCGTGGTGGCCACCGGGATGTTGAGCTTCTCGGCGAGCTTCCGCAGCTCGGCAGATGCGCCCGACGCATGGACTCCACCACCGGCCACGATCACAGGCTTCTTGGAGGAGGTGAGCAGGGCAGCGGCCTCCTGGAGGGCGGACAGCTCGGACTCGGGTCGGTATGCAGGGAAGTGCTTGAAGCGCTCTTCGATGATCACCTGGAATTCGCCGTCGCCATTGACCCCCTCACCCAACCGGCCGGGGAACTCCAGGTGTACGGGGCCCGGGGTGCCGGTGACGGCGGCTCGGAACGCCTGGCGCAGTAGGTCAGGGAGCCGACTGGGCTTCTCGACCATGGCGTTGAACTTGGTGACCGGCTCGTACATGGAGAAGTCGTCGACGACCTGGTAGAGGTACTTGTAGCGGAAGTCCGGCTGAGGGCCGCCGGAGATGGCAATCACGGGTGAACTGGAAAGGTAGGCATCGCGCAGGCCCGCGGCCAGGTTGGCCGAGCCCACGGACTGGCCCATGCAGAGGCCGGGGCCCTTGGATGCTCGGGCGTAGCCGTCGGCCATGTAGGCCGCGGCGATCTCGTGGTGAGTCGTTACTCGCCGGATGCCTAGGTCCTCCATGGCCGCCATGGAGGGGGTGAAGATGGCGGGCACCATGAAGAGGTGGGTGATGCCATAGCCGTGGACGGTCTCGGCAAAGAACTGTGAGGTGGTGGTGGCCATGGTGTTGCTTCGTGACCTCCCAAAAATCATTGTCTTTTGCCTGTGAGCGTTGTGGTCGCATGACGTTCAGAGCAGCCTGCTGTAATCGCCCTCATAGCAGGCAAGGTAGAGCTTCACCAACTCCTCGCGGGTTGGGCGTCTAGGGTTCTCCAGGGTGCCTGGAAAGCTCTCGGATCTGACGGCGAAGCCCTCCACCATAGGTAGATAGGAGTCGGCGGGGATTCCCGCCTCCCTGAAGCTGTTTGGAATGCCTATCTCTGCCCTTATCTCCCGGACCCGACTGATGAGGAATTTCGTAGCCTCCCCGCCCTTCTGGCCGGTGTAGCCCAGGTTTCGGGCGATATGGACGAAGGCGTCCGTACAGACGGCACCGTTGTAGCGGAGCACATAGGGAAGAGCCACGCCCAGGGTGCGGCCGTGAGTCAGCCCGAAGGCAGGGCCGACCTTGTTGGCGACGGAATGGCACAGCCCGCTTCCACTGTTGGCTACGGCGACGCCGGCGATCGTTGCACCGTAGTGCAGATGTTGCTGCGCCTCGGGTTCCCTACGCGAGAAGGCTGGGCCCAGACTTTTCGCGATCAGGACGGTAGCCTGAAGCGAAGCCGCATGGGAGAAGTCGTTGGCTTTGACGTTTACGTAGGACTCCAGGGCGTGCGTAAGGGCGTCCATACCGGAATCCACCAGCAGTGTCGGCGGCATGGAAGCGGCGATTTCCGGATCCACGATGGCGATGTCGGGAACTAGCGCGGGATCGAGAATCAGCCACTTAGCGTGGATTGCCGGCTCCGCCAGGACACATGCATGGCTCGCATCCGACCCTGTACCACTGGTTGAGCTAATGGTTATGTGTGTAGTCCTGGTGAACGGCGGGATAGCCTTTGCGAGGGTTGAGTCTCGACAGGTGATGTCCGAGAAGGCCAGCGTCGGATGCTCCAGAAAGATCCGGAAACCCTTGCTGGCATCTATGGGAGAACCCCCGCCAAGCCCGACGATCACGTCCGGCTCGAACTCCCTGTGCTCTGCTAGCATCCTCTCCACGGTATCCACGGACGGTTCGGGCTCTACCTTGTCGAAGAGCCTCGTCTCCATGCCAGCCTCTTGCAGATAGCTGGCGGCACGAGCGGCAACGCCTAGTTTGACCATGGTCTCGTCCGTGACGAGAAGGGCTCTCTTGCCGGACACCTTTCTCAGCCAAGACACGCTTCCGCAACCCCAAACGATCTCCCTGGGGGTTCGGAAGAGGCCGGGTTCCGCATTCTGAGATCTCGTCATCTGCTACCAAGCTCCCTTCTTCCGTCAGCCAGTCCATTGGGATAGGCAAAGATGCTCAGTCATAGCCTCCCCCTATCCCAGATAGGCCCGCTTGACCGTCTCGTTGTTGCGGAGTTCCGCGGATGTGCCCTCCATGACGATACGCCCTGTCTCCAGGGCATATACTCGCTTGGCGATCTCCAATGCCAGATGAGCTTTCTGTTCTACCAGCAAGATGGTCATACCCTCCCTGTTCAGTTTCGAGAGCACTTCGTATGTCTGTGCTACCAATCTTGGGGCGAGACCCGAGGAGGGTTCGTCCATCATTAGCAGCCTGGGCTGACTCATCAACGCACGCGCAATGGCCAAAGCCTGTTGCTCACCACCGATCAGTGTTCCGGCCACCTGGCTCTTCTCGCCGCTGGCCTGCGTATAGGCGATGCCCATCGCCATCACACCATTATGGCTTCGGCAGGTAAGTTGTCCCATTTGGTCTGGACGATGTTTTTGACCAGAGTCAACATGAGGTCTGCCATCTTGCTGCTCCTCACGCCTTACCACGTTCCCCTGAGCTCTGAGACACAGCGCTGCCGTCTACGGACGGGGAGGACTCCTATCTGCCCCTGAGTCTCTGGAGCTTCACGGTGTCCGTTCTTGGGTTCCAGGGGTGCTTTGCTACCTCTGCTTCGTTGAGGTCGGCCCCCAATCCGGGCCCCTTGGGCATGTAGAGGTAACCCTCTCTGATATCCGGCAGATGGGTGACGAGGTCGTCCTTCCAGGGCACGGCGTCCACGTCGACTTCGAGTATCCTCACGTTGGGGACAGAGGCGCACAGCTGCGCGCTCATGAGGGTGGAGAGATGGCTGTAGTAGTTGTGAGGCGAGACGGCTATCTCGCAGATGTCCGCCAGGGCGGCGATCCTCCTGGACTCGGAGAACCCGTTCCACGCGACGTCGACCATGGTGACATCCATCGCATGGAGGTCGAAGTACGGCTTGTACTGCCTGCTCGTGTAGAGACTCTCTCCCGAGCAGATTGGGATCTCTGTCGCCTGCCGTATCTGTAGCAGTGCCTGTGGGTCGTAGATGTCGGTTTCGAGCCACATGAGGTCGAAGGGCTCCAGCATTCTCGCCAGGTGAACGATCCCTTCGGTCCTGAAGTTGAAATTCAGATCCAGGCAGATGTCTATCTCATCGCCCACGGCTCCTCGCAGGGTGCTGATGAGCAATTCCACCGCCTTAGCGCTCTCGCGAGTGAGATTGCCATCTTGGGTCCAGATCGTATAGGAGGGGTTCCCGGGCACCACCATGTTCGCCTTCAGGGCAGTGAAGCCGCGCTGCACGACCTCAGCACCGAGTTTCGCGATATCCTCCATGGTCTGCAGCGGCGGCGTACCCAACTGCTCCGAATAGAGGGCGCGATAAGTCCCGCAGTGGCTCCAGTACACCCGAACCCTGTCTCGTATGGGGCCACCGGACAGCTCATACAGGGGCACACCGAGCATCTTGGCCTTGATATCCCATAGCGCTACCTCGATTCCGGCGATGGCTTTCTGGACGACGCCCCCGAGATTGGGTCGAGTAAGACGATACATTTCCCAGTACAGGGCTTCGACCGCCCTGGGATCGCGATCTATCAAGATAGGTGTAAGGTCCTTCACGCAGCCTACGACGCCGTACGGATTGACTCGGTTGTCGCTGCACTCTCCGTAGCCGGTTACCCCCTCGTCGGTCTGCACCTTCACGAAGATCCAGGGCCACCAGCCGCCATCGCAGAGCATAGCCTCGACGTTGGTGATCTTCACGTCACTCCTCCAGCGGGACCGCCTTTGTCATGTCTCATTCTCTTCCTCTATCCGCCGGGCTTTGGCCTAGTAGTTTTCAGGGCCCAGGGTGAGCCCCCCGTCCACGGCGATGTTCTGTCCGGTGATGTAGCTCGAGTCGTCGGATACCAGAAAGAGGACTACGCTGGCCAGCTCTTTCGGCGTAGCTAGGCGGCCCAGGCGGATCCCCTTGAGGTATCCGTCAATAACCTCTTTGGGCATGCCGAACATGCGAGGCGTGCCAACCACCCCTGGGGCGATGCTGTTGACGTTTATCCCATATTGGGCCACCTCTTTGGCCAAGCCTTTGGTGAACCCGATCACCCCCGCCTTGGCGGCCGAATAGTCGGTCACCCTGAGGCCGCCTATCATTCCAGCCGTGGAGGCGAAGCTCACTACCTTGCCGCCCCGGGCCTCGATCATGTGGTTGATCACGGCCCTGGTGCTGTTCAGCGTGCCCTTAAGGTTGAGGGTGATCATCTCGTCCCAGCGCTCGGGCTGGGACTCGGCAAATATCTGCTGCTTGGTGTTGATCACCGGGCCGGCCGATCCCCCCGCGAGGTTGACTAGGATGTCTATCTTGCCGAAGCGCTCCATGGTGGCCTTCGCCATGCGGATGGCGTCCTCGAACTGGGTGACGTTCAGCTGTATGGCGTCAGCCTCATGGCCCAGCTCCCGGATCTCACTGGCCACCTGTTGGGCCTGCTCCAGCACCAGGTCGGCGATCATGACTTTGGCGCCCTCCATGGCTAGAAGCTTGCATGTCGCCTGGCCGATGCCGCCGGCTCCGCCGGTGATGATCGCAACCTTGTCTTTGATTCGCATCCTTCCCATCTCCCAGTAATAGCTGTCGATGCCTCAAAACCACAGACACTGTTTCTGTCAGGCGGTGGTTTTGTTGGGATGTCGGTCCTGCTCCGCCTCCGTATGCATTCTGGCGCACAAGGCAGGCATAACCTGCCCGCCAAGGCGCCAGAATGCATACGGTTCTCGCAGAAGAGAGGGCTAGTCCTACCAGTCCGCTCGCCACGCGGATACGCCGGACACTTTGCCCTGTGGCTACAGCATTACCCGTCCGCCGTCGCAGCTTATGGCCTGCCCGGTCATGTACGACGACTCGTCCGACGCCAGGAACATCACCGCTGCGGCGATTTCCTCGGGTTTCCCCGGCCTTCCCAGAGTCACCTGCTTCAGGAGGTTATCGATGTGCGAGGGGTCGGCGTCGTAGGCTCTCTGGAATTCGGTGGTTGCGACGGTGCCTGGAAGCACGCAGTTGAGCCTGATGTTGTGAGGAGCCATGGCAGAGGCAAGGGACCTGCTCATGGCGATCACCCCTGCCTTCGCCGCTGAGTAGGCTACCGCCAGCGGGACAGCTTGCCTCCCCGAACCCGACGAGATGCTCACCACAGTGCCCCGCCGCTGCTCCACCATGTGGGGAAGCACTGCCCGGCAGAAGCGCAGCGGGACGAGGAGGTTGAGGTTGATGCTGTGCTGCCACACCGATTCGTCGCTTTCCAGGAAGGGTATGACCTCGGTGGACCCAATGTTGTTAACGAGAATGTCTATTCGGCCGGCGCCTGTGGCGATCTTATCGACGGTGCTCTTCACCTGCTCCGGATCGAGGGCATCAACCCGCATCGCTATGGCACTGCCGCCCTGGGAGCGGATCATCTCGGCCGCGTCCCGGCCCTCTTTCTCCAGTCTGTCCAGTATGTAGACCGCCGCTCCTTCCCGTCCGAAACTTCGGGCTATGGCCTGCCCGATGCCGGAAGCCGCACCAGTGACGATGACTACTTTGTCTTGGAACCTCATGTTCTGTTTCGAAGCCCCTTTCTCTACTTCGCCAGCTTGTCGGGGAAGCTGAAGATGTTTACCAATTCGGAGACATCCTTCACGTCGTCCAGGGCCTGAACCATCTTCGCGGCCCTGCCCGCCTGCTCGTGGGAGAGGACGCCTGCGTAGTCCACGCACCCCATGAACTTGTCCATCACGTCCTGGTCGGTTAGGGGATGGCCCGCATCTCCCCTGGCGAAGACGCAGTCCTTCCTGATGCTGCTGCCGTCCTTCGTGTGCACAGTGATTGGGCTGGGCTGCGGGAAGTAGCCGTGCTCCCACTCCGGGTGGAGGACCATCTTCACCTTGCGGCGGAACGCCTTGAACTCGGGATCGTTGGCCTTCTCATCGGTGAAGGTGCCCAGGAACACCTTGGGTTCGAGGAAGCATCCGGCCATCGCGTGCTCGATGCTGAAGCGCGTTTGCGCGCCGGTCAAGGGATCTGGGAACTTCATATACATCGAGAAGGTGTGATTGACCTCGACCACGACGCTCTCCACCTCCTCGGCGGAAAGCTTGTTCTCCTTAATCAGGTCCAGCATTCCATCGATGTTGCGCTGCATAATGCCGCAGCAGGGGTACTTTCTGATCCCGACTTGGGCTACCCGAGAACCGACGGGGGCTTCGAAGTTGGGGAGGCTGGCGATCAGATCGCACATACCGCCGGGGCCCTCAAGGATGGTGGTGTTTCCGCTGAGGCCGGCCCTGGCCAAGCTTCCGGCGCAGATCCCATTCCTGGCAGCACAACCGGCTTCGAAGGTGTGGGCGCCAGTGCCTGACTGTCGAACGATGCCTGTACCCTGGGAAGCGCCGATGCTGAGGGCATTGGCAGTCTGCTCGAGGTTCAACCCCAGCAGCTTCGCGGCAGTCGCGGCCACGCCTACGGACCCGAAGACTGCGGAGAGCATCCATCCCTTGCTTGCTGCGTCGGCGCAAGCCGTTCCCAGGCTACTGGCGACCTCATAGCCGACGACGAACCCCTCGATCACTCGCTGGCCGGGTAGCTTAAGCTGCTCTCCGAGGGCAAAAGCCGGTGCGAAAATCGCCAGCGAGTACAGCCCATCCGGAAAACTGACGTCTTCCAGCTCGGTAGCATGCGCGAGGGTGGCGTTGACGAGAGCCGCTTGCTCGGCCGAAGTGCGGAATCCACCGCCGCTGACTCCTGCGGCCGGGGCGGCTCCTTGGGCTTTCGCGTACTTCGTCACGATCTGCCCGTTGGGCAATACTGACCCTGCCAGGGTCATGCCCAGGTAGCCCATCGCCAGGTTATTGATGTGGCTCACCAGCTCCGGCGGGAGCTGACTGTACTGCAGATCGCACACGAATTCGGCGATCTCTTGGGTGGTCTTTGCACCCACGATAGTGCTCCTTTCTTGACAACGATGATGACTGCCTGTGATGTGCGTGGCGAACAGGGTCTTCGACGAAGGCTGTTCGCCACGAAGGGTCGCCCCTCTGGCAGGACACCTACTGGCCCTTGGCTTCCTTGACGGCATCGCTGAACAAATTGGCGGCCCCAGGATATGGAGTCCACTTCTTGCCCTCCGGAAGCAACGCCGTCAGCTTGTCGAACCAGTCCCGAGCGGGAGCTCCCGCCTTCTCTCGCTCGTCCAGCCATGCTGGGTAGAGGGTCTTCTCCGGGTTCACGGTTTGGCGCCACCGGGCCTTCTCCGCATCGGTGAGGGAGTAGACCTCGATGTTCTTCTTCGCCGCATTGACCAGGGCCTTCTTGGCACGGTCATAGATGGTGCTCGACTGCCTCTTCAGGGTATCCAGCTGGAGATCATTGACGATCTTCTTGATGTCATCGGGAAGGCCCTTGTAGGTGTCGAGATTCATCACGGTGGCACAGGTTGCGTGGTCTCCAAATCCAGGATCGGCTGCCCAGGAGATGATCTCGTAGTACTTGAAGTCGTCGATGCACCAGGCCGGCTGTCCGGTGAAGCCGTCGATGGTCTTCCTCTCCAGGGACGTGTAGATGTCTGCTGAACTCATGGCCACAGGAACAGCACCCAGGCTGTTCAAGACGTCGCTCAGCATTCCGAAGGAGCGAATCTTCCGACCCTTGAGGTCCTCCAGGGTCTTTACGGGCTTGCCAACGCCTCCGAGGATGGTCTCGTCGCCGGGGTCGAAGATCACGGGGTAGAGGTTGTTCTTGGTGAATTCCTCATGCAGGGGGGCGTAGTTGTCCTGCCACAGCTTGTAGATGGCGTATTCCTTCGGGCCGGCGTCGTAGAACTTGTAGATCGCGTCAGCCATCGACATGAGGGGCCAGTTCGCCGGATTGTAGGACGGGCAAACATAGCCCACAGTTGCCATCCCCGTGCCGATGCCGGAGGTCATCTGGTCGGCCTTGAGGAGGCTGCCACCCCATAGCCACTTGTCAACCTTGGCCCGGCCGCCGCTCCGCTTCTCCAGCTCTGCACCCCAGTACTTGTGGTTCTCGTGGAAGAACATGGACTCGGCAGTGTAGGTCGCATAGGTAAGCGAGACCGTGCTCTTGGCGTCGGCGGGCACCGTCTGGCCTGTTCCCTGAGTTGCGCCTGCCGCTGGCTTTGGCGCCGGGGCCGTGGTGTTTGCCGCCGGTGCTGACGACTCCGCGCATGCGGCCAGCACCGATGCCAACAACAGCATGGATGCCCACAGTGAGACAACCTTTAGCGACTTCCCCTTTCGCACCTCAGTCTCCTTTCCGCTGTGTTTCGGATCTACGGTCACCTGATGGCCACGCTTCCTTAACCAGTCCTCACATCGCTGGCAGCCCTCCTCGATTCCGGAGCTAACGCCGCTATACGGGTCTTCCCATCAACCCCGGCAGCCACGTCGCCAACTGGGGGAAAATCACCAGGACGACGACAGCCACAAGCTCCAAGGCTATGAACATCATGGCGCCCTTGAACACCGCCTGCAGCGGTATGTCCGGAAACAGACCGGCGATAACGTAGCAGTTGAAGCCCACGGGCGGGGTGAGCAGCGCCACTTCCCATACCGCCGTGATCATCACCCCGAACCAGATTGGGTCGAAACCGAGCCCCGTGATGATGGGGAAGACCAGGGGCAGGGTGATTAGCGCCATGGACATGGGCTCGAGGAACATACCAAGGGGGATATACATGAGGACGATTAGTGCGAGGATGCCGTAGGCGGACCACCCGGAAGACAGGATGGCCTTGACCAGCACGTCGGCCATTCCGGATAGGGCTGCAAAGGAGCTGAAGACGTTGGCGCCAATGATGATAAAGAAGACCATGCAGGTGGTGCCGGCCGCGTCCCTCAGGCCGCTGAGGAGCTTCGGGGTGGAGTGGCGACCGTGCTTCATGACGAGCAGCACGGTCGCAAGCATACAGCCCGCCGCTGCGGCCTCGGAAGGGGTGAAGACCCCCGCGAAGATGCCACCGATGACCACCACGAAGATCAGGATCATCCCCCACATTCTGGCCAGAGACATCCACTTATCCCGCCAGGCGTACCGCTCCTTGCTCCCTCGTGGGACTGCCGTGGGGCGGAGCATTGCGACAGCGGCGATACCCATCGAGAATATGATTGCGGTCACCAACCCCGGGATGATGCCGGCGATGAGCAGCTTGCCTATGGAGGTGTTGGTGGCTATTCCGTAGACGACGAGGGAGATGCTGGGGGGTATCATAATGCCCAGGATTCCGCCGGCAGCGGATATGCCCGTTGCCATTGACGCCGAGTAGCCGTAGCGGCGCATCTCCGGAACGGCGATCTTGCCGACCGTCGCGGACGTCGCGGCGCTCGATCCGGTCGTGGCGGCGAAAGCGGCGGCGGTAGCAATGGTTGTTATGCCTAGGCCGCCTGGTAGCCTCCCGAGCCACTTGTGTGCCACGTCGAAGGCGTTGCTTGCCAGACCCGATTCGAATACGAGGGAGCCGGTTAGGATGAAGAGCGGCAAGACGGTAAGGGACTCCTGGGCTACAGAGGTATAGGGTATGATCACCATCGAGGAGGTGGCCACCTGGAGCCCCAGGGTGTACCACAACCCGAAGAACCCCACTATCAGCAGGGCGAAGCCAACGGGGATTCCGGTCAACACGATCCCGACAACCGCGACGATAGCTACTAGCGCTGACAGCATGTCACTCTCCCATCGCCTATTTGGAAGGTACAGATCGCGAGTCAGTAGACCAATGGGGGTAGGGTACCCTTCTCGCCGGACTCGACTGGAGAGCCGGCAGGGCTATCACTGGACGGATGGAGCATCCTTTTGACATTGTTCCCTATGTCGGCCGCGATCTGAGCCGCGAACATGAAGAGGCCGAAGGTGAGGGCGAACTTGAAGGGCCATACAGGGTACTTCATGTCCCCCTGTCGGTATTCGCCGATCTGAAAAGCCTTGATCGCGTCCTGGAGGTTTAGATAGGTGACGAAGAGAAGAAAGAGCAGTGCGATGAAGAGGACGCAGGCGTCTAAAAGATGCCTGCGTCTGGGCGAAAGATAGTTAGTGAGTAGCGTCACGTTGACGTGCCGTTTCTCACTCTGGGCATAAGCGAGGCTGAGGAAAACGCAGAGCACCATCACCATTTCGTTGAGCTCAAAGGTGCCGCTTATCCTCACCCCCATCCAGCGGCCTACGACGGGGAGCACGTAGGCGAAGACCATCACGATTACCGTTAGGCTGGCGATGGTGTACACCCCTCGGCTGAACGCCGCCAGAGACCGAGTCAGTCCCGATAGTGAGCCGCGCATGCGCCACCTCCCGACAAGAGACTAAACACCATGACCCAACCGCTGAGATATCCTGTTGGCTGCCATGACGACCATGGGGGCGAGTTCCTCCATCCGCTCCTGGCTGAGCGCATTGGCCGAGTCGCTGATCCCAATAGCGGCTGCGACGCGACCTCGATAATCGAAGACGGGCGCAGCAACCTCGCGCGCCCCCTCCGTGGCCTCGTGGTCGATCAGGGCGTATCCGCGCATTCGAGTCTCCTGCAAGGTTGCCCTGAGATCGACCTCGGAGCGGATGTCGTCGAGAGTGGGGGCTGATAGCACTCGGGCCGCCGCATCCCCGATGGCTTCTTCCGGGAGGTGGGCGAGGATGGCCCTGCCGGAAGCGGTGCAGTGAGCGGGGCTGCGCATCCCCACGTTGGTGACGGTGCGGGTCCATTCGCCCTTGTCCACCTTGTCCAGGTAGACCACCTCTCCCCTGTCCCACACAGCCAGGTGCACCGAGTGGCCCGAAGCCGAGGCCAACTCCCGAAGCTCGGAGGAGGCCACCCCCCTGATTTCGGCGTTGTTCAGGAACTGGGCTGCGATGTTCAGCACCGAATAGCCGAGTGAATAGCGGCCGCTATCAGCATCCTGGCGCACGAAGCCCTGCTGTCTCAGCGTGTCCAGGATGCGATATGCGGTGCTCTTGTGGAGCCCCACGTCCCTGGCTAGATCAGTGACTGTTGCCCCTCGAGATAACCGTGGGTCAGCCATGTGCTGCAGGATGTTGAAGCCACGCTCCAGCGACTGGACACTCTCTCGCTGGACGGATCGAACCGTAGCACTGCCAGGATTTACCGCTCGTACCTCCATGCCTCACCTCGGTAATATCAGTTCCGTATTACGATGTAGCGTCTCGCTATATGAAACCAGCATCGATTAAAAGGAACTGCGTGTTGACAAATGATGGTTGATGTGGTTCAATCTACAACAGAGTTCCTAGTCTGTCAATATAGTTTCGCTATTATGGAAATCGTCTCGCATAATGAAACAACTCGACGCGAGGTGCCCTGTGGAGGTCTCATCTGTATCTGCGGTAGGCGGGTCGAGTGGCGAGCGTCGCGAGAGCGTCAGGGCCCTGGAGCGTGGCCTCGGCGTCCTTCAGTACCTTGCTGGTCCCAACGCTGCCAGGGGAGTCTCGCTCACCGAACTCTCCAGGGATTGCGGTCTGCACAAGTCCACAGCCCACCGGTTGCTGGACACCATGAAGCAGTTGGGATTTGTTCGGCAGGACACGGACAACGAGCGCTATCTCCTGGGGTACATGGTGCTGACGGTTGCCGCCCAGCTGTTGACTGGTGTGGATCTGCGGGAGATCGCGTCCTCGGTGCTTTGGGATTTGGCCGCGGAGACCGGCCACACCGTGCACCTGGCTACATGGGATCGCGGGCACGTCATGTACATCGACAAGGTGGAAACTGGGGACTGGGTCCGCAGTACCACCAACGTCGGGATGCGAAACCCTGCTCACTGCACTGGCTCGGGCAAGGCCATGCTGGCTTACCTTCCGGAGGTCGCGCTTCAGGAAACCCTGGCCAAGGGCTTGCCCTCCTTTTCGCCCTATACCATCACCTCCGAGGCGGATTTGCGATCGGCGCTGTGCGAGGTACGGTCCCGAGGTTATGCGGTTGACGATCGGGAGATCTACGACAACACTCGCGGCGTGGCTGCTCCCATCTTCGACTATCGGGGTCGCGTCGCTGGGGCGCTCTCCATCGGCAGCCCGGCCACGGTGCTGAGCCTGGAGCGCGCGGAGGCGCTGGCTCCCCGGATAGTCGAGGCCGCCAATTCCATCTCGAGGCGACTGGGCTACCAGGTCTAGGATTGCTCTAGAGTAGCTATCGGCCGTGGGTGAGTCAGTCGTCCCCGTGAGCTTCATGGGAGGAGAGGTCGATGCAGGCCGGCAGGTCGGCGACCACGCATCAGGACAGGCACACTCAAGGTCCGATCGCCGGCGGCCCAGCGGCATGGGCTGCTGGGCCGCCGGAACAGGGAGTCCAACGCTACCGCACGGTCTCACGACGGTTCTTCCTTGCTCTGGCGATCGCCACGCTCGCGGGGTTGCTGCTGGGGGTCGGCTTCATCGGCCTCAGCCAGCTCTCGGTCGCCCGGTCCACGTGGGCCCCCGTCGCCAGCTACCCCGATCCCATTCCATCTGCTCCCAACACCAAGGGTAGCCTCGATGCCCCCGTGGTAGTCACCGAGTGGTCTGACTTCCAGTGCTCGGGTTGCCGGCTCTTCGCCCTGAATGGGCTACCCGAGTTCGAGCGGCTGTACGTGGACACCGGCAAGGTCCGCTTCGTCTCCCGACACTACCCCACCCTGGGTGCCGAGTCGCTCATGGCAGCTGCCGCAGCCGCCGCGGCTGCCGAGCAGGGCAGGTACTGGGCCTACAGCAGCATGCTCTGGCAGCGCCAGCGAGGCGAGAACGCGGGAAGCTTCCGTCCGGACAACCTGAGGGCGTTCGCCGCGGAGTTGGGGCTGGATCGGGCAGCCTTTGAGGAGGGACTGAACAGCATCAGGGTCCGGGACAGGGTGTTGGCGGACAGGAAGGAAGGGGATGCTCTGGGGATACGTGGGACGCCGACCTTCTTCATCAATGGCAAGATGGTGCTGGGCATACCCGGCATGGACGCATGGGCGAAGCTTGTCGAAACGGAGGTGGCCGGCAAGCCATGAGTGCGCGAATGAGGGTGTTGTTGGTTCCTGTCCTGGCCATGGCTGGGTTGCTCGATGCCACCTACCTGGCAGTCCTCCATCTGCTCGGCGAGATACCGCCCTGTGGTGCGTACCGGGGCTGCGAGGCCGTCAACACCAGCCTCTACTCCGAGCTGTTTGGGATCCCCGTGGCGGCGCTGGGCGCAATGCTGTACGCCGCGATCCTGGGCCTTGCCCTGCCGCAGAAGGAGGCGGAGGGTACTGGCAGGATCCGCCGCAGCCTGATGCTCTACGCCATCACGCTTGCCGGGGCTCTGTCGATGGGTTATCTCACCGCGGTGGAGCTGTTCGTGCTCCACGCCATCTGCTATTGGTGCATTGCCCTCGCCCTTATCACCTTTGCCCTCCTGGCGATCGTGGTGCGGGACGTATGGGTTCGTGGCGTATGGATGCCCTCCTTCTGAACCACTGCTCCGGCACCCTGTCGGCGCGGTCGACAGCCTCACCTTCAGATCGACCCTGACGCTCGTCTACTGTCCGAAGGCTCCGCCATCGGCAGGCGCAGCCCGGTATTTGACCGAGCCTTTGTGCAACAGCTATATTGCCGCCGTCTCAGCCGTGGCAAGTTCGATTCGTTTGAGCGAAGGCTGGGCTATTGGAGGTTGCATGATGTACAAGGTTCTCTTGCTCCCCGGCGATGGGATAGGACCGGAGATCGTGGACGAGGCCGTGAAGGTGCTCCACGCCGTGGAGCAGCGCTTTGGGGCTCAGTTCGAGTTCGAGACGGAGTTGGTGGGTGGAGCCTCCATGGACGCCCATGGCATCCCCATCAAGCCTGAGGTGATCGAGAAGGCCAGGGGGGTCGATGCCATCCTGCTGGGGGCGGTCGGCGACCCCAAGTACGACGATCCCACTGCCAAGATCCGGCCCGAGCAGGGGTTGCTGGAGATCCGCAAGCAGCTGGACCTCTTTGCCAACCTCCGACCCGTCAAGTTGTTGGACTCCCTGGTTGGGGCCTCGCCCGTCAAGGATGAGGTGGTGAGGGGCACCGACCTGCTGTTCGTGAGGGAGTTGACCAGCGGACTGTACTTTGGAACGCCTCGGGAGACCCGGGATACCCCCGAGGGCAAGGTGGCTGTGGACACCATGATCTACACGGAGAAGGAGATCGAGCGGGTGGTGCGCGTGGCCTTCGACGTAGCCCGGCTTCGGCGCAAGAAGCTCAGCTCCGTGGACAAGGCCAACGTGCTGGACTGTTCGCGCCTATGGCGCATGACGTTTGAGAGGGTTGCTAAGGAGTATCCAGACGTGACCTGCGAAAACGTGCTGGTAGACTCCGCCTCGATGTGGCTGATCAAGTCGCCTCGCGAATTCGATGTCATTGTCACCGACAACTCCTTTGGCGATATCCTTTCCGACGAGGCTTCGCAGGTGGCAGGCTCCATGGGAATGCTTCCCTCGGCGAGCCTGGGCGCAGGGAAGCTCGGCATGTACGAGCCGTCCCACGGCTCCGCTCCCAAGTACAAGGGGAAGAACCTCATCAACCCACTGGCCACTATCCTCAGCGCGGCGATGATGCTGCGATACTCCCTGGATATGCCCGAGGCTGCCGATGCAGTGGAGAGGGCCGTGGAATCGGCCATTGCCGACGGCATCCGCACAAGGGACATATGGGTAGATGGTACCACTCAGGTGGGCACATCCGAGATGGGCGACGCCGTGGCTGCGAGGGTGTTGAATAGTTGAAACGGAACAAACGTGCCTGTGTGCACTTGCCACAGGGCCCTTTGCCTCCAACAGGACGATAGTGGAGTCCTTACAGCTACACTCGATGGAGGGCCCTCCATCGAGTGTAGCTCCCCCTGGCATCCCTTCGAGAATGGGCAATTCCTCCATTGCCATCCTAGTCCCCCTATCCCCATTTCCGTCACCTCTCAGTCTTGACCGAGACTGCCGTCTGGTGGCACCATCGTCCTAGGCTGAGAGCCGGCAGGCTGGCGGTCAATATCGCATGTGGGTGTGGTCTATGGAAATGCCTTCTCGACGGATCGAATCCGATCTTCTCATAATCGGTGGCGGGACAGCGGCCCTTGTGGCAGCGCTGGAGGCAAGGAAGTCGATCGAAGATGTCCTCGTAGTCAGCAAGCGGAAGCCTGGCCGCAGCGGTAACACCATCGTCGCCGGGGCCGGCTTCAGCGCCTGTATCGCCAATGAGAACAACCCGGACACCGTGGAGCAGCATCTTCAGGACACCCTGTCTGCAGGAGACGGGATCAACGACCCCTCGATGGTACGAACGGTGATATCCGAGGGGCCCCGAGCGATAATGGGCCTGGAGGAGTATGGGGTCAGCTTCGCTCGTGCCAACGGTTCCCTGGTGCGGAAGCGCCCTCCCGGCCATTCCAGACCAAGGCAGATACCCACGGTCCTGGACGGCCACCATCATGCCACTCGCGGCCTCTCGATCAGTTTGCCCCTGCTCAACGCTGTTCGGGAGAGGGGACTCAGACTCCTTTCCGGACTACCGGTGCACCGGCTCCTGGTCCGCGATGGGACCATCTGCGGTGCCCTTGCCCTGGACGCCGTCACGGGTGAGTCCGTGCTGCTCCAATCCAGGGCAGTCATCTTGGCGGCAGGTGGGGGTGGCGTACTCTTCGCTAACACCAACAACACTGCAGAGATGACCGGCGACTCCTACGCCATGGCGCTGGAGGCTGGTCTGCCTCTACGGAACATGGAGTTCGTCCAGTACATCCCGTGCCGGATGGTCTCTCCCCTCCACCTTGGAGCCTCCAGCGGGCTTTTCGGTGAGGGCGCGGTCCTGCGCAACTGCCACGGCGAGCGGTTCATGCACCGCTACTACCCTGATGCCGGCGACATGGCCACCCGCGACAGGATGGCTATAGCCATCTTCCGTGAGGTGCAGGCCGGCAATGGTGTGATGGGTGGGGTGTACATGGACTGCTCGGCCGTATCGATGTCGGCGTTGGAGTGCAAGTTCCCTACCCTGCTGGAATTGATGAAGCGCCACTCCATCGATCTCAGCCGCCAGTGGCTGGTGGTGGCTCCCCAGACCCACTTTCTCATGGGCGGGGCCTGGGTCGACGATCGGTGCAACACCAGTGTGGAGGGGTTGTTTGCCGCAGGCGAGGCAACCGGAGGCACTCACGGTGCCAACCGGCTCGCCGGCAACGCCCTCACTGAGGCGGTGGTCCACGGCCTTAGAGCCGCCAGAGAGGCCGTTCTGTATCTCCGCAACTCCAGTCGGCTTCCTGAACCCCCTGTCAATCTACCCGATCTGCCCTCCCTTCGGAACGGCTCAACCAGCCTTGCGGAGGTGAAGACCCACCTTCGCCGGGCCATGTGGGACCACGTCTCCATCGTCCGAAACCAGGAGGGGCTGCTGCACGCCAGTTCGGCACTCCAGAGTTGTCTCGAAGCACTCCCCCGGTGCAGCGTGCGCTCCCTACCTGAGGTAGCCGACTACCTGGAACTGGAGCGGATGCTCCTGGTGGGGCAGGCTATCGTCGCCTCCGCCCTTGAGCGAAGGGAGAGCCGAGGATCCCACCTCCGCACCGACTATCCAAATCGGGATGATGTCCGGTGGCTGGGTAGCTCTCGCGTGGAGAAGTCCGGCGATAGCCTCAAGGTCTCCTTCGTACCGTTGGGCGGATAGCTCGCCTATACCAGCTGGCGACATCGAGGCTCGAACCCGAGCAGACCGTTTTTCCGTATCTTTGGTTGCCATGGTGGCCCTAACCCTCTATCATGGCGGCCAGCGGCCGAATCCACTTGCCTGTGAAGTGATACAACGTGGTCTGGAAGGAGAGTGGTGGTGCCCGACTCCCGCTTCGCCGGTTTGTCTCCCCCTGAGTACCCGATACCCATTCATCAAGCCAGACTGACGCTGGAGGCGCCGAGAGCCTTTCTCCCTCGCCAGCGACTCCTAGAGCTACTCGACTGCGGGCCCAGGCCCAGGCTGGTGGTGCTCCATGCGCCGGCGGGGTCCGGTAAGTCTACCCTCCTGTACCAGCTCCTCGATCCTCCGGTAACGCCGGTCGTCTACTATCGCCTGGGCCGGACAGATGCGGACCTTCCGCAGTTTGTCTCCTATCTGCTTGCGGGCATCAGGCGGCACAGACCCGATTTTGGCGAGAGGACCAGATCCTACCTGGCGGAGATCCAACACAGGAACTCCATCTCCAGAGCAGCGGGCGATCTCTTCATCCACGAGATTGGACTACTTCCCGAGGGACCGCTGTGGGTGGTCCTGGACGACTATCAGAAAGTGGACGATAGCCCGGAGGTGGTAGCTCTCGTCGGCGAACTGCTGGAAGTCCTCCCAACCGGCGCACGGCTAGTAATTGCATCTCGCATCGCACCATCCCTTCCATTGAGCCGATGGCGAGTGCAGGGCGATCTCCTGGAGATCGGGCCGGCCGATCTAGCGTTCACATGGGCAGAGACACAGGAGTACTTCAAGGAAGCTGCGGGGGTGGACCTATCCGATTCGTGTCTCAGTGCCATCCACTCGGCCACGGAGGGGTGGGCTGCCGGGTTGGCGCTTGCCGCACAGATAGCTCAGTCCCATTCCATCAAAGATGCGGTGCGACTGGTCCAGGGGGTCACCAGCACCGGCTCGCCGATCCACGATTACCTGGCTGAGCAGGTATACGCGTCGCTGGCCCCGGATGTGAAGCTCTTCCTTCGCCGCACGTCGATTCTCAGTGTAATGACCCCCGAGATCTGCGACGAACTGCCCGGCATTGCCCGGTCCGCGCAACTGATCACTGATCTTTCTCGCGCGGGAATGTACCTGCTTCCTGCCGATGCAAGCGGCTACTCCTACCGGTATCACCAACTCTTCCGTGAGTTCTTGCTGGCCAAGCTGAGGGAGGAAGAGTTGCCAGAGACCATCCATCAGTTGCGGGAAACCGCGGGGCAGGCTGCGGAAGACCGCCATCTATGGGATGAGGCGATACATCAGTATATCTCCGCGGGGGATGCGGCTGCCGCGGTGCAGTTGGTCGTGCGCTTCGGTGAGCAGGCCATTGAGTCTGGCCAGCTTCATCGAGTCTCACGATGGCTGCAGGAGCTTCCCTCAGAAGTAGTGGAGGGTCGAGCTGGGTTGCTGGCGCTGCGGGGACTGATTTCACTTCGATTAGGCGAGACTACCGTCGCTCTCGATGTCTTCAGCCGCTGCAAGCTGCTGTTGAGCGCCGGCACTCCTGCGGACGGCAATCGTGTGGGCGAAAACGGTTCCCTAGACCTGCGTGAGGATGCGGAGGCAAAGCGGGTAGAGGTAATGGTGGCGAGGCACGCGGGGTTGGCTCACTATCGGGAGGGTAGCTACGCCCAATCCATCAGCATGCTGGAAGAGGCTCTAGATAGGGGGGTGGAGGATCCGGTGGCTGCCATTGACCTGCAGCGGTTGTTGGGGGTGGCGTATCGAGGTGCTGGGGAGTTGGACGAAGCGGAGCAGCATGCCCGCGATGCGCTTCAGATCCTGGAGCAGGTTTCACCCCAATCAAAAAGCGCCTGGACGGGACGGGTAGCACTTCTTCGCAACCTGGCGAGGATCAAGATGTGCCAGGGGCGCCTCGACAAGGCAGCCGAGTTGTGCCGGACGGCTGTGCGCCTGTGCGAGACAGATGAGGTAAACGAGTTCCGCCGGATGCGCTCCTTCACCATGCTGGGCGCTGTTCTGGCGACAAGGGGAGACTTCCAGGACGCCCTCGAGGCCATGGAGGCTGCCCGAGCGAAGGGCGCGGACTTCTACCCGCCGGAGCGGAAGTGGATAGAGGGTTATCTGGGCAACATCCATCGGGACATCGGGGATCTGGATAGGGCAGACCGACATTACCAGGAGGCTGGCGAGCAGTTCGTGCCTGAGTTCGCTTTTCTCCTATTGCGCAAGGGACTGATCGATCGGTCGATGCGATTGGCAGAGGGTGCCTTGTCCTCCAGGCGCTCGCGCGAGTCCCCTCCTGAAAAGGCGCGCGCTCAGGTCCCCTTCGGATTGGGGCTGGCGGCGCTGGGGCTCGTAGAGCAGGCGGTGCGAATGGTGGAGGAGGCTGCGGAGGTGCTGCGCAGACACAACTACGGGCAACGCTACGCCAGTACGTCTCTCCGGCTTTCGGCTTTATGGCGGGAGCTAGGGGACCGCGAGAAGCAGCATCGCTGGTTGGAGCGCTGGCTGAGGACGGCCAGGGAGTGTTCTCTCTATCATTTCCACTGGTGGGATGGAGATGTCGTCTCCGATGCCCTGACAGAGGCTCTGAGCCAGGGCATCGAACCGGAATTTGCCACCCGCCTGGCCGTTCAGCGACTCCCAGCGCAAGGCTTGCAGGGCCTGAAGGGTTATGCCGAAGGAGTCACTCCTCTATTCGCTGGTGGTGGCTTCCAGTCACTGATCGAGTCCTGCCGCGACCCGTTGATAAGGGCTGCCATCCTGGACGAACTGGAGTCGGGGCGAATCACCGGCGAACAGCTGACCAGGCTCCGCGATCGCTCCTTAACTTGGACGGAAATCTTGGTCTTCCTGCACTACTACGTGAAGGCCGGGCACGAGGCGGTCCAAGGGGAATCCAGCCTGCGGGCCCATGTGGCCAACAGATTGTGCCTCTCCCAAAACACCGTCAAGTGCCACGTTGGCAGCATTCGACGCAAGCTTGGTATATGTCATCGCATCGGCACCGTGGGGTTATTGGCCCAGGCTACTGAGAAGGGTGTCACCTCAATCCTGAGGGTGTAGTGCTGCACCACGGCAGACTTCCGAACTGTCATGCCGAGTCCACATCCTGTCATGCCGAGCACTCTATGGCGCTGGTGAGCCAGCTGAAGCAATGAAAACGGGTCGCCCGAATCTTACTGCGTGGGAGCTAAGCATCTTCTCCATGGTAGCTGGAGGCCTTTCGCGATAGCGAAGGGTGACAACGGAGTTAGTACATAGGGGTTATGGACAGCCTAAGATGCGTCGTGTAGATTGGAGAGCGGAGCAACCTCACTTCGGTCCTTCACTTCATCCAAGAGCGCAGCTGAGGTTTTTCCTCTGCCGATACAGGCAAGGCATTCCGCTTCGCAGGAGGTCAGCATGCAACACGATGAGTTCGTTGCCAGCGCCTACAACTATCTCCCAGAGGTCCTGGGCCAGGCCAGGATCGCCAAGAACCTCATTCTGAACGACACCAGCACTCGAGAAGGGGAGCAGGCGTCGGACGTCAGCCTCGGGGTCGAGGGGAAGCTGACCCTCATCCGCAAGTTGGCTGAAGTCGGCGTCCCGCAGGTGCAGGGGGGATATCCAGGGAAATCCAAGACCGACCGGGAACTGGTGAGGCGGGTTCGGGATGAGGGGCTGAACGTCAAAGTGGAGGCGATAGCTTCCCTGATGTTCGACAACTGGCGGGAGGAGGTGGACGCGTCTCTGGATGCCGGCCCGGATGTGCTGGGATTGCAGTACGGGGTGTCCGACATCCGCCTGCAGTACGCCCACAAGGTAACCCGGCAGGAAATGCTCGCCAAGGCTGCGGAGGGGGTGCGCTACGCTCGGGGTCGAGGGGCGCTGATCAAGTTCTCACCCACCGACACCACGCGGGCCGACCTCGGCTTCTTAAAGGAGGTGTGCGCGACCGTCCTGGATGCCGGGGCCGACAGGATCGGGATCTCGGACACGGCCGGAGCCATGGCTCCAGCAGGGATGAAGTATCTTGTTGGTTCCATTGTGGACGCCTTCGACGTACCCATCCAGGTCCACTGCCACAACGACTACGGCCTGGCGCTGGCCAATACCCTCGCGGGGATCGAGGCGGGCGCGCAGATTGTGGACGTCACGGTGAACGGACTGGGGGAGCGAACGGGGAACGCCAGCCTGGATGAGGTGGTAATAGCCCTCAAGCTGTTCTACGGCGTGGACCTCGGGATCAAAACGGAGCTGCTAAAGGAGCTGTCCGACCTGATGTCCGAGCTGACAGGCGTCCCAGTCTCCCCCTACAAGCCGCTGGTGGGGGAGGACGCCTTCGCCCATAAGCTGGACCAGCACATCAAGTGGATGCTGATCAACCCCAGGCTGTACGAGTGTATACCCCCGGAGGCGGTGGGTAACCGGACCAAGGTTGCCATTGGAAAGTATACCGGTAAGTTCGCCATTCAGTACAAGCTCGGGCAGATGGGTATAGAGGCGTCCGAGGAGCAGGTTGCCGCCATCAAGGAAGAGATCGAGCTGGAGGCAATACGTAAGAAGTCGGGTCTCACGGATACGGAGTTCCTGCGGATCGTGGAGAGGGTGCGCCGTGGCTAGCACTATCACCGAGAAGATCATTGCCTCACATGCGGGAGTGGAGAGTGTTCGGCCAGGGGAGATCGTCACCGTCAAGGTGGACTTCACCATGAGTACCGACGCTACCGGGCCGCTGGCCATCAAACAGTTCAGACGGATGGGCGCCACAAAGGTGTTCGACTTGGAGCGCGTTGGCCTCTTTCCAGCCCGTCGCGTGCCCAACAAGGATATTGCCAGTGCAACCCTAGCCCAGGAGCTACGCCAGTTTGCCAGGGAGCAGGGACTCAAGCACTACTACGAGGTTGGGCGCAACGGCATCGACCTGAACATGATGGTGGAGTTGGGCGTTGTAGAGCCAGGCTCGCTGATCGCCGCGTCCAACTCCCACTTGACCACACTGGGGGCCTTTGGGGCGCTGGCGGTGCCGATGGGTTCCACGGATGTGGCCTACATCTTCACCTTCGGGGAGACCTGGTTACGGGTGCCCGAAAGCTACAGGTTTGTCGTGAACGGCCGGTTGGGCGAGTACGTCACAGCCAAAGACGTCATGCTGCAGATCATCAAGAGGATCGGCGACGGAGGGGCCCGGGCCTGTGCCATGGAGTTCGTGGGGGAGGCCATTGAGGCCATGTCCGTGGACGACCGGATGACCCTCTGCAACATGGCTGCCGAGGCAGGGGCGAAGAACGGCATTGTCGCGGCCGACCAGGCGACGTTGGAGTATCTGGGGATCTTGGGGCAGGAAGGGGTGATGTTCCGGAGCGATCCGGACGCCTGTTACGCCAGGGAATTTGTGCTCGACGGCAGCGACATCCCTGTGACCGTCTCGGCACCCTTCGCACCGAGCAATGCTCACCCCATCGAGGATCTGGCGGGCACCCCGGTGGATCAGGTGGTGGTGGGGGGCTGCACCAATGGCCTGATCCGGGACTTCCGCCTACTCGCCAAGGCCCTGCGAGGCCGCAAGATCGCGGAGACAGTTCGATTGGTCGTGGTTCCGGCTACCACAAAGGTGTACCTGGCGGCTCTTCAGGAGGGGTTGATCGAGACCTTCGTCGAAGCCGGTGCGGTTGTGTTGCCTCCAGGTTGCGGGCCGTGTGGTGGCAGCCATATGGGGGTTCTGGGCCCTGGCGAGGTGTGCCTTACTACCACTCCTCGAAACTTCCCCGGCCGCATGGGACCGAGGGATTCGCAGGTTTACCTGGGTAGTCCCCTGGTTGCCGCCGCTACGGCGATAACCGGGGTGATCACCCATCCGGCGGAGGTGGCATAGGATGCCTATCGAAGGGGCGATCTTTAAATTCGGTGACAACGTCACCACGGACCAGATCATCCCCGCACGCTACATCCAAAACCAGGACCCCAGGTGGCTTGCGGAGCACTGCCTGGAGGATGCCGATCCCACCTTTGCCCAGCGGGTCAAGCCTGGCGATGTGGTGGTGGCAGGGGAAAACTTCGGGCACGGCTCCTCGCGAGAGGTCGCCGCGGTTGCGCTAAAGGCGACAGGCTTGGCCTGCATAGTGGCCAACAGCTTCGGTAGGATCTTTTTCCGCAACTGCCTGAACCAGGGCCTTCCCTGCCTGGTTTGTCCGGAGGCTGTGGAGGCTGCGCGGGATAGGGGATCAGTGAAGGTAGACCTGGCTACCGGGGAGATCGAGATCGGGGGGAGGGTGTATCGAGCGGAGCCAATGCCGGAGTTCATGCAAATGCTCTTGGAGAGCGGCGGTCTTGTGGAGTACGGCCGAAGGCGGCTGGAGTCGCGAAGATAGAGTCGAAAGGAGAGAGGAAAATGCGACACCGTTTCCTGTACCCAATGGTTGCGGTTGCCATGTCCTTGGCGTTGGTTGTGGGTTGCCAGAGTGCACCGGCAGCCCAGCCAGCAGCCAAGGCAGCGGAGCCGACCAAGGCCTCGGCGGCGGTACCCGCCAAGGCAGCCGAGCCCACTGCCGCCCCTGCGGCGGCACCCGCCAAGGCAGCGGAGCCCACCAAGCCGGCAGAGAAGGCGGCGGCGCCCAAGGTGTCCACCGGTCCTGTGGATGCCGCGACCTACCCGGACAAGCCCTTCGCACTGGACAATTCCGGCAACGCGGGCGGCGGGCTTGACCTGTTCAACCGCACCGTGGAGGAGGCCCTCCGAAAGGAGAACCTCTTCAAGGGTACCATGACCGTTACCAGCTACGGCGGCGGTGGCGGAAACACAGGCATGTCCTTCCTGAACGAGCAAAAGGGCAGCGGCTACATCATGATGTCCAACACCAACAGGGTGTACCTGAACCCCATGATGGGCACCACCAAGCTGACTCTGGATGACTTCGTCCCCGTGGCGCGGTTGATGACCGACTACATGATCGTCGCGGTACGCAAGGATTCCCCGTTCAAGACGGGCAAGGACCTCATGGATGCTTTGGTCAAGGATCCCAGAGCTGTGACTCTGGGCGTGGGCTCCGCGCCGCCCTCCAACGACCACCTGAACCTCATCTACGCCGCGAAGGCTGCCGGAGTGAACGTCTCCAGGCTCAACATCGTCACCTTCAGTGCCGGTGGCGACCTCAATGCCCAGCTCCTAGGCGGGCACGTGGGTGCCGGATCGACCACGGTGGCCGAGTCGCTGCCTCAGTACAAGAGCGGTGACATCCGTTTCCTGGCGATCTCTGCGCCCGAGCGATCCAAGTTCGTGCCCGACGTTCCTACCTGGAAGGAACTGGGCTACCAAGCCGAGGTCAAGCACTGGCGTGCCTTCTGGGGCCCCAAGGACATGCCCGAGGTGGCACGGAAGTACTGGATCGATACCTTCACCAAGATGGTCAAGACCGATACCTGGAAGCAGCTATTGGAGCGGAACGGCTGGGAGTACGAGTTCGCAGCCGGCGACGACCTAGCCAAGGCTATGAAGGAGGAGGCCAAGCTAGCTGAAGATGTCCTAGGGCCCCTTGGCATCCTACCGCCGAAGAAGTAACGAGTTCCGTGTGGTGGGTGCCGTCCGGCACCCACCACACCAGAGCGGAGGCACTGCGTGAGACTATCTATGGCTTTTCGGTTGGTGGATTTCTGGACAGGGCTGGCCCTGGTTCTGGTAGGAGCCGTCTACGCCTACGGGTCCGAGGAGATCTTCGTGCCCCTCATGGGCTCGGACTTGCTCGGCCCAAGGGCCTTTCCTCTGGGAATAGGCGTGGTCCTTGCCCTGTTGGGGACGTTGATAATGCTGCGGACCATTCTCTCCGGTGGAGAAGATGGGGACTTTGGGAGTCCGCGTGTCCTGGTCATCCTGGTTTCTGCCAGCGCGGCGTACATCTTAACTCTTCTCCCTCTAGGATACCTGGTTTCTACGACGCTCTTCCTCGCCTTCCTGTTCAACTATCTTGGCGAGCGACGTATCTGGATGACCGGGCTTATCTCGGTGGGCGTGACGCTGGCGCTCTATGTCACCTTCCACCGTCTGCTTCACGTAGCCCTTCCCCCGGGGATCTTCAGCTTCTAGCTTGGAGGGAAGTGAGTGTCAGGCTGTATGTCCCCGTTTTTCGATAAGGAGGAGTGAAGGTTGGAGACGATAAGCCTGCTGTTCCAGGGCTTCCAGAGCGCCACGACACTGACCAATCTGCTGTCGGCACTCCTTGGCTGTTTCCTTGGAACCATAATTGGAATCCTTCCTGGCATTGGGCCAGCTACCACCATCGCACTCTTGATCCCCGTGGCCTTCAGTGTGAATCCGGAGTCCGCCCTGATCATGATGACCGCGGTCTACCTCGGGGCGATGTACGGCGGATCTCTCACATCCGTCCTCCTGAAGGTACCGGGCGAAGCGTCCTCGGTCATGACCTCTATCGATGGCTTCGAGATGGCCAAGCAGGGGCGCGCGGCTCAGGCGTTGGCAGTTTCTTCCATTGGGTCCTTCATTGGCGGCACCCTCTCCGTAGTGGCGCTTACCCTGGTGGCGCTTCCAGTGGCCTCGGTGGCGTTGCTGATGGGGCCAACGGAGTTCTTCGCGCTCCTGATATCGGCAATGCTGTTCATCTCGGTGCTGATGGGCAAGGATCTCCTCAAGTCCATCGCCGCCACGGTCCTGGGCATTGCCATTGCTACCATCGGAACCGATCTTCAGACCGGCGTCCCCCGTCTCACCTTCGGCGTCGAGACCCTGCTGGATGGCATCGACAGTGTCACCATCCTGATCGGCGTCTTCGGAGTGGGCGAGGTGCTGTGGTTCCTGTCACACCGCAGGGCGCAGGCCGGTGAAAGGCTGGCGCTGAAGGGCAGGTTGTGGCTCAGCGGGGACGACTGGCGGCGATCCTGGCCAGCTATCTTGAGAGGGTCGGTCGTGGGCTTCCTCGCCGGCGTCCTCCCGGGGTCGGGCAGCACCCTGGGCTCGCTCCTGGCTTACACCACGGAGCAGCGGCTCTCCAAGGAGCCGGAGCGCTTCGGCAAGGGGGCCATCGAGGCCGTTGCCGCCGCGGAGACTGCGAACAACTCGGCTACCGGCGGCGCCATTATCCCCATGTTGGCCCTGGGAATCCCGGGGAGCGGTACCACTGCCATCCTGCTCGTCGCCTTGACTATGTACGGGATAAGCCCAGGGCCGCGGCTGATGATCGATCACCCCCAGGTCATCTGGACCGTGATCGCCTCTCTCTATGTGAGCAACGTCATCCTGGTCATCCTGAACCTTCCCCTGATCCCCCTCTTCGTGCGGGTTCTGGATGTGCCGGTGCGCTACCTGATGCCTATGATCCTGGCCATCGCGGCAGTGGGATCTTACTCCATGAGTAACAGCCTCACCGATGTGGTGCTGGTGTTCATCTTCGGCGGTATCGGATATCTGATGCAGCTCGTGGACGTCCCCAGGGTGGCGCTGGTGATTGGTGTTGTGCTTGGGGAGAGGATGGAACAATCGCTACGGCAGGCGATTCTGCTGTCCGATGGTGACTGGTCGGTCTTCATTCGATATCCCATCAGCGCGACGTTCCTGCTGGCTGGGGTGGTCCTGGTCGTGTGGGACATCGTCTCGAAGAGCCGTAAAGCCTCGGGAGCGGAGTCCGTGTCCTCGGTGGTGCGCTGAGCGAGGATTATCCAACAAGAGGAGGTTTACAGGTGGATAGTGAATTCATTCATGCGTGTCCTTACAACTACATTCCGCAGGTGACGAGCGGGTTTCGTCTGGCGGAGGGGATCATTCTGAACGACAACAGCACGAGGGAGGGGGAGCAGGCCTCGGACGTCAGTCTCGGCGTCGAGGGGAAGCTTGCGCTCTTCCGCAAGCTGGCGGAGATAGGCGTTCCGCAGGCCCAGTGCGGCTACCCTGGGAAGTCCAAGACCGACGCCGACGTCGTCAAGCGGGTGAAGGACGCGGGGATCGACATCAAGATCGAGGGCATCGCCTCGTTCATGTTCGGCAACAAGCAGCATGAGATAGACGCTGCCATCGACAGCGGGGTAGACGTGCTTGGCCTCCAGTATCCGATCTCGGACATACGGCTGAAGTATGCCCAGAAGGTGGACCGTGCGGAGATGCTTCGCGTCTCCATCGAGGCAGTCCGCCACGCGAGGGGACGAGGGGCGCCCCTCATCAAGTTCACGGGGACCGATACCCTGAGGGCCGACCTGGATTTCGTGAAGGACGTCTACAAGGCTGTGCTGGATGCCGGTGCCGACCGGATCGCGATCGCCGATACCTCCGGTGGCGCCATGCCAGCCGCCGTACGCTACTTTGTGGGTGAGATAGTGGACTCACTCGGCGCGCCTGTGCAGGTTCATTTCCACGACGACTTTGGTCTTGCCCTGGCCAACACCCTTGCCGCCGTGGAGGCGGGGGCCCAGGTGATAGACGTGAGCATCAACGGACTGGGCGAGCGGGCCGGCAACGCCAGCCTGGACGAGGTGGTGACAGCCCTCAAGCTGTTCTATGGAGTGGATCTCGGCATCAAGCTGGAGTTGGTGAAGCCCTTGTGCGACTTCTATGCCGAACTGAGCGGCGTGCCCATCTATCCGTACAAGGCGCTGGTTGGGGAGAACGCCTTCGCCCATAAGCTGGACCAGCACGTCAGGGGAATCCTGGAGAACCCGTCGGTGTACGAGACCATACCACCGGAGTTGGTGGGCAACCGCCGGCGGATACCGATCGGCAAGTACACCGGCAAGTATGCCCTCCAGTACAAGCTGCGGGAGATGGGGCTATCCGCGACGGAGGAGCAGATGGAGCGGATCAAGGAGGATGTCGAGGCGGAGGCCATCAGGAAGCGAGCGGCCCTCACCGACGAGCAGCTGGCCGCAATCGTAGCAGCAGTCAAGCGGGGGTAGAGAGATGGGAAAGACCATAGCGGAGAAGATCCTGGGTAGTCACGCGGGCAAGGCGGTCTCGGCGGGGGAGATCGTCATTGCTGATCTGGATTTCCTCATGTCGCATGATGCCAACCGCCCGCTCAGCATCCAGGTGTTCCAGGAGATGGGTGGCAAGAAGCCTTTCGATCCAAAGAAGTTCGCCCTGATCATCGACCACTATCCCACCTCGCCAACAGCGGTCTCGGCCAATATCAACAAGATGATGCGCGAGTTCGCCCGAGAGCACGGCTGCTTCATGTATGAAGCGGGAGAAGGTTCATGTCATCAGATCGTGCCGGAGAGAGGCCATGCCCTGCCCGGTGAGTTGGTGATAGGCACCGACTCACACACCTGCACCTACGGTGCGATCAACTGCTTCTCCAGTGGGGTTGGGTCCAGCGACCTGGCCGCGGCGCTGATCTCCGGCAAGCTGTGGTTCAAGGTCCCTGAGACCATCCGCTTCGTCCTGAACGGGCGTCTGCCCAAGGGAGCATACTCCAAGGACCTGATGCTGTACCTCATCGGCAGCGTCACGGCCGATGGGGCTACCTACAAGGCGGCGGAGTATGTGGGCGAGGCGATCGCCGAACTCAGCGTGGATGCGCGATTCACTATATCCAACATGGCTGTGGAGATGGGGGCCAAGGCCGGGTTGATGGAAGCCGATGCGAAGACCTTGGAGTGGGTGAAGGGGCGCACGACCAGATCGTTCTCGCCGGTCTTTTCTGATCCTGATGCCCGCTTCGCCGATGTGCTGGAATACGACGTCTCCAAGATCGGCCCGCAGGTGGCCAGGCCCCACCAGGTGGACAAGGTAGTGCCGGTGGAAGAGGTTCTCGGCACGCCTGTCCAGCAGGCCAACATCGTCGCCTGCACCAACTCGCGCCTGGAGGACCTGGAGATCGCCGCCGCGATCCTGGAGGGCCGCAAAGTTCATCCGGATACCAGGCTCTATGTGGTCCCCGCCTCCAAGCGGGTATATCTGGAGGCCCTGAAGAGGGGCATTCTGCGGACCATCGTGGAGGCCGGCGGGATGGTCGGCACGCCCGGTTGCGGGGGATGTTCGGGAGGGTCCTGTTTCGGCGTTCCGGCCGATGGGGACAACGTGATCACCACGGCCAACAGGAACTTCCGGGGGCGCACGGCTAACCCCGAGGCATTTCTCTACCTGGCATCTCCCGCCACGGTGGCGGCTTCCGCCCTGGAGGGCAAGATTGCCGACCCGCGGCGCTACCTGTGAGGGACGGGGAGACGCGAAGAAGGGGGCAGCGCTTAGCGCTCAAGACTCAGGACTGAGAGGAAAACGATGATCCTGAAGGGCAAAGTCCACAAGTTCGGTAACGACATCAATACCGACTACATAATCCCCAGCAAGTACAAGACACGCATCTCCGACATGACGGAGATGGCGAAGCATGTGATGGAGGATGCGGACCCAGAGTTCGCGGCCAAACTCTCCGCGGGTGATTTCATCGTGGCTGGCAGCAACTTCGGCTGTGGGTCCTCGAGGGAGACCGCCCCCAGGGTGATCAAGACCTCGGGCGTGTCGGCGGTGCTGGCCAAGGGGTTTGCCAGGATATTCTTCCGCAACGCCATCAACGTGGGACTACCGGTGGTGGAATGCGACACCTCCCAGATCGACGAAGGGGATGACCTGGAGGTGGATTTGGAGGCAGGGAGGATCCGAAATCTGACCAAGGGGCTCGAACTAGGGGTTGCGCCGCTGCCTGACGTCATGGTCGAACTGCTGAAAGACGGTGGGCTGGTGGAGCATTTCAAACGCTACGGCACCTTCAACCTGCAAAGCGTGAAGTAGCGTGAAGGATTCGGAGGTTGTCTCATGAGCAAAGCCAAGAGGTTCCGCGAGCTATTGGCCCAACCCGGCCCCATTCTCACCCCCGGCGTGTTCGACTGCGTCTCGGCTAAAGTAGCTGAGCATGCCGGCTATCCTGCTGCATCCATCAGCGGAGCTGCTCTCACCGCTAGCATCCTGGGCTATCCAGATGTTGGGTTGCAGACCATGCCCGAGGTGCTGGCGCAGGCTCGCAACATCGCCCGATCGGTGGAGATACCCATTACGGTGGATGCGGATACCGGCTATGGCAACGCACTGAACGTGATGAGGGCGACGCGGGAGTTCGAGGCCGCGGGTCTGGCTGGGATGATGATCGAGGACCAGACCTTCCCGAAGAAGTGCGGCCACTTCGAGGGGAAGAACGTTATCTCGGCCGAGGAGATGGTGATCAAGATCAAGGCTGCCTGCGAGGCCCGCAGGAGCGACGACTTCGCCATAATCGCCCGTACCGATGCGAGGGCCATCCATGGCCTGGACCATGCGATCGAGCGAGCCTTGATGTACTGCGAGGCAGGGGCGGACATCATCTTCGTGGAGGCCCTGCTCACGGAGGATGACCTGAGAAAGGTCGGGAAGGCGATCCCCAAGCCGCTGAAGGCCAACCTGGTGGAAGGCGGCAAGACCCCCATCCTTCACTACCAGCAGATCTACGAGATGGGCTACAAGCTGATCAACTACTCCGGCACCATGCAGCGGTCGGCCATCACAGCAATGCTGGACGTGCTGGCCTTGCTGAAGCGGGAAGGGAGCGCCCTCTCGGCCTATCCCGAGCGGATGTGCAACCTGGCGGATCGGAGCGCGCTCCTTGGGCTCGCCGAGTTCTACGGTCTGGAGGAGAGGCTGTACGGGCCTCTCATGGAGACCGAGGGCAGTTGGCGCAAGGAGTTGGAGGCAAAGTCAGCTTCCCAGGGGAAAACGGCTGGACAGTTGCCGAACTGGCTCTAGAGGGCAGCGTTTGTTCATTGTCACGCGTTAGGGGCGCACACCGTGCGCCCCTAACCCATCCCTCTAGTGCTCCGTCTTGGACAGCTCCTCGAGGAGTCCGTCCACGGCCTCCATGACCTCCTCGGCCAGGTCGGCCGCGGAGACGATGCCGACCACCTTGCCGCCATCCTCTATCACCGGCATGCGCCGTATTCGGTTATCGCCCAGCTTTCGGGCGGCGTCGATGACGTCCATGTCTGGGGTTGCTGTGACCATCTCCTTCATGCCCATGGGGCCGGTCGTCTTCCCCGTCATGATCCCATCGATCCGACTGCTGTTGGGGTCGCAACCATGAGCGACGCACTCGGTGACCAGCTTGCGGTCGGTCACCAACCCTTCCAGCTTGCCGTCGGCATCGGTGATGATAACCGTTCCAACGTTGCGGCGGCTCATCAGCTCCGCGACGTCCTTGACGGTAGCCTCGGGGCATGCCGTCACGACGTCCCTGGTCATGACATCTGCTACCCTCATCGGTCTCCGTCCTTTCCAGCCCTGGTGTGGCCTCCCCTGTACCTGGAAGACTCCGGGCTGCTCGGTTGTCCTTGCCCTGGAGTGGGCAAGGGTCCCCGACACCGCAAGGACCGTGCGAGGGTTGCTGGCTGCCACCCTGTAGTGCAGGGCCCTGTGCCCTGCCGTCCGGTTGCCTTGAATCGCGCCCTGGACAATGGGGCAGGGCGCGGGTAGAGCAGGTGGTTGTGGGCGGGTGCGTCAACGGATGGCAGGGCACAGGGCCCTGCACTACGAGTGCAACCCGGTTGGCCGCGTGCTAGGGAGTTGGGCTGCCTCCTCCTCTGACTCGGCCAGTTGGTTGCCCAGATCCTCCCATCGCTGGTTCAGATCGCTGAGCCGGACCGTGAGGTCGGTGTACTCGGCGAGGATGGGGGCACATCTCTCCTGGTCGGCGAAGAGGTCCGGGTCAGCCAACAACTGCTCCAGTTCGGCCGTCTTCTCCTCGGCGGCGATGATCTCCTTCTCCACCAACTGGAACTCTCGCTGCAGTGCCCGAAGTGCCCTGCCAGGGCTCATAGCGCCGAGTGATGAGTGCTCCGCGCCCCCGCGTCCCCGTGTCCCCGCGCCCCGCACACCTGCGTCTCCTCGTCCTTCGTCCTCCTGCCCCCGCGCCTCCTCTTGGGCGGTCGCCATCTCCAACGCCTTCTTCTCACGGTAGTTGGTGTAGTTCCCGACGTACAGAACGATCCCCTCGCCGTCTACCTCCACTACCTTGTTGGCCAACTTGTCGATCAGGTAGCGGTCGTGGGAGGCCAGCACCAGGGTGCCCGGGTACTGAGACAGGGACTCCTCCAGGGTCTCGCGGGATCCCACGTCCAGGTGGTTGGTGGGCTCGTCCATCAGCAGGACGTTGCAGGGCTTCAGCAGCATCTTGGCCAGGGCCAGCCGGCTCCGCTCCCCACCGCTCAGCACCGAGATCTGCTTGTACACGTCGTCTCCTGAGAAGAGGAAGCGACCCAGCATGCCTCGCACCTCCCCCAGGGTCCAGTCCTTGGGGGCCGCGCCGTACAGCTCTTCCAGGACTGTGTTCGCCTGGTTCAGACTGTCCGACTGGTCCTGGGCGTAGTAGGCCCGAAGAACGTTGACCCCGACGGAGACCATGCCGGCCGCGGGCTTCTCCGCCGCGGCCAGCAGCCGCAGCAGGGTGGACTTGCCGGCACCGTTCGGCCCGACCAGCGCCACCCTGTCTCCCCGCTCCACCAGCAGGTCGCAGTCTCGGAACACCCACTTGCCGTCGTAGGCCTGGCCGGCCTCCCGCAACTCGAACACCTTCCGGCCGCTAGGGGTGGATGGCGGGAATCGGAACTTGATCGTCTTGGCCGGACCGGTGGGAGCCTCCACCTTGTCCATCTTCTCCAGCAGCTTCTCCCGGCTCTTGGTGAGGCTGGAGCGCCGCTTGTCGGCGTGGAAGCGGTCGATGAATGCCTGCTGCTTCTGGAGGTACTCCTGCTGGCGGCGATAGGCCGACTCCTGTTCCCGTTGGCGGCGGGCCTTTTCCTTTGCGTAGAAGCTGTAGCTGCCTGGGTATTCCAGCAGCCGTGCCTGGTGGAGCTCCAGGGTGCGGTCGGCCACTCGATCGAGGAAGTAGCGGTCGTGGGATACCACCACCACGCCGCCCTTGTACTGGCGGAGGTACCCCTCCAGCCACTCGGTGGCCCTCAGGTCCAGGTGGTTGGTGGGCTCGTCCAGCAGCAGCAGGCTCGGCCGCTGAAGCAGTAGCCGAGCCAGGGCAATCCGCATCTGCCAGCCGCCGCTGAAATGCTCTACCTGTTTCCCGTAGTCCTCCATGCTGAAGCCGAGGCCGTGAAGCACCCGGCCGATCTCGGCCTCCAGGGTGTATCCGCCGCGCCGCTCGAACTCGCTGTGGAGGGCAGCGTGGGACTCCACCAGTTGCATCAGATCGGGGGAGCTCGATGGAACCCTGTTCATCTCCTCCTCCAGTTGGCGCTGCTGCCCCTCCAGGGCGACGACGCTGGCGAAGAGGGAGAGCATCTCCTGGTGGAGGGTGCGGCCGGGGACTACCCCGGCGTTCTGGGGCAGGTAGGCGACCGTGCAGCCGGAGAGGAGGTGGACCTGACCGGAATCTGGCTCAACCTCGCCCAGCAGGATGCGGAGGAGGGTGGACTTGCCGGTTCCGTTGGCGCCAACCAGGGCTACCCGCTCGTTGAGGCGTAGCTCGAGGCTGACGCCTTCCAGGACCCTGTTGCCGCCGTAGTACTTGGATAGGTTGGTGGCCTGTAGCATAGGGCTATATTCTACCAGTGAACGCCGCGCCTTGCCCGCCGGCAACGTGCCGTGGTGTATCGGTGACGATTCCGGGACGGCGCTGGTCTGGACGCCCAAGGACGCTGAAGCGCCCTCCCCCAGTGCGTCGTTCCTGATGTAGGGCAGGGGCTTGTCCCCTGCCGCCCGGCGATGGTGGGCACGGCGGTAGGGAATGGGTGACCTCGCGCGTCCATGTCCTGCGGGCGGAAGGGGACGAGCCCCTTCCCTACGCCATGTCGGGGAATTGAGGAACGACGCACCTGGCCGAAACCCAATGGTTGAGATGGCAGGTGTATCCGACCAATGGGACTGATCGGTCGGATCAGATGGAGGCGGCTGGCCCGTACGCGTCATTGATGGTGCATCAGCTGCGTGGGGGCTAGCCGTGCGACGCGCCGGCCATCCGGGCGTTCGCGGGCCTGCGGGACTGCTCTGCCTGCAGGATCCGCAGAAAGACCTCGAGGATATCGGGGTCTAGCCGTCTGCCACCCATGGTCGTCAACTCCTCCACGGCCATGGGGTCGTAGGCCAGGCTCGCCTCACCGTTGCCCATGCATAGGCAATCGTAGCAGTCGGCCACCGCCAGGATCCTGGCGCCCAGGGGGATCTCGTCGCCCGCATGAGGGGTGGAGGACCGGCTGCCATCGTACCAGTCGTGATGGTAGCGAATGGGCTGCTCCGACTCCTCGAAGGCCGGGATCTCCCTGGCGATCAGGGCGCCCATCTGGGCGTGTTGCTTCAGGCTATAGAACTGGTAGTCGGTTAGATCTCCCTTACAGGAGACCAACTCGGCCGAGCGATCGTCCACACCTAGCTTACCGATATCGTGGATCAGGGCTGCCCGCCGCAGCACCTCCACGTCTGCCTGCCCCATTCCCATCTCCCGAGCGATCCTCACCGTGTGCTCCGCGACCCTCTCGGAGTGCTGAAAGGTAAAGGGGTTCCTCCGATCCAGTACCTCGGCGATGATCTCGGCTGCATGTATCACCTGCTCCTGCTTTAGCCGGGTCAGGCTGAGCAGTTGGTATATGGCGATGGCCGGCACCAGCAGCAACAGGGCGTAAGCGGGCCCTTGCCGCCAAGCGGCGGCACCTAACACCGCCAGGAGGGTGAGCAGGATGCATTGCAGGTAGACCTCTCGCCAGTTGTTGACGTAGGCCCTCCAGACCATCTCCCCGTTTCGACCAGCCACCAGGATTGTCACCAATCCGCTTATGGTGACCCAGTAGCCGCTGGAGGACAGGAAGAGGGCCAGCAGGTTGGCGGGAGTGTCCAGGGGTAGGGCGTTGGGCAGGGCAACTTCCTGATAGAGCAGAGCGGCGAATCCCACGCTGAGGGTGTTGACGGATGTCATGAAAAGTACGTTCCAGAGGGTGCGGCGAAGGGCCAGAGCCGAGAGAAGCGCCACAAGGGCCGCCAGCAGACAGGCAGCGGAGGGGCTGCAAAGGAAGACAGCCATCAACAGGATGCCACCGGTGAGGTTGATCCTCAGGTGGCTGTAAACCATGGGGAGGGGACGCATGCCGGCGAGGATGCCCGGTAGTGCCAGGGTAGATATGAGTGCCAGGTCTGCTGTGTCCAGGGACCCACGGGAGCACAACCAGAGAGCCGCTCCCCCACTGGCGATGACCGCCACAATGTACGCCTGGACGGCGCGAGGGAAACGTCTCATATGTCCGTGACTCTAGGTGATCGTCTCAGTCCTATCCTGCCCGGCCAGTCGACATCGACCGCACCTTCGACAGAGGTGGTCCGCATCTCAACCATCAGGATCCCCATTTCGGGAAACGATGGTGATTAACCCCATCCTAATAGAAGTGTACCGCCCAGTGGCAGCATGTAAATAGCCCATTAGTACTGCATACCATGCTCCTATTTGAACATTCGTCCATCCTGTCCACTCAGGTGCCCTGGTATCCGGGGCCGGTCTCTCCTAGTACATTTCTCCTATTGATATCGCGGAGCGGAGCCGGTATAAAGGCCTGACTCTTCGTCTGTGAGCGACGGTCTTCGCCTTACAGCAAGAAAGAGGGGAGCCGGTAGGCGCGATGCAGTCTTGTTGTCTGAGGAGCGGGAGGGCTGGCGAGCGCGGGCAGAGCACCGTTGAGTTTGCCCTTGCGTTGCCCATTCTCATTTTTGTCCTTGTTGGCTTTGTAGATGTTGCCAGGACCTTTCACGCTTACGTGACGGTCAATCATGCGGCTCGAGAAGCCGCTCGATATGCCAGCATCGGTAGGCAAGAGCTGGTCGACGGCCACTATCTGTCGCGTATCCTCTCCATCGAACTTCATGCCGAGAAGTCCCTGGCGGGCTTGCAGCTGAATGCCGCGGCCCCCAATGTCGACAGTCCTGGTTTCTACGACGTCAGGATCACCCCGAGCAGCGGAGGGGAGGCAGGGGCATACGAGGAGATCGAGGTATCCTATAGCGTCATCCCCGTTACTCCGGCCCTCAGCCGGGTGTTTCCACACATCCTGGTGACAGGTAGGCAGCGAGTGATCAACGAGCGGTTCGGCGCGGTGCCCATCCTCGATCGGGCCAACATCCCTCCGACACCGATACCCCTCCCTACCTACACGCCAGTGCCGACCCCAACCGCTACGCCCAGCCCGACGCCTACACCTACCGCCACCGGGATTCCACTGACAGCGACCCCGACGGCGATCGAGACGGCCACATCGAGCCCCACGGCGTCGGCGTCGCCAACGCCATGAACATGAGGGCTCGGATGATGGTGAGGCAGGAGCGTTCCTGCCGTGAGGGGCTCCGGGTCGCGGGGCAGGAGGGGCAGGCTCTGGTTGAGCTGGCGCTGCTGATACCCTTGTTGCTGCTGTTGGTGCTGGTGGTGATCGAGGGTGCTCACATGTTTCGGACCCACTCCACCCTGGTCAGCGCAACCTGGGCAGGTGCGCGCTTAGCCCTGGACGGCGGCACGAATGGCGATGTCGCCACGGTGATCCGGAACAGCAGCATGGATGCGCTGGTGGTTTCGGGGCTCGCGGACATATACGTTGTGCGGGGAGCCACCAATGGCGGCGGTAATATCACACAGTGGAACGCAGACCACGTTTTTGGGACCGGGGCCGCTTCCCCTCGCATCAGGCAGTCGGACCTCCAATCCAAGCTCACCGCTGGCCTCCAACCGTCCACGATCAGCAAGGTTTCATTTGTTCTCGTGGAAGTGCGTTTTCAATATGGCGGTCTGATGGGCAGCGGCATTTTGCCCGTGTCGGTACCCATGACCGCCTACGCTGTGATCCATAAGCTGTAGCAGGAGGCAGCATTGCTCGGGGGTACCGGACTGCGAAAGCGGGAATCCAGATGCCGCTCTGCCGTGAGTGTCCAGGGTGAGGATGGACAGGTGGTTGTCCTCGTCGCCCTGATGCTGGTCCCGCTGCTGCTGCTGGTTGGCCTGGGAGTGGACTTTGGCATGATGTACATGGCCAAGGCCCGGCTGCAGAGGGCAGTGGATGCCTCGGCGCTCTCGGCTGCCGAATCGTTTTACCAGGCGGGCGTCGACCCCGCGGACAGGGCGAGGCAGTTCCTGGCGGCCAACTGCGTGATCGGGCCTCCTCCTCTGACCTGTGACGTGGCCTTTCCAGATACAGACACCTTGACGGTGAGGGCCACGCAGAGTATCAACACCTACTTCCTCTGCCTGCTGCCGGGGCTTGAATCGCTGGTGATAGCGGCCGAGGCGACTGTGGTGCTGGATTCCTATGCGGAGATGCCGATCAAGCCCACGGGGATCTTTGGAAAGCAGGGCCAGACCAATCCCTCCGTCTTTGGCCCGGAGGCAAGTTATTCCTTTGGCGATGCTTACAGCCCAACTCGGATCGACTCCGGGCAACCGAACCCGGAGCATGGCAAGCTGCCCTACGGGTATCTTTTCCGGCTCTACGTCCCGCCTACCTACAGCAGCGACGGACTAGTGGTGGAGCTGTTCGACCCGGACTGCTACAACGCTCCGATTGTTCAGCACTTCGTTATAAATCCCAAGGCGACGCCGGTGGCCACCATGACCAACCCCGAGTGGTCGCAGGACCCCAACAGGGAAAGGCACAACACCGGGGTGAAGCTGAATCACTACGGAGATAGTTGGCACAAGTACTTCAGGGTGGATGAGAACCGTGGTCCTTCCGGGGAGCAGGACCGCTACGAGAGTTCATGGAGTACCGAGACCCGTTATACCCTCTGGCACTTCAGCACCGAGTTGATTAACATCAACCCCTTTGCCAACCCCGCGACCCTTGGCACCAAGGTGGCGGAGTACGTGGTGAGAAACGACCCCAACACCGATCTCAAGTGGATCACCCCTCCTGGCTTCACTGTTGAGCTTGGATCCTGGGGACAGGAACTGGACGGAAGCCGCAACTTCTACCTGTACGTCCAGACCATCGATGGCTCCAGCGAGAACGGGTTCGACATCCGCACCGGTCCGCCTGGGCAGGCCGAGGAGCCGAACGTGAACGAGCAGCAGATCTATAGTTGGGACTCCGGCGGTTCCATGGTGTTCGCGCGCCGCGCGTACCCAATGAACAACGCCGACATTGGGACCTATTGGGTCTACCTTACCCAGGTGCCGGAGAATGCCGCCGGCATGACCCTGTACGTCCGCCATTTCGACAACGATGGGGACAACCAGTCGATCCCCTACTATCTCGAGGATGCCTCTGGCACCAACTATTTGGTGGCCACGGGGAAGCTATCCGGCAGCGGCCGCTGGTACTGCTCCGATACGAACAGGGCTGACGTGATATCGATCCCAGCCAAAGGCACACCGCTCTATGAGACCGTCTTCGGAGGTGATCGCAAGTCAGCCTGGCTGAAGGGGCAATACCCGATGACAATCCGGCAAGACACCAGCGTCTGGGAACTGCTCTACATTCGCCCACGGTTGCTCAAGTAGGACCAACCGTCTGCCCACGGCAACCGGTTCGAATCACGGAACGGGGCACGGGCATCAGGCTCGGCGCTGCGACAGCTTCGTGGGGACAACAGCAGCACCCGCCTTGCCGAGCAAGGCGGGTGCTGCGCCGGCTTCATTACGATTCAGTGTCGCCCCGGGAGGCTTGGCCGGCTATTCGTCCCAATCCCACCCGTTGATGACAATCACACCACCGCCTGGCTTCACCGGACAGGGATTGATGGACTTGCCTGACTTCACCAAGCAGGGGTTGTCTGGATTCACCGAGTCATCCCAGTCCCAGCCGGCCAACGCCACTGTCGAAGACAGCGCCATCATCAGTGCCAGCGCCAACGTTACTACCAGGGTCAGCGTAGCCTTTCTCACCTTTGCATATCCTCCCATTCCTCGAGTTAATTTGTGCCCGTAGTGCGAATCGAGCCAGAACTGGCCCAACGCCTCAAGGTTCGGAGATTGCTACAAGGAAAGAAACGTGACCTCCTGTGGCAACCTGGCGATCCTCCCGGCGCCGCGGTACGGCCAGTGCGAACCCATGATTTTGCGCTCACGCGCTCGGCGGATTAGCCCTTCTCAGGGAAACCTAGAAGGTAGAATTACCTTCTCGCCGCCAGTGTAGTCCGGAGATCTACTCTGTAAATAGCCCGATAGTACTATCCGCGCAGTTCGCTGCCGAATCTGTCAGCCGGCCGGTGCGGATATGCTCTGCCACCCGCTCGATCTCGTCGGATAGCGGCCGGTCCCTCTCCAGGGATGGAGCCACTTCTCGCACGCCGGTGACAGCGGCCTCCAGGGATGGAGTGGTTCGCAAGGGGCGGTGCTCCTCGATGCCCTGGACCCCGCACAGCAGCTCCACAGCCACGATCCGTCGTGCGTTCTCCAGGATGGCCCTAAGCTGCACGGCTGAAGTGGCGCCCAGGGAGTTGAAGTCCTCCATCCCGGCCGAGGTGGGGATGGAGTGGAGGGTAGCGGGCATTCCCAGGATGCTGTTCTCCGCGCACAGCGCGGCCGCGGTGTACTGGGCCACCATGTAGCCGGAGTTGAGCCCTGGGTTCTTTGCTAGGAAGGGGGAAAGCCCGCTGAAAGCCGCGCTTAGGAGGCGGTAGCTGCGTCGGTCCGAGAAGTTTCCCAACTGGGTGATTACCATCTTTGCCACGTCCAGTGCCAAGGCAATTGGCTGGCCGTGGAAGTTGCCTCCGGAAAGGATATCGCCGGATTCTGGGAAGCAGAGGGGGTTATCGGTGGCGGAGTTCAACTCCCGCTCCACGATCTGGCGAGCGAAGCCGAGTCCCTCTCGCACAGCCCCAAACACCTGAGGGGCGCAGCGCAGGGAGTAAGGGTCCTGCACCCTGGGGCAGTCGTGCTGGTGGGATTCGTTGATCTGACTTCCCTCTAACAGGGTGTGGAGATGGGCGGCCGAGGCTATCTGGCCGGGATGAGGGCGTACCGCTTGCAGGCGCGGATCGGAGGGCCGCATGGAGCCCTTGAACGCCTCAATGCTGAGTGCACAGGCGATCTCCGCCGCCTCCACGAGGCGGTCGGCGTCGTGGAGGGCGAGCGCCCCGTAGGCTGCCATGAACTGGGTGCCGTTGATCAGCGCCAGCCCCTCCTTGGCCGCCAGGGTGAGTGGTGACAGCCCTGCCCTGGAGAGCGCCTCGTCGCCGGCCATGATGCTGCCCTGGAACTCCGCCTGCCCCTGTCCGATCACGACCAGGGCAAGGTGGGCAAGGGGTGCCAGGTCGCCGCTGGCCCCCACCGACCCACGGGAGGGGATGACCGGATGCACCCCGCGATTCAGCATGTCTAGCAGCAGCCGAACCAGCTCCTCTCGCACTCCAGAGTACCCTTTGGCCAGAGCGTTGAGGCGTAGCAGCAGCATGGCACGAGACACTTCGGTGGGAACCGGGTCTCCGACCCCGGCGGAGTGGCTCATAATCAGGTTCCGCTGAAGCTCCGCCACCTGGTCGAGGGGGATGGGGATGTTGGCGAGCAGGCCGAAACCGGTGTTCACGCCGTAGACCGGCTCGGCACCGGTCGCCTTGGTGGCCACCAGCTCGCGGGAAGCGTGGAACCTTGCGGGCAGCTCCAGCCGGACCGCCGCGCCTCTGCGGGCGACCTCCACGACTCGATCTATGGTGAGGGATTCCCCATCGGCTACGATCTCCATGGCCACCTCCTTTCCTTCCCAGTGCATTATTGCACAGGCTTGTGCGGCATCGGTATAATGGCCCCTGAAAACAGACCGACGGGTCGGTTTGTTCTTCGATGAGTGATTGTTGGCTCGGGGATGGAAGTGGAAGCGACTCAGGGAAGCGATAGGCAGGCCGAGCGGCGGGAGTCCACCCGTCGGAAGATCCTCGATGCCGCCGTCCGGGTCTTCGCCGAAAAGGGCTACCACGAGGCCGCCGTCGACGACATCGTGCGAGCTTCCAGCACCTCAAAGGGGGCCGTGTACTTCCACTTCCCCAACAAACAGGGGGTCTTTCTCGCCCTGGTGGAGTATCTGTCCGGCCAGGTGATCGACCGGATGGAGTTGGCCATCGATGCCGAGAAGGGCGGGATCAATCGCGTAGATTCAGCCCTGCGCACGGCTCTCCAGTTCTTCGGTTCCCATCGGAGCCTGGCCAGGATACTGGTGGTGGAGGTGCTGGGTCTGGGCAACAGCTTCCATCCCCGATTGCTGTCGCTCAGGGTCCGCTTCACGGAGCTCATCAAGAAACACCTGGACCGGGCAGTGGCCGATGGCTCCATCCCGATCCAGGACACGGAGTTGGCTGCCCGAGTCTGGCTGGGGGCGCTCAACGAGCTGGCGGTCCGGTGGCTGTACGCCGAGAGCGAGGAATCGCTAGAGGCGCAGCTTCCCGCCCTGAGCGCCCTTCTGCTGCGTTCGATCGGATACGAGCAATCGGCTCTCAGCGATCAGCTATCAGCAATCAGCTGTCAGCCGTCAGCCATTGGCGTTCGACGGAAGGTTTGCAGCGGCGAGGAAGATGCGGAGTCTGGGGCGGGTGGTGTGCATGACAGGAGTACATACGTTGGTGATGGCTCCAACGCAGCAGAGCGAGACCGACTTTCTAGAAAGGCTGATAGCTGAGAGCTGATGGCTGAAAGCTTTTACGACCTACAGGGCTTCCTTAGATACCTGGAGAAGAACGGTGAACTGCGGCGGGTCCCTGTGGAGGTGGACCCAGAGCTGGAGATCACCGAGATCGCGACGCGCGTAGTTCGGGAGAAGGGCCCCGCCCTCTTCTTTGAGAGGGTCAAGGGGGCGGACTTTCCCGTGGCGATCAACCTCTTTGGCTCCGAGCGCAGGATCGAGCTGGCCCTTGGCCGGCACCCCGCCGAGATCGGCCACTGGCTGCTGGGGCTGGCCGAGAGACTCAACCCCCCTACCTTCGGGAATGCCTGGGCCCAGCGGTCGTCGCTGCTGCCGCTGCTCAACATGCGGGTGGCAGGCGCTCGGAGGGCGCCGGTCCAGGAGGTATCGGAGGAGCCGGACCTGACCCGACTGCCGATCTTGAAGTGCTGGCCAGAGGACGGCGGGCGCTTCTTCACCTTCCCCCTGGTGCTCACCACCGATCCGGCCGGCCGGCGCAATCTGGGCATCTACCGGATGCAGCTCTTCGATCCCCGCACCACTGGGATGCACTGGCAGATCCAGAAGGGCGGCAGGTTCCACCACTGGCAGGCCGAGCAGGAGGGTAAGCCGATCGAGGTTGCCGTGGCCCTGGGGGGAGACCCTGCCCTCATGCTCTCAGCCGCCGCCTCGCTGCCGGAGAGCATCGACGAGGTGGCCTTCTCCGGCCTGCTCCGTGGGAAACCCTGCCCCCTGATCAGGGCTAAGACCCTCTCGATGAAGGTGCCGGCGAACGCCGAGTTCATCCTGGAAGGGGTTGTTCAGCCGGCTGAGCGGAGGATGGAGGGACCCTTTGGTGACCACTACGGCTACTACTCCCGCCCCGCGCCATTCCCGGTCTTCCACATCAAGCGGGTCACCCGACGCCGCAACGCCGTGTACCCGGCGACGGTGGTCGGCAAGCCGCCTCAGGAGGACAAGTACATTGGCGACGCCGTCCAGGAGATGGTGGGGCCGCTGATGCGGCTGCTGAGGCCGGAGTTGGTGTCCCTGTGGGCCTACCACGAGGCCGGATTCCACAACCTGCTGGTGGCCTCGGTGCGGGTTCGGTACCGGCGTGAGGCGATCAAGACCGGCCTCGCTCTGCTGAGCGAGAGCCAACTGGCCCTGACGAAGTGCGTCATCCTGGTGGATGCCAACGTCAACTCCAGGGACTTCGATGCCGTCCTGAAGGCGATCCGGCGCAACTTCGATCCAGCGCGGGACCTGACCATCATACCAAGGGCCCCCATCGATACCCTGGACTTCTCCAGCTTCCGGATGCACCTCGGGTCCAAGATGATCATCGACGCCACCTCGCCGGTGGAGGAGGACCTCCTTCCGGAGGAATCGGAAGGAGATGAGGGACAGCCTTCCAATTCCCGGCCGATCGTGGAGTCCCTGGATCCCCGCATCCGGCGATGGCAGCTGATTGGCGGCGTGATGCTGGTGGTCAAGGTCTCATCGGGGGGGCGGGAGATCTGCGAGAAGCTGTTGCGCTCCGGCCCGCCCTCCGGGGTGAAGATGGTGGTCGCGGTCTCCGAGGACCTGGACCTCCAGGATCGGGAGCAGCTTCTATGGGGGATCTTCACCAGGTTCGATCCCGCTCGCGACGTGGTGTTTGCCCACAGCGAGATGCGGGGGGCGATGCCCATCTATCACGGCCCCATGGGGATAGACGCCACATTCAAGGAGGGCTACCCCGCCCCGCTCGTGATGCCCGAGGATGTCGTCTCAAAGGTTTCCCGCCGCTGGGGAGAGTACTTTCAATAGCTGTCAGCGATCAGCTATCAGCAGTCAGCTTTCGGAGGCGAGAGATGAGGGACTTCAGGGGGCTAAAGGTGTGGGAGAAGTCCCATCATTTGACTCTGTCCATGTACAGAGTAACGAATGTCTTTCCGAAAGGAGAAATGTACGGGCTAACCAGCCAGATCCGTAGGGCTAGTGCTTCGATCCCCGCGAACATTGCTGAGGGATGTGGCAAGAGCGGAGATGCAGAATTGGCGCGGTTCCTCCAAATAGCCATGGGTTCTGCCAGCGAGCTTGAGTACCACCTTCTCCTAGCTCGGGATCTGGGCTTCCTGAAGGATGACTCCTATTTGGCGCTCTCGACAGAAGTAACCGATGTGAAGCGAATGCTGGCTTCTTTCATCCACAAGCTGAAAGCTGAAGGCTGACTGCTGATAGCTGAACCATGACTAGACGACTGCTACTGCTGCTCGACGCTATCAAGTTCGAGCATTCCATATTCGCCCTGCCGTTCGCCTACATAGGGATGGTTTTGGCGTCCGGGGGGTTCCCGTCGTGGAGCCAGATCCTGTGGATAACGGTCGCCATGGTTGGGGCGCGCTCCCTGGCGATGGCCACTAACCGAGTGGCCGACGCCAGCATCGATGCACTGAACCCACGCACTGCCGGCAGGGCGATCCCTCGAGGGCTCCTGTCCCGTTCGGATATGGTGCTGCTGGCTGCCATTGGCCTGGTGGTGATGTTCTTCGCCGCCTGGCAGTTGAATCCACTCTGCTTCCTGCTGGCACCCCTGGCGGGCATCGTACTGGTTGGCTACTCCTGGACCAAGCGGTTCACCTGGCTCTCCCATGCCGTCCTGGGGGTGGCCGATGGTTGCGCGCCCGCGGGCGGGTGGATAGCCGTGACGGGCACGGTGGATCTGCCGGCGGTGCTGTTGGGCCTGGCAGTGGCGCTCTGGGTGGGGGGATTCGACCTGATCTACGCCTGCCAGGACGTGGCGTTCGACCGGCGAGAGCGGCTTCACTCCTTCCCGGCGCGATTTGGGATAGCCGCTGCCTTGCTGGCCTCCTCGATCGCCCACCTGGGCACCCTGCTGCTGCTGGCCCTCACCGGGCTGGTGTTGGGCCTGGGGTGGTTGTATTGGGCGGGCCTCGTCACCGCCGGGGCGTTGCTGCTGTACGAGCATAGCCTGGTGAAGCCGCATGACCTCTCCAAACTGGGGGTGTCCTTCTTTAACGTCAATGGCTACCTGGCCGTCATCGTCTTCATCTTCACTATAGGAGGGCTCTATCTATGAGACATAGAGATGCTCGAAACAGTCCTCGGGCCTCACGCTTCTTTCTACTGCTTCTAACTGCCGTAATCCTTGGAACCCTCGGGTGCGGCTCCCAGCCAGCCAACAACCCGATTACTCCATTGAAGATCGGGGTTTTGCCTATCGTGGATGCCCTGCCGATGTACGTGGCGGAGCAGGAGGGATACTACCGGGAGCAAGGTCTCCAGGTGGAGTTGGTGCTGTTCCCGAGTGCGCTGGAGAGGGATTCGGCCTTCGTGGCGGGGCAGGTCGACGGGGTGTTGAATGATCCCGTCTCCGCGGCCCTTCTAAACAAGGAAGGGGAGAAGGCCAAGATCGTCCGGTTGGCCTTCAAGGGCAATCCCTCTATGGCCATGATGGTAGTCCTGGCCTCACCGGGCTCCAGGATCCAATCCGCCGGGGATCTAAAGGGTGTAGCCATCGGCATCTCCAAGAACAGCGTCATAGAGTACACCACCGACCGTTTGCTGCAGCGGGCTGGCCTGAGTGGCGCGGAGATAGAGAAGACCGAAGTCACCAAGATCCCGGTTAGGGCGGAGATGCTGGCCAAGGACCAGATCCAGGCCGCTACCCTGCCCGAGCCCCTGGCGTCCCTTGCCGAGCTTCAGGGAGCCCGGCGGGTAGTCGATGACAGCAAGTCAGGCACCGGGCAGTCGCTGATCACCATGCGGCAGCAGGCCGTGGCCAGCAACGCCGAGGCGATCCGTCGCTTCCTGGCCTGCTACGAGAGGGCAGTGAACGTCATCAACGGATCGCCCAACAGCTACCGGGACCTGATGGTGGACAAGGGCAAGGTGCCCGATGCCCTCAAGAGCAGCTTCAACGTCCCCCAGTTCGCGAAGGGTCAACTGCCCAGTCGAGCCGACGTAGAGGACGTGGTGACCTGGATGGTGGAGCGCAAGCTGCTCGATCAGCCCATTCCCTACGAGAAGCTTGTGGCCGAGGGGCTGCTGCCGAAGTGAGCGATGATAGAGATTACTGATCTCTCTTTCGGATACGCGAGTCCCGAGGAGATCTACAGCGGTTTCAGCTGGACCGCCGGGCGCGGGGACGCCTGGGCGGTGCTGGGACCCTCGGGCTGTGGGAAGACCACCCTGGCCTACCTACTGGCAGGGCTGCGTCGTCCTTGTCGCGGCACCGTGCAGTTGGATGGGGCGGAGGTGACTGCGCCCCGCACCTCGACGGGACTGATCCTGCAGGACCACGGTCTGCTGCCCTGGGCCAAGGCGCGGGACAACGTTGCCCTCGGATTGAAGATCCGCCGCACGGCGTCCTCTGAGTTGAGGACCAAGATCGGCTACTGGCTGGAGCGGTTGGGGATCGACTCCGTGGCGGACAAGTACCCCTCGCAGCTTTCCGGCGGGCAGCGGCAGAGGGTTGCCATCGCCCGCACCCTGGCGCTGGAGCCTTCGCTGTTGCTGATGGACGAGCCCTTTTCCTCCCTGGATTCCACTACGCGGGAGGACCTCCAGGAGTTGGTGGTGCAGCTCTCGGAGGAGAACGGCATGACCACAGTGGTGGTCACGCACGACATCCAGGAGGCGGTCTTTCTGGGGAAGAAGATCCTCATCGTCGGGCATCCCCCTATCAACCGATACAGGGTGATCGATAATCCCGAGGCTCGCAGCCCTAGCTACCGTCAGAGCCCGGCCTTCTTCGAGATGTGCGCCCGAGTGCGGCGGGAGGCGGCGGCGGAGATGATGGAGAATGGGGGAGGGGGTCGGGGGATGGGGTCCCTATGAAGACGCGCCACATTCTGCTGGCCACGGCATTTCTGGCGATCGTGTGGCAGTTGGCCGCGATGGCTGTGGCTTCCTCCGTTTTGCCGGGGCCGGGAGCGGCGGTGGCGGCCCTTGTCGCTGAGCTTCCAAAGGGCCTTGCCGGCCACTTCCTGACGAGCGGCTATCGGTTGGTCGCCAGCATGGTGATAGCCACCTTCCTGGCCGCGCCCGCCGGGCTGGTCATCGGCCAGAGTCGGCGGGTGGATGCTCTGGCCTCGCCCCTCATCTACCTTACCTATCCGGTGCCCAAAATTGTCTTCCTGCCCGTCATCATGCTGTTTCTGGGGACCGGCGATGGCTCCAAGCTGTTCATCATCTCCCTTATACTCTTCTTCCAGATCCTGGTGGTGGTGCGGGACGCCTGTGTGGGGGTGCGGCCGGAGTTGGTGCAATCGGTCCGCTCCCTCGGTGCGGGGCGGCTCGACCTGCTGCGCTACGTCTACCTGCCTGCCTGCTTGCCTGCCATCCTGACGGCGCTGCGGGTGAGCACCGGCACCGCTGTCGCGGTGCTGTTCCTCGCCGAGACCTTCGCCACCCAGTCGGGCCTTGCCTACTACATCACCGTGGAGGCGTGGGGGCGGATGGCCTATCCCGAGATGTACGCAGGGGTGATCGCCATGGCGCTGTTGGGGCTGACGATCTACGTCTTCCTGGACACCTTGGAGCGCCGCGTCTGCGAATGGATGGTGGCCAAATGAGCGGTTCAGGCAAAGGGCCACGAGTGCAGGCGATGTTCGCCCGCATCGTGTCTCGCTACGATCTGATGAATCGCCTCATGACGGGTGGAATGGACCGTGGATGGCGTCGCCTTGCAGCCCGGCTGTGCGAACCTCAGGGGAAGCTCGCCCTGGACCTCGCCACGGGGACGGGCGACCTGGCGGTGGAGTTGGTCCGCCAGGGGGCGAGGCAGGTGGTGGGGGTCGACTTTTGCCCCCCTATGTTGGGGGCGGCATCGGAGAAGACAGGACTGCTAGGATCGAGGATCCGCCTGCTGGCGGGGGATGCCATGGCCCTGCCCTTTGCCGACGAGAGCTTCGATTGCGCCGCCAACGGCTTTCTGCTGCGAAACGTCGCCGACCTCCCGCGGGCGCTGCGGGAGTTGGCTCGGGTGCTGAAGCCCGATGGCCGGTTAGTGTGTCTGGAGATCACCCACCCGCCATCTCGCCTGTTCAGGGCGCTCTTCCAGCCCTACTTCTACGGCCTCGTCCCGTGGCTGGGATCACTGATATCAGGGGATGGGGCGGCCTACAAATATCTCCCCGACTCCCTGTCCCGCTTCCCGGATGCCCCGCGGCTGGCCCAGAGCATGCGTGAGGCCGGTTTCTCGGAGGTCAACTACCGGTACCTCTCTTTCGGGGCCATGGCAGTACATGTGGGAGTGAAAGGGTTAGAAAAGTGAAGTGTCGTCAGAAGCCCATTCTGAGCGGTCTCAGCCTGCTAGCTGGATCGCTCCTGCTGGTTGCCTGCGCGGGGTCCGGTCCGGCATCCACCCCTCCAACAGCCGGACCGCAAGGGACGCCTCAGCAGCCTGCTGCTAAGACCGTCCCGACAGCTATAGCCGATCTTGGAGGTGGCACGACTGGGCCCACTTCGGGTGGCACCGGTCCCAATCCTACCTCGGCAGCCGCCACGCCTGCTGCTCGACCCTCACCTCGGGCCACACCTGTTCGGGCGCCCGGCGCCGAGCTCGAGGATGTGGTGCTCTCCGTCACGGGCCAGGTATGGGATGTGGCGGCCAGCGCCCAGGTTATCGAGTTCTTGGAGCCGGTGCATGGCATCGACGCGGCCGCGGTGGACGACAAGACCACCATCACCACGGCCGAGGGGAAGCGGGTGGAGCTGTCGGAGATCAAGCCTGGCATGGTGGTTCAGACTTCAGGCACTCCCGACGGCCATGGCGCGGTGCTGGCCACCAGCGTGCGGATCCTCACCGCCCCAAGCCCAATGCCCACGGCCAAGCCCTCGCCGAACTGAGCGCAGATTGGCAGCGTGCGAATCAGCCTCACCCACAACCCGCTCGCGGTTAGCCCGGCCGTTCACGGCCGTGACATCAGAAGATGCAGCGAGATGGCTCCTCATCTCGATATGAGCGATCTGTAGTAGGATAGGATCACATCTGGATTGCGGAGGGTTCAGAAACATGCGGATCGTTTCGGCCTGTCTTGCCGGTATATGGTGCCGCTTCGACGACGAGAGGATTGTGGACCCACGTGTCGAGGCCCTTGTCGCTGCTGGGGAGGCATTGCCTGTGTGTCCCGAGCAGCTTGGGGGATTGCCAACGCCTCGCACGGCTGCCGGGGTTGTGAGCAGCGAACCGTGGCGCCTGATAAACGAGAATGGGACGGATGTGACAGCGCAGTATCTGCGAGGAGCGGAGGAGACTGTGCGCCTGGCGAGGCTGATCGGTGCCCACGAGGCTATCCTGAAGGAGAATAGTCCCTCGTGCGGGAGTTGCAAGGTTCGTGTGGCGGACATCTCAGGGCCTCGCCGCGAGTGGGTGGCGGGGGAAGGGGTCACTGCCTCCATGCTGCGCCGCATGGGCGTCAATATCTTTAGCGAGGAGAATTGGCTAGGACTCACAGAGGGTGAGATTGCTGTGGAGACACCTGCGGAGGGTGATTGAAGACACGACTCTAGATGCAGCCTAGATCCTCCTGGAAGGCGACATGCAACCTTATGACCAACCTGCCATTCTCCGAGTGGACGAGAGTGATCCCCACCGACAGGCTCTGCAAGGCCCTATTCGACTGCATCACCGACCGTGCTCACATCATCGAGACGGGCACCGAGAGCTACCGCTTTCGTCGAACGCTCCAGCGGCGACAGCCTGGTGGGTGAGGATACAAAAAATAAGCCGGCCTACCTACCAGCGTGGGCCATTCCCCATTGACGAAATCACCTAGACGCGCTTGCGCTGCTCCACCCGACCAACCAGGTCATCAAAAGCGCGTATCCCATCACGTAGCAGTAAACTCGCAGAGGAAAGGCTTCTGCTACGCGACCAGGCAAGGGCTACGACGTGATCCAGAGGGGCGGGCGTACACTTCGAAAAGGCTAGTCCGTGCTTTGTAGCGCGTATGCGGCTATTCAAGGTATATCCTACCCCTGCCCTCACTAGACTGAACATGACTTCAGGCTCTGAGGTCTCGAAGGCGACCTTGAGCGGCAGGCCAATCCGTCTGAAGACCTCCTCAGCTATGTCCCGAACGACAAACCCTTCCTTCAGGACGACTATCTGCATTTCTGGTATGGAAGTCAGGTCGATCACACCTGAGTGTGCCAATGGATGACTAGTGGCAGTTACAAAGCCCATTTCCTGGCGATCTATCTCGAACCAGTCTAAGTCGGCTGGGCGGTTGCCTGCCGAACCAGTCACGAAGCTGAGATCCAGTTCTCCCGATCGGAGCTGCTCAAAAAGCCGTTTCGTCATCCCCTCGATAAGCTTCACCTCAGTCAGTGGTTGTTCGCGATGAAACCCAGCGAGAAAGGCCGGAAAGCCCTCCGGGATTGCAGTCGGAGGATGCCCAAGCGCAACCGACTCCCGTGGACTCCGATAGGGCGCAAGGTCCCGTTGAGCCGAGTCAAGGATCGCGATGGCGCTGGCAGCCTGCTCGAGAAACAGAGATCCTGCTGTAGTAAGGCAAGTCGTCCGGTTGGTTCTCTTGAAGAGCGTCACTCCCAGCTCCGTCTCGAGCCGCCTTATTGCGTCACTGATGGCCGCCACGGAAACTGGGATCTCTTCAGCAGCCCTAGTAAAGCTCATATGCCTCTTCACAGCCAGGGCGTAACGGATCTGGTGAAGTTCCATCGGAAGTGGCCAATTCTGCGCCGCAGCGTGGTGCGATACAACACCCATGCGATCATAGCATGTTAAGCTGCGTTTAACAAGGCGTCAAGAGGGATGTCATTGAAGACGGCGAAACTATCAATTATCCTCACGGCCGTGGAGACGTCCACACACGTAGTTGCCTGGATCGAAAGGGGGCGAGTATGAGCGACAAGGTCCGCTGGCCCGGCAGCGCTCAAGTGGCGGTTATGCTGAGCTTTGAGCTGGATGGGCCGACGATCTGGGGTAATGTCGACGAACGCGTCTGGGGTTGGCCCAGGGAGCTCTCGGTTGGTGAGTATGGCCCTCGTCGCGGATTGCCCAGGATCCTGGACTTGCTCGAAGAGCATCAGCTTCCCGCAACCTTCTTCGTGCCTGGTCGAGTGGCGGAGCAGTGGCCGGAACGGGTCAAGGCTATCCATTCGCGTGGCCACGAGATCGGCCAGCACGGCTACCTTCACGAAAGGTTCCGCGAGCGCGACCTGAAGGAACAGCGTGCCATCATCGAGAGGGGCCAGGCAGTGCTCAGCGAGTTGATCGGCACGGTGCCGGTCGGTTTTCGCATACCGTACAGCGACGACCTCACCCTCGAGACACTCGCGCTGGTGGCGGAGATGGGCTTCCTGTATTCCAGCTCCATGCGCGGGGACGACTGCCCATCCCGGACGGTAATCAACGGACACCCCTCCGACCTAATTGAGATCCCGATCAAGTGGGAGATGGATGACTGGCCTCAGTTCATCTACAATCTGGCCCTTCGCCAGCCCATAGGCGGGGATCGTATCGCTGGCTACGATGACACTCTGAACATCTGGGTCAGCGAGTTCGAGGGGTACCACCGTCTGGGCCTGTGCTACGTGGTCACCTTGCATCCCCAATTCATCGGCAAGCCTGGTCGCGTGCTTCTTCTGGACCGCCTCATTCGCCACATAAAGCAGCATCCAGGAGTGTGGTTCGCCCGCGGTTCTGAGCTCGCCCAATGGTGGCGGGAGAACTATTGAGAGGTTGGATTCATGGTCAAGCCCGTACCGCTTGTGAGAGTCGAGGGTCCCTCCAGGGAACGAGGCCGGGCCTATGGTCGTCTGGCTGGGGATCGGATCCAGAAAAGCCTGGATATCTACATGCCGGCCTTTGCCGAACGTGCAGGGCTGGAGTGGCCCCAGGTGAAGGGACTGGCACGGCAGTTCGCTGCCAAGATGGCGGACTTTGATCCCGATATCGTGGTCGAGATGGAAGCGATCGCACAGGGTGCTGAGCAGGAATTCGAAGCCATAGTTGCCTTGAACTCTCGCACCGAACTGCTGTTCTGGGCAGGGAAACGGAGCAGCGAGTCCAACGCAGATGGCTGTACCAGTGTCGCCTGTTTGGAGGAAGCTACGAGGGATGGGCACCTCCTGATGGGACAGAACTGGGATTGGCTCCCGCCCTGCCGGGACTCGGTGATCGTGCTGGCGATGAAACCAGATATCGGACCCGCAATACTGACTCTGGTCGAGGCTGGGATCGTCTGCCGCATCGGCCTCAACGGTGCCGGCCTCGGCGTGGTCGGCAATTTCCTTCAATCAGATCAGGATATTGGTCGGGAAGGCATCCCAATCGCCATCATCCGGCGCCGGATCCTGACGCGGGAGCGCTTGTCGTTGGCGTTGGGGGATGTTCTCCGCACGCCACGGGCTTTCTCTTCCAACCACGTGCTGGCGCAGACCCCTGGCGAAGCGATCGACCTTGAGACATCGCCTGACGATGCGTTTCCTCTTTTCCCGGAGCAGGGGATTCTGGTGCACTCGAATCACTTCCGCAGCCTAGTTGCCCAAGCGAAGCTGAAGGATACGGGCGTGATTCAGTTCCCAGACTCCCTGTATCGCGACCATCGGGTTCGGAGTGCGCTGGCGCCCAAGCGCGGCTCCATCACGGTGACAGACCTTCAAGAGGCGCTACGTGACCACTATGGTGTGCCGGAGTCTGTCTGCAGGCACGTTCCAGAGAAAGTAGAGAAGGGAACCATCTGCACTGTCGCTTCTGTAGTGATGGACGTGACCGCTGGAAAATTGTGGGCCGCCCCAGGGCCTGTCTGCGAGAACGACTATTCGCAATACACCTTGGAGTGAAAGGGCGAAAGGTGGCACTATGAGTCTAGACACGGCTGTCCGCTGGCCTAATGGGGCCCGTTGTGCAGTCATGCTCACCTTCGACGTCGATGCGGAGTACGTCTGGCTCGGCATGGACCCAGGCACCATCGACCAGCCCAGCGTTCTCTCCATAGGGCGCTTCGGACCGGAACGAGGGATCGAGCGCGTGCTCGACGTGTTGGAACGATACGGCGTCAGGGCAACGTTCATGGTGCCGGGAAGGGTTGCGGAACTTTACCCTGGCCAGATTAAGGAGGTGGTGCGTCGGGGACACGAGATCGGACATCATGGATACGAGCATGAGAACTACGGCGTTCTCGATCGAGAGCAGCAGCGCGAGGTCTTCCTCAAGGGGATTGATGCGCTAGTGCGAGTGACGGGGCAGCGGCCCTATGGGTGGCGTACCCCAATGGGCCAGATGACCGCAGATACCATTCGGTTGCTGCATGAACTTGAGTTCACTTGGACCAGCTTCATGCGGGGAGATGACCGACCTTACTTTCTGGAATTGGAGGGAGAGCAGACTTCGCTGGTGGAGATACCCGCCCACTGGGAGTTGGACGATTTCCCGTATTTCATCTACAGCTTCGACCCCCCCTTCCCCAGAGGGCAGAGCCGCATCGCCAGCTACGAAGATGTGTTTGGGATTTGGACCAGCGAGTTCGACGGCTACTACAAGTATGGGCTCTGCTACGTGCCAATGTTCCACCCGCAGTGCATCGGTAGCCCAGGGCGGATCCATCTGCTGGAGCGGCTGTTGAGGTACATCACCGACCATCCGGGTGTCTGGTTTGCCATTGGTTCGGAGGTGGCCAGCTTCTGGCGCGAGTCTGGATGCAGCAACGATAGGAGTAGGTAGCATTAGGTAGCATATAGAAGGAGAGCACTGGAAGTTGTTGCTGCCAGACGCTTGTAGCGGCCGCTCGTAGAGGTCCTTACATAGCAGCGGCCCGACTTGGGTTACCCGATCTTGCACAAGGGATACTAGCCTGGAGCCAAGTCAACTCTTAAGGAGAACACGAGATGATTGCAAGGATTCTCGGTCGTTGGTCTCTGGCTTCCCTCATCATCGCGTCTGTGCTCATCATGGTACCCGTGCTCTTCCTTCCGGCGTGCAGTTCAGGTGGGCAGCCCGCTGCTCAACCTACGCAAGCTGCAGCCAAGCCCGCCTCCCAACCTGCGCAGCCTGCTGCCAATCCGGCTGCTCAACCGGCGCAGTCCGCGCCCAAGCCCGCTGGCCAAGTTGTCGAGCTGCGGGCGGGTTGCGGCAACCCTAAAGGCGACGTAACCTGCATTGGCCTCGATGCTCTGGCCGAGATCGTGGAGAAGAAGAGCAACGGGGAGCTCGTTGTCCGCAACTTCTACAATTCCTTGGGATCGCAGACGCAGCTGGCTCAGTCGGTGATGCAGGGCAGTGTGGACATAGGCCAGGTGTCCAATGGTAATGCCGCCGCCATCACCAGCGGGTTCTTGGTGTACGACCTGCCCTTCCTGTTCAAGAGCTACGACAACATACTCAAGTCCCTGGATGGTCCCATCGGGCGCAAGGCGATCGAGACACTGGAGAAGGACACAAGTGTCAAGTACCTGTTCTCGGCAAGCTATGGTGCGAGCAGGGATATACAGACGCGTCACAAGCAGATCAAGACCCCAGCCGATATCAAGGGGCTGAAGGTCCGTGTGGTGAATACCCCCATCGACCTGGCCACGGTCAAGTCATGGGGAGCCAACCCTACCGTGGTGGAGTGGGCGCAGCTCTATCCCGCGCTCCAGCAGGGTGTCGTTGACGGCATGAACGCGATCATCACTGGACTGAAGGTGGCGAAATGGTACGAAGTCGTGAAATACAACATCCGACTGGACTATCAGGCCATCTTCGAGCCGATGTTCGTCAACGGCAAGAAGTTCGCTTCACTCTCTCCCCAGCATCAAAAGATCCTGCTCGAAGCGGCGGTTGAGGCGGATGCCCGGAACCGTAAAGAGGCCGCCGAGCGGGTTACACAGGACACCGCGGAGTTGAAGCAGCAAGGTATGCAGATCTACGAGCCTACGAAAGAGGATCTCGCTCAGTGGACTGCAACTCGCGAGAGCGTCTGGAAAGAGGTGGCCGAGCAGCAGAAGGGCAAGATCGATCTGGACGTCGCCAGTCAATTGTACCAGTCGCAGCAGTAGGGACGGCTCAGGATCGGCCGCTGGCAATGGGGTTAGGGTTCGGGGCCTTGCACCGAACCCTCCCTGTAGCAGAGGGCTGAGATGAGCGGTTGCCCTTCGTCCAAGCACACGACTTCTAAGCGGGGGTGGTCACCATGCCCAAGACGCGTCAGGTGTTGGCCCAGCAGAGCAACGGAGCCGTCGCCGTAGAGATCGCCGCGGACGCTCCCAATTGGACATACTGGTTGGTACGAGTCAGCGATGCCCTGGACAACCTCACCGAGGCTCTCTACGTCCTATTCACCGTAGCCTTCGCCTCGATCATGTTGGTGGGCGTGTTTTTTCGCTACGTCTTGAACGACTCTCTTTCCTGGTCGGATGAACTGGCGGTTACAGTGTTCATCTGGGCGACCTTCCTTGGCATCAGCACTTGCTACCTCCACAACAAGCACGTCAACATCGACTTCTTGATACGATCACTTCCCCCCCTCTGGCGAGACCGGATGGCAGTGCTGGCAGAGGGGTTGTCCTGCGCATATATCGTGGTCCTGCTGATCTCTAGCACCGAGGCAATGGACATCGCGTCGCGGACTCGCCCAGGGGCCTTGCAGTGGCCGCTGAGTGTAACTTACGTGGCCATCCCTCTGGCCAGCGCGATCATGCTCGTCCACTGGGCTCGTCGCAACCTAGCCTCGTCTGCCTGGCAGACAGTATTCGCCAAACTGACCATCGCGGCAGCGCTGTTAGCTCTCTTCTTGCTGCCTATTGGCCAGTACATACCGCTGACCGGTATGTCGCGCTTCTGTGCCCTGGCTGTGATGTTCGTCCTTCCACTCCTCATCGGGGTGCCGGTGGCCTTCTCGTTGGGCTTGCTGGCCACGCTATATATCAGCATCCTGGGCAACATCCCCCTCAGCACCGGTGCCATGCAGATCTTCTTTGGCATCTCCGCGATCACCTTTCTCGCCGTGCCGCTCCTAGTCCTATCCGGTAGCTTGATGCATGAGATCGGGATCGCCAGATACATAGTGGACTTCGCTCAGGTGCTGGTCGGCCGGCTCCGTGGCGGCCTCGCCGCATCCAATGTGGTGGCCTCCTTCCTCTTCGGAGACATCTCGGGTTCCGCCGTCTCGGACACGGCTGCAATAGGTTCTCTGATGATCCCGGAGATGAAGCAACGAGGATACAAAGCCGACTTCTGCGCCGCACTTCAGGGAGCAGCAGGGACCCTGGGAATGACAGCGCCCCTGTCCATCACCCTGATCCTGTTCGCGAGCGCTATCAACGCTTCAGTCAGCCGCCTCGCTGCCGCTACCATTCTACCCGGCCTGTTGGTTGCCTCCAGCTTCATGCTGGTAGCGTTTGTGCACTCACGTCGGAACGGGTATCCAAGTGAGCACGTGCCACGTGAACTGATCGTGCCACGCGTCCTGCGAGCGGTGCCTGGGCTCTTCTCGCTGGTGCTCTTGCTCGGCGGCATTCTCGGAGGAGTCTTCACCCCGGCCGAGGTCGGCACTGTCCTGGTGGCCTACATTCTCCTTCTGAGCTTCTTCCTCTACCGGGTTGCGAAGCCGCGGCTCCTCTACAACACAGTGATCAAGGCAAGCCACACGAGCAGTATGGTGCTCTTCATGTCCGCTACCTCATCCTTCCTGGGTTTCGTGCTGGCCCGCGATCTGGTATCCATGACGGTGGTAGATACCATTGGACAGATCACCACCAACAAGTTGGCGGTGATCTTCCTCATGAGCTTCGTGTTCGTCATCCTCGGAATGGTGCTGGAGGCGCCGGCTATGATCTTCGGCTTCATGCCGACGTTCATGCCGCTGCTGACCTTCGTCGGTGTCGATCCCATCCACTGGGGCGTTCTCTTCGTCATCAATATGGGCCTGGGAATGATCGTGCCGCCGGTGGCGCTCAATCTCTTCGTTTCAACCTCGCTCGCGGGGACGAGTTACGAACAGGCAGTCCGGGCATCTATTCCGTTCATAAGCATCATGATTGTGGACATGATATTGGTTGCCGTCTTCCCGCACATCCCGTTGATGATTCCCCACATTCTGTTCGACTATCCAATAAGGTAACGCCCCCTTGCAGCTCTCGGACCCATGGGAGCAGCCGGTCCCGGATGCTCTGCGCGGGGCGCTGTGACAGCATGCGCTTCACGACCATCTGTGCTGAACGATAGCCGGTAGTCACCGAGAACTTGCTGTTAATCCGCAAGCCTGCGAAAGGAGACAGAGACGAGATGAACAGGCCGATCGACATGATCATCGAAGGTGGCCGCGTGGTGACAGGCGGTGCTGTGAGCGAAGCTACGATACTCATCAGCGGAGAAACTATCGTCGGCGTCGTGGCTCCTGGCACTCTGGTCGTCGGTAGTGAGAACGCCGAGCGCCTCGATGCCTCCAGGAAGATCGTGATACCGGGCGTCATCGACGCTCACGTTCATCTGGACAGCTACAGTGGCCACGCGGACAGCTTCGCCAGTCTCAGCACTGCTGCTGCCTTCGGTGGGGTCACCACCATGATCCCCTATATACAGGGGAAGGTGGGGATGCCGGTGAAGGAGTTCCTCGGCAACATGAGGGAAGAGGGCGAGGCGCAATCCCTGATCGATTTTGCCATGCACTGCCGATTGAATGCCCCCGAACGGGGCGGTCACGCCCCGTTCGACGATGCTTTCGACGCGGGCGTTACCAGCTTCAAGGTATTCATGGCCTACCGCAAACGCGGCATCATGTGGGACGACTACAACCTGTTCGAAGCGCTGGAGTACATCGGGCAGCGTGGCGGGGTCTTCTGCTGCCATGCCGAGAATGGCGACGTGATCGATTACCTGGAAGACAAGTTCGCTGCCCAGGGGCGTTACACTCCCGAGAACTTCGCAGATGTTCGCCCGCCCGAGGCCGAGGCCGAGGCTACCTTCAGGGTGCTCACGATAGCGAAGCTGGCACGCTGTCCCCTGTACCTCGTGCATATGAGCACGGGCGAGGCTATTGCCCTTGCCCATCAAGCCAGATTGACCGGACAGCAGGTTTGGACGGAAACCTGCCCGCAGTACGTGACTCTGACCAACGAGGAGATGACCAGGCAGGGTGGCCTGGCCAAGATCGCTCCACCGCTTCGGGAGAGGTGCGAGTTGGAGTCCATATGGCGAGCTGCGGCGGACGGAAGCGTGAATACCGTGGGTTCTGATCATGCCGCCTGGCCATGGAACAACAAGAGCCTTCCTAATGAGAAGTTCCCCGAGATCGTCTTCGGCATGCCGGGCGTCGAGACCATGCTGCCTTTGATGTTCAGCGAAGGCGTGGCCAAGAACCGGATCGACCTGCCGAAGCTTGTGGAATTGCTGTGCGAAGCCCCTGCTCGGATCTTCGGTCTGGCACCTAAGAAGGGTGTCATCGCGGTGGGAGCGGACGCAGACCTGGTGCTGATCGATCCCGAAAGAGAGTGGAGGATCGAAGGCAAGGACATGCACAGTCTGGCAGGCTACACGGCTCACGAGGGATGGACGATTCGAGGCAAACCGGCCACCACCGTCCTTCGAGGCAGGGTGATGGTGCAGGAGGGTAGGCTGATGCAGACGGCCGGGTTCGGCCGCTATCTACCACGGTCTATCAGAGGATGAGCAATAGCTGCGGAAAGGACAGAAGCCAACCGCCGAAAGGCATTGGGGTTTCGGGCTGAGCAACGTGCTGGAGAACCAGGAGCTAAACATGTGACCATAAGCGCGGGGGTTCTGGGCGCACGACCGACTGGGCTGCGGAGTGCCAGAACATACCTCATTTATTGGGTCCTCTTGTCCCAGACTGGCCAGGCTGACATGGACAGGCTCCAGAACTGGACGAAGTGTCTGGGGCAACACCGGCTGGTGTCGGAGTGGGCACTCCAACCTGCTGGGGCTGCGGTCCGCCGTACATCTCCACCGGTCCCCAAAGCCCGCGATGGGCTTGCTTCGCCTCCTGCTCGACTGCCTTGAACCGCTCCACGTACTTGACGTCTGGAGGGCTAGTGGCCACCTGGGCGTAGCCGAGGCGAAGCAGTTCCTCGTTGACCATGCGACCGTCCTGAAGGTAGGCGTAACGCAGCAGTTGGCCATGGCCGTCCGTCTCACTCACATCCTTTTCGAGGAAGAGCTGCTGCCCTTCAACCAACTCCCTGTTCTTCTTTGAGGCTTCCTCATCCATGACTTCAGAGGGTCGGCGAGGATCCACGCTCTCGGGGATGCTGATGCCGATGTATCGGACTGGGACTGTCGCGCCGCCGATCTGAACGTCTACGGTGTTCCCATCGATCACCTTGACCACCGTCACCAGGATGTCGTCACCGTGGACTCGGTTGGACGGCTGATCCTTCTCCCAATCAAAGCGCAGGTCGTTGGGCCTGGACTGCACTCCGACGGGTCCGTTGATCCAGGTCATGGCGCCGTTGGTGAAGGCGGTCCAGTTGTCGGCTTTACGCCAGGCCATCAGCCCGTTGCTGGTCTGTTGGAGGGAGTCGCCATTGGTTCCCCAGTGCTCGTTCTCAAGGGGTTGGCCGACTACCTCGGGGACATGACTGGCTAGGGCCTTGAAGCCGAGTTTGAACTCTGGCTGCAGCTGAGCGCTGGCGACTCCGACCAGTGACGACGATGCCAGCAGCGACACCACGAGAAGTCGCAACAAGTGACTCATCTGCGACCCTCCTCTCCAGTTCGAACTTGAAGGCTCCCATGAGCGCACTCGGATTGGGATGGTGACTGACACGATGGTAGAATTCCGCCCCGGAACCACATTCACATACATAGCATGTTCGCCAACTGTTCGTCTACCTTCGTGGCGGTACGACGCTACTTGGACGTGCGGGACGCCGTCGGCTATGATGTTGCCGCACACTTGGCCCATATTCCCACCACGCCCTGGCTGGGAAGCGTGGGGCCTCCCTCCTCGGGGAAGGAGCGTTCCCGATGTTCAAGGAGACCGACGAGATCATCGCGGGCGGACCCCATCTGCGGAGCGGAACCGTGTGATCCATAGCTGCTTCGGGAAGAGCGTGGCTATGCTGGGATGCGGCAGCAACTCCCGGCGGCTCTGCCCGCCCATGGCGATTACCCGTGCTGAGGCCGACATCGCCCTGGGCTATCTGGACGAGGCCCTCACCGAGGTCGAGGCAGGGCATTAATCCTATCCGGATGTGAGGAATGGGCTGGCAGGACACGCCTTATACCCTGGTGCTGATCTCGGCGGCGTCGGTCTCGGCTGTCTCGGGACTGTATCTATGGCGATGTGAACCGCTGCGCGGGGCGAGGATCATAGCCATGATCCTCTTTGCCTGCGCTGCCTGGTCCGTTGGCTACTCCCTGGAGTTGGGGAGTCCTACTCTGGAGCTGAAGATCCTTTGGGCGAAGCTCCAGTATCCGGGCATCATGGCCATCCCGGTGGCGCTGTTCGTCTTCACTCTCCAGTTCAGCGGTCGCGAGCAGTGGCTTACGCGGCGCAATCTGGCCCTGCTGTGTACCCCTCCGGCGCTGAGCGTGGTGCTCGCCCTCACGAACGAGCACCACTGGTTGTTCTGGACCGATGCTTCACTAGTGGAAATTGGAGCCTTCTCGGCCCTTGTCTTCGAGCGGGGCATCGCATTCTGGATCCATACCCTCTACGGCTACAGCCTCGGCATTGGAGTGATAGCGATTATCCTCCAGATGCTGGTCCACTCGGTCCATATGTACCGATGGCAGGCTAGCGGCTTGCTGATGCTGGCTCTGGTGCCCTGGTTCAGCAACATCCTGTATCTCTCCAGCTTCAATCCCTTTCCCCACTTTGACCTGACCCCCATCGCCATAACGATGGCGAGTCTGGTCTTTTCCTTGAGCGTTTCCAGCTTGCGAATGGGCGACATCGTCGCGGTATCCCGAGAGGCTGTTATCGAGGGGATGGGCGATGCGGTGATCGTACTGGATGCGGAGAACCGTATCATTTCCCTCAATCCTGCGGGTGCGAAGGCGCTGAGACAGCCGGCCTCGAAGTTGGTGGGACAGTCAGTGCGGGAGTTCTGGACCGAGAAATGGGGGAGCGAGGTTGGGAGATTGGGTGTCGCTGATCCTGGTGGCGAGATTGTACTGCCTTCCGAAGATGGCCCTCACACCTACGATGTCCGATCGTCTCCCCTCGCTGATTGGCGCGGGCAGCTGGTGAGCCGGGTTGTGGTGTTGCGCGACGTAACTGAGCGGAAGAGGGCGGAGGAGGCGCTGCGGGAGAGCGAGGAGCTGTATCGGGTGCTGGTGGAAGCGGTGGACGATACCGTCCTGGTCAAGGACGCGGATGGGCGCTACGTCATGGTGAACTCCGAGATGGCGCGCAGGTTTGGTCGCCCGAAAGATGACCTCATTGGCAAGCTGCCCGAGGATCTACACCCGCCTGAGCAGGCCATGAGGATAGCGGCGGACGATAGTCGCGTCTTGACGACTGGAGTCTCGGTGGACACCGAGGAGTATCATCCCCATCGACCCCGCGCGAGCATCATCCACACGCACAAGGCGCCGCTGCATGCCCCTGATGGCAGGATCATCGGTTTGGTGGGCGTCGGCAGGGATGTCACCGAACACAAGCGGCTAGAGGAGCAGTTGTTGAGGGCGCAGCGGATGGAGACTGCCGGGCGAGTGGCCGGCCAGGTGGCTCACGACTTCAACAACCTGCTGTCGCCGATGATCGCCTATCCCGAGCTGATCAAGGCCCAGTTGCCGGACGGCCACCCCGCTCTGGACTACTGCGATGCTATGCTGGAGGCGGCCGAGCGGATGGTCGCCATCAACGAGGACATGATGGCGTTGGGCAGGAGGGGGCACTTCGACCGGCAACCGGTGGACCTCAACCAGTTGGTGAAGGATGCCGTGGGGCAGATGGTCGGGGCACCTGAGACCCTAGCGGTCCAGCTGGGTCTGGTGGAGGACATCCTTCCCGCCAGCGGCTCCCCGGCACAGCTGCTCCGGGTGGTGGTCAACCTGATCTCCAATGCCCGAGAGGCGATGGGTGACCGCGGCACGCTCACAATAAGGACCGAAAACCTGTACGTCGAGAACCCGATCGGGTATGGCGAGCGGCTGGAGAAGGGTGAATATGTCAGGCTCCAGGTGGCCGATACCGGGTGTGGGATTCCCGTGGAGATCCAGGACAAGATCTTCGATGCCTTCTTCACCACGAAGACTCGAGCCAGGAGACGGGGCTGCGGCCTTGGATTGAGCATAGTCCAATCGATCGTTGGGGACCACAAGGGCTATGTGGAGATGGAGAGCGAGGTGGGGAGGGGAACTACCTTCAACATCTACCTGCCCATCTGCCGAGATCTACCGGATGTGACTGCCCCGGAGGAGTTGCGGGGTGGCGCCGAGAAGGTGCTGGTGGTGGACGACGACCGGCTTCAACGGGAGGTAGAGAGGCAGCTTTTGGAAAGGCTGGGCTACAAGGTAGTGGAGGCCGCCAGCGGAGAGGAAGCCCTGGCCTATCTGGCCGAGCACCCCGTGGACCTCCTGCTGTTGGACATGATCATGGCCTCGGGTATCGATGGTGCGGAAACCTACCGGCGGGTCCTGGAGTTGAGGCCGGGCACTCCGGCCATCATCGTGTCTGGCTTCTCCCAATCCGATCGTGTCCAGGAGGCGCAGCGGCTGGGCGCCAGCGCCTACGTTCGCAAGTCGGTGAGGTTGGAGATGCTGGCCAAGGCCGTGCGAGAGGAGTTGGACCGCAAGTAGATGGAGGTCACCGGGTAGCCCTACCTCGAGAGGTGGGTCGGAGGAGCCTTATCAGCTGGCCCTTCCTGTACTCCACGAAGCGGAAGGGTCCGGTGCCCACCGGCTTCAGGCTGGCCGGATTCTTCGCGGGAGTGCTACTTCAGCAGCAGTTGCTCGAAGATGAACTTGACGTCGGCCGATGTGAAGGGCTTCCCATCATGCCAGCGGACTGATGCAGCTTGAAGCGGTACTGCATGCCACCATCCTTAACAGAACCTGCTGTAGGGCTCGCCGTAGCATTCAGGGCAGAGGGGTTTGCCGTCCCGTAGCCGCGCTCGCGCCTCCATTACCCCTTCGCCGCACTGGCTGCATTGGACCGATTGAAAGATGCGGGCCTGGGAGGGTAGCGGCTTGTCGACCCACCGGACGTCGAAGATCTCCTCTTCCGGAGCGGTAAGGAGGTGTTGGATGCGCTCTCTCCGAGCCTCCTCGGAGTCCGGCTTGTTCTCCCTGGGGCGGTGGCGGAGGGCGATTCGGAGCATCTTGCCGTCCGAGCGGCGCCCGAAGCTGAACACCTGCTTACCCCAGTCGCGTAGTATCAGGTTGCCCTTGCCGAGGGTGCAGCCGGTGATGAACTGGACGGCGTCAACGCCGCAGGCGTCGGTCTCGCAGATGGCCACCAACTCCTCGTCCTGGGCGCGCTGGATCTCCAATTCGCGCAGGGCGATGAGGGCGGCTCGGTAGCCAATGGTGAGTCCAGGGCAATCGTGCCCATGGAAGGCGATAACGTCGGCAGGTTTTCGCGTGGAAAGGTCTGGCAAGGTGGCTCCTCCCTTCAGAGTACTGCAACTGAGTCGCAGCCAGAACTCAACAAAAAACGGGCTTCGCAGCCAGGACGTAGCGGTAGCATTGCAACTTAGTTGCAGAAACAAGATCATTATATACTACCCTTCTGCCCCCGCGCTACGTGTCCAATACGGACAACTAGCATGGGGGCAGCGCGCCTGTTACCATGTCTGCCGGACCGAGTGCCGCGTGGAGATCGTCTCGTGGAGTGACCAGTGAACACTCAACCAAGGGTGCCCGCATCCCTGTCTTGCTCCTGCTGTCAACGCGAGCTTCCAGACCATCAGCCGCTCTGGAGCTGTCCCTCCTGTGAAGGGTTGCTGGAGGTCCGGCTGGACCTCTCGCCTCTAGCTGCTCTGCCTCACGACGAGCGGCTGATGGTGGTGAGAGGCGATCCTGGCGAGAGGGGGCTCTGGCGTTTTCGGGCCGTGCTGCCGGTCGATAGTGACGACCCCGTCTCCATGGGTGAGGGGGACACCCCGGTGGTGCATCTTAGGGTGCTGGGGGAGAGGTTAGGGCTGCCTCACCTGTATGCCAAGCTGGAGTTCTTCAGCCCCACCGCCTCCTTCAAGGACAGGGGCACGACCGCCATGGTCACCAAGGCGAGGGAGGTGGGGGTCAGGCGGCTGGTGGAGGATTCCTCGGGCAACGCCGGCGCCTCCATCGCCGCCTACTGCGCTCGGGCGGGTATCGAGGCCAGCATCTACGTTCCGCAGTCCGCGCCCGCCGCCAAGAAGGCCCAGATTGCCTTCTACGGGGCTGAGGTAGTGCCCATAGGGGGAACCCGAGACGACGTGACCGAGGCAGCTATGGGTCGCTGCCGCCTGGATGGGGCCTACTACGGCTCCCACAACTGGAACCCCTTCTTCCTGGAGGGCACCAAGACTTTCGCCTACGAGGTGGCCGAGCAGTTCGATTACAACCCTCCGGAGCACATCGTGGTGCCGGTTGGGAACGGCTCCCTCTTCCTCGGGTCCTGGCGCGGCTTCGGGGAGCTGAAGGAATTGGGGCTGCTCGAACGGCTGCCCAAAATGCACGTGGCCCAGGCCACGGGGTGCATGCCGATTGTGGACGCCCTCGAGCGGGAGCTGGAACGGACTGAGGTGATCCCCACCTTCCCAACGGTGGCCGGTGGCATCTCCATCGGGCGTCCCAGTCGTGGCCAGATGATCGTGAGCGCGGCCAGATCGTCGGGAGGGAGCGGTGCCGCCGCGCCCGACCAGGACATCCTGCGATTTCAGCGGGACTTAGCGACCCTGGAGGGGATTTTCTGCGAGCCCACCTCGGCCACGGCCTTCGCGGTGCTCCCGCGATTGCTTCAGCAGGGAGCCATCCGCTCCGAGGATAGGGTGCTGGTGGCCGTTACCGGCATGGGTCTGAAGGACACCAGCGTGCTGGAGGTCACCCCAGCAACTTGACGGTTACGTGCCCGTCCACTAGGATTGGGGTGATGAATAGTACCAATTCCAACACCAACAACCACTCTGCCTCCACGGCCCCGGCTGTCCTGCGGGGGCTGGCCTCCCGTGGCTATTCCATCACCGGGCAGCGGCGCTGCCTGGTGGAGTTCATCGTGTCCCACTCACGCCACTTCACTGCGGAGGATCTGCTGAATGATCTGCGGGACGAGGGTGTGAAGGTGGGACGTGCCACGGTGTTCCGCACCCTCGACCTGCTGGAGCGCACCGGCTACGTGGGCCGAGTCCGGGACGGCGAGCGGATGGCCTACACGGCCTGCGGCATGGAGGGCCATCACCATCACCTGGTGTGCTCCAGTTGCGGCCAGGTGCTCCATCTGGAGGGCTGCCCTGTGGCCGGCATGTTGGAAGAGATCCAGTCCCGCACCGGCTACCGCATCCAGCACCACAGCCTCGAGGTCGCCGGGGTCTGTCCATCCTGCCAGCGGTAGTTGGTAGTCTGGGAAGCTGTCCTCTTGGCGCTACCATTATGATGATGGCCGAGCCGTCGCCTATTCCGTAATCGAACAGCCTGTGGGAGGTAGCAATGGCCGGGTACGTGGGGATCCTGGACAGGGTGAAGCTGCTGCTGAACGCCAATCTCAACGATCTGCTGGACCGGGCGCTCAATGCCAACAAGCCGGCGGTCTTCGACGAGCAGATCAACCTGCTGCAGGGCAGCATGGAGAAGATAACCGTCGCCCTGGGCGAGTGTCTGGGTAGGGAGCGCACCCTGGACCGCGAGATCTCCGATCTGAAGGCGCAGATCGAGAAGGCGGACGGCGAGATAGACCGGCTGCTGGAGTTGGAGGAGAAGGAGGGCGACTCATCCCGCCGTGCCTCCGTGGCGGCGCTGGCCGCCAGCCGGCAGGCCACCTACAACTCCCTCCTGGAGATGCTGGAGTTCAAGCAGGAGCAGGAGGGCGAGGTCCAGGGACAGTCTGCCCAGCTTCGCGATGCCAAGATCAAGCTGCAGGCCCGCATCGACATGCTGAGGGCCCAGAAGGGCCGGCTCCTGGCGCTGATCGCCGAGCGGAAGGCCGCCGAGGCCCAGGGCAGGGCACTTTCCGACCTCGATCTGCGGAGCCGCTTCTCCCCCGAATCGCTTCTCCGGGAGGAGCAGGAAGCGGTGGAGAGGGCCCGTGGCCTGGTTACCGCTCGGGGTATCAGCGTGGAGCAGCAGGTTGACGACCTGCTGGACAACAACTTCCTGCAGCAGCAGCTCGAAGAGCGCCGGGCCAAGAGAAAGACCAGCGGCAGTTAGCCTTTCTGCCATTCTGAGGCGCGACTCTCTTCTGTCATCCTGAGGTGCCACAGCGCCGAAGGATCTCCGGGTCCACGTCAACAGGAGATTCTTCGCAGGCTGCGGCCTGCTCAGAATGACAGATGAGGGCGGGTCACTCAGAATGACAGATGGGGGCGGGCTACTCAGAGTCACAGGGATGGGGCGGGCGAGACCCCGGCAGGCAGGCGGCTCACGCCACCTAGTGCAATCAGTAGTAGTGCAGGGCCCTGTGCCCTGCCACCCGTTGGGGTACGTGCGCACAACCGCCCGCTCTGCTCGCATCCAGACCCGTGGGCAACGGCGCAGGGCAGGTAACTGGACGGCAGGGCAGAGCGCCCTGCACTACTAGAATAGAGATCCTTCGCTGCGCTCAGGGTGACAAGGGTTGGGGGCAAACCGCCGCGGTTTCTCAGCAATCTGCTCGGGATGACAGTGAGTAACGGCTCAGGGTGACGGCGTGCAGGACCACTGTGGTGCGATACTGGAGATCTGACTATCCCCCGGCCCCCCTCTCGTAGCGAGGAGGGGGAGAAGAGGTTCCTCCATGCGACCGACGAGATTGGCTATCCTGATCGTGGCGCTGACCATGGTCGCTGCTATCCTGTACATGGTGACTAGCCGGCCATCGGAGCCCGCCAAGCCCACGGGACCCATCCAGGTGAGCGTTGCCTGCGCAATCGCCGCTGAGCCTTGGGTCTCCGCCGCCGCCAAGGAGTTCTCCAACAAGGAGTACGAGTTGGATGGTGTTCGGCGCAAGGTCACCGTGGAGGTGTATCCTCTGGACGGGGTGACTGCCCTCAATAAGTGGGCCAACGGCGAGTTCCAGACCCCGCCGACTGCCTGGGTGGCGGAGTCCCGCGATTGGGTTAACCAGGCCAACGCCGTCTCCGCCGATCGCTACCAGCAGGACATCTTCCTGGCTGGCGGGCAGTACCGCGACCAGTCGGTGGCCCTCTCTCCCGAAGTGTGGGCGGTCTTCAAGTCCAGGGCAATGGTGCTGGAGAAGAAGTATGGCAGGCCCCTCGACTGGGAGATGGCCCATGCCGCGGCCGTCTCCAGTGGCTGGGCGGAGCTAGGTGGGGAGAGCAGTTGGGGTCGCTTCAAGCTGGTGATCCCCCACCCCAAGCGCGACCCGGCGGGTCTCGCCGCTATGGTGAGCGCTGCGGGCGCCTACTACAAGAAGCCATCCGTCTCCGCCGAAGAGCTGAGCAACCCCAACTTCCTCGCTTGGCTGAGGCAGCTCATGGACACGGTAGTGGATTTCCAGCCCTACGGAGCCGAGAACATGGTGTTGTACGGCCCCTCGGCCGGCGACGCAGGTCAGGTGATGGAGAACTACCTCCTTCTCAACGCCGAATCGATCGAGAAGCGGTGGGGAGACGGGTTGGTGGTGGTCTACCCAGACCCTGTGGCCTGGTACGATTTCCCCTTTGCCATCTACATGGGCAAGGAGAAGGAGACCTCCGCGGGCGAGAAGGACGCGGCCGTGCTGTTCAAGCAGTTCCTTCTCTCCGAGCCGCAGCAGGTGGCCACACTGCAATTCGGGCTCAGGCCGGCGAGTCCCGACGTTTCGACCGACCACGCCGGCAGCCTGATCAAGCGCTATAGCGCCTTCGGCTTCAAGGAGCGGGTTCCCTCCTCCTCCAAGATGCGTCAGGCCTCCCGATCCGGCCTGGTCTCCCTGGGGACCTGGTTCGTGAACAGCTACGAGAAGTAGGGGAGAAGACGAATGAAGCGGCTCCTGCTGTCCGTGTTCGTTCCCCTGTTCTTTTCCTGCTGTCTGCTCACAGTGATGGTGGACAGCTGCGAGGAGGAGGACACGGGCCCCGCAAAGCTGGCGACCCCAGGGCCGCTGAAGGAGATCCAGGTTGCATATGACCCCAACAAGGCCCGCCTCTTCGAGGAGTTGGTAAGCGCTTACAACACCAAGACGGCGGTGAAAGTTCGGGGTGTGAAGCTCGAGATCCAGGGGATGCAGGATGCGATGGCCGCCGGTGATCTGGTGGGCGTCAGCCCAGACTCCTCCCTCTGGCTGGAGAGCCTCGACGAGGCATGGCAGTCGGCGCGCCCGGACTCTTCCTCCATCATCGGCACCGTGGTGCGGTACGCCACGACTCCGGTGGTCATCGCCACCTGGCAGGGCCGAGAAGGGGAGCTAGGGAGCCTGGAAGAGCGGGGTTGGGCGACCCTGCTGAAGCGTGCATCGGGAAATCCGGACTACCGCTGGAGCCATGGCTCGCCTCGAGCCTCGGCCTCGGGGATGCTCGCCCTCGTGGCCGAGTTCTACGCCGGCGCCGGCAAAGGTTACGGACTCACCAAGGCCGATGCCGACCGCGAAGAGGTAAGGCGGTACGTGGCCGAGATCGAGAGGACCATCGCCCGCTATGGTGGTGAGTCCGACGCTGCCCTGGTGGACTACCTCCTTCGCGAGGGGGCCAGGGGCCTGTCGGCTACGGTGCTGCCCGAGGCATCGGTGTTCGACTTCAACCAACAGAGCAGGGGCGACAAGCTACGGGCCGTCCATCCATCCGAGGGCACACTCATGCTGGACCACCCGCTGGTACTGCTGGAGACCCCGGACCTCACCCCCGATCAGCGGCGGGCCTTCCTGGAGTTCTCCCGGTTCCTCACTGGACCAGAGGGACAGGCGATCGTAGTGAAGCACGGCTTCCGGCCGGTGGACCTGGCCTACGACATGGGCAAGTCGCCGCTGAAGTCGGAAGGGATCTCCACCGAGCAGCCCAAGCTGCTGCAGATGCCGGTCCCCGGCACCCTGACCTACCTGAGTGGTGCCTGGGCCTCCGGGCTGAAGAGACGGGCCAACATAATGCTGGTGGTGGACGTCTCGGGCTCCATGGATGGGGAGAAGCTGGCCCGGACCAAGGAGGCGCTGGTCTCCTTCTTGAAGCAGATACCATCCGACGAGGAGAGGGTGGGGCTGCTCACCTTCTCCAGCGATATCGTGGACTACGAGCCGCTCGGTCGACTTGGCGACAACCGGCAGAGGCTGCTGTCCAAGGTCGAGGGGCTGAAGGCCAACGGCAATACGGCCTTCTACTACGCCCTCTGGCTGGGGCACCGGTTGCTCGCCGAGCGAGTCGACCAGGAGAGGATAAACGTGGTGGTCGCCATGACCGACGGCAAGGAGAACGCATCCGGCAACTTCAGCAGGCGGAACGTACCCAACGTGGGCGCCGTTCCACGGATCGTGGGGAGCAGTACCCAGGATATCGCCCCACTGCTGAGTGCGCTGGATCAGAACGGCCGAGGCAACATGGTCTTCACCGTCGCCTACGGCTCCGACGCCGACCTGAATACCCTGAGCGGGATCGCGAGCCCCTTCGGCGGCCAGGGCTACCGGGCCGATCCCGCCACCATTCGGAAGCTGTACGAGCTGATTTCTCAGAGCTTCTAAGAACCTAACCCCCCTGCTCCCCTTCCCTTGCTGGGAAGGGGGAGCGATCAATTCCCTCTCCCTCAGGGAGAGGGAGAAGGTGCTCGCCCTCGAGCGTGCAGGAGGGCACGTTCAAAGGGGGGGTGGAGTCTGGTGTCACAATGCGTAGCGAGCGAGTCAACCGAATCCTATCCTACGCCCTCTCCAGACGAGAGGCATACCTAACCGTGCTCTTGACCTTCGTGGCAGTGGTGATCGCCATCGTCGGGGGGTGGCCTGTCTGGGTGATCGGTGGCTGCGTGGCGGCGGGGGCACTCCTGTTGGGGCTGTTGGTCGCCGATGCCGTGGCCGATCCCGGTGTGGAGCAGGAGGCGGCGTTCGCGGGAGTTGAGGTCTCAAGGATCCGGGACAAGAGACTCCGATCAAAGCTGGAGCGGGCGATCGAGTACGTGCGGGCAGCCCAGAAGCTGGCCCGGCAGGATCGATCCGGAGCCCTGGACAGCGCCGACGACGAGCTCCCGCAGATGGAGCAAGCCGTGCGGTCCATGTACGAGATGGGTCTGCGGTTGCAGGAGTACCGGGGAGACTCGTTGATCCGTCGTGACCTGGCGGACCTTCAGAGGACGGGAGCCCGGCCCGATCGGCTCACCGGAGACCAGCGGGCTCAACTGGAGAGCCTGAAGCGGTTGGAGGAGTTGGTCCGAACGGCCGAAGGGGAGATAGACGGGGCGCTGGCCGACCTTGGCAGGTCCTACGCCGAGATGCAGGCTATCAGGGTTACCCCCGGACTGCGGGGGCAGGCGGCCGAGTCGCTGGGCCAGTTGACGGCTAGCACGCAGCGGCTGTCCGACCTGGCAGTCGGCTACGACGAGGCGTACGGGAGCCGGAGTAGCCGGAGGTAGTGCCACAAAGTAGCGGTCGCTAGTATGATCACCAAAGCGGTTCTGAAGGGTCTTGGTGGTCAATTCGCAACGTTGGTCGTCCATGTCCGGGGGGCGGAAGGGGACGAGCCCCTTCCCTACGGGACGGATCGGACCGATTACGCTGATCGGACGGGGGGAGACGGGGGACTAGAGGCGCGCGATCCCGGTAGGTGGCTTCGCCGCCGGGTGTGGCGAGGCGGCATGGTACAAGGTGGGTGGGGTGTTTCTATGACTGTTCGAGCGCGATTCCTGGTAGCTGCTCTCGGGCTGCTGCTGCTCGCTACCGCGGGGTGCTCCACAGGGCCCTCGGGTGAGGCATATCTGTACGTTGCTGTGCCTCTCACTGGGGACATGGCCAGTCGGGGGCAGGAGGTGGCCGGTGGGGTCCGGTTGCGGGCCGACGAGGTGAACCGCGAGGGCGGTGTCCTCGGGAAAAAGGTCGTGGTGCGAGCACTGGATGACGGCGGGGACGAGGAGATGGCCGCTGAGGCTGCCAAGCAGGTGGCCGAGGCATTGCGCAAGGGCGAGCCGGTGCTGGGGGTGGTGGGCCACTACAACTCCGGTGCCACGGGAGCGGCCCTGGACGGTGTGTACAAGGAGCTGGACCTAGTGGTGGTCACTCCCAGCTCCACCAATCCCACTCTCACCCAGAAGGGCTACACCCGCTTCTTCCGCGTGTGCTCCACCGACGACATCCAGGGGCCGGTTGCTGCTCGCAAAGCTCTCTCCATGGGTTGGAAGAAGATCGCCGTGTTCCATACCGACAACCTCTATGCTCAGGGGCTGGCGACGGCGTTCGTGGGGGGCCTCAAGCAGCAGGGTGTGGAAGCCACGATCCAGCAAGAGATGAAGTACAACGACCTGGGTGTATTCCTGCGAGAGTTGCCAGCAAAGGTGACCAGGGCGTTGGACACAAAGCCCGATGCGGTGTTCTTCGCCGGTGACTACCCCGAGGGCATACCGCTGGTTGAGACGCTACGCTCCGCGGGCTTTGCCGGGGGCTTCATGACCGGCGACTCCATGGTGGAGTACGAGTTCATCGACGTGTTGGGGAGCAAGGCGGAGGGCGCGATCATCTCCAACACCCAGCCCGAGATGATGGCCGTGGCCACTGAAGACTGGAAGAGCGCCTACCGGAATCTCGAAAAGCGAAGCCCGGGGATGGACTCGATAACGGGCCACGCCGCCGCTCAGGTGCTGCTGGAGGGGGTCAAGAAGGCCAATACGGCTAAGGGCTCGGCGGTGGCCGATGCCGTGCGCCAGTTGGAGTTGAAGACAATCGTAGGCAACTGGGCCACCGATGCGAAGGGGGACATGCGCGAGCGAAAGATCTACCTCTACCAGGTCCGCGATGGCCGCTTCGAACAGATCGGGGAGGAGAAGTAGTGGCCTCAGCTTTCAGCCGCAGGAAGGATAGGTCTGATTCCTGCACCTGTCTAAAGTGAAGGGACCTTCAGTGCCTTCAGGGGGTGCAGCTATGGAGTTTGCTCGCGGTCCTTTGGCCCGCTTCCTTGCCAGCCCTTCGGGTCGGCTGCTCAGGATAGTCTCGGGTTTGGTGCTGCTCATCCTGGGACGGCGGATGAGTGGGATTGCCGGGGTGTTGGTGGCGACCGTCGGCATAGTGCCGCTTGCGGCTGGAAGCTTTGACTTCTGCCTCGTCTCCAGATTGGTAGGTGGGCCTCTCTCGGGTAAAGAGATCCGGGAGTCAGGCCAGTACAACGAGGAGATGCCCCTCGAAGCGACATCGGGCGAGGTGTCTGTCTACGCGTGAGTCCGTCGAGGGTAAGGGCTGGGGGTGCCGACAGGCGTCCCCAGCCCTTGGTAATTGCCAATCCTCTGCCAAGAGCGCTACAATCCTCCTAGATGAAACTGAGTCTCATTCTGGTCCGAGATTTGCTTCTTCCACTTCATCACAATCAAGGGTACCTATGTTGACACAGGCTGCGACACCCGCGCTAGACATCATCGACCTCACCGTTGGCTACGGCAGCACCCCCGTGCTATCGGGAGTCACCGCAGCCATTCCCAAAGCCTCTCAGGTGGCCGTCGTCGGCCCCAACGGTGCGGGGAAGTCCACCCTGTTCAAGGTGCTCGTGGGGTTGCTGCGTCCCACTGCAGGGAGGCTACTGCTCCACGGCCGCTCCCTGGATCGGGAGATGAAGCGGGTTGCCTACGTGCCCCAACGCGAGGAGGTCGATTGGCGCTTCCCCGTCACGGTGCTGGACGTGGTGTTGATGGGCCGCTACGGCCACATTGGCTGGCTGCGCAGGCCTGGTCGAGAGGACAGGGCGTTGGCCCTGGACTGCCTGGAGCAGCTCGGCATGGCCTCCCTGGCCGATCGGCCCATCGGGGAGCTGTCGGGCGGACAGCAGCAGCGGGTGTTCCTGGCCAGAGCGCTGGCCCAGCAGCCCGAGCTGCTGGTGCTAGACGAGCCCTTTGCCGGTGTAGATACCCCCACGCAGGAGCTGGTGCTGGATCTGCTGGCCGACCTGCGGCGGCAGGGTATGACTATGCTGGTGTCCACCCATGACCTGCCACTGGCATCCTCACGCTTCGACCAAGTGATGCTGTTGAACCGCCGGCTGGTGGCCTTCGGCCCTCCCCGAGAGGTGATCGACTCAACGGTGCTCTCGGATACCTTCGGCTCCCAGATCCTCTTCTACCACGAGAAGGAGGGGGTAATGGCGCTGGCCGACTGCTGCTGCCCGCCCTGCGAGGCACGGCGCCAACCGGTCACCAGCGAGAGGGGCCGATGAATCCTCTATTGGATACCATTCTGGCCCCCATGGGCTACCAGTTCATGCAACACGGGATGCTGGCGTCGATCCTGGTGGGGGTGCTGTGCGCGGTGGTTGGATGCTACGTGGTGCTGCGTGGGATGGCCTTCCTGGGGGATGCGCTGGCCCACGCCATCCTGCCCGGTGTCGCCGTGGCCTATCTGTTCAAGGGCGACCTGCTGGTCGGGGCTCTGGTGGCGGCCATCCTGGCGGCACTTGCCATAGGCGCCGTCTCCCGGCACGGCCAGGTCAAGGAGGACACGGCCATTGGGATCGTCTTCGCGGCGGCCCTCGCCCTGGGGGTTGCGCTCATGAGCAGCGCCAAGAGCTACACCACCGACCTCACCCACATCCTCTTTGGGAACGTGCTAGGGGTGGGAGAGAGGGACCTCTGGCTGATGGCCGGCCTGGCGGTGGCGGTGCTGTTGGTGGTGGTGCTGCTGTACAAGGAGTTCCTGCTGATTTCCTTCGACCCGATGCTGGCGGCCACCCAACAGCTGCCGCTCGGGCTGCTGCGCAACCTGATGCTGGTGTTGCTGGCCCTGACCGTGGTGATCTCGCTCCAGACGGTGGGCATCGGCCTGGTGGCGGCGATGCTGGTGACCCCCGCGGCCACGGCCTACCTGCTCGTGCGGCGGCTGCCCGCCATGATGCTGATATCGGCGGCGATCGGAGCGGCTTCCGGAGTGGCAGGGCTCTACCTCTCCTTCTACATCAACGTGGCCTCTGGGGCGGCCATAGTGCTCGTCTGCACCGGCTTCTTCCTGCTGGCCTACCTCTTCGCCCCCCAGCGCGGCATCCTGTGGGGCCTCAAACGCAGGTCGTCCGCTGGCGCCAACTCCGCTCCGGATCCGAACCGAGCTGCCTAGCTATTACCTGAGGGCCTCCTCTTCCTTCACCGCCATCGCTCTACGGACAGCAGGCTACCTTCCGATGACGTACCTGTAAGGGTCGACCTCCTCCCGAAGGATCCTGAGTTCCTCCTTGGTGGGGGCAGCAGTTACGCCCACAGGCTCGGCCCACTCCAACTCGAAGCCTGTCCTCTCCTGGACCGTCTCTCTCTCCACCCCTTCGTGCAGGCTGAGAAGCTGCATCCGGCAGCTGTCCTCGGCATAGCCAATCACGGCGAGGTCCGTGATCACCCTGTAGGGACCAGTACCAGGAGGAAGACCTGCCTCCTCCCTCGCTCCCTTGCCCGAGAGGTAACCAGGGGTGGTGAGAAAGTCCAGCTTTGCCACGAAGCGTCGGTTATCCTGAGGAGTCATCACGATGGTTCTCCAGCAGAGACTCGCGAGGTCGTTGGCCCCACCCGAGCCGGGGAAGCGCACCTTCGGACGAGAGTAGTCCTTGCCGATCATGGTGGAGTTGATGTTGCCGTAGGCGTCTATCTGGCCTGCACCCAGGAAGGTGTAGTCCACCAGCCCTCGCTGACACATCTCCATGATCTCATTCATGCTGGAGGCCATGATCCCCTTGTAGAACGTTCGGGAGTCCCCAACCGAGATTGGCATGGTCGGCAGTAGAGGGCCGACGCCCCCGGCCTCGAAGACGACGATGAGGTTGGGGGCATGCATCTTCTGGGCGAGCATCGCCGCGGCGCAGGGAGCACCAGTGCCCACCACCACCGTCTTACCGTCCTCCAGCTCCCTGGCTGCAACACAGATCATCAGCTCCATCGGGTTGTAAGCGGCCATCTACTCTGCCCCCTTTCCGCTTTCCAGCAGCTCCTCGGCCCTTAGCTGGAGCATCCTCGTCTCTCCCCCATTCAGGGCAAGGTAGGCATCGAAGTCAGGAACTCCGTAGATCTGGCTCTCGACAAACGAAGAGTACTGGTCGGGATCAGACTCGGCCTGCAGCCACTCCTTCAGGTGGACTTCATCGGAGAAGTATTCTCCTGCCACGTTGCCAGGATATCCGCCGTAGCGCTGGACCACCACCGCGTCCACACAGTAGTAGGGTATGGCGGTGAGGTGAGGTTTCCCTCTAATTTCCTCAGTGGCTATCAGCTGCTCGGTGCTGACGACCACCCGCTTTGCTGCCCTGGCGAGATCGATGTCGGCCACCGTGATACCATCGATCTGGCAGTTGCCGAACTCGTCAGCGCGCTGGACGTGGATCAGTGCCACGTCCGGAAAGAGGGCAGGAACCGCGGCCAGCCTGGTGCCGGTGAACGGGCAGATGATCTCCCGAGCAGCGCTGTAGTGGAAAGTATCGGTGCCGAGCATGGTGCGGGTGGGGAGGAAGGGGATGCCCATGGCCGCCGCCTTGTAGCGCCAGGCCAGGGCGGCATTGCTCCACTCGACCGCCTTGATCCGCCCGCTCTCAAAGGCTCGCCGGGCGCTTAGAGACAAACCTCTTGCCTCCAACCCGACGACGTAGGCGCAGTCGCACCGATCGATGCAGTCTCCGGCTACCAGGATCTGCATGTCGTGGGTGGCGGTGTGGCCAGAGAAGCCGAGGCTATGCTTGCGCTGCCGGACTACCTCGTGCAGCAGCGCGGTGGGGATGCGGTCCGCACCGAAACCTCCAACCCCCAGGTAGTCCCCGTCCTTCACGAACTGAGAGACGGCCTCTCGGGCGGTCATCAGCTTTGAGGCCAGCTTGCGGGGCTTCTGCCGGAAGAACTCCCGCATCGCGTCAACTTCGGGCGAACAGAACAGTGCTCCCGTGCCAGCTATGTCAGTCATGTCCACCTCATCATCAGCGCTTCCTAGCCCGCCAGCGACTTGAGGCCAAGGATCTGCCTTGCCTCTGCTGGGGTTGCAGGCTCTTTCCCCAACTCCCTGGCGATGCGCGTCGCCCGGGCCGCCAACTGGGCATTGCTTGTGGCCAACTCCCCTCTCCGGTAGTAGATGTTGTCCTCCAGCCCTACTCTCACACAGCTTCCCATCACCATCGCGATCGTGGTCAGGGGCAACTGAGCCGCCGCCACCGCCGAGACGTTCACAATGGCATCATCCGGGACAAACTCCAGCATGGAGTTCAGATGCTTAGGGGTAGCATCCACTGCCCCCTGGAAGCGCATCCCGAGAACCAGGTTTACGTAGTACGGCTTCTCCACCAACCCCTTGGCGATCACGTTCTCCACATCCCTGAACATCGAGTGGGCATACACCTCCATCTCCGGCTTGATGCCCATCTCCTTCATCCGACTCGCCCAGGACTCTATGTCCCAGGGGGTATTGGAGAAAAGGGTCCCCTTGGCGGGCCCGCTCGTCCGTACCAGTGTTCCCATGTTCAGGGAGGCCATCTCCGGGTGCGCATCCAGGCAGGCCAGCCGCTGCTCTAGCGTGAGGTTGGCGCCTCCTCCCGTGCTGTCCTGGATGATAATGTCGCACTTCTCGCGGATCAGTCTGTGGATCTCCGCAAACACTTCTGGATTCCCTGTTGGACTGCCACTCGGATCCTTGGCGTGGATGTGGACTATGGCCGCTCCCTCGTTATAGCAGTCGTAGGCGGCCTGTGCGATCTCTTCAGGGCTCTCGGGGCTTGCAGGGGTAAGGGCCTTGTTCACCTGCCCCCCCGTTACACACACTGTGAGTACCATTTTGTCCGAAGGCAACTTGATCATGATGTCTGGTTCTCCCCGCCAGCGATTATGGAAGTCCACAAAGGTGAAGGTGAGTCAGTTCATTTGCATCCCGCCGCAGACATTGATCGACTGTCCGGTCACCATGCCGGCCATCTCGGAGCAGAGGAAGACCACCATGTTGGCCATATCCTCCGGAGTGCCAATCTTCCCCAGGGGAATCGAGCGTGCCAGCCGCTCCCTTGCCTCCTCGACGCTCACGCCCCACTGGTTGGCCTCCTTGGCGAAGCCGCCTCGCCGCTCAGTGTCGGTAGCGCCCGGGCACACGGCGTTGACCCTGATACCGTGCGGGCCCAGTTCCAGTGCCATCGCCTGCGTCAGGGCAGTGATGCCGTACTTGGAGGCGCAGTAAGCGGCCCATTTTGCCAGGGTTCGATGTCCGGAGATGGATGAGATGTTGACGATGCTCCCCCCCTGACCCTGACGTATCATCTCCCTTGCCGCGTACTTGGAGCAGATCATCGCGCCTGTCAGGTTGACCCGCAGCACCTCATCCCAGACATCCTCATCCAGATCCACCACCGGCACACGGTCACGCGTGCCGGGTGCTCCCGCGTTGTTCACCAGGAAGTCCAACCGCCCAAGCTCCGCCAACGTTCGCCGGACTGTCTGCTGGACCTGATCCCGGTCCGTCACGTCCAACGGCAGTGCCAGGGCTCGCCGGCCTAGTGCCTGGACCTCTTCGGCTACGCTCTGGGCCCCACGCCAACCCATTGCCCGCTCAGCTTCCGGATAGCCCTCGATGGGACGCTCCCGGCCGGTTACCACCACATCGGCCCCGACCCGGGCCAATGCGAGGGCACTGCTCCGCCCAATCCCCCGATAGCGGTTGGCCCCCGTGACGATAGCCACCTTGCCATGAAGGTCAATCATCGCTCCAACACCTCCAGCACCTTTGTGAGGAATGCTGAGTACTATGTACAGGATTCCCGGTCTTCCCTGCTACCCCCTAACAGAGGCACCGCTGCGATGCGAGGCTAGCCTCGCATCGCAGCGGCAGCGTATCCGCAATCTACTGGGCTACTTGATGGCGATGGGCCCGGTGGGGGAACCGACCCCTCCGGTGATCGGCAGGGAGGCCGACACAAGCTGGAACTCGTACACGCCATCGGCGGCGCACGCCTCGGCCAGTGCGGCTAGCTCGAAGATCTCGCCAACCAGCAATCCCATGTTGGGCAGCACCACGTGGTGCCAGGGCTGGCGAACCCACTTCAGTTCGTTGGGTCGCACCTCCACACCCCAGGTATCCGTGGCCACCCCTGCCACCTGGCGCTCTTGAATCCACTCACAGGTCCATAGGGAGAGTCCGGCCGCGTCTCCCATGGCGTAGCTACCCCAGCTCTTCTGGTCGCGACAATAGGTGATGTGGCCGGTGCGGATCAGTACGATGTCACCTGTCTGGACCTCTACCTTGGCCAGGTGAGCAGCCTCTTCCAGGTCCTCCGAGGTGATGGGATACCCGATCTCCAGCCAGGGCACTCCCTTGGCTCGCGCCACATCCAGCAGCACGCCACGGCTGGCGATCCTGCCGTTGTAGTTCTCTACCCCGTTCTTCTCCGCGCCGAAGCTGGATACCAGACTGGAGTCGTAGCCGTTCCACATCTTGCCGTCCCAATGGATGTGGCCCAGACCATCCCAGTGGGTCGCCGCGTGGGTTGGCGTCATCAGCACGTCGTCGGCGGCCCCATAACCCTGAGGCATGCCGGTTGGGTCGACGCCGGCGACGGTATCTCGGCCGTCTCGCAGCATGAAGCACATCGGGTTGTGGCGGCGCATCGTGCCGCTCTGAGGACCATTGCCGTCCATCGGAATGGCCAGGGAGAAGATCTCGCCCTTTTGGACCAGGCGAGCCGATTGCCGGACTTTGTCCGGGGTGATGTAGTTTACGGTGCCTACCTGGTCATCGGGGCCCCACTTGCCCCAGTTCCGATATCGCTCGGCCATCTCCGCCAAGATCTTGAAGTCAGGGTCAAGGCTCACTGCTACCCTCCACATCGATAGGATTATGGGATCTAGGCGCTATCAGGATCAGGACGTGCTCTTTTTCGCCTCTTCGAGAAGAGGTTTGACGAGGTTCTCCAACTCTTCCCAGTGGTTGCCAAGCTGGGTTGAGTTCAAGTACTTGATGGGTAGACCGGCAGCGTCGGCTTTCTGGATGAACTCCGGATTCTCGAGGATCTTCTTGGTTGCGCTGTCCAGCACCTCCACCACATCCTTGGGGACGCCAGCCGGGGCAAAGAAGCCCCGCGAGATAACGATATTGACGCCTGGATATCCCTGGGCCGCAAAGGTCTCGACGTCGGGTATGGATTTCACCCGTTCGTTGCCGCCGACTCCCAGCATTCGCATGGTTCCGGCTTTGATGTGGTTGATGAGACCCCCAGCGCTCCCAACGCCGCCGTCCACATGTCCGCCAAGCACGGCGGAGGCGGTCTCAGCGACGGAGTTGAAGTGCACCGGCGCTATCGTGATGCCGGCGGACTTCTGGAACAAGAAGCCCTGCATGTTAGTAGGGGTCATATGCCCGTTGTCCCCGATCTTGATGTTGCCGGGGGCAGCCTTGGCGGCGTTCACCAGGTCCTTGGTGGTCTTGTAGGGCCCATCGGCCTTCACTACTATCCCTGGGGGTTCCGCCGAGACGAGAGCCACGGTCTGGAAGTCCTTTCGACTGAAGACCGCCTGACGCTCCGGATCCAGATAGATGAGACTAGCGGTGATGAAGGAGCTTAGGCCCAACGTATAGCCGTCGGGCTTGGACTTGGCAATTTCGGTCGTGCCAACCTGAGAACCGGCGCCTGCCTTGTTGGATACCTGGATGGAGGTACCTAAGTCCTTCTCCATAAAGCTGGCGATCAGCCGCGCCCAGTTATCGTTAGTGTCGCCAGCTCCCCATGGGACTATGATGGTGATCGGTCTGCCCTTCTCTGGGAAGCTAGTCTTCTGGGTGGAAGCAGCCGTTGGTGCAACCGCTGGGGTTTGACCTGTTGCTGGTGCCGTGGTGGGTGCGGAGGGAATCGCAGTTGGGGCTGCCGGCGCCTTGGTGGGCTCGGCGGCCTTGGCGGGCTGGACCGTGGTTGGGGTGGGCGCCACAGCAGCCTGGCCGCAGCCTGCCATGATAGGGATCGCTATCATGGCCATAACCGCGAGACAAATGAAAGGACGCTTCATCTCTCCTCCTTGTGCAGTCCCACCGTAAGGGGAGGTGAGACCACACCGATACACGCCTGTCGCCTACGCACTGGGGCACCTAAGCGGGTGGAGAAAACGAGGTCGCTCTCGAGGGGGACCTAGGTTACAGCATCTTAGCCACCTCCGACGGTAACGTTACCTGACCGGTGCCGGAACGCGCCGCTGTGGACACGAGACGCCAGGTACTAGCAGTCTGTCAAGGGGAATGGTCAAGGAACTCTGGACCACCCGACAGCCTACCAGTACAGAAGATTGCCTCATCGCCATGTATGAGCCAACGCAAGCGAATAAGGACAACAACAATATAGGCCAGGCCATTCGTTGCGTCAAGATCTAAAACCTACCCCCGGCCCCACAGCGCGGCATCCTGTGGGGCCTCAAACGCAGGTCGTCCGCTGGCGCCAACTCCGCTCCAGATCCGAACCGAGCTGCCTGGCTATTACCTGAGGGCCTCCACTATGGCCCGCGTGTTGTGCCGCATCATGTCGAGGTAGGTGGAGGACTCACCGCCGTGAGGGGTGAGGGAGTGGGTATCCAGCTGCGTCACTACCTTGATGCCGGTTTCCTGGGCTATCCGCTCGGCCAGCTGTGGGTTGGTGCCTGTCTCCAGGAAGATCGCCCTGGCCCCGGTCTTTTTGATATGCTCGATGAGCTGGGCCATCTGCTGGGCCGAGGGGGAGGCACCGGTGCCGACGCTGGGGACCACCGTGCCGACTACCTTGAAGCCGTAGCGATCGGCGAAGTAGCCAAGGCTCTCGTGGTTGGTCACCAGCAGCCGCTGCTCCTGAGGTAGCACCTTCACCTGCTCCGCGATCCAGCCGTCCAGCTCCCTCAGCCTGGCCGTGTATGACTGCGCGTTGGCCGCGTAGACAGAGGAGCCCTCCGGGTCGACCTTGATGAGGGCATCCCTGATGTTCTCCGCGTACTTCACGACGTTGGTGGGATCGAGCCAGAAGTGCGGGTCTCCCTCGTGGGCGTGCTCTTCCTGGGCGTGCTCCCCTTCCTCGTCTTCGTGGGGGTTGCGGCCGTCGAGCCCAGCTGATGCCTCCGCCACCAGCCGTATCCCGCCGGGGTTCTTCAGCATTGGCTCGAGGAATTCCTCCAATCCGGCGCCGTTGACTATCAGCAGGTCGCTGTTGGTCACCTTCGCCACGTCGATCGGAGTGGGCTCGAAGGCGTGGGGATCGGTGCCAAGGGGGATGAGGGATGCGACCTTCAGCCGATCACCCGCTACATTCTGGGCGATGTCCGCCAGGAAGCTCTCCACGGCCAGGACGTTCTTGGGGCCGTTGGTTGAGGACTCCGTAGTTGGGACCGACTGCGTGTCGGGGGTGGGGATGGATGTTTGGGTTGGGGCACCCGAGCACCCCCACAGGGCGATCGCGGCCAGGAGGGCCACGAGGCAGGACAGCATTCTGACTCTAGTCATCGCGATTTCATCTCTCCTCAGCTTCTACTACGGCACACCCAACGGGGACCATCTGCCGGAAAGATGATACATAGTATCAATTATCGCTGTCAAGGCGAAAGTTCATTTGCATCCCGCCTTCTGTGCTACCCCTGGTCATGTGTCCAAAGGGAATCGAGTACTGCCAATGCCGGAGGTCCAGTTTGCTTGCTGGCCAGCTTGGCCAGATTGCGGCCAGTAGCCGTGGCGCTGCTTCTCTAGCGTAGTGTTGCATGGCAGTATAGCCAGGAGCGTGAACGAGGAGAACTACGGGCTCACGAGGCGCTGGATGGCCAGCAAGAGACGGTCGATGTCGAAGGGCTTGGGGAACCAGGTGTGCACACCGAATTCGCGAATGAGCTTCTGCGGGTCATCCTCAGCCGTTAGGCCAATGATGGGTATCTCGTCTGGCAGACTCTCACGGAGTCTATGGATGTTCAGAGTGCTCTCAGCAGTGGCGGTATCGAGGTCCAAGAGAGCAAGGGTGAGTGCTGCATGGCGGGGCAGCTTCTTGTAGTCCGATCCGGTTATCACGGAGTATCCGTGGAGATCCAGCAACAGGCGGAGGAGATCGACTATGAGGGGGTCATCACCCGCGACGAGAACGAGTTTGGTGGCATCCACCATCGACGCGGCCTCCTGTACCGGCGACGTCAGATCGGAGTGGGACATCCAGAGGGAAAGGTCCGATCGCACCGGTGACCGCATTATAGTTCCGCATGCGGAACAAGTTCAAGGATTCTTGTACTTGAACGGGTTCTTGCTCCGTTTCTTTTCGTCCTCCAGGTATTCGGTAACAGCTCGCCAGGTGGTGACCCAGTCCCGACCTATCTTGACCGCGTCGATCCTACCTGTCCTGCATAGCCTCCTCAGGAATCCGGCACTAAGTCCGCTGCGGGCTGCTGCCTCCTTGAGCGAGATCAGCCGCTCTTCTCCCAATGGCCTCCTGGCCTACATGTAAGCTGGGGGGATTATAGTGGCAAATGGCTGGCAAAACGAGCGCACTCGCGATATGGTGGCGGCAGCCGGGTTCGAAGAAATCTGCCTGGGGAGATTGGTGGCGGTGGAGGGTCACTGTCGTGACACTGCGACCTTGGACCTGTTGACAGAGCCACCATCCTGCAGCAAAATTAGACTAGTCTAACTTAGGGTCTTCTAACTGGAGAGAAGAGTATGGTTACTCAGCAGGTTGTTGAAGAGTATCTGGAGACCATCGCCATGCTGGAGGACCGTGGACAGCTTGCCACCAACTCCTCTCTCGCCAAGAAAAGGGGGGTGTCTCCCCCTACTGTAACACAGATGCTCAACCGCCTCGCACGGTTGGGTTTGGTTACCCATCAAGGAAGGGGCGCGGTAGTGCTTACCCCTGCCGGGCGAAGCGCAGCTTCCTCGGTAGTGCGAAAGCACAGGTTGTGGGAACGCTTCCTTCATGATGTCCTGGGGTTAGACAAGGAGAAGGTGAGCGAGGAGGCCTGTCGGCTGGAGCATGCCACCTCGCAGGTGGTGGAGCAATTGCTATTCCAAGCCGTCTGCAACAGCGAGACCTGCCCTGACGGCGAGCCGATTCCAGTGGCTGAGAGCCTCGAATCCGAACCCAACGGCCTCGACGCGAACCGGCAAAGCGAAGGGCAGGGGGCCGTCCGGCTGTCCGACCTACAGAAGGACGAGGTGGGTGTGGTCACAGTCCTCCCTGTGGGCCACAGATCGGCGTCGAGATTTCTGGCCATGGGCTTCACCCTCGGGGCAGAGGTCAAGATGATCCAGAACTTCGGCAATGGACCGGTGGTCGCCCTGGTGCGGGATACCCGTGTCGCCATGGGCAGGGGTGAGGCAGGGAGGGTCCTGGTGCATAAGAAGGAGGAGGACAGGGACGACAGCTAAGGCTGTCGCCGTGGATAGCCCTTCTAGTGGTCCGACACAGTGAAGGTGACGCGTCGCGCCTCTATGTTCCTGACGGAAGGGGACAAGATCCTGTCCTACCGGGACTGGCGGGCGAGCCGCCTGCGCTCCCGGCATAGGCCGCCGGCCGGCGGCCTATCGAAACCAGTTTGGCGGAGCACTAAAGACCCAGTGGCGGCTGCTTCGATATCGGCGGCTGCTCAGCGAGGGGATTGCCGTCTCGGTCCCCATCTGCTACTCCACGGGTAGCAACCATTACTCCTTCCTGTCTGGCCTAGCCGAGCCTCTGGGGGCATGCATCGGCTTCCTACCCGCGGCCAGTTTCTCCCGCTGGAAACCTTTGCCCTCGATGTCCAGGAGGGCGCAGAAGCCGATGTCATCCAGGAATACGACGAAGCCTGCCACAAACCCCCACCAATAAACCCCTACCCGTTCACCACGACCAGCGTTACCTCCCCCGCCGTCAGCCGCTTCGACACGATGTCTTTGTGGATTCATAGCAAACCCCTTGACAACGCGAAACAGGCCGCTACAATTAGGGACACCTAAGTTAGGCAAGCCTAAATACGGAGTCGAGAGTGGCCACCCGGCAAGTTGAGGAGTACCTACTGGCAATCGCGAGCCTGGAGAGGAAAGGCGTCGCCGTTACCACCTCGGCCCTGGCGAAAGAGCGACGAGTATCACCCCCTTCGGTTACGGAGATGCTGCACCGGCTCTCGGAGCAGCATTTGGTGAGCTACGAACCTCGCGGCAAGATCGCCCTCACTGAAGCAGGCCGCGAGGTAGCTCGGACGCTGGTGCGGCGTCACAGGCTATGGGAGAGGTTCCTCCACGAGGTGCTGCACATAAGGTGGGATCGGGTGCACAGGGAGGCGTGCAAGCTAGAGCATGCTACCTCTCCAGAGGTCGAGGAACAGCTGGCCAGAGTGGTAGGCCATAACCCTGCTAGTCCCCACGGCTATCCCATCTCAGAGTCCGATGGCCAGGATGAGCATGTCGAAGCCGTTCCTCCCTCCGAGCTCTCCCCTCCTCAGTAGGCGCGGATTGTTAGCATCGAGAACGAAATCTCAGGAGGTAGCTATGCAAATCACTGCGACGCCCGTAGCCGCTCGGGAAGGATCGAAGGACAGGTTCCTCTCCGAATTGGCTTCAGGTCATACCGGCGTAGTTGGGGACGTCATCTCCGGCAAGGCCTTTCGCGCCCGCGCTTTCGCCCTTGGTTTCACCCCCGGTGAGCCGGTCACCGTGATCCAAAACCCCCCGACCGGACCGATGATCGTGCTGGTACGGGGAGCCAGGGTCGCTCTGGGAAGAGGGGAAGCTATGAAGATATCCGTGTCGCGACCAACCTTTTAAGAATAGAGATTGGAGGGAATGGCTATGGTGGAAAAGACTATCAACCAGGTGCCGCTACATCAGCTACAGGTTGGACAGAGGGGCGTTGTTCTGCAGGTGGGCGGCAAAGGACCGGCTAGACAGCGCATGATGGACATGGGGCTGGTTCCCGGCGCCGAGGTCAAGGTGATGCGCGTAGCTCCACTAGGTGACCCCGTCGAGTTCCAACTCAGGGGCTACAACCTCAGCCTGCGCAAGAGTGACGCGCACGCGATTACCGTGCGCGTGTCGGAGGGCAAGAGTCAATGATGTCCAAAGCTAGTCGAGTACTAACTGAATGGGAGGTCCGCTACTGATGGCCGGAACAGCGAGCCGCGGAGTGAATGGGCAGGTCGCGACGTTGGAGCCCGAAGCGAAGACGGCTGGACGCAGGCTTACCATCGCTCTCGCCGGCAATCCCAACTCGGGGAAAAGCACTCTATTCAACGCCCTCACCGGTGCCAGACAGCACGTGGGCAACTGGCCGGGCAAGACGGTCGAGAAGAAAGAGGGCATCTGCCGCCGCAGTGGTCAGGAGATCAGCGTGGTGGATCTGCCCGGTACCTACAGCCTGACCGCCTATTCTCAGGAAGAGACCATCGCCCGAGATTATATTCTTCAAGAGAAACCCGACGTGGTGATCGGCGTGTTGGATGCCAGCAACCTGGAGAGAAACCTATATTTGGCGGTTCAACTGCTGGAGATGGGTACCAATCTGGTCATTGCCCTCAACATGAGCGACATAGCCGAGTCGAGGGGTCTACGCGTGGATTCGGAGAAGCTATCTCGGGGCCTGAAGGGCACGCCGGTGATACGCGCGGTGGCCAACCGGGGAGAGGGGATCGATAAGCTGTTGCAGGCGGTCATCGGGGCAGCGAGCGATCCGAAACGGATGACAAAGTAGATAGTGATAAGGAGTAGCATTTGCTATGGCCACTGATATTCGAGGTGCCGCCAGACCGGTTGACCTGGTGGACTACGGGAGCGATGTCGAGCAAGAGATCGCTCGGCTGCAAGCGGCCATCGAGGAGATGCCGACGCTCACCTCTCGCTACCCATCCCGATGGCTGGCCGTCAAGCTGTTGGAGGGGGATCCCGAGATCGTCTCCCGATTCGACGTAACGCCCGCCCGCGACTCGGTTCTCGATCAGGCTCGTAGAAGCGCCGCGTTGCTGCAAGAGGCCCACGGTACCGACATCGACGCGATGGTCGCCGATCGCCGCTACAGCTTTATCCACGCCCTGACCAAGGATGTGGTGACGGGATCGAGTGAAGATCGGCTTACCTTATCGGACAGGATTGACGGTGTCGTCACCAATCGAGTGCTGGGTATACCCATCTTCCTGGCCGCAATGTGGTTTGTTTTCCAGATGACCGTGGAGGTTTCCGCTTCCTACGTGGACTGGCTGGATGGGGTCATCGGCGGCCCCATTACCCGCTGGGCGGCGGCAATCCTCGACCTGTTGAGCCTGAGTGGCACCTGGATCGAGTCTCTGATTGTTGAAGGGATCATCGCCGGGGTTGGCGGGGTCCTGGTCTTCGTACCGGTACTACTCTTTCTCTATCTCTTCCTGGCGCTGTTAGAGGATTCCGGATACATGGCCCGTGCTGCCTTCGTCATGGACCGGCTGATGCATGCGCTGGGGCTGCACGGCAAGAGCTTCTTGCCACTGTTGATTGGCTTCGGATGCAACGTCCCGGCCATTTACGCCACGCGAGTCCTGGAGAGCGAAGAGGATCGAAAGCTCACCGGCTTCCTGGTTCCGATGATGAGCTGTGGAGCTCGGCTTCCAGTGTACGCGCTCTTCGCCGCCGCTTTCTTTCCTGAAGACGCGGGGCGCTTCGTCTTCGCCATGTACGTCATTGGGATCTTCTTCGCGATCGTCACTGGAGTAGTCCTTAAGCGCACCCTGTTCGCGAGCAAACCCCCAGCCCTGTTTGTGATGGAGCTTCCACCCTATCGCCTGCCCACCCTGAAGGGGGTGTTGATCCAGATGTGGGAGCGCACATCGGCCTTTCTCCGCAAGGCGACGACCATCATCATGGCCGTCTCGATCGTCCTGTGGGCACTTCTGAACATCCCCTCGGGCGTGGAGAACCCAAGGGACAGCCTGTTCGGCCAGATCAGCGCGACTATCGCACCCGTCCTTGCACCCGCGGGCTTCGGTGAGTGGGAGGCGGCGGGTTCGCTGGTGACCGGCTTCGTGGCAAAAGAGGTGGTAGTTGGAACCATGAGCCAGATCTACGTAGGGGCTGCCGAGGAGGAAGAGGCGGGGGAGCCTACGACCTTCTTCGAGGACCTGGGCGAGATCGCGGGGGGATTCTGGAACGCCACTGTGGACACGGTCAAGGCGACTGTAAGCGTCCTCCCAGGGATTGATCTAATGGGAGAGGGGGAAGCCGAGGAAGAGGACAGTGCTCTCGTAGAGGCTCTACAAGCTGCCTTCACTCCACTACAGGCGGTGGCTTTCTGCGTCTTCGTCCTGCTCTACGTCCCCTGCATGGTTGCCGTGGCCGCTATGCGCCACGAGTACGGCTCTCGCTGGATGCTGTTCAACGCCGCCTATCTAACGGTTCTGGGCTGGGTTGTGGCGACAATCATCTACCAGGGTGGGCGCCTGCTGGGCATGGGATAAGATCGAGCCTGGTGGCGGCCCGCAGCGGCCAGAGCCGGGTCGCGTGGAGGGGTGCCGAGAATGGTGCCCCTCCACACCTTCATCGTCTGTCTGGCCGTACTGAGCGGCCGGAATTGGACGCAACGGATTATCACCGTACCCCCGTTGAGTTGTCGGAAGGAATGAACAGGCTACTATGGAAGTTGAGCGAACGACCCACAGAAAGCAAGGACTGGCGCGAATGATAGAGATCGCGGGGACGAAGAAGCACTTTCTCTTCGCCTCGATGTTTCTCGCGTTGCTCGGCACCATCGCGCAGTTTATCCCCTTCGTGGCTATATACCTCCTGATAGACGAGTTGGCGCGGAACGCTAAAGATCTGTCGGCCATCGACGCGGAATACGTTTGGACGCTCGGCTTTGTGAGCCTCGGCTCCATCGCCGCCTACGGAATCCTCGTCTACCTATCCCTCATGCTCTCTCACGTGGCCGCCTACAATATCCTGTACGAGATCAGGATGTCGCTGGCAGACAAGCTTGCTCGTCTGCCCCTGGGCTACTTCACAACCACGTCAACGGGTGAGATCAAGAAGGTGCTCTCCGAGGATGTGGAGCGGGTAGAGCTGTTCGTCGCCCACCACATCCCGGACTTGACCAGCGCCATCGTCTTCCCGCTTCTGACGATAGGATATCTCCTCATCACCGACTGGCGGCTGGCGCTGGCTGCCCTCGTTCCTCTGCCTCTGGCTCTCATGCTGCAGGGATCGATGTTTTGGTCGAAGCGAGCGCAACAGGCCAACCATGACTATCACTTCGGCCTGGAGAAGATGAACGGCACCATAGTGGAGTACGTCCGCGGGATGCCGGTCGTGAAGGTTTTCAATCAGACCGCCGATGCCTTCCATCGACTTACCCAGGACGTATATGGATTCCGTGACTCCCAGAAGCGCGTCGTCGAAGAGTATTCGAGGGTCTACCCAGGATACCTTGCGTTGATCTCGTCGGGGCTGCTCTTCATCCTGCCGGTGGCGACGCTTCTACTCACCCGTGCGCCCTCCTACCCGGTGTACATCATGTTCCTAATTTTGGGCACCAGGATCTACGAACCGCTGATTTCCGCGCTGATGCTGATCGCCGAGATGAACTATATGGCTTTGGGTGTGAAGCGGATCGACGACTTGAGAAGGGAGCCGCTGTTGCCGGAGCCGGACAGAGAGACCCCTCCCGCGGGATACGGCATCGAGTTCAAGAACGTCTCCTTCAGCTACGGGGGCGCCGACGTGCTGAAGGAAGTCAACTTCTCGGCCCCGGAGCGCTCTCTCACGGCCCTCGTGGGGCCTTCAGGCTCGGGAAAGACGACCATAACCCGCCTCATAGCTCGCTTCTGGGACGCCGATGCGGGGAGCGTTTGTGTCGGTGGTAGAGACGTGAGGGAGATCGGAACCGAGCAGTTGATCTCCTACATCAGCATGGTCTTCCAGGACGTGTATCTCTTCCACGACACTATCTTGAACAACATCAAGGTCGGTAAGAAAGACGCCACTCGGGAAGAGGTGGTGGAGGCGGCGAAGAAGGCGCGCTGCCACGAGTTCATCGCGGCGCTTCCTGGCGGGTACGACATCATGGTAGGGGAGGGGGGATCGACTCTCTCCGGTGGCGAGAAGCAGAGGGTTTCCATCGCGCGGGCGATCTTGAAAGATGCCCCCATCGTTCTGCTGGATGAGGCCACGGCGTCGCTGGATCCGGAGAACGAGATCCACATCCAGGAGGCCATCGACGAACTGGTGAAGCGGAAGACGGTGATCATGATCGCCCACCGCTTGCAGACCGTGGTGAGGGCCAGGAACATCGTCGTGCTGGAGGAGGGACGGGTGGTTGAGCATGGAACCCATGCGGAGTTGATGGCTCAGGAAGGACTGTATGCCCACCTGTGGCAGGAACAGCAAAAGGCCCGGGGCTGGAAGTTCGGGCGGGCCACGGCAGCCCTGGCCGCGAGGGGCTAGTTCAAGCCCAACCTACGCAAGACAGAGGTATCAAGATGGAGCTGACGCGCAGAGACTGGTGGCAGATTCAGGATGACCTGCGCTGCCCGGTGATCGGTACCTGCCTGACCACGGAGGAGCAGCGCGGTATCTTGAGGAAGCTCAAGGTGCCGGTCAAGGAACTGGAAGACGTAGTAGTGCACAGGCTGCTGGTGCATAGCTGCGACTCGGATAGCCCGATTGCTCGCCGTGTGCAGCTCTGCCTGGAAAGCAAGTACCGCCGTGACATCAGGGAGTGGGGCACTTGCCAAGAGCGGGATCTCCTGCCTCGTTGGGGAGCGGGACTCCAATGCGGCAAGATCGACGCCGCGCTGTGGATCACGGCGACGCATCCCGGCCTGTCGGAACATGTCGTCTCCAAGATCTCTGGCGACGTTCACATGCTGATGCATCGTCAGGGAGAGGTGGTGAGGCAGAAGCTGCAGCAGATCGAGCAGCAGAGTGCTCAGATCCAACAGTTGCGTGACAAGCTGCATAAGGCCCAGGCCCGCGGCAGGGAGATTGCCCAGGCCCTACATGCCTCGGAGATCAGCCGTGCTGAGCTGGAGCTGAAGCTCTCGCGGCTTCGCGAATCGCCAAAGCAAGACGAGGATATCGACTCTCGCCTCGCACGACTCGAAAAGGCGGAACGCCAAATCCAGACGCAAGAGGCGGTGATCGAACGTCTAAAGGAGGAAAATAGGCAGATCATCGCCGAACTGGCGTCTACAAACGACTTCAACAATGCGATGCGAGCCGCATTACGGGATATGCTGGAAACCTTGCAGCAAGAAGCAGACACGTGCCAGCCCTGTGCAAACCGTGACCTGTGCGAGAAACGGATACTGCTCGTGGGAGGCATGACCCGGCTGCGGGCGATCTATCAGGTTCTGATCGAAGACATGGGCGGAGAGTTCAAGCATAATGATGGTCGCACGAGCGGCGGCGACCGCGAGATGGTGGAGCAGGTCCGTTGGGCTGATATAGTATTGTGCCCGGTGGACATCAATAGCCATGGCGCCTGTCTGAGCGTCAAGAAGGCATGCAAGAGGATGAACAAGCCCTGCCATCTGTTGCCCAGTTCCGGTGTGAGCAGCATCGCGCGAGCGCTGACCGGCTACTGCAGTGCGGCAGTGTGAACAGGTGCTGAAGTCACGCCGGCGGACAGGAACCGCCGTGATAAGGAGGCTCCGCTGGAAATGCTTACGATCCTGGGTGTTGTCGTAGTAGGTATCCTGTTTTTCTGGCTGTTTGGCCTGAAGCTGATCATCAAGTTCATGAAAAAAGGGAGCGCGCCCTGTCCGGCGTCTTTGAGCTGGATCGTGGATCTGCCCATCCGCCGGCGGTACATGCGCCCGGTTCTGGACCGCGTGGGGATACGTCCGGGGGAGACGGTGCTGGAACTTGGCCCCGGGCCGGGCGCATTCACGATCGATGCGGCTCGACGTTTGGGTCCGCAGGGCAAGCTGATCGCCGTGGACATCCAGCCGGAGATGATCGCCAAGCTGGAGGAAAGGGTGCGCCAGGCCGGCCTGACCAACGTGGAAGCCCACGTGGCCAGCGCATACGAGCTGCCCATCGAAGACGCCAGCGTGGACCGCGCCTTTCTCGTCACGGTGTTGCCCGAGATCCCTGACCCGGTGCGCGCCCTGCGCGAGATCCATCGGGTGCTCAAGCCGGGCGGCCTGTTCTCCACTACCGAGGAGTACCTGGACCCGGACTATCCGCGCCGCAAGACGACGGTTGCCTGGGCGCAAGCGGCCGGCTTCGATCTGGCCGAACGCTTCGGCAACGTGTGGGTCTACACGCTGAATTTCCGCAAGGGTGCAGGTAAGGGGTGAGGACGCGCAACTGATCTCTCGTGGGGCACTTTCGCGAGATCGTTCCGGATTGTCCCCGTCAGCGGCCGGCAGACTTGCCGGCCGCTTTGCGGAAGGGCTGGAGCCGATAGGGGGAGTTGGGAGGGAGCATCTCCCGGATCTCCTGGAGGTCACTCGGCGCCAGCAGCGACTCGACTACCGTGGTCCGAAACTGGTGAGCAACGCCGCTCTGGGAAATGAGCGCGACGCTTTCCAGGATCGTCGAGAGATCTACCGCTACCCCCGATAGCCGGTCGTACTTCGCCGGCGGGGCCTTGACGTCCATGGCGACGTAGTCCACGAGTCCCTGGGACAGCAGCTCTCGGAGGACGCCCGGGTGGCTGCCGTTGGTGTCCAGCTTGGCGGCGAAGCCCATCCTCTTGAGCCTCTCCAGAAAAGCGGGGAGCTCCCTCTGCAGCGCCGGCTCCCCGCCGCTCACCACCACCCCCTCGATCCTGCCGCGACGCGCTTCGAGGAGCTCGACGACGGCCTCTTCCGGCATCAGATGCTCCTCCGAAACCTCTGTGGGGATGAGCTGGCTGTTGTGGCAGAAGGGACAGCGGAAATCGCACCCCTGGGTGAACACCACCGCGGCCACCTTCCCCGGGTAGTCGCAAAGGCTGAATGGCTGGAAGCCCCCAATGCGCATCGTGGCTACCCTATACGGAAACGGCGCCGCAGGGCGAATTCCGCCTGCTTGCCCTCGTTCCACTGGTTGACCGGGCGCAGATATCCAACCACCCGCGAGTATATCTCCGTTTCCGCCCCACAATGGGGGCAGGTGGTCTGCTCTCCATTGAGATAACCGTGGGAAGGGCAGATGGAGAAGCTGGGTGTCAGGGTGATGTAGGGGAGGCGATAGCTCTCACACACCCTGCGCACGAAGCCCTTCACCGCGGACGGATCTGGCACGGCTTCGCCCAGGAACAGGTGGAGCACCGTTCCACCCGTGTACCTGCTCTGAAGCTCGTCCTGGAGATCCAGCACCTGGAATACGTCGTCGGTATAGTCCACCGGAAGCTGCGAGGAGTTGGTGTAGAAGGGAGCGGCGTCGCGAGCCGAGGGCCGGTCGTTGGCGCAGCGGATGTCCGAGTGGAGCCTCTTATCCAGTCTGGCTAGCCGGTATGAGGTCCCCTCGGCGGGGGTCGCCTCCAGATTGTACAGGTTTCCTGTCTCCTGCTGGAACTGGCGTAGCTTGTCCCGCATGAAATCCAGCACCTCCAGGCCGAACGCTACCGATTCGGGTTCGCCCAGGTCCTTGCCCAGCAGGTTCAAGCAGGCCTCGTTCATGCCGACGAGACCTATGGTGGAGAAATGGTTGTCCCAGTACCGGCCCGAGCGCTCCTTGACCTGCCGCAGGTAGAAGCTGGTGTAAGGGTAGAGGCGATTCTCGGTCAGACTCTCCAGCAGCTTGCGCTTGGTCTCCAGGCTGGTTCTGGCGATCTCCATCAGGCGGTCCAGCCGGCGCAGGAAATCGTCCCTGTCTTGAGCCAGGTAGCCGAGCCTCGACATGTTGATGGTCACCACCCCGATGGATCCGGTGAGGGGGTTCGCCCCGAACAGGCCGCCCCCCCGCTTCTCCAGGGAGCGCAGATCGAGGCGCAGGCGGCAGCACATGGACCGGGTGTCGTCGGGGGACATGTCGGAGTTGACGAAGTTGGCGAAGTAGGGGATGCCGTATTTCGCCGTCGCCTCCCACAGCAGCTCCAGGTTGGGGTCGTCCCAGTCGAAGTCCTGGGTGATGCTGTAGGTGGGGATGGGGAAGGTGAAGACCCTGCCCCTGGCGTCTCCCTGGGTCATCACCTCCAGGAAGGCGCGGTTGAAGAGGGAGATCTCCGGCTGAAAGTCGGAGTAGCTCTCGGATCGCTCTTCACCGCCGATCACCACCGGCTGATGGGCCAGATGCGCCGGGGGGCGAAGGTCCAGGGTGATGTTGGTGAACGGGGTCTGGAAGCCCACCCTCGTCGGCACGTTGATGTTGAAGACGAACTCCTGGAGGGCCTGCTTGACCTCGGAGTAGCCGAGGCCGTCGTAGCGGATGAAGGGGGCGAGCAGGGTGTCGAAGTTGGAGAATGCCTGGGCGCCGGCGGCCTCCCCCTGGAGGGTGTAGAAAAAGTTGGCGACCTGCCCGAGGGCCGTGCGGAGGTGGCGGGCAGGGCGGCTCTCCGCCTTTCCCGGGGCACCCTGGAAACCGAACCGCAGCAGGTCCTGGAGATCCCATCCGACGCAGTAGACCGATAGCTGGCCCAGGTCGTGGAGGTGCAGGTCACCGGAGCTATGGGCTTCCCTAACCTCGGGGGTGTATATCTTGTTCAGCCAGTAGACCTTGCTGACCTCGCTGGAGATGTAGTTGTTGAGGCCCTGGAGGGAGTAGCCCATGTTGCTGTTCTCCTTGACCTTCCAGTCCAGCCTCTCCAGGTAGCGGTCGACCAGGTCGATGTCGGTCTTCTGCACCATCTCTCGAAGGCGGGCGTGCTGGTCTCGGTAGAGGATGTAGGCTTTGGCCGTCTTCTTGAAGGGCGAGGCCAGGAGTACCTCCTCGACGAGGTCCTGGATCTCCTCCACGGTTGGCACCTCACCCCGCACCACCGTCTGGGCGAGGCTCAGCACCCGCAGAGTCAACCAGCGCGCTATCTCCTCGGAATATTCGTCGGTGGCGCGGCCGGCCTTCAGCAGGGCCGTGGTGATCTTGTTGGAGTCGAAGGGAACGACCCTTCCGTCTCTCTTGCGGATGGTGACGAATCCGGTTGCTGATGGCTCGATAGGGTGAGACTGAGCTGTGGATGAAGCGATGGCCATGGATGCCTCCCCTGCCCACCGAGGGCCAGTGCTTATTGACGGCATTCGTTCCCACTCACCGCTGCGGGGCAGTCCCGGTTTCCCACCGGGTTCCCTCTTTCGACGCCCTGGACGGGCGAACCGGCGAACAACTACAAGATACAGGGTTGTAGCAACGCTGTCAACACAAGATATGGTGTTCCCTAATCCGCAGGTTCTGGCTGGGTGATGTCCGGCTGCTTTGGCCTACAGCTATCGGCGTGTTAGGTTTGGACGTGTGGGCGGTAATGGAGCGTCATTCCAATAGGGGGTGCTGCTCCTTCGGACAATCCGCACCCGGGTGCTGTGGTCATTGACAGCCCTTGGCCATCGACGTCTTGACAATCCTTGTGGCCACGAGGATAATTAGGAAGTCCTAATTAGGGAGCCCTAATTATCCTCGTGGCCGTCCAGTCCGGCGATCACTTACCGAGGAGGAGCCTATGGTTACCCAGCAGATAGAAGAGTACCTAGAGGTCATCACTTTGTTAGAGGAACGAGGAGAGATCCCAACCACCTCCTCTATCGCTCGCGAGCACCAGGTTTCGCTCCCTTCCGTTACACAAATGCTTCAGCGCCTGGCAGAGCAAGGGTTGGTCGCCTACGCTGGAAGGGGGACCGTAACCCTCACTCGGGAAGGCAGAACGGCTGCCACAACCGTCCTTCGACGTCATCGCCTATGGGAGCGGTTTCTCCACGATGTGCTGGGGCTTCACCGCGACCGGGTCTCCGAAGAGGCTTGCAGGCTGGAGCACTCCACCTCGCCAGAGGTGGAACGACTGCTCTCTCAAGCCGTCTGCGGCAGCGACGTTTGTCCTCACGGCCAGCCAATTCCGGCGGAAGGCGCCATTGATACCGATTTAGGTGGCAATACACCTAACTCACAAAATGGAGAGAAAGGGATGGTTCGACTGACGGACCTATGCAACGATGAGATGGCTGCGGTTGCCGATATCCCACCAGGTTCCAGGTCCGCAGCCAGATTCCTCGCCCTGGGTTTCACCCTGGGCGCAGGCGTGAGGATGATCCAGAACTTCGGAACCGGGCCGGTGGTCGTACTGGTTCGGGACACTCGTGTAGCCATGGGTCGGGGAGAGGCTGGGCGGATCCTGGTGCATAAGAAGGAGGATACAGACAATGGCTAATACCTCTACCGCTGCTCCCTCGAGCACGTCGGCCCGGCTCTCTGAGAAGGGGAGCGCACCCGCCAGAAAGCTTGTAGCCCTGGCCGGTCCACCTAACGTTGGCAAGAGCACGGTTTTCAACCTGCTGACCGGCCTTTCTCAGCACGTTGGCAACTGGCCGGGCAAGACGGTGGAGCAGAAGTCCGGCAACTACCGCCGCGACGGGGTGGAGTTGGAGATTGTGGACCTTCCTGGAACCTACAGTCTCACGGCCAACTCCCTGGAGGAGCAGGTTGCCAGGGACTTCATCATCCAGAAGAAACCCGACGTGGTGATAGCCCTTCTCAACGCCGCCAATCTGGAGAGAACCCTCTACCTGGTGGCAGAGCTGATGGAGCTACCCTCACCGGTGGTCATCGGGCTGAACATGGTGGATGTGGCCGAGGGAGAGGGCATGAAGGTGGAGTCCCACGTGCTCGAGGCAGCGCTGGGCATCCCGGTGGTGCCCATGGTGGGTACCCGCGGGCAGGGGCTGGAGCAGTTGATGGCAGCTGCCCAAAAGGTATTGCAGTCACCCGAGGCGTTCAAGCCTAAACGGCCCAACCTGGGGGACCAGTTGGAGGAAGTGATCTCACAGGTGATCAGCCTCATAGAGCAGGATGGCGCGAGGCAGGATGGGCAGGATGGGGATGTCCTGTCGTCCTATCCTTCACATTGGCTTGCCCTGAAGTTGCTTGAGGGGGATAGGGAGGTTGCGGCACTGCTGCGACGGCATCTGAGCCCGAAGGGTTGGGAGGGGTTAGACCGGATAGCCCAGCAGCACGAAGGAGCGGTGGTCTCCATTGCCGGGGCCAGGTATCAATGGATCGATCGCATGTCCAGGGCCGCCCTCGTTCGCCCCCGAGTTGGGGCGGTCTCGACCACCGAACGGATCGATCGCGTGGCCACCCATCCCCTCGGCGGACCTGCCCTTCTCCTGCTGCTGCTGGGAGCGATCTTCTGGGGCGTCTATCAGCTCTCCACTCCCCTGGTGGAGTTGCTGGACGGCGCCGTTGGTCTGGGAGCCGACGGGCTGCGAGCGGCCATGGCCGGCGCTCCGGAGTGGGTGATTGGGCTGCTGGCGGACGGGGTCTTGAGCGGCGTGGGAACCGTCCTGGTGCTGCTGCCGGTACTGGCCCTGTTCTTCCTGGCCATGGGGTTTCTGGAGGACGTTGGGTACATGGCCCGAGCGGCCTTCGTGGCCGACCGGTTCATGCACTGGATGGGGCTTCATGGCAAGTCCTTCCTTCCCCTCTTCCTCGGATTTGGGTGCAATGTACCGGCGGTGATGGGGGCCCGCATCCTGGATCAGGGGCGCTCCCGCCTGCTCACGATCTTGTTGGCGCCCTTCGTTCCATGCTCGGCTCGCATGGCCGTCCTTGTTTTCTTCACCGGCGCCATCTTTGGGGGCAGCGGTCCGTTCGTGATGTGGGGGCTCGTGGTCTTCAACCTGGCGGTTCTGGCTCTATCGGGGGTGATAATCCACCGTTTCGTCTTCCAAGATGAGCGATCCTATTTCATCATGGAGATGCCGCTCTATCACATGCCCAACTGGCGCACCATCGGGCTGATCACATGGCAAAGGGTGATTGCCTTTATGGCGCGAGCCGGCACCGTCATATTGCTTCTCACCGTGGTGATCTGGCTGCTCTCGACACTACCTGGAGGTGAGATAGACAGCAGCTACCTGGCCAGTTTCGGGCGCCTGGTGGAGCCGCTTGGTGGGTTGATGGGGTTGGACTGGCAGATGATGGTGGCCCTATTGGGCAGCATCGTTGCCAAGGAGACCACCCTCGCGACCCTCGGCGTGCTGACGGCTACGGAGGAAGCGGGTCTGGTGGAGCTTCTACCGCAGATGCTGACCCCTGCTTCGGCCGTTGCCTTTCTGGTAGTTCAGATGCTGTTCATACCCTGCGTTGCTACGATGGCGGCCATCCGCCAGGAGACCGGCAGCTGGCGGTGGACAGGTTTCAGCGTCGTATACTACGGGCTGGTGGCCATCTCCCTTGGGATAGCGGTCTATTGGCTCGCTCTAGCACTGGGACTGGGAGGCTGATATGCTGATCAATCTGTTGAGGCTGCTATCCGAAGGAGGCGTCGTCACCTTTGCGGACCTGGCCAGGAAGCTGGAGGTTGGCGAGCAGAGCCTGAAGATGATGATGGAGGACTTGGCTCGCCTGGGCTATCTGGTGGACCCACGGCAACAGCAGGCGAAGCAAGACGAGTGCGGGTCAACCTGCCACTGCAGCGGTTGCAGTGGTTGCTCCCCGAAGAGGGGCGCGAGCCCTCCGATGTGGGAAGTGACCGATAAGGGGTTGCGGCTCCTCAAGGGTAGGGCCGTGGAGCCATCGGCGCAATCACCGCTGCGGACGTAGAACCACTGTTCATAGCCCGGGTGCCGGTGGCCCAGCCGATCTTGCGCTGCCGCGGTGGCCCCCCTCACCTTCTGCAAGACGTTCTCGGACGTCAGGGTGGACTGTCACCCTGAAGATAGGCCGGGCGGAGAGATCCGTCCGGCCTACGGCATTTCCTCCCTCATTATTCCCGCTCCCCTATTGTCATCCCCACCTCCCTCGTCATTCCTGCGGAAGCGAGAATCCAGCCTGTAGCATTACGGCGCCTTATGGATTCCCGCTTCCGCGGGAATGACGGCGTCGCTCCAATGTAGCTCCCCTATTCTGAACTGTTACGGGAGCGGAATGGGAGGAAAGTGCTTGACAGCCGGTCTCGCTGGTGCAATACTTAGGCCCACCTAAGTTAGGTTTACATAACTTAGGTGGGCCTAAGTATTCTCGGGCGCTCGGACGGAGGGCTCGGTGTTGTCCAACGGGAGGCTGCGAGGCGTCGGGGGTGCCCTGGTAATAGGGGAGCAGGTGATGGCCAACTCCCTCAGGGATTGCCTGCGCCTCGATTTCGGAGTTCCCCATGTCAGGGTCGCTTCCTTCTTCCGGATGGACCCGGCTTTGTCGGAAGAGGGTGACCTGTTTCTGGACAGTGAGGAGGCGCTAACGGCGCTGATGATTCTACGATCCTTCGACCTGGTGGTGGGTGATCCTCTCTTTCGAGAGTTGGTCCATGGGGCTGAGAGCTCCGTCTTCGTGCCTTTTCCCCACCTGGCCGTGTCCAGCCGTCTGCATTGGGACGGGGAGTTCGACTACGTGGGGGAGAACGGCTACTCCCTGTTCCGGGACCTTATCCCCCTGTCAACGGTTGGCCAGGGCCGGCCGGCTCGGGCTAATTAGGTTAGCCTAAGGCAGGTCACCAATCTCCCTCCCAGCAGACCATCCTAAAGGTGATCATCTCGGGATCTGCCCAGGATCATCGCAATTTGTTCACAAAGACGATCGATACTGGAGGTAGATCAAGGAGATGGACCTCGCTGTCATCCTGTTGACGGGGAGGCCTGAGAATCGAGGAGGTGACCTATGAACGTCTGGGGTCTGCTGGGAATCGCTGTGCCTGCGGCTTTGGTTCTGTGGTATGTTTCGTCGAGAGTCGTTGCGCGTGGTCGGCGTGGGGAAGAACCTTCTCCAATGCCGGCTTCCCGCGCGGGCCATCTTACGAACCCTATTCGGCAGCTTGTCCAGCCCCCCGGGTTGGTGCTGGACGCGGCCGGCATCGAGCCCGGGATGACCGTCTTGGAGCTTGGGCCTGGGCCGGGCTACTTCACCCTCCCCGCCGCCCGTAGAGTAGGGCCCACCGGCAGGGTGATAGCCGCGGATATCCAGCCGGAGATGATCGAGATGTTGCGGAAGGCGGCGGCGAAGGCCGGAGTCTCCAACCTGGAGACGCACGTCGCGGACGCCTGCAGCCTTCCGGTGGGAGACTCCAGTGTGGACGTCGCCTTCATGGTGACGGTCCTGGGGGAGATCCCCAATGGGAAGCGAGCCCTGGCTGAGCTGAGGAGGGTGCTGAAGCCCGATGGTCTCATCACCGTCTTCGAGTCGGCGCTGGATCCCCACCATCTGCAGGCCTCAGATGTCACTGCGTGGGGTGAGGCATCGGGCTTCGAGTTGGTGGAGAGCCGCGGCAATTGGCTCTCGTACCATATGAAGCTCCGCGCCAAATAGTAGAATTCTACCTGGACATGTGACCCTTCGAGCTGCCGGTGCGCGAAATTGAGGACAGGGCGGGCGGACTGAAAAGGATGAACGAGCTGATACTGGTGGTGGACGACGAGGTCAAGATCGCCAAGCTGGCGCGGGACTACCTGGAGCGGGGTGGGTTCAGGGTCGTGACGGCCGGTGACGGGAGAACGGCCCAAGCGGTGGCGCGGTACGACCACCCGGACCTGGTGGTGCTGGACCTGATGCTGCCCGATGTGGACGGCCTGGACGTGTGCCGATCAATAAGGCGGGAGTCCGACGTTCCCATCATCATGCTCACAGCTCGAGTCGAGGAATCCGAGCGCCTGATCGGCCTGGAGCTGGGGGCCGACGATTACATAACCAAGCCTTTTTCGCCTCGCGAGCTGGTGGCTCGGGTAAGGGCAGTGCTGCGGCGTGCCCAGGGCGGCGAGCAGCGATCGGCGACGATCCGGGCCGGCGACCTGGAGATAGACTTGAGTGGCCATCGGGTGATCAGGAAGGGGGAGGCCGTGCAGCTCACTCGCACGGAGTTCAACCTGCTGGCGTTGCTGGCTCAGCATCCGGGGCGCGCCTTCACCAGGGAGCAGATGATCGACCGATTGTTCGGCGTCGACTACGACGGCTTCGCCCGCAGTGTCGACGCCCACGTGAAACACCTGCGCCAGAAGCTGGAAGACGATGCAGGTCAGCCTCGCTACCTGCTCACTGTCTATGGCGTTGGCTACAAGTTCGCCGAGAGGGCCGGACAGTGAAGCGCAAGGGACTAGGTCACGCCTGGAGCGATGAGTTGCTCGCGCGACGGTCCTATTCCCGCCACTTCAGGAAGCCCCGCGAACGGCATCTGCATCTCTTCTTCCGCCTCTTCGCGGCGTTCGGCTGCCTATCGCTGGTGTTTCTGGGTGGAGTTGGGGTCCTGGTTTCTCTGGCGGCACACCTCTTCGTCGGCGGCAGTGAGACGTCGGCAGCTCTCTGGATGGTGAGCCTGGTGCTGGTGGTGGGGCTCTCTGTCCTGGGGTGGGGATGGGCGGTCCACAGCTTCAAGAACGTGGCCAGTCCGTTGGCGGACGTCATTCAGGCCGCCGACGCGCTCTCTCACGGGAGGCTGGACGTTCGGGTGCCAGAAGACGTTCACGGCGACTTCGGGAGGCTAGCTCAAACCTTCAATCGAATGGCAGGGGAGCTGGAGAGCGCCGACCGGCATCGGCGCGACATGATGGCGGACATAGCCCACGAGCTGCGCACGCCGCTGCACATTCTCCAAGGCAACCTGGAGGGGCTACAGGACGGCGTCTACCAGCCCACCCCCGAGCAGTTCGGCTTCATGTTGGAGGAGACGCGCCGGCTGGGGCGGCTGGTGGAGGAGTTGCGAACCCTCTCGTTGGCGGAGGCGGGGAAGCTGCGGCTGGAGGTGGAGACCGTAGCCGTTGGGGAGATCCTGGAGGACATGGGCACCAGCTTCGAGGCGCTGGCCGAGGATGCCGGCATCGATCTGCGGGTTGTCGGCGGTGACGAGGTGCGGGCAACGGTTCTGGAGGCCGACATAGGGCGCCTCCATCAGCTACTGGGCAACCTGCTGATGAACGCGCTTCGCCACACGCCGAGGGGTGGCACCATCACCTTGCGGGCCGAGACTCTCCACAGCCAGATGCGCCTCGCCGTGCAGGACACCGGCTCAGGCATCCCGCCCGCGGAGTTGCCCCACGTCTTCGACCGCTACTGGCAGGGAGGGCAGGAGACTTCTCGGGGAGGCAGCGGGCTGGGGCTGGCAATTGCGAGGCAGTTGGTAGAGCTTCACGGCGGACGGATCTCCGTGGAGAGCGAGCCGGGGCAGGGAACGACCTTCGTGGTGGTCCTCCCTCTACGCCAGGCATGAGAGACCCCATGCCGAGCGGTCGATCATGGCAGCCAGGCGGGCTGGTTGCCGGGACTGGCGACCTTCATGGAGTTTCCCGAGGCTGTCTCCAGGACCCACACCTCGGGGGTCGGCCGGTTTTCCATGACCGGGTAGCGGTGGTAGGTGATCTGTTGCCCATCGGGCGACCAAGTGGGCATGCCGTGGTGCAGCATGGGATCGCTGGTCAGGGGGCGAGCTTCACTGCCGTCCGCTCGCATTAGCCACAGCTGTCCCCCCACCAGCAGATGAGGAGGGGATCTCCGGCGAAAGGCGATCCACTCGCCATCGGGCGACCAGGCGGGGAAGCCGTCCTCGGCATCCTGGGACTCGCCGCTCATATCCACCAGCTTGCCCGTAGCCAGGTCGGCTAGCAGCAGGTGGGCCCCGAAGTGATCCCCCAACTGGCGCATCTGGGGAACCAGCAGGGCCCCCCCACTGGGATTCCAGACGGCTGGTTGCTCCATGTTGCTGGGTATCACCTGATCGCGGCCATCCTCGAGGTTATAGGCTCGCACAGCCTGGAGGCCGGTGGAGTAGTAGCTTATCCAGGAGCCTGAACGGGACCAGCGGAGACCGAAGGCGAAGCTGTCCGCACCATCCAGTATCGGGCCACTATGGCCGCTCGCCAGCTCCACCCACCAGAGTTGGGGATTGCCCGACGACCCGGACTGAGCGTCCGGATTGTCCCTCCGCTCGAAGGCGAGCCTGCGACCGTCGGGAGACCACTGGAGGCCGCCGCAGCTCTCCGGGGAGCAATCGAGGAGGCGGCGTCGGTTGCGCCCCTCGCGGTCCACCACTACCAGGTCGGTGCCTCCATCTTGCCGGCGAGCGGAGTAGGCGATGGCGCTGCCGTCGGGCGCCACGGCGAAGTCGCCCACACCATGTTCCTCTCCGGTCAGTGCCTTCGGCTGCCCACCCTGGGGAGACAGCTGGTAGAGTTGGCTTCTATCCCGCTGATCCCAGCCGATGTAGACCAGGCTTGGAGAGCGGCCTTTCCCGTCGGAGGCGGCTTTGTTTCCCTCCCCCAAGAGATCCGGCAAACCGATCCCGCCCGTACCCCAGGAGGCGATGCCAACCACCAGGGCAAGGCAGAGGAGGGTTGCCAGCGCGGCCTTATCGAAGGCGCTCAAGCGCGACAAACGGTTCATGGCGCGATCCTCGTTGGCCTCCTACGGGTAGAGATAGGGTTGGGCGGGTTGGGGAATGGGAGTCACGGTATCGGCATTCAGAACAGGGATACTCTTGCCCTGGAACTCCCCGACCTCGAAGCGGCCGGCCACCTCCACCCAGCTGTCCTCTGCGAGTCCCGCGGCTTCGGGCGAGCGAACGAGCAGCCCGGCCGCCGTGGCATCGGCCACGCAGCAGGTAATCACGAAACGGCTGACCAGGAAGGTCCGCTGGTCGAAGCGATCGTCTTTTCGGTAGACGAAGCCCATCACCCTCGCCTCCCGGCCCGAAAAGCTATCCGGGTTCTGGTTGGCGCTGAAGGCGACGATCCAGTCCAGGATGTTCTTGTCGCCATCGGACTTCGCCAGGAAGCTGTTGCCGGTGGATGCCGAGGGCACGGTCTCCAGACTCACCCCTCGGGCCGCAGCCGTATCGATTCCCAGAGGAGCGGCCGGCATCAGCGTGGCCAGGAGGACCACCGCCAAGATCATGATCGCCCCCATGCTCGCGCCCCTGTTATGCCTCTCGTGGCTGTGTCCGCCGGGCGAGTCTCGCCGTCCCAGGAAGCCGGCCGAGACGGCCAGAAGGCCCAAGACCGCGAGGAACGTCAGCCAGGCGAAGCGCCCGTTGATGTAGAACAGCAAGGATCCATCGACTATCAATCGAAGGAGGTGGAGGGCCAGGAGGGCTATTGCCAGGGCTTTCACGCTCGGTTTCACCCCTGCACCCCCAGAAGGTTGAGAGCGATGCCCGCCGAGAGGGTCATCAGGAAGGGCAGCAGTATCAGGTAGACCACTGCTCTCTTCCTGAACACCCCGAGGAACATCAGAGAACTCTTGAGGTCCACCATGGGTCCGAAGACGAGGAAGCCGAGGATCGCCCCAGGGGCGAAGCTGCTGGCAAAGGAAAGGGCCACGAAGGCGTCCACGGTGGAGCACACCGACAGGGAGAACGCCAGGGCCTGGAGGGCCAGCACCGAGCCGACCGCCCCCTCGGCGAGGGCCAGCAGCGTGGATTGGGGAACCAGGGTCTGCATACCGGCGGCCAGGAGGCTGCCGAAGATGAGGTACCGAACCATGTCCAGGAACTCGTTCCCTGCCACGGCCAAAGTGTCGCCGACCCGCCCCCGCGCCCCTGCCGAAGGGTGGCCCTCACAGCCGCAGCCGCATGGGGTGTCTCCGAGGCTGTTTGGCAGCAGTAGCTGCTCCGGTTTGGCCAGACTGAAGATCAACCCCACTATGGTGCCGATGGCCAGGCTGAGGAGAATGCGACCCGCCAGGATTGGCCCCCATCCGAAAGCAGTGTAGGTTCCGGCTATGACCACGGGGTTCACCGCGGGGCCAGCGAGCATGAAAGCGACGGAGGTGGAGATGGGCAGCCCCTTCTGTTGCAGGCGGCGAACCACGGGTACGACCCCACACTCGCATACGGGAAAGACCAGGCCCATCAGACCTCCTGCCAGGGATGCCAGGACGGGGTGGCGCGGAAGGCGGCTGAAGGCTGTCCCTTTCGGATCGACGAAGACGTGGAGAAACCCCGCCAGCAGCGAACCCGCCAGCAGGAAGGGCACAGCCTCGATGAAGATGCCCAGGAAGATGGTGGTGAGGGTGTGGAGTTGGGTCAATCCGGTGGCCAGGGCTTTCTGAGATCCGATGGGCACCAGTATTCTCCAGCCAACCGTCCGCTGTCAAATCCCGCGATCCAGGATTGCCCACGATTCATCATGGCACTTACCCCAGAAGTTCACAATTTCTTCGCAACCGTACCCTATCTTGAAGATGCTCAGGCGACGGAGGCAACCGGCTACCCTCCCAATCAATGAGTTCGAGAGGAGACAGAGATGAGAATGTTGGGAAGCAGGATCGAAGTGGACCGCCATCGGTGCAGTGGCTGCGGCAAGTGCATCGAGGTTTGTCCCAAAGGGGTGCTGGAGATGCGAGGCTTCAGCTTCGGGGCGTTCAAGCACGAGCATGCGGTGCCCTCGGGGGCGACTCGATGTGTGGGCTGCGGGGCGTGCGTGAAGGTGTGCCCGAAGGGGGCTCTGAGCCTTCGAGGCAGTTCCGGCGGTACTCCAGAGGCAGGCCACGTTGCACCGGGGAGTCAACGATCGTGAGGGTGAGGTATTCGGCGGGATGAGTGCATCCCCGGCAGAGGGCGCTGACCCAGGCACCGCCGAAACAGGGGGGATACGATATTTGTATGATACCCGTACAGGTCACGTCTACTACGCGAATACAGCATTTGTGTGATGCCTGTGGAGATCATAGCTACTACGTTGTGGCAGTTCGTGCTGTCCATGGACGCCAGGCGCACTGCGGCTGATAGGGAGTGAGATGAGAACCATGAGCGAGTCACAAGGTACTGCGGAACTGAAGGCGACGAGGCCGGACTATGGGAACTGGGTTTCCACCAGACTGCTCTACATTACCGGCGTACCCGGCGTGCTGCTTCTCGGGCTGGCTATCCCTTTTCCGATACTGATGATCGGTGCGATCCCCTTTCTGTTGGCCTTCGCCTACTTCCTGTACGCGCGGCGCCAGTTCTCCCCAACTGGCGGAAACGTGCAGGCTCGGATTCACCAATTGGTGGTAGACCGTTTGGATTGGGCTGGAGAAGGGAAGGCGCTGGACATAGGGTGTGGGAATGGACCATTGACCATCAAGGTTGCCCAAAGGTTCCCCAGGGCTCAAGTTACCGGCATAGACTACTGGGGCGGCATGTGGAAGTACTCAAAGGATGTCTGTGAACGAAATGCAGAGCGTGAGGGTGTAGCGGGCCGCGTGACCTTCCAGAAGGCGAGCGCTGCGGCCTTACCTTTCCCTGATGAGTGCTTCGACGCGGCGGTCAGCAACCTCGTTTTCCACGAAGTAGGCGGTATCAGGGAGAAGCGCGACGTCGTCAAGGAGGCTCTCCGGGTCGTCAAGAAGGGAGGCAGCTTTGCCTTCCAGGATCTGTTCCGAATGAAGAAGGCATATGGCGACATGGATGACCTCCTCGAAACGATCCGGAGATGGGGGATTGAAAGCGTCCAGTATCTGGATACCAGCGATTTGGCCTCCCTGCCCAAGGCGCTGCGGCTTCCCTTCATGGTTGGCACCATCGGGATCCTGTACGGAAAGAAGTAGTACTCGTCCCGCCAGCGGTTAATCTCTGTTAACCCACCTTTTACTCCCCGTTAAAGCGACGCTAACCGTCGCTTAACCTTCCTCTGCTAATTTGCTACAGGGCAATCCCCGCAGCCCTGGAGCGATCTTCTGGAGTCGCGCTTCGCGGCAATCACACCCACAAGGACAGGCTTGGCCCCCATGCCGAGAATCCCTTATCGGGGCGCATAGGCGATTCCTTCAACTTGGCAGCCATCTTTGGTGGAGGGTGCTCCGCGGGCCGCAGAAAGGACCGGTGTAGAGCAGGACTGACGAAGATGAGTGCGAGGGGCGGACTCCCAATCGCTGGTACCCAGTCTCGAAATCGCAGAAAAGAAGAGCAAGGAGAAGGATTCATGATGAAGTCCAAACGTTGGTACAGTCTCTTGTTGGCGGCCGCATTGCTGATGTCCACGCTGGTGACGGCTGGAACCGGCTTGGCGCAGCAGGACCCCACCTCGACCGGAACATCATCGGAGGCAGCCATCTCGTTCCAGGCCGCTCAGGCTGGTGCTCCCTCCAGCGTAAGCACGGCCAGGGCTAAGTACCTGTTTATCTTCGTGGGCGATGGCATGGCCATGGCCCAGCGCAACGCCGCCGAGCTGTATCTCGCGGCTACCAACAGCCCTTCAGCCCGCCCGGAGGAGACGAGGTTGGTGATGAACAGCTTCCCCGCACAGGGGGTGAACACCACCTACGACCTCAGCAGCGTCATCCCTGACTCTGCCTCCACCGCCACGGCTATCAGTACCGGGTTCAAGACCAAGTCCGGCGTCATTGGCATGGACGCCAACGGCCAGACGAAGTACGAGAACATCTCTGAGGTGGCGAAGAATAGGGGATGGAAGGTGGGCGTCGTCAGCAGCGTCTCCCTGGACCACGCTACACCCGCTGCCTTCTACGCCCATCAGCCCAGTCGAAGCAACATGTACGAGATTGCCCTGGAGATGGGGAACAGCGGCTTCGACTACTTTGGCGGCGGCGCCCTGGTGCAACCGAAAGGCAAGAACAAGGACAAGCCCGACGCCGTGGAAGCTGCCCAGGCTAACGGATACCAGGTGGTGTCCAACAGGGCCGATTTCGAAGCCCTGACTCCTGGGAGCGGCAAGGTGCTGGCCATGAACGGCACTGTGGATAAGGACTCCGCGCTGTACTACGAACTCGATCGAGCGGAGAATGATATCTCCCTGGTCGAGTACACCCGAAAGGGCATCGAATTGCTGGACAACCCCGACGGCTTCCTCCTGATGGTTGAGGGAGGCAAGATCGACTGGGCATGCCACGCCAACGATGCTGCTGCCTCCATCCAGGACACCCTGGCCTTCGACGCCTCTGTGGCAGAGGCGGTGAAGTTCTACGAGCAGCATCCCGATGATACCCTGATCCTGGTTACCGGTGACCACGAGACCGGTGGAATGACCATCGGCTTCGCTGGTACCCAGTACTCCGCCTTCTTCGACAAGATCCAGTACCAGAAGATGTCCTACATCGAGTTCGGCAAGAAGCTGGAAGCTTTCAAGAAGGAGCACAGCCCCGAGACCGCCCAATTTGAGGAGATTGCACCTCTCGTTCAGGAGGCCTTTGGCCTGCTGGTACTGCCTGGCGAGGAGAGGGCAGAGCTGGCGAAGAAGGCCAAGGAGGGTGACGAGGAAGCACAGCAGAGGCTCTCGATGACCCTCAGCGACCTGGAGCTTAAGGCGAGCCAAGAGGCATTCCAGGAGAGCATGAAGGACGTCAAGGTCCGGGCGCAGGACGACTACACCTACCTGTTGTATGGTGGCTACGAGCCTCTGGCAGTCAAGCTGACCACCATCCTGAACCAGAAGTCCGGCATCGGATGGACCACTTACTCCCACACAGGCGTGCCGGTCCAGACCTCCGCCATCGGTGTCGGCAGTGAGCAGTTCAACGGCTACTACGACCAGACAGACATCTACAAGAAGATGATGGCCAGCACCGGCCTGCAGTAGACCAGCAATCAGCAATCAGCTATCAGCCCGGGCCTTTCGCTGATAGTTGATTGCTGATGGGGGGAGAAGAGTGATACAAGGAATGACCTTCGGACGATTCCTCGGTCGGGACGGCGTCTTCGTCCTGGCCATCGTGGTGCTCTCGACGATACTGCTGCTGATGCCAACGGGCTTCGAGAGCAAGTTCGACCCCACGGTCCAGCGGCCCAGGGGGCAGGTACTGGAGGTAGACGATTCCCTGGTGAAGCAGTTCGGTCTAGTCAAGACCGGCAGCCAGGTTCTCAAAGTGAGGATCCTGGACGGGCCCTACGCCGGGCAGGAGATATCCGCCTCCAACCATCTGATGGGAAAGATGGAGATGGACAAGCATTTCAGGCCCGGCGACACGGCTCTCCTAGTGCTGAACACCGATGGCCAACGGGCCACTGCGGCAACGGCCTTCGAGCAGTACAGGATGGACATACAGCTGGTGCTGTTCGCCCTCTTTGGACTGCTGCTGGTGGGGTACGCAGGGTGGATCGGGGTCAAGGCGCTGCTATCCTTCGTCTTTGTGGCGCTAATCATATGGAAGGCCCTGCTCCCGGGCATCCTCAACGGCTGGGATCCCATTCTGCTCGCTTTGGCGCTGGTGACGGTGCTGACGGCGGCGATTCTATTCCTCGTAGGTGGCCTCACCCGCAAGGCGGCGGTGGCCTTCGCGGGCTCCATGCTGGGGATCCTGCTTACCTGTTGCCTGGCCCTGCTGTTCCAGCCACCCATGCACATCCACGGTGCCGTGCAGCCCTTCTCGGAAACCCTGCTCTACTCCGGCTTTCCCCACCTGGATCTGACCAGGATCTTCGTGGCGGGGATATTCATCAGCGCCTCGGGTGCCCTGATGGACCTGGCCATGGACATCTCCGCTGCCATGAACGAGGTGGTTAAGAAGAAGCCCGACATATCCCTCCGAGAGGCCATCGGCTCCGGTCTGGCCGTGGGCCGCGCCGTCAGCGGCACGATGGTGACCACGCTGCTGCTGGCCTATGCCGGCGGATACAGTGCGATGCTGATGCTGTTCATGGGCCAGGGCATACCCCCCGCCAGCATCCTCAACATCAACTACGTTGCCGCAGAGATGCTCAAGACCATGGTGGGGAGCCTCGGTCTGGTGACGGTGGCCCCTTTCACCGCCGTGGTGGGGGGGCTGGTCTATGTGGGATGGAACCGCAGAAACCCTGCGAGGGAGGGATCCCAGTTGCCCAGACCCGATCTTGAGCCCGCAGCAGCAACGTGAGATCGTATTGCTGTCGCGTGGGTCTGGTTTGGCAGCAGTGAAACGGCATGACGCACCCCTCTCTCGGCTTGCCCTGGCTGCTTGACTGCCAGCTATAGCCTCTGGTAGCATCGCCCTACAATTGAATAGCCATTTGGCAAAGGTGCCCCTTTTGGGGCTAAGAGCGAAGCCGGTGAGAAGCCGGCGCTGTCCCGCAACTGTGATGCGGCCGTGAGAGATCGCGGCCGATGAGCCAGGTCGCCTGCCTTTGCTGGGATCTAAACACCTCCGGGAGAGAGTGGTGAGTCCTGATAGAGCGGATTTCACCCCTTGTCTATCTAGAGGCAAGGGGTTTTCGTTTTGGCGTCCGGATCATTGCTCCCTGTCTCTGCAGAGGGCAGTAACACCATGCAGCGCTGTGTGGCGAGAATGCTCGATGGTAGATTCCGGAGGCCAACTTGGCGCGCTACCTGGTCGTTCGCTTCATATCGGCTGTTCCCACCCTTCTCTTCGTTTCCGCAGCGGCATTCCTGCCGACAACCGCCGCTCGCGGGGATCCGGCTTTGCTCGCCCTGTTACAGAGCGGCCAGGAACCATCAGCGGAGGGATGTTGAATGTAAGGCAGGGGTTCATCCCCTGCCGCCCGGCCTCGGGTAGGCGACGCGGCGGGCAATGGGCGGTATCGCGCGTCCATGCCCGGGGGGCGGAAGGGGACGAGCCCCTTCCCTACGTCAGAGAATTGCGGAACGTCGCGCTAAGCAGTTGGCTTAGGATCAAGCGGCTTTACGCGGTGAGCAGCTCCTTGGCCTTGGCGACTGCTCCCATGGCATCGGGAGCGTAGAAGTCGGCCCCTATCTCGTCGGCAAAGCGTTGCGTCACGGGCGCCCCGCCTACTCCTATCTTCACACCTTTCCGCAAACCCGCCTCTTTCAGTGCAGCTATCGTCTCCTTCATCGAAGGCATCGTTGTCGTGAGCAGCGTGCTCATCATTATGAAGTCCGGCATCTCGGTCCGCACCATCTCGACGAACTTCGTAGGCTTCACGTCTGACCCAAGGTCCACCACGTTGAAGCCTGCCCCCTGGAGCATCGTCGCTACCAGGTTCTTCCCTATGTCGTGAAGGTCGCCTTTCACGGTCCCGACAACTACCTTGCCCCGAGTGTGGCCCCCACCTGCTGCCGCCAGAAGCGGCTTCAACAGGGCGAGGCCAGACTGCATGGCCCGAGCGGCTATCAGCATCTCGGGGATGAAGGCTTGCCCCTTGGAGAAATTCTCGCCCACCACGTCCATGGCGGGGATCAGCGCCTCGTCCAGCAGCTGTTGCGGCCCGTCCCCTCGGTCCAGTGCCTGCTGGATCAAATCTGCCACCTTGGCGGCATCGCCATCGACCACAGCCTGCTTCAGCGAATCGTAATCAGCCAGCTTGTCCTCCAGATTTATTTTGATAAGGAGGTATAACACGGCCGGATCGATATAGGGTAACTCTTATTTCCTATATTCTGATATATCTTCAAGCTATATCGCCCTTCGCTCCTCTTCGATTGTCTCCTTCAAGGCATGGATATAGATTTCCGCTAATCGGCTCAAGGTAACATTTTTGTGCGTGATGTACCCCACTGTGATCTCCTCTTCCAGCTTGAGAGGGATGGCCACGATTTGATTGCCGTTCAAATCGTGGCTGATGACCCCTGTGGAAATGGTGTAGCCGTTCAAACCGATCAGAAGATTGAACAGTGTAGCGCGGTCGCTGACGTGGATGCTCTTCTGATGAGAGAGTGTGCTGAGGATCTCCTCTGAAAAATGGAAGGAATTGCGCTCTCCCTGCTCGAAGGATAAGCAGGGATAGGGTTCTAAATCCGCGAGCGTGACGTATTCCTTCCGTGCCAGCGGATTCTGGGCGCTGATGAAGATGTGAGGCTTCGCTCGAAACAGTTCGGTGAAGGTCAGATTACCTTCCCGCAAGAACTTGCGAAGCACCTGAGCATTGAATTCGTTCAGGTACAGAATGCCGATTTCGCTACGGAGATGCTTGACGTCGTCGATGATTTCATACGTCTTGGTCTCCCGAAGAGTGAACTCATATTCGTCCTGTCCGAATTCCTTGACCAGACGTACGAAGGCGCTGACCGCAAAGGCGTAATGCTGTGTGGATACGGAGAAATGCTGCGGCGAGAGCTTGGTATGCATATAGCGGTTTTCCAGCAGCTCCGCCTGTTCGATGATCTGTCTTGCATAACTCAGAAATTCCGCGCCCTCCGTTGAAAGAATAATGCCTTTGCTCGTACGAAGAAATATCTTTATTTTTAGTTCGTTTTCCAACTCTTTAATGGCATTGGAGAGACTGGGTTGAGTGATGAACAGCTTCTTCGCTGCTTCATTAATGGAACCGCAATTCACTGTTTCAATGACATATCTCAGTTGCTGCAAAGTCATAGCTTGTACCTCTACGCCTACTCCTCGAAGGCTCCCGATCTTTTGCTATCAGGCTGCCTTTGTCTCTCTTCGCCCAGCCTAGTAGCGCTTATCGCTGGGTTCCCGCATCCACCGCGCCGTGGGTGGATTCTGTCGCGACAGTATAGATGAATATTCGCCTGGTCACGCTCGTACGCTTGCACATCGCGTTGACGGTGGTCATCCCATGTGCTAGCATGCTGCCGCAACTAAATAGCTGTTTGGCAAAGGTGCCCCTTTTGGGGCTAAGAGCGAAGTCGGTGAGAAGCCGGCGCTGTCCCGCAACTGTGATGCGGCCATGAGAGATCGTGGCCGATAAGCCAGGTCGCCTGCCTTTGCTGGGATAAGTTCGCCTCCGAGAGAGAGGGTGAGTCCATGTAGCGTGCCATTCAACCCCCTGCCTCGACGGAGGCAGGGGGTTGCTGTTTTGTTGACCAAGGTGCTTCTTATCGCCTGGATCCTATGGTGCCAGCGATCTCCGCCTGGTTCAAGTTGGCTAAGCAGTGTCGGGTCACTACCGGGCTGCAAGGCAGGCAGTGTAGCACCGTTTCCACGTGCGATTGCCCGAGCGACAGACAATCCGATATGAATGCGAGAAGGAGATAACGGACATTGCAGAAGCCATGGAAATCGAGACTTTGGATCAGGGTGGGCTGGGCGGTGGCGGCAGTGATGCTGCTAACCGCGCAGGTAGCCTGGGCAAGTCCGCAGCAAATGCACGTTATGGAAGGCTTTCTTCCCTGGCAATGGTGCCTTCTGTGGTTTGGTGTCGCCATCCCTTTCTGGATTCTCGGCTTTCGCCAAATAGGGCTGGTGGCATCGAAGCATCCTGAGACCAAGCTATTGCTCGCTCTCGCCGGCGCCTTCACATTCGTGTTGAGCGCTCTCAAAATGCCCAGCGTTACCGGCTCGTGCAGCCATCCCACGGGTACAGGACTGGGGGCGATTCTCTTCGGCCCAACGGTAATGAGCGTTCTGGGAGGCATCGTCCTCCTCTTCCAGGCGTTGCTGCTCGCTCATGGAGGGCTGACCACCCTGGGAGCAAACACCGTCAGCATGGGGATCGTTGGGCCGTTGGTGGCCTGGGCCATATGGGTTGGGCTGCGGAATCTGGCGCCAACCTGGCTGGCCGTCTTCCTGGCTGCCTCCCTTGCCGACCTTCTGACCTACGTTACCACCTCGCTGCAGCTCGCCCTGGCCTACCCGGACCCTGTAACGGGGATCGCGGGCTCTTTCCTCAAGTTCGCCGCTATCTTCGCGGTCACCCAGGTCCCGCTGGCAGTCAGCGAGGGGATCCTGACAGTGTTGATATTCAACGCCCTTCGTGGCACCGCGCCTTCCGAACTGAAGACCCTGAACGTTGCTGGAGTCTGAGATGACAACTTCACACGAACATGGCACTAACAAGATAGCCACCGGACTGATGATCGCCATCGTGGTGCTCCTGGCGGTGTTCCCTCTCGTCTTCAACCCGGAGGCGGAATTCGCTGGGGCTGACGACGCTGCCAGCGAAGCGATCAGCGAGATGAATCCGGACGCGGAGCCCTGGTTCGAGCCTATTTGGTCTCCGCCGAGCGGAGAAGTCGCAAGCATGCTCTTTGCTCTGCAGGCGGCGGCCGGTGCCGGCCTCATCGGCTACTACTTTGGCCTCAAGAAGGGGGAGCGACGAAGGGACGAAGCAGAACGAGAGATAGCTCGGAAGAGAGCCAGCGAGCTCGAAGTCTCCCCCAGTCGGTAGAGGCCCTGATTGACCTATGCACGTCATCGACCGCCATGCGTATGCGAACCGGGGGCGGGATGTAGACCCCGCTCAGAAGGGGGTGCTCGTTCTGCTGGTGCTGTCCCTCTGTCTGCTGCTGGATCGACCCGTGGTGGGATTTCTGGCCTGTGGATGGATGTGGGCACTCGCGACCTTCTGGGCGGGGCTGCCGCCGGGTGTTTTCGGCCGGCTGCTGTTCGGCGAAGCCGCCTTTCTTCTGTTCGCCGTGCTGGGCGTTGCCGTGAGTGTCAGCCTGGCTCCCGCACCACCCTTGGGCTGGATGGTGCAGGTGGGGCCACTAGCCTTTGGAACCAGCCACGCGTCGCTAGACCTCGCCCTTCGCCTGGCCACACGTGCTCTGGGTGGTGTAGCGGCTTTGAACTTCCTGATCCTCACGACCCCCTTCATCGATATCGTGGAGCTACTGCGTCGGATGCGGACACCGGCTCTTTTGATCGACATCGTGACACTGACCTATCGCTTCATATTCGTTCTCTTGGAGAGCCTGGACAGGATGCACAACGCTCAGGACAGCCGACTCGGCTACAGTAGCTTTCGCAATTCGATGGCAAGCCTGGGGGTGCTGGGCAGTCGACTTTTCATCGACGCCTACCATCGCAGCAAGCGGATGCAGATCGCCCTGGAGAGCCGCGGATCCTCCGGCGACCTCCGAGTACTGAGCATCAGCTATCGCACCGATCAGGCCCTATGGTTGCTGGGATTGGCTACGATCGCCAGCCTGCTGATCGGGAGAGTGCTGCTATGACACCCATTCTAAGAATGGAGGACGTGCACTACTCTTATCAGGGGAGCTCTGGGCCTGCCCTGCAAGGAGTCGGGCTGAGCCTGTGGGCAGGGAAGAAGATCGCCGTGCTGGGGCGGAATGGCTCAGGGAAGTCGACCCTCTTCCTGCATTGCAACGGTATCCTGCGACCTGACAGGGGCCATATCTACCTGGCGGGATCCCCTGTGAAGTACGATCGCAAATCGCTGATGGAGCTTCGCCGAGAGGTGGGCATAGTCTTCCAGAACCCCGACGATCAGCTCTTCAGCGCTAACGTATTGCAGGACGTGAGTTTTGGCCCGCTCAATCTGGGGCTCAGCAAGGAGGAAACTCGACGCCGAGTCGAGGCGGCTGCCGAGCAGTGCGAGATATCCGATCTGCTGAACAGGCCCACCCATGCCCTGAGCGGTGGGCAGAAAGCCCGCGTGGCGCTGGCGGGCGTACTGGCGATGGAGCCGTCGGTCATCATCGTCGATGAGGTGATAGCGAGTCTGGATCCCTGGATGCGTGAACAGATCCTGGGCATCCTTCACAGTCTTGCCGCCGACGGTAAGGCAGTGATGTTGGCCACCCACGATCTCGCCCTGGCTCGCTACTGGGCAGACCTGGTGGTCGTAATGGAGGATGGGCGGGTCCTTGTGGCGGACACATCGGACTCCATCTTCTCGTCCGATGCCATGATGGCTCATCTCGGCCCAAAGGTCGCGGGTGCATGGTGGAGGCGGGTGGGAGAGAAAGTGTCTTGAACAACGTTATGTTTTTGGCCGCGGCCTTCTTTCTATGACTGGGGTTTGGTTGGGGTGCTCATGCTTCACAGCAGCGCAAACCCAGTTCCAGGTTTAGCGCCCTACAGTCGAGTCAGTAGACCCGGAGGTAGAGCCGGTCGTCCTCGTCGACATTGACGTAATCGAATAGTTTGCAGCAAAGGTGCCCCGGAAGGGGCTAAGAGCGAAGCCGGTGAGAATCCGGTGCTGTCCCGCAACTGTGATGCGGCCGTGAGGGATCGTGGTCGATAAGCCAGGTCGCCTGCCTTTGCTGGGATCCAAGCACCTCCGGGAGAGAGGGGCGAGTCCACGTGGAGCGGATTTTCCCCCCTGTCTATCCAGAGGCAGGGGGTTTTCTTTTTATAGGATCGAGGGGTTCATGAGAAAGATAGCGATCTATGGCAAGGGTGGAATCGGCAAGTCGACCGTGGCTAGCACGCTGTCGGCGGCTCTCTCGACGTTGGGTTATCGGGTGATGCAGATCGGCTGCGACCCCAAGGCCGACTCCACCCTCAAACTGACCAACGGTCGAGCCGTCACCCCGGTGATGAGCTACCTGAGGGAGCACGGCACCTGCCACTCTCTGGATGCGATCGCCCTGGAGGGTTTCAACGGGATCGTTTGTGTGGAGGCAGGTGGGCCGACGCCGGGTCTCGGCTGCGCCGGCAGGGGCATCGTGGCTACCTTCGATCTGCTGGAGGAGCTGCATGCTTTCGAAGAGTACAAGCCTGATTACGTGCTGTTCGACGTGCTGGGGGACGTCGTGTGCGGTGGCTTCGCCATGCCTTTGAGGGAGGGTAGGGCAGAGGAGGTGATGGTGGTCACCTCCGGCGAGAAGATGTCGCTCTTCGCGGCCAGCAACATCAAGAAGGCGCTGGATGGCTTTGCCGAGCGGAATTACGCCCGCCTCAAGGGGCTGATCCTGAACCGCCGCGAGGTACCGGGAGAAGAGTGGATCGTCCGCCGATTCGCGGATGAGGTGGGCACCGAGATCCTGGCCGATATTCCCAGGGACAACGCCGTCCAGTGGTACGAAGAGCAGAACAGAACGGTGATCCAGGGGAATCCGGATCTGCCGATCTCCAGGGTATTCCTGGGTCTGGCCCGACGGATAGCGGGGGAATGAGGAGGAAACATGAGCCAGGAGCCGTTTAGCCTTTCCATCCGACAGCTGGGTGACGTCGGCGCCCACTGGCAGCGGAAGGTGATGCCGCCGGACGCTCTCCACTACATCCCGCCCCATGGAGGGGGATGGGGCGTCGTTCGAATGGCCCTGCTGGTGCCGGAGTCGGTGGTCCTCATGGTGGCGCCGGCGGTCTGCGGCCGGATCAGCGCCCTGCGGGGTCTGCAGGTGGGCTACAGGAAACGGTTCTACCTCTTGGGAGTGACCGAGAGGGATCTGGTAACCGGCCAGTACATGGAGAAGATCTCGGAGGCGGCGGCCGAGATCCTGGCCCATCTCGATCCTAGACCCAGGGTGCTGCTGCTGTGCGCCACCTGTGTCGACGATCTCCTGGGCTCCGACTACGAAACGAAGGCACGCCAACTGGAGAGGGAGCACGGGCTGTTGGTCAGGGCCATCCACCTGAAGCCGACGGCCGCCGACGGTAAGCGTCCCTCCGGCCTGGCCACTCAACTGGCTGTATACGACCTGCTGGAGCCATCCGAGGAGCGGGATTCCAGCATCAACGTCATCGGCAGCCCGGCCCCTATCGAGGAGGGTAGCGAGTTCCACGAGGTGATGGCGGCGGCCGGCATCCAGAAGGTCAGACACATCGCCGCCTGTGCCAACCTGGAGGAGTTCCAGCAGATGAGCCGGGCCAGGCTCAACCTCCTGGCCAGACCCCTGGCTCGGCTGGCCGTGCAGCATATGGAGGGGAAGCTGGGCATTCCTTACTGCTACACGCCGGTTGCCTACAACCTGGAGACCATCGCCCGAAGCTATCGTTTCTTGAGCGAGCGGCTGGGGGTGCCTTTGGCCACGGATCGGTATCGGGAAGAGGCGGAAAGGGCTATCGATAGCTATCGCAGGGAGTTGGGTCCCCTGACCGTGGCTGTGGGGTCCACCGTCAACGCGGGGCCCTTCGAGCTGGCCCGGGCGCTCACCGAATATGGCTTAGTCGTCAAGTACGTCTTCACGAACACGGTCCTGGACTACGAGATGGAGCACGTGGAGTGGCTCAAAGAGCGGTTGCCCGACCTGGTGGTGTTCACCAACTCCCACACCAGCATGGCGGGCTTTCTCCATTTGGGGCTGCGAGTTGACCTGGCCATGGGGTTCGAGGCTGGATACTACTGCTCCGGAGCCAGGACCGTGCCCCTCCCGGCCGATACCCAGCCCTACGGCTATCGGGGAGTGGTATGGCTGCTCCGGCAGATGGCCGATGCACTGCAAAATCCCAAGAGCCATCGCCAGGCGATGTACGAATCCTTTGCCCTGATGTGAGGAGGAAGAGATATGAAAGGTCTTTACCGACTGCTACCTCCCTTTGCCGCCGACATATCGGGCGTCTGCTCGGCGCTGTTCGAGTTGGGCGGGTTAGTGGTGATCCACGAGCCGGCCTGCTGTACCAGCGCCTTCGCCACGTTCGACGAACCCCGCTGGTACGGCAGCTCCAGTGCGCTCTACAGCTCGGAGCTGAGAGATGTTCAGGTGGCCTCGGGGGACGATGAGACGTTGCTGCGAAGGATCGAGAGCGCGGCCCGAACCAAGGGGGGGAAGTTCATCGCCATCGTCGGGAGCCCGGTGCCCATGGCGATGGGGACCGACTACCAGGCGCTGGCCCGCCTCGCCGAGCGGAGAACGGGACTGCCGGCCTTCGCCTGCGACGTAACCGGCACCGGCTGCTACGACGTTGGGGCCTCCATCGCATTTCTGGAGCTGGCTCGGAACTTCGTGAAGCCGGCGTCACCAGATCGAGAGCCATTGGTTAACGTTCTTGGGGCTACACCTCTGGATTTGGGAGGTGATCGTCCCATTCTGAAGCTCACCAGGATGTTGGGGGCTTCCGGCTGCCGTGTGCTTTCCTGCTGGACGATGGGGTCCAGCCTGGAGTGCATCGCCCAGTCGGCCCGGGCCAGGTTGAATCTGGTACTTTCCCACACCGGGTTGCGGGCTGCCCGGTATCTGGAGAGCGAGTTCGGGACGCCTTACCTGGTGGGGCTGCCCATCGGCCCCACCCCTGCTCGCAGCTTCATGACGGCGGTGCGATCCCGCCTGAGGCTAGCCACCAGGTGGGAGTACACGGCCAGGACCGTGGCGGCGGAGGCCGGCGCGGAGAACGCGCTGGTGATCGGGGAGCAGGTGATGGCCAACGCCATTCGGGATTGCCTTCGGAGTGACCTGGGTGTGGGTAGGGTGACGGTGGCGTCCTTCTTCGATATGGAGGCCGACCTGTTGAAGGAGGGCGACGTAAGGCTGAAGGACGAGGACTCACTGAGGGCGCTGGTCGGTGAGAGGCAGTACGACCTGGTGGTGGGGGACCCGCTGTTCCGGGATCTGGTGGTGGCCTCACCCAAGACCCGCTTTGCCTCGTTGCCCCACCTGGCCGTTTCCGGGCAGCTTCATTGGGATGCCGACGTCGATTACCTGGACGAGGCGGGACTAGCTATGTTGCGCGGCGAGGTGTGCCGAAGCCGGAAGACCAGGAATAAATTCCTGCGGAGGGAGAACTGATGAGTAGTATCGATCAACAGAAGACTGCAAGCCGCTTGACGCGGCGGCGATTCCTTGCCCTGGGCGCGGGGGCTGTGGGTGCATGGGCTCTCGCGGCGTGCTCACCGCAGGCGTCGAATCCTACGGCGGTTCCCGCGAGCACGGCGCTGCCCAAGGATCTGAGTCCCACGGTGGGCCCTGCCGGAGGTGTTGTCCAAGTCAAGGCCACGACGGCGCCATCCGGAAGACGGCTCCGGATAGGTACCAGCTTCTCTGTTTCCACCCTCGATCCCTTTGTCTCGCATCAGTCCCTGGTGTCTTACGGAATAACCCAGACCCTCTTCGCCATCTCTCCGGAGCAGAAGATCGTACCCTGGATCGCTCAATCCATGGAGAGGAATGGGGACGAGGGCTGGACGGTCAAGATCAATCCGGCGGCAAGGTTCCACAGCGGAAAGGCTATCGACGCGAAGGCCGTTCTCAAGGCAATAGAAAGGTGTATGGAACGCGGCGCTGCCATGGCTTCGCTGAAAGGCGCCAAATATGAGGTCGTTGACACTCACACCCTGCGCATCGGGACCTCACGCCCCGACCCGTGGCTTCCGACACATTTCGTTAGTTCTAGAAACTTTCCGATCTTTGACGCCGACCTGATTTCGGAGAAGCCAGATACATCCGACCTCACCCAGAAGGACTTTGGATGTGGACCGTTCAAGGCGGTCAAGTTGACACCAGAAGTGCTCTCTCTGGACGCCGTTCCGGACGCCTGGCATGGGGCTTCTAAACTGGCTGGTGTGGACGTACGCTTCATCGTTGACCCCCAGGCACGACTGGCGGCGCTGAAGACGGGTGAGATCGACCTGATGCTGTATCCGGCCGCTGACTCCGTTGCCCAGATCAAAGCCACTCCGGGATTGCACTTCAAGCTGGCGATGGCGGGCCCCGGACGTACATTCTGGTACATGAATCACAAGAAACCGCCCCTGGACGATGTCAACGTGAGAAAGGCCTGCGCTCTGGGCATCGACCGCAAGCAGATAGCCGAGCAGGTGCTGAATGGCCTGTACCAGGCATCCGATTCCTGGTATCCATCCTACGTTCCGTGGCGCGTGGCGAATATTCGCACCGACGTAGCCGAGGCCAAGCGGTTGCTGGAACAGAGTGGCTGGACCATGGGTTCGGATGGGATCCGACGCAAAAGCGACCAGCGTCTTTCCTTCGATTACTACCACTATCCTCAACAGCCGGATTCGAAGGTCATCGCCGAAGCAATACAGGCACAGCTCAAGCCTCTAGGCATAGATTTGAAGCTCAAGCAGTCCGACGACATTCTCTCCACCTGGCGGGGCAAAACCTACGACAGCGGCACCACTTTCTACGACATGATGGAGGCCCTGAATCCGGCGGTAAGGTTGGAGCGCACCTTCCGGACCGACGGTTCAGAGAACTACGGGTTTTGGGGATCAGCCGAGTTGGACAGCGTGATCGACAAGCTGTCAACTGAGTTCGATACGGAGAGGCAACACGCGCTGCTGAGGGAGGCACAATCGATCCTCGATAGGGATGTTCCCTTCACCTTTGTGGTTGGCCGCATCTGGCCGAGTGTGACAAACGACGCTTTCGCCAGCTACGAACCGCCCATAGAGAACAATTACTACGCCGTGGGCAAGGATACGGCACCGGCTGGCTAGGGGAGCGATTCTAGATGTCGCGAGCGATAGCGAGACTGGTCATGGCCCGGCTGGGGCAGGCGGCGCTGGCGTTGTTCGGGATGAGCCTGCTGATCTGGGGGTTGATGCCGCTCACGCCGGGGGATCCGGCGGAGCGGACCCTCCTGGCTCGGGGACGGGGGATTCCTCCGACCGCGGAGGAGGTCGCCTTCCTCCGCGCGGAGCTGGGGCTGGACCAACCTCTCTACGTGCAGTACGGAGTCTGGGCGAATAACCTTTTGCATGGGAAGCTGGGGTACAGCTACGTCTCCGGCCAGCCGGTGGAGCGGGAGTTTTATCAGAGGATGGGCGCAACGATGCTGCTGGCGGCCGGAGCCGTCGCCATAGCCCTCTGCGTTTCCTTTCCCGCGGCCGTTGCCTCGGCTCGTTGGGCTAACGGAGCGCCGGATCATTTCATACGAGTCGTGGCCCTGGCCGGCAGGAGCATGCCCAGCTTCTGGCTGGGGTTGCTGCTGCTGGATCTCTTCGCCGTTCGTCTGCGGTGGACCTCGGTTCTAGCCAAACCGGATATCGGCGGGCTTCCGCTGCCGGCGCTCACCCTCTCGGTAGGTATGGCGGCGATGCTAACCCGGCTATTGCGGGCGGGGATCCTGGACGAGATGGGGCGCCGGTACACGCTCGTAGCCCGGGCGAGGGGTGCAGGAGACTGGCACGTTCTCCTTTGCCACGCGCTGCCCAACGGAGCACTGCCCAGCATCAACGCCATCGCCCTCGGCGTCGGCGGACTCCTGGGAGGGGCGGCCATCGTGGAGACCATCTTCACCTGGCCCGGCATGGGGCTGTACATCGTCCAGGCCATCGGAGCGCGCGACCTGCCGGTGATACAGGCTTTCGCGATAATGAGCGCCGCCATATACATAGCCGTCAATCTGCTGGCTGACCTGATTACCCTCACCCTGGACCCCCGACTTCGAGTGTAAAGTTGGGGAATCGGGGTTCTCGACCCCACGCGCACAACATCGACGTTAGGAGAGCTGAATGGGCGTAGCGACTGCCGAGCCGGTTGTCGCGGCAGCCGGAATTCGGCCTGGACTGAAACCCAGGATGTCTACGGTCGAGCATTTGCTCAGGCACCCCTCCGGCAGGGTCGGCCTCTTCGGATTGCTGCTCATCCTGGTGCTGGCGGTGGTGGGCATTTTCGCCACACCCCACGATCCAAATGCCGCCAACGTGGTGAACAAGCTGGCGTTGCCTAGCTGGGAGCATCCCTTTGGAACGGACTACCTGGGCAGGGATCTGCTCTCCCGCTCCTGGAATGCGGCGCACCTGTCGCTAGGCTCCGCCTTGATCGTGGTGGTCGGGGTGCTGGGCGTGAGCTTGCTGCTGGGGACCCTGGCGGGGCTGCTAGGGGGAGTAGTAGACGCCGCGATTATGCGAGTGGCGGATGTGCTTCTCGGGTTGCCATCCCTGATCCTGGCCCTGGCGCTGGTCGGTCTGCTGGGGCCGAGCCTGCAAACTCTGGTAGCTGCCATGGTCATCGCTCAAGCGCCCTGGTATACACGGGTGCTGCGGGCTATGGTGCTGCGGGAAAGCACCAAGCCCTACGTGCTGGTGGCCCGAGTTCACGGCGCGGGAGTAGCGAGCGTTATCTGGCGCCACGTGTTGCCCGGGGTGCTGGGCCAGCTCGCCGTCCTGGCCTCGCTCGACCTGGGCAGCGTGCTTCTCAGCGTGGCAGGGCTCAGCTTCCTCGGGATGGGTGCTCAGCCGCCCGATGCCGAGTGGGGGATGATGCTGAGTGATGGCCGGATGACCTTTGCCGAGCGTCCCCTGGCGATGATCCTGCCGGGCTCCTGCATCTTCGCCACGGTGATGATGGCCAACCTGCTGGGGGATGCCCTGCGCGATCTGCTGGACGTTTCCGCGGGAGGCTCGAAATGAATGGCTCCGTTCTCAGCCTTCGCGATCTGAAGGTGACCTATGCCAATGGGGTGCACGCCCTGCGGGGCATCGATCTGGAGATAGGGCGCGGCGAGGCCCTGGCGTTGGTGGGGGAATCCGGCTGCGGAAAGAGCACCCTGGCCACGGCCATCCTGGGGTTGCTTCCGGCCGGCACGTTGGTTGGCGGTGAGATCCTGCTTCAGGGGCAGCCGGTGGTGGGTGTGGAGGGCTCGAGGCTGCGATCCCTTCGCGGCCGTCTGGCCGGGTTGGTGATCCAGGACCCGATGGGCAGCTTCAACCCTGTGATGAGGGTGGGGGCTCACGTCATCGAGGCCAGAAGGCTACACGATCGAACCAGTTCGGAGAGGGCTCTCTGGCCATGGGCTGCGCGGCTGCTTGACTCTCTGCGCATACCGGAGCCAGAGCGGCGGGCGCGCCACTATCCCCACGAGTGGAGCGGAGGCATGCTCCAGAGGGCGGCCATAGCCGCCGCCACGGCCAACCATCCGCCGCTGCTAATCGCCGACGAGCCCACGGCATCCCTGGATGGCGACCTGGCGGTGGAGGTGATGGAAGGGCTGCGGGAGCGGCAGCTGCGGGAGGGAACGGCCATGCTGTTGGTAACTCACCAGCTGGGCCTGGCAGCCCACGTGGCGGAGAGGATCGCGGTGATGTACGCCGGGAGGCTGGTGGAGGTAGGGGCAAGCCGGCAGGTTGTCCGAAGCCCTCGCCACCCATACAGTCGGGCGCTGCTGGCGGCCCTTCCGAGGCCCGGGCGAGGTCTGCCGGAGCCGCTGGAGGGGGAGGTTCCGTCTCTTGTGTCCCCTCCCCTAGGGTGTGCCTTTGCAGGCCGCTGCCCCATAGCCGAGGGAGGCTGCGGCCAGGGCGAGCCGCCTGAATTGATGGATGGTTTGGCCTGCCCGGTGGTGCGCCGGCAACTGGTAGGAGATCGGCCTGGCTGCGCCCGCTCCCGTGATTGGGATGTGAGCGGGAAACGAGGGCGCTTACATGGATAGCTCTCTTCTCTTGCTGCATGCGGTCACTGTTCGCTATGGGCGGACGGCGGCGCTGGATGGGTTGGATCTGAAGCTGTCAGCGGGCGAGCGAGTGGCCGTGGTCGGACCTTCAGGGAGCGGGAAGACAACTCTCCTCGCGGTGGCTGCGGGTCTTCGCCGGCAGATGGCAGGTCGGGTGGAAAGGCTCTCTGGCTCGCGGGTTGGGATCCTGCTGCAGGACCCCGTGGCCTCCCTCGACCCCCGGTGGACAGTTGAGCGGATCGTGGAGGAGCCGCTGGTGGATCTGCGGCCGAGATCTGCTCCCCCACACCGCCGGGCGGCGGTTGTGGAGGCGCTGGAAAGCGTCGGGCTCGGGGGCTTGGACCGCGCGCGAGTTGCCTCGGAGCTCAGCGTCGGACAGTGCCAGCGGGTGGCGCTGGCCCGGGCGCTGGTGGCAAGGCCGGGGCTACTGCTGGCCGACGAGCCCACAAGCGCGCTGGATCCCAGCGTGGCGGCCTCCGTGCTGCGTCTGCTCGACAGACAGCTCACCGCCACCAACGCTGCGCTGCTGGCGGTGAGCCACGACCTGCTCAGCTTCGCGCCATTGGTTCAGAGGGTCATTGTCCTGGACAGGGGAAGGGTAGTGGAGGACGGGTCGCCCGACCGGTTGCTGCGGGCGCCGAAGCACCCTGTGACGGTTCGGCTGGTCGAGACTGCTCACAGGATGGTGGTGGGGTAGCCAGGCCGAGTCGAAGTCACTTTCAGGGCAATGCGGTCCCTTGATACGGACTGCGCTCCCATGTATGATTGCACGCGCCTGCAACTTGGTTGCAATCTTAAAATCGTCAACGAGGTCTTGGTGAATTCATGTGCCAGGTGTCGTCGACCGAGACAACCGAGACGGTTCCGGCGGAGCAGTCCTCGGCGGAACATAGGAGATTCGTCGTGGCTCTTAGGGGAGCTGGTCACACAGCGACCAGCCAGCGACTCGCCGTGGCCAGAGCCCTCTGCGAAACGAGAGGGCATGTCTGCGTCGAACACATTCTCGCCTGGGTGCGCGAGCACCATCCACATCTTCAAATGAACAAGACCACCGTTTACCGAGCCCTCGACCTGTTCCTTCACTTGGGTCTAGTCAGAGAGATACGTTACGGCGGAGAGCGTGCCCAGTACGAGCTGACTTCGCGAGGTAACCACATCCACCTGGTCTGCTCCATCTGTGGCGGGCTTCTTGAACTTGACTGTGATGTGGCGATGGAGCTACGCCGGGAGGCGCAGCTTCGCCAGGGTTTCGTGATCGATCTGCGGACGGTCCCTCTCTATGGGATTTGCGCTGCGTGTAGGCGGTGACTATTTTGTTGGGGTTAGATTGCAACCGAGTTGCGATTCTTGCCGTTCTGTCCCCGCGCCGGCCACCCTCCAGATCGCTGCGGCGGTCGGCATACCGATGCGGGTAGTGGATTAGGTACGATGTCTGTGCGACCCTGGTCATGGACTGTCCCGCCGTCGGCCGGCGCTGCATACTCGGGTGAGTCCCAGCCGAAGGGTCAATGTACATTGACCCTTCGGCTGGGACTCACCCTCGTCTCCTTCTGCGCCCTCGTTGCAGTGGTTGCCCCCCTTCTGGCCCCCTACTCGCCTGATGCTTACGTGGGCGCCCCTGTGGAGCTACCCAGCCTGCGCCACCCCCTGGGCACCAACGATGTCGGCCAGGACCTCCTCAGCGCCTTGTTTTACGGGGCGCGGGTTTCCATGGTGGTGGCAGTGCTGGCAGGCGCCGCGGGCCTGGTGATCGCTCTGCTGGTGGGCCTCTCGTCTGGTGCGATGCGCGGTCCCTACGACGCGATCGTCATGCGCTTCGTGGACGTGCTGATGGCTATCCCGCACCTGCCGCTGATGATCGTCCTGGCGACATTTCTGGGTCCCGGCCTCGGCAACGTCATCCTGGTGATCGTAGCCCTCGGTTGGGTCCGCCCCGCCAGGGTGATCCGCTCCCAGGTCCTCACCCTTCGATCCAGAGGCTACATTCACTCGGCCCGGCTGTTCGGCGGGAGCTGGCCCTACCTGATGCGGAGGCACCTTCTGCCGGCGCTTACCCCGGTCGCGGCCTCGGCTTTCGTCGCGCTCGGCAGCAGGGCCGTGATGATGGAGTCGGCCCTGGCATTCCTCGGCATCGGAGACCCCACGATCCAGAGCTGGGGAATGATGATGCGCCACGCCCTGGACTTTCGTGGGATCTACCTGACGCCTTGCTGGATTTGGTGGCTGATACCACCGGGCCTGTGTCTCTCAGCATTGATAGGGGGACTCGCGATGGTGGGGACGGCGGTGGAGTCTCAATCCAACACTCGGCTTTCACGCCATGAGGGAGCTAGATGAGCAGCTATCGTCGGGACGGGGTGAGTAGCGCGTCCCTTGTTATTGAGGGCGGGGATACCGCGGCACCGCTGCTGGAGGTCGAGGATCTACATGTCCGCTACCGGTCTGAAGCCGGCCGGGCCGTTCATGCCCTCAGGGGACTATCCATCACACTACGGTGCGGTGAAACACTCGGCATCGTCGGCGAGACGGGCAGCGGGAAATCCACCCTGGCGCACACGCTCATGGGTCTCGTGGCCGCGGGCAACGTGGAGGGACGAATATCCTTTGGCGGCCACCCTCTGCTGGTTCGGGACGAAGAGGCGATGCGCGGATTGCGGTGGCGCAGGATCGCCCTGGTCTTCCAGACGGCCGGAACCGGCTTCGATCCCGTCTATCAGGTGGGAGAGCAGGTAAGCGAGCCTTTGCAGGTGCACCGCGGATACTCCCGGCGAGAGGCTATCCTTCGGGCCAGGGAACTGTGGCAAGAGGTGGGACTTCCCGCCGAGCGGTTCGACCACTATCCCCACCAGCTCAGCGGGGGCGAGAAGCGGCTGGCCATGCTGGCGATGGCCCTGGTCTGCGACCCCGAACTGCTGATACTGGACGAACCGACGGCTGGACTGGATACCCTCACGCGCACTCAGGTCCTGACGCTACTCCGTCGCCTGCGGCGGCAGCGCCATCTGACCATGATCATAATCACCCACACCCTGTCCGATCTGCCCGGGCTGGCGGATCGCACCCTGATACTGTACGCGGGGCGAGCAGCGGAGCTTGGTCCCACAGGCGATGTCCTGTCCGTGCCGCGACATCCGTATAGCTGGGGGCTGATCAACGCTTATCCTTCCATGGGCCGCGCTCGGGATTTGTGGGGCGTCAGGGGCGACTCTCCCGATCCGGCCAGCCCTCCGCCTGGGTGCCCCTTCTCTCCACGATGCACTCAGGCAACAGAGCAGTGCGGCATGGAGATGCCGGAGTTGGCTATCCACGACGGGCGGTTGGTTGCTTGCCATCTGGGCGGCCTCCGGACGCTGTTGGAGGCTCGGTGCCTCCGCAAGTTCTTTCGGGGCCAAGGTGGCCAGCAGTTGCAAGCTGTGCGAGATGCCGGCCTGAAGCTGCTGGAGGGTGAGGTAGCCGCCCTGGTGGGACAGACCGGGAGCGGCAAGTCCACCCTCGCCAAGATGCTGGTGGGGCTTATCGAACCGGATGGCGGAGAGGTGTTGCTGGAGGGCCAGTCCCTGGGATCGCTGAGAGGCTCCCAGCTTCGAGACGCTCGGCGGAGACTTCAGATGGTCTTCCAGGACCCCTTCGATGCCCTCAGCCCTCGGCTTTCGATCCTGGAGTTGGTGCGGGAGCCGCTGGACATTCAGGGGAGATTCTCTTGGGAGACGCGCGCCGACATGGCTCGCGACGCCCTGACAGAGGTGCGCCTGTTCACAACTTCAGACTTTCTCTCCAAACATGCCCACGAGCTGTCTGGAGGGCAACTGCAACGGGTGGCCATCGCCCGTGCCCTTGTGGTGAAGCCTAAGGTCCTGATCGCTGATGAGCCGGTATCCATGCTGGACGCCAGCGAGCAGGCACGATTGCTTCGACTCCTGAAAGATCTGCAGAACGAGCACGGCATGGGGCTGTTGCTGATCTCTCACAACATGGCCCTGGTTCGAAAGATTGCTGATCGGATCCTGGTGATGGAGAAGGGGGTGATAGTGGAGGAAGGGCCGGCCGACCGTGTGATCAACGCCCCGCGGCACCCGTACACACGGTGCCTGCTGGATGCAGCGTGGGAGCAGGCCGATGGGAGAGGAAACGGCCATCTCGACATGGCGGAGCGTGACGACCTCGCGGCCGGGCCGATACGTAGCTGACTATTTCTGAATCAAGGAGCGATAGATGGATTGGGATCAACCTATCAGGCGACGCACTCTGCTGAAGGTTGCCGGAGTGGGCGTTGCCACCTATCTAGTGAACGGATGCAGCGCCACCGGCACGCCGACTTCGACGCCAGCTCCTGCATCCACGACCGGTAGCGCGCCGACACCAGCAGTCGGGTCCGGCGCGCCGGTAGCCCCGAAGCGGGTCTCGGCCGTTCGCATGGCTGCCATCAGGGCGCAAGGGCTGTTCGAGCCACCCAACGCCTTCGGTAGCAACACGGGTCCCGCAGGACAGCAGACGAGCTACCTGTTTGACTCTCTCGTGCAGCGCGACTCGACGACAGAGCCCCTCCCCTGGTTGGCCGAGAAGTGGACCCTATCTCCCGATGGAACCGAATGGACCTTCACTTTGCGGGAGGGGGTGAGGTTCCACGATGGCGAGACGTTGACCGCCGACGATGTGGAGTTCTCCTTCCAGTACCTGGCGAGCCATCCTGCGGGCCAACTGTACACAACGGCTCCTCAAGTGGTGAAGGAAGCCAAGGCGCTGGATCCACGGACCGTTCGAATAACGTTGAAGGACCCCTTTGCTCCCTTCTTGAACAATGTGGCCTCTTCAATGCCGATCTTTCCCAAGCACATCTGGGCGGGTATTGCCGATCCCATGAAATTCAATGACCCCAAGGCTTTCATCGGGAGCGGGCCCTACACCTTGGCAGCGATAAACGCGGCGGATAGCTCGATGCTCTTCGTGGCCAACGACGATTTCTTTCTCGGTAAGCCGTACGTCCAGCGGATAGAGTTCATTCCCGTTGGCGACGACCTGCTTGCGCTCAAGGCGGGACAACTGGACGTAGCTGCTCCCACTGCTACGACCGGTCTCACCAACGACGTCCTGGCGCCCTTCCGAAGCGATCCCAAGTATGTCGTCCTGGAGGCACACGGTGAGGGAACTACTGCTCTCCACTTCAACCTGAGCAAGGGCGCCCCGTACGACGACGTGGCGTTCCGCCGCGCGGTGGTCTTCGCGATCGACCGGCAGCAGTTGGTCAGTCGGTTTCTCACTGACAACGGCGAGATTGGATCTCCCGGCTTTCTGCCCACTGCGAACCCCTATTCCACGAAGGAGGTTGAACAGTACCCCTACGACCCGCAGCGAGCCAAGACGCTCCTGGACCAAGCCGGATATCGGGAGCAGGGCGGACAGCGCACCAGGCCGGACGGTTCACCCCTGACCGTGATGTTGATGTTCGGCGCGCCCTCGGCAAGGGTGGCGGAGTTCCTTCGAGGCCAACTGGCGCAGGTGGGGATCCAGGTGGAGCTTCGATCCGTCGATCAGGGCACCGCCAACCAGCTTCAGGCGGCCGGCAACTACGAGCTGTCACTGGTGACTTACGGTGGACTCGGCAGCGACCCCGACTTCATGCGACGCGCCTTCGGTAGTCCCGATCAGGCTCAGTTCTGGTACAAGGCGTGGGGCTATCACAGCGCCGAGTTCGATCAGTTGGCCGGGCAGCAGCTTCGAGCCTTCGACGATCAGCGGCGGCACTCGCTCGTCCAGCAGATGCAGCGGATAGTGTCGCAGGATGTGCCGATCATGCCGCTCTTCTACCCCACCAGGTACGTGATCTACGTGCTCGCCGTTTTCGACGGCTGGTACTTCACCCCGCTCTCCAACCCCCTGGCGATGAACAAGCACTTCTTCGTCACAGGGCAGAAGACGGGGCTGGCTATCAGGCAAAAGTGAACAGGATGTGGAGGTGAGATCATCATGGCTACGACGATAGAGGCCGGCTATTCCCAGGAGATTGATGCGGTGGTTCGTTTCCACGGGCACTTCTGCCCGGGCCTGTCCATCGGCATCAGAGCGGCTCAGATAGCCCTGCGCGAGATCGGTGCCCACTCCATGGACGAGGAGGTGGTGGCCATAGTGGAGACCGACATGTGCGCGGTGGACGCGATCCAGTTCATGGTGGGGTGCACCTTCGGCAAGGGCAACCTGCTTCACCTGGACTACGGGAAGAACGCGTACACCTTCATCCGCCGCGCCGACGGCAAGTCGATCCGGGTGATGGGGAAGCCCAGGGCTTTCGGCGAGAACCCTGAGCGAGAGGCGATCCTGACGCGGATAGGCGCCGGCACGGCTACTTTAGGAGATCGCCAACGCTTCCAGGAACTTCAGCGGAAGAGGGGGCTGGCGATCCTGGAGGCTCCGGAGGAGGAGCTGTTCGTAGTGAAGCCGGTGGAGCCTGCCATACCAGCCCGTGCCCGCCTTCGCGCCTCGGTGGAGTGCGAGCTGTGTGGGGAATCCACCATGGAGACCCGGACGCGGCGGGTCGGCGGGCAGATAGTGTGCATACCCTGCTTCAACCAGTTGGACAGCCGCTTCTGAGCGGCGAGGACGAGAGGATATAGGGAAGGGCGCGGCGTGGAGCAGCTGTTTACGCTCTCAGCACCGAAAGGCGTAGCCTTCAGAAGGCTGGGCAAGCTGGGGAGTTTTCTCCTCACGCTGTTCATTGTCCTGACAATGAACTTCCTGCTCCCCAGGGCAATGCCGGGCGATCCGATCACGGCTCTCGTGGACTCTAGCAGCGTCCATTTTGTCGCCGATGACGATTCTCGTGCCGCGCTGATGAGCTATTACGGGCTGAGCGAGCCTCTGCACGTCCAGTATTGGCACTACCTGTTGGGTCTTGCTACCGGTGAGTTGGGATGGTCGATACGCCAGCATCAGTCCGTATCGCAGTTGATCGCCGCGCACCTGCCCTGGACCCTCGCCCTCACGGTGCCGGCCGTGCTCCTGGCATCCCTGATCAGCCTGATCGCAGGGACCCAGGCTGGATGGAAGCGCGGTACGTGGTGGGACCGGGGGCTCATTCTGTTCTTCGCGACGGTTCACTCGGCGCCGTCCTTCTTTCTTGGAATGCTGCTCCTGCTGCTGTTCAGCGTGCAGCTCGGGTGGCTGCCCATGGCCGGCGCCCAGACACCCTTCGCCACCTACCACAGTCTCTGGGCCGCCATTACGGACGTCATCTATCACTGGCTTCTGCCTATGGCAGTGTTGACCCTGGAAATGCTGGGTGGACAATTCCTGCTCATGCGCAACAGCCTCATCTCGGTGCTGGGTGAGGAGTTCATGGTGGTGGCACGAGCCAAGGGGCTTGGCCAACGGCGGCTCAAGTACCGTCACGCCATGCGCAACGCGGTACTGCCCTTCGTCACGGTCCTTTCCATGCAGCTTGGCTTCGCGGCGGCCGGAGCGATCGTGGTGGAGACCCTGTTCGCCTATCCTGGCATGGGCCTGCTCACCTTTCAGGCAGTGTCAGCTCGAGATTACCCGGTGCTGCAGGGGGTATTCCTGGTGATCTCTGTGGCTGTGCTGATCGCGAATCTGGTGGTCGATCTTCTGTACGCACGACTGGATCCGAGGGTGAGATAGTCGGCTGTTCGTTGATATCTAGCATCACACAGCTTCCGTACGAACAGCGCTCCTGATAGCCGCGGCCCTAGTTGAGTGGGTCTTGGGCCGCTATTGACGGCGGCAGCGCCGCTACACTAAGATGGCGGCAGTTCAATACGGATGCTGCGAAGGTGCCCCTTTTGGGGCTAAGAGCGAAGCCGGTGGGAATCCGGCGCTGTCCCGCAACTGTGATGCGGCCATGAGAGATCGCGGCCGACAAGCCAGGTCGCCTGCCTTTGCCAGGATGCGAGCGCCTCCGAGGGAGAGGGCTAGTCCGAACTGTGCAACAGCCCCTCGGCCTTTCAGAGACGAGGGGTTTTCTGTGTCCAAAGAGGCTCCTCCCTCCCTCGATGCATCGATCCCCGTTGAAGTTGAAAGGGAGAAAGCGATGCTTATGGCCAACGAGCCCGCCCCCACGGGGGATACCCTACGGCCGGATCAGATCGAGGCGAGGAGCTTCGAGATCATCTCCGGCCTCCTACCCCATGTCGATCAGTCGCTGCCCCAATGGCCCATTCTTCGGAGGGTGGTCCATGCCACGGGCGACCCCGGCATCGTTCCTCTAATGCGGTTTCACCCGTACGCGATCGAGGCGGGGGTGCGGGCCCTGCGGTCCGGTTGTCCCATCCTTGTGGATGTGGGCATGGTGGCTTCTGGGATCAACCGCCCCCTGGCCTCCGCCCTTGGGTGCGAAGTGCTGTGCGCGCTGGCCGACCCAGTCGTGGCAGCGTTGGCGAGCGAGAGGGGGATTACCCGGAGCGCGGCGGCGATGCACCATCTCTCCTCACGGCTGGAAGGGGCGGTAGTGGCCATAGGGAATGCGCCGACGGCTCTCTTCGCCCTGTTGAAGGCAGTCGAGGAGGGGGTGGGGGTTCCCGTCCTGGTGGCCGGCATGCCGGTGGGCTTCGTAGGGGCAGCGGAGTCCAAGGCCGCGCTGGTCGAGATGGGAGATGCGATGGGATTGCCCTACGTGACGATCCAGGGTACCAGGGGTGGCAGCCCCGCAGCGGTGGCGACGGTAAACGCCCTGCTGCGATTGGCCGTTGAGCAGATGTAGTGGCTGGCTCCGGCGTTGGTCGAGTCGCACGGACCGTGCTGCTCGACTCGCATGGTAGAGGCCGGTGAAGGGGGTTGAGAAAATGGGCAAGATAGCGGTGTTGCTGTTGGGGCATGGCAGTCGGGCAGATGGTGCCAACGATGGCATGCACCGGGTGGCGGAGGCGCTGCGGAAATGTGGGGAGTACGACATCGTGGAGATGGGCTTCATGATCCGCAACTTCCCCAGCATCGAGGATGGCGCGGCCGCATGTGTGCGGAGGGGCGCCGATATGGTGCTGATGGTTCCCTACTTCCTCCACACTGGACTCCATCTGATCGAAGACCTTCCCGATGCCGTGCCTCATCTTGAGAAGCTGCATCCTGGCGTCAGGTTCGTCCTTGGTCAACCGATGGGGCTGCACCCGAAGCTGGTGGAGATCGTGGAGGATCGCATCCGGGAGTGTCGGGTTGCCGGGGAGCAGGGGGTGACCATCACCGGGGATGCAGTCCTGCAGAGGGGCATGCACGTGACCCATTGGAGGGATTCCTCAGTGGTTCATCCGCCCGCGGTCTTTGCCACAGCCGCCGCCCTTGCCGCTGTCCTGGCGCTCAACGGTCGCCGCAAGCAGTGGCAGGTTGAGGTTCCGCTGGCGGACGGGAAGAGGGCGAGGCTCCCAGTGAAGCGTTGTGAGGTGGGGCCGGAAGGGTCTCGTAGCGCCGTGGTTGTCGATACCGGTGAGGACGAGGACTCCGAGCGGGAGGTGTACGCCGAGGCTGCCTGGCAGGATGGAGCAGGCCTGCGTGTGGAGTTGGGCGAGGGGACGAGCCTGCTGGCGGCAGAGAATGCTCTGCTGATCCGGGGGATCGAGGATGCGGTGTCGCCGGCGATCGGCTCAATCCTGTCCGAGCGAGGCATCAGGCTAGTGATTTCGGTGCCCTGGGTTCGGTAGGGGATGATCGGATCGGAGGAGCCATGGTAGCCACACCAACGGGTGGGGGCGGCAAGGGCGCGGGACGGGAGTTGCGGAAGGGCTACACCACCGGAGCCTGTGCGTCCGCGGCGGCGAAGGCAGCGGCCATGGCGCTGGAGACGGGACGTCCAGTGGCGGAGGTGGAGATCTATCTGCCTGCGGGCTGGGAGGCGCGCTTCGCTGTGGCGCGAACGGAGATGCGGGACGACGCAGTGTCCTGTTGCGTCGTCAAGGATGCCGGTGATGACCCGGACGTCACCAACGGCGCCGAAGTTTGCGCCACAGTGTCGTGGGGCGGGGAGCCCAACCTGGTGTCCATCGAGGGCGGACAGGGGGTTGGGATGGTGACCAAGCCTGGGCTGGGGTTGCCCGTGGGCGAAGCGGCGATCAACCCGGTCCCGAGGCAGATGATCGAGGCTGAGGTCCGTGATGCGTTGGGACCCGTCCTGGCGGCGCGCGGCGCACGGGTGGCCGTCTCTGTCCCGCGAGGGGAGACTCTGGCGAGGCGGACGCTGAACGGCAGGCTTGGGATCGTGGGCGGGATCTCCATCCTGGGGACCACCGGCATCGTGGTGCCCTTCTCAGCCGAGGCATATACTGCCACCATAGCTCAGGCGACGGCGGTCGCCGCAGCCGCCGGCTGTCGGGAGTTGGTGTTATCCACAGGACGGAGGACGGAGCGCTTTGCTCAGGCCCTGCTCGACCTGCCGGAGGAGGCTTTCGTCCAGATGGGCGACTTCGTTGGCTTCGCTCTGGAGGAGGCTGTCAAAAGGGGGATGAGGAGGGCTACCCTCTGTCTTATGGTGGGCAAGCTGGCTAAGATCGCCGCGGGGCAGCTCCAGACCCACGTGAGCCGATCGCGGGTGGACCAGGCCTTTCTTGCTCGAGTGGTGGCCGAGTCCGGCGCCGACCCGACAACCGTTGAGGCGGTCGCGAGCGCCAACACCAGCCGCCATTTCGCTGAGATCGTGCAGGAGCGCGGGCTGGACGGGGTGTACGATCGGCTCTGCGTATTGGCTGCGGAGAGTTGCCGGTCCTGCGTCGATGGTAAGCTGGACATCCGGTGTCTCTTGATGGACTTCGATGGGACGGTAATGGGGAGGGCTGCTGCCGGTGAGTAGGGTGCATGTGGTGGGCGTGGGGGCGGACGGCCGCGCCGGCCTGACCGCTGGGGTGGCCGAGATCGTCGACGGCGCGGACCTACTGGTCGGCGGTGCGCGCCACCTGGCGATGTTCCCTGAGAGCGGCGCAGAGAGGATCTCCCTGGCCGATGGGCTCAAGGTCGCGCTCGATAGGATCGAAGCCTCCGTGGAAAGCCGGAAGGCGGTCGTGCTGGCCTCTGGGGACCCCGGTTTCTTTGGGATCGCCCGACCGGTGGTGGAGCGGTTTGGCCGAGATCGGGTGGTGATCATCCCGAACGTCAGCTGTCTGCAGCTGGCTTTTGCCAGGCTGGGCGAGAGCTGGGAGGATGCGCTCTTCGCCAGCGTCCATGGGCGGCCGCTGGAGGGGTTGGCGACCGTCACGAAGGGCGTCCGGAAGGCGGCCATTCTCACCGGAGGAGAGAACACGCCGTCTGCGGTCGCACGATGGTTGTTGGATGCCGGAGTCGAGGGCTACCGGGTGTACCTGTGCGAGGAGCTCGGCGGGCCCGAGGAGCGGGTGCGAGAGTTCGACCTCCGGACCCTGGTGGGTGTGGAGACCGCGCGGATGAACCTGCTGGTGCTGTTGCGGGATGAGGATGCGAATCCCGACGTGTTGGCGGGAGAGGCTGGGCCGGTATCGCCGATACAGCCCGGTCGCATCCCATCGGGCATTCCCGAGGATCGCTTCCAACACCGGGGCGGGATGATCACCAAGGCCGAGGTCCGGGTGGTCAGCCTGGCGAAGCTGGGATTGGGGGCTGCGAGCATCGTTTGGGACGTGGGAGCCGGCTCGGGCTCGGTGTCCGTCGAGGCGGCGCTGGTTGTACATCAGGGGCGGGTGTATGCCGTGGAGCGCGACCCGGAGCAGTTGGGCTACCTCCGCCGGAACCTGGTCGGCTTTGCGATCGAGAATGTAGAGGTGGTGGAGGGGGCGGCGCCTGCGGCCCTGGAGGGGCTGCCCGAACCCGACGCCGTCTTCGTCGGCGGCAGCGGCGGGCAGTTAGCTGCTATCCTGGATATTGCCTGCTTGCGGCTGAGATCCGGGGGCCGTATCGTAGTCAATGCCGCTACGTTGGAGACGGTCGGCACGGCGACCGCGACCCTACGGCAGCTGGGCTTCGAGTCTCAGGTGACCCTCATGCAGGTTTCCCGCGGCAAGATGGTGGGGAGTCTCACCCGCTTCGAGGCTTTTGATCCCGTGTTTGTCGTTGCCGGGTCGCGCCGAGAGGTGCTTAACCAGTAGTGCAGGGCGCTCTGCCCTGCGGTTCAGTTGCCCTGCTCTGCAGTCCCCCTTATTAGGGGGTAGGGCGGGTGGTTGTGCGAGTGTACGTCAACGGGTAGCAGGGCACGGGGCCCTGCACTACAAATCGAACCCAATTCCTCGTGGGAGGGGTGTGGTGACCAACTTGAGTATCGGCGGTGAGAAATTCGGCACCTTCTACGGTGTGGGGGTGGGCCCGGGCGACCCGGAGCTGATGACGGTGAAGGCCCAGCGGATTCTGCGGCAGGTTCCCGTGCTGTGCGTGCCGAAGAGCCGAGAAGAGGGCGGTAGCTATGCCCTGGGCATAATCTCCCACCTGATGGAACCCAATCGCCAACGGCTGATGGAGCTGGTCTTCCCCATGACGAAGGACCGGGCCAAGCTGGAGGAGTACTGGGACAAGGGGCTCGATCAGCTGCTCGTGCCCCTGAGGGCGGGCGAGGACGTGGCCTTCGTGACCGAGGGCGACCCCTCCATCTACAGCACCTTCCTGCACATGTTCGCGCTGATGAGGGAGCGGCACCCGGAGATTCCGGTCGAGGTCGTCCCCGGTGTCTCTTCCATCAACGCCTCGGCGGCAGCGGCGGGGATGCCGCTGGTGGATGGCGCGGAGCGGCTGGCCATCCTGCCCGCAACCTACGAGGGGAATCAACTGGTCGACGTGCTGGAGCGGTTCGACACGGTGGTGCTGCTCAAGGTCCACCGGGTGATGGATCGGGTGCTGGACGTATTGGAGAAGCTGGAGATGGTAGACCGGGCTGTGTACGTAAGTCGGTGCGGATCCCCGGAGCAGCGGGTGGTGACCGACGTGGCCAGCCTCAGGGGGCAGGATCTGGAGTATCTGTCGCTCATGATAGTGCGCAGGCGGCGAGGGTAGAAGGTGGAAAGTAACCCTCTGGTGTATTTCATAGGGGCCGGCCCCGGCGCCCTGGACCTGATGACGGTGCGAGCCCAGCGCATCATACAGGAGGCCGACCTGATCCTCTACGCCGATTCCCTGGTGCACCCAGGGATAGCCGAACTGGCAAGGCCCGGCGTCAGGGTGGAAGGCACCGCCGGGATGGCCCTGCCGGAGATCGTGGGGAGGATGGTGGAGGCTGCCCGAGCGGGTCGGACCGTGGCCAGGGTGCATAGCGGAGACCCCAGCCTGTACGGGGCGATCCGCGAGCAGATGGTTGCCCTGGCAGCGGAGGGGATCGAGTACGCCGTGGTGCCGGGTGTAAGCTCGGTCTTCGGCGCTGCCGCGGCCCTGGCCGTGGAGCTTACGCTCCCCGAGGTCAGCCAGACGCTGATCCTCAGCCGTATCGACGGTAGGACTCCGGTGCCAGAGGGGCAGAGGCTGAGGGAACTGGCTTCCCATCGTGCAACCTTGGCTCTGTACCTCAGCGTTGGCATGATCGAGCGGGTGGTGGTGGAGTGCGAGGAGGGTGGCTACCCGCCGGAGACGCCGGTTGCCGTCGTCTATCGGGCGACCTGGCCGGACCAGCGCATCGTTCGGGGGACGCTCTCAGGCATAGCGGCGGCTGTGCGGGCGGAGGGCATCGACCGGCAAGCCCTGATCCTGGTGGGCGAGGCGCTGCGGCTGGTTGGGCAGGGGGAAGGTGAGGCTGTCTCCAGGCTGTACGATCCCGGCTTCGAGCATGGGTATCGGGGGACTAGGGGGTAAGGTCGGCCATGCGGTTACAGGGTGAGTTCTCTTGCAGCTTGCGTTCTTCCGATATGGCCCGGGCAAACAGCCACAGTAGAGGCGATGCTTGCTGTCATGCTGAGCGTGGAGCGAAGCATCTCCAGTTGGAGAATGGGCTTGTCGCCAGCGCTTGGCAGGGGGAGGTTCCCACTCATTCCAACAGGAGATCCTTCGCTGGCGCTCCTCCTACGAAAATGGATCGTGCTCACCCTCCAACAGGAGATCCTTCGCTCGACGCTCAGGATGACAGGGGGGGAGAGGCTCAGGATGACAGCGGTAGGGGCGCTCAGGGTGGCGAGCTGGCTCCTCGCAACGGCCATCAGAATGCGCGCGGCGGAATGGCACTGGCGGCGGTGAGCCGCGGAGGGAGCGAGCTTGCCCTACGACTGCGAGCACACTGCCCTGAGGTGGACATCTACCTGCCCGAGCGGTTTGAGTCCGCCGGCGAGGCTCCGGTCTTTCCCCGGTCGGGCTCTTCGCGCGAACTGGTGCGGAGCCTCTTCGCCGAGTATCGGTCGATCGTCTTCTTCGGCTCGGTGGGGATGGCCGTTCGGCTGATTGCTCCCCTGGTCAAGGATAAGCACTCCGACCCGGCGGTAGTCGTTGTAGACGACGCTGGGCACTTCGCCGTGAGCCTGCTGTCGGGCCACCTGGGAGGTGCGAACGCTCTGGCCCAACGGGTGGCTGCGTTGCTGGGAGCAGTCCCTGTGATAACCACCGCCTCTGATGCGCTGGGTCTCCCTGCGGTCGACCTGCTGGGGCAGGAGTTCGGCTGGCGCCTGGAGTGTGTGGAGAACGTCACCCAGGCTAGCGCGGCGGTGGTCAACGGCGAACTTGTGGGGGTGCTGCAGGAGGCTGGTGAGCCGGACTGGTGGCCCCAGGGACAGTCGTGGCCGAGCCATCTGCTGCGTTTCGGCAGTCGCGAGGAGTTGGCGGCATCCCTCTGCTTCGCGGCCCTGGTCGTCACCGATCGTTCCGTGGCGGGATGGGAGGGGCGCTGGCCGCCCGCGGTGGTCTACCGACCTCGGAGCCTGGTGGTGGGGATAGGGTGCAACCGCGGCACCTCGGAAGGTGAGATCGCCGACTCCGTGGACAGGGTCTTCGAGAGCCACGGATTGGCCCTCGCCAGTCTACGGTTGCTGGCGACGGTAGAGGCGAAGCGGCACGAAGAGGGGCTCCTGCGCTTCGCCGAACGGCTGGAGGTTCCTCTCCACTGCTACCCGGCCGAGGAGTTGGACCGGGCTGCCCCTACGAAGTCTGAGGTGGTGCGGAGGTGGGTCGGTACGGGCGGGGTCTGCGAGCCGGCCGCACTGCTTGCCAGTGGGGCGAAGACCCTGTTGGTGCCCAAGCAGAAGACTTCCAACGTGACGGTGGCAGTGGCCAGGGTGGACTTCTCTCAGTGAAGCCGTGAGGGCATCAGGAGCATACGAATGGAATCCGAACGCGGAAAGCTGTACGTGATCGGGCTGGGGCCGGGGGACCTCTCCCAGCTCACAGGCCGGGCCGTCGCTGCCCTAGCGGAGAGCGAGGTCGTCGTCGGCTACAGGACCTACCTGGAGCTGATTCGGGGCCTGCTGGATGGCAAGGAGGTCCTCTCCAGCGGGATGAGGGAGGAGGTGGCCAGGGCCCGGTCGGCAGTGGAGATAGCGGCTTCGGGTAGGGTGGTGGCCATTGTCTCCAGCGGCGATCCCGGCATCTATGGGATGGCGGGGCTGATCTGCGAGCTGCTGCGGGAGAGGGGCAGGCAGGCAGGGGGTTCGCTGGAGTTGGAGGTCGTGCCGGGCGTGTCCGCCCTCAACGCCGCGGCGTCGCTGCTGGGGGCTCCGCTGATGAACGACTTCGCCGCCATCAGCCTCAGTGACCTGCTGACCCCCTGGGAGGTTGTGCTCCGGCGGCTGGATGCGGCGGCCCAGGCTGATTTCGTTCTGGTGCTGTACAACCCGCGGAGCGCCGGGAGGGTGGAGCAGTTCACTCAGGCATTGGAGGTTGTGGCACGCCACCGTCCCCCGGAGACACCGGTCGGCATAGTCCGGAATGCCTACCGGGAGGGGCAGCGGGTCATGGTGACCGACCTGGGGCAGCTGCCGGAGGGCGAGGTGGACATGCTGACTACCGTCGTGATCGGCAACTCCACCACCTTCCCGTTTGAGGGATGGATGGTGACCCCGCGCGGCTACGCGAGCCGATACGACCTGGGGAGGGCTAAAGAGGGACGGCGTCACCACTGAGACACGGAGAGCACGGAGATAACACAGAGGACTCCGTGAATCCGCCGTGTCTCCGTGGTTTGGTTCCTTGCCCTCGGATTGGCTGGGAGCGAAATCCCAAACGTAGGGAAGGGGTTTATCCCCTCCCGCCCACGGGACATGGACGCGCGAGACTACCCATTGCCCAACGCCTCGCTCGACTGAGGCCAGGCGGCAGGGGATAAACCCCTGCCCTACATTACATAAGGAACTGCGCAGGTAGCGGTTTGGGGTATAGGGGGGCATGGAGATCACAGTACCACGGATAGTCATAGGCGGCGTCACCAGTGGGGTTGGCAAGACCACCCTCGTAGCGGGGTTGGTGGGCGCGCTCCGGCTGCGCGGGCTGCGCGTTGCCCCCTTCAAGGTGGGGCCCGACTATATAGACCCCGGCTACCACGCCCGCATGGCGGGGCTCCCCTGCCGCAACCTGGATAGCTGGATGGTTCCCCGGGAGGCGCTGGTCGAGCTGTTTGCACGAGCCACGACCTCCTGCGACGTCGCGGTCGTCGAGGGGGTGATGGGGCTGTTCGACGGGCGGAGCGGGATCGAGGAAGAGGGTTCAACCGCTCAGGTGGCGAAGCTGCTGGGGGCTCCAGCCCTGCTGCTGATGTCGGTTGCCAAGACCTCCCGCAGCGCCGGGGCGATTGCCTTAGGCTTCAAGCAATTCGATCCGGAGCTTCGATTGGCTGGAGCGCTGCTCAATCATGTGGGAAGCCCTAACCACCGCCAGTGGGTCACGGAGGCGGTGGAGCGCGGGGCCGACTTGCCCGTCCTGGGCTACCTCCCGCGGCGACCTGACTTGGTGCTCCCTGAGCGGCACCTGGGTCTGGTGCCCACGGCGGAGACGGCTCCAGGGGACCGTTTCTTCGACCAACTGATCGACCAGATCGAGTCCACCGTGGATGTGAGTCGGGTGCTGGAGGTGGCCAGCTCCGCCGCGCCCCTGGACGTACCCTGTGCCAACCTCTTCCCCTCTGCGTCCACCCTGCCCAAGGTGAGGATCGGCCTTGCCCTGGACAGAGCCTTCAACTTCTACTACGAGGACAACCTGGAGCTGCTGCGGGCCTGGGGCGCCGAACTGGTGCCCTTCAGCCCTCTGGAGGACGCGGCTTTGCCGGAGGGCCTGCGGGGTCTTTACATCGGAGGTGGCTTCCCTGAGCTGTTTGCTGCCGAACTGGCGGCCAACCAGCCCATGCTTCGGTCCGTGTGCGATGCCATCACCTCTGGTCTCCCCACCTACGCCGAGTGCGGCGGCCTGATGTATCTTTCCCAGGGTATCACCGACTTTGGGGGGGTCTACCACCAGATGGCCGGAGCTGTGCCCACCTCCTCGGCCATGACGCAGCGGAGGCTCACCATGGGCTACCGCACCGCCACCGCCCTGAAGGACAACTTCCTGCTGAGGCACGGCGAGAGCGTGAGGGGCCATGAGTTCCACTGGTCCGTGTCCGCCTCCCCTCTGCCGGAGGATCGCTCCGCCTACAGCTTCGCCGAGGCTCCGGACCGTCCGGAGGGCTTCGCCTCCCATAACCTCCTGGCCTCCTACCTCCACCTACACTTCGCCGCCCGCCCCGACCTCGCCCCCCGCTTCGTGGAGGCATGCCGGGCCTTCTCCCCGTCGACTCGCTAGGGTGGATCCCGTTCTATCGCATCGCTACGTAGCTGTGAGCGGTTTCACTGGCCTACCAGACCCGAGGCTGCTATAGTCTTGCCTATCGGTGCACGAACAGATGGACGACAGGCGACTTCCCACTGGACGCAGAGGGGATACACGCGAGACCACCCGGCGGCTCATTTAGAGGGCTGGTTAGCCGGATCGACGATCCGCGGCGGAAGGATGTGCAAGGAGGCATAGGCTGTTGCCGAACAGTCCTTGGAAGACCCTTCGGGTCAAGATCATAGCCTGGTCGTTCATTCCAACTGCCATCATCCTGCTCGCCGTGGCCCTGGTTGCCTTCGATGCCTATCGACGGGTGGCGGAAGACCAGGTGATCGGCCGGAATCGAGAGTTGACCCGCCTCTCGGCCGGCCAACTGGCCTACGACCTGACTGAGTACAGTGACCTCCTGGTGGCGCTGGCCCGAACGGCGGATATCCATGGCAGTGACCCTGCCACACAGCGCGATGCCCTCAACCGGGCGCGGAATCGACTGGTGGTGTTTGATGCAGGGGTGGTGGTTCTGGACAACCACGGGATGGTGGTGGCGGCGGAGCCCAGTCGGCAGGAGATCGTTGGCCAATATTGGGCAGAGCGTGGCTACTTCCGCCAGCTGCTGCGTACCACCGGTCCCGTCTTCTCCGACGTGGTGGCCGATGGGCCTAGGGGTGCGGATGTCGTCGTCGTCGCGGTGCCCATCACCGGCAACCTCGGGGAGTTCAGGGGCGCGATCCTGGGTATGTTCCGCGTGGGAGCAACCAGCGTGAGTGCTCTCTACGGTGGCATAGTCAAGCTCCGCATAGGGGAGAACAGCACCATCTCCCTCGTGGATTCCAACCGACGAGTGGTCTTCCACTCCGATGCGGAACGGATCGGGGAGGAACTCCCGGCGCAGGGTATCGCCCAGGAACTGCTGGACCGGAAGGTGGGGGAGTATCGCTTCGAGGACGTGGATCGCGATGAAGTGGTCGCCAGCTTTTCGCCGGTTCGGGGCACTCCCTGGGTCTTGCTCACCGAGGAGAGCTGGGCCTCCATGATGAAGAGCAGCGAGGGTCACCGACAGTTCCTGATGCTGCTGTTGGTTCTGGGGGTGGTATTGCCGGCGCTGGTCGTCACCGTCGGCGTATCGAAGATCACCGACCCCATCGCCAGGCTGATTGAGGGGGCCAAGGAGGTGGCGGGGGGGCGCTTCGGCCAGACTATAACCGTTACCACAGGAGATGAGCTGGAGGAGCTTGCCAAGCAGTTCAACCTGATGTCGGCACAACTCCAGGAGTCCTACTCTGATCTGGAGCGCAAGGTGGAGTATCGAACCCGTGAGTTGGCGGCGCTCAACGCCATCGCGGCGGCGGTTAGCCGCTCGCTGGAGCTGGATGAGGTGCTCAACGAGGCGCTGGAGAAGACGACGCAGACCATGGGCATGCAGGCAGCGGGGATATATCTGCTGGACGAGGGCGATGGTTTCTTGCACCTGGTCGCTCACAAAGGCTTCGAGAGCCAGTTCGCGGCCGGTATGGACAGGATGGCGGTGGGCGAGGGCTTCTCAGGGTGGGTCGTGGCGACGGGGCAGCCGCTCGTTGTGAAGGACGTAGCCGCCGATCCGCGGCTCACCCGGTCTGTCAACAGTCGGCAGGGACTCGGATCGCTTGTCAGCGTCCCGTTGGAGTCCAAGGGAGAGATGTTGGGCGCACTTTGTGTGGCCACACCTTCCCTCCGGGAGTTCGGGAAACAGGATGTCCAGCTGCTCATCTCCATCGCCCATCAGGTCGCGGTGGCCATCGAGAACGCTCGGCTGTACCAGCAGGCGCAGCAGCTGGCCGTGATGGAGGAGCGCAACCGGTTGGCCCGGGACCTCCATGACTCCGTGACGCAGGCTGTCTACAGCGTTACCCTATATGCCGAAGCTGCGACACGGCTGCTCTCCGCTGGGCAGGTGGAGATGGCCACCGAGCATCTGCGGGAGTTGCGGGCCACGTCCCAACAGGCGCTGAAGGAGATGCGATCGCTCATCTACGAGCTTAGGCCGCCCGTGTTGGAGAAGGAGGGGCTGGTGGCCGCCCTCCACGCGCGCCTGGATGCCGTGGAGGGTCGTGCAGGTGTGAAGACCCAGTTTCTGGTGGAGGGTGATGGGACCCTGCCTGCCGGGGTGGAGAGGGAGCTGTACCATATCGCCCAGGAGGCACTGAACAACGCTCTCAAACATGCCGAAGCCGGAAGCATCAAGCTTCGCCTGCGGATTGACGATCGGGCTGCTATGATGGAGATTGAGGACGATGGCAAGGGGTTCGACCAGGCCGCGGCCGAGGAGTGCGGCGGCATGGGGCTGCGGGGGATGAGGGAACGGGTTGCCAGCTTGGGAGGCATTTTGACGGTAGAGAGCCGGCTGGGAGAGGGAACGAGGCTCAGGGTGGAGGTGCATCAATGATAGAAAAGAAGATCCGGGTGCTGATTGCCGACGACCACTCCATCGTCAGGAAGGGGATCAAGGCCCTGCTGGCGACGGAACTGGACATCGAGGTGGTGGGCGAGGCTGGGGATGGCCGGGAGGCCGTGGCCGAGGCGGAGAGGCTCCAGCCCGACGTCATCCTGATGGACATGGTCATGCCCCACATGGATGGCATCGAGGCTATTCGCCGCATCACGGCCAAACGGCCCGACGCGCGCATCATGGTGCTGACCAGCTTTGCCACCGATGAGAAGGTGCTGCCTGCCATCAAGGCCGGCGCCCTGGGCTATCTGCTGAAAGACTCCGGCCCGGAGGAGTTGATCCAGGCGATCCACCAGGTGTATTTGGGGCAATCCTCGCTCCATCCCAGCATAGCTCGCAAGCTGCTGCAGGAGCTATCTCGTCCCACCGCTCGTGCTGCCACCGCGGAGCCGCTGACGGACCGAGAGCTGGGGGTGCTGAAGCTGGTGGCCAGGGGGATGAGCAATCGCCAAATCGCCGACGAGATGGTGATCAGCGAGGCGACTGTGCGCACCCACGTCAGCAATATTCTCGGCAAGCTGCACCTGGCTAGCCGCACCGAGGCTGCCCTCTACGCCCTCCGCGAGGGCATAGCCAGTCTAGAGGATGGTGGAAGCGCCAAGTAGCCCTGTAGAGCTCCCTTCAAGGTTGTCGGGTCGTTCCGGAAGGAGAAGAGATGGCACAAAGAATCGCCCCTCGCGTTGTCGTGGATCCTGCTATCCGCTTCGGAAAACCGGTCATAGAGGGCACTCGTGTTCCCGTAGAGTTGGTCATAGGGAAGCTGGCAGGAGGCATGGCGGCTCAGGAAGTCGCCGACGAGTACGGGATTACGATGGAGGATGTGCTGGCTGCCCTAAGCTATGCCGCGAGTATCCTTGCAGCAGAAGAAGTCCGGGGTGTCGCCTAGGTGTGGAGGTTCTTGGTCGACGAGGATATGCCCCGTTCTACTGCTCGCACACTTCGCGAAGTAGGTCATGAGGCTCATGACGTTCGTGATGTTGGCCTCCGAGGGCGTCCCGACATGGAGGTCTTCGAGCGCGCCCGAGCACTGAATGCAATTCTGGTCACGGCGGATAAGGGCTTCTCCAATGTGCTCAACTATCCTCTTGGCAGCCATGCGGGGATAATCGTCCTTCGTGTTCCAAATGAGTTGCCCACGCAGGAAGTAAACAGACAACTTCTTCGTGCCTTGGCCGACCTGAAAGATGAGAACCTCACCGGACTGCTGGTGATTATCGATGCGGGACGATTGCGACTACGCAGGCCAACCTCTTGAATCGTTGGATCAAACCGAGGAAGAGGAGAAATGGCGTCGCGTCCTGTCGATGCTGTGGCGCTATCAGGATCAGCTTACCGACGCCTTAGAACGCCACAACGACTAACTTGTAGAGGCGTGCTGTAGCGGCTTGACTTAAGGGCTGTGCTCGAGTTCGCGGTCTTCGCGTACAACATTTCGCGTAGACGCCAGTACGCTGGAAGTGGGAGAACCAAGCCCGGTAGCCGGTCCTTTCTTCGTACAGCGTATCCTCCCAGGCGCTGGGGCGTGACGAGAGCGAGCACAGCGTCACGCCCCAGAACTGACAAGGGCTTCTTGATACCTACCTAGTCGCTGTCTTCTCGGGTCGCCAGCTCTGCTAGGGTCGCGCTGCTCGGCGGCTCCTTCTTCGCTCGGTCCTCTGGCGCAGCCAGAGTGCTAATGTAGACCCCAGCCTCGTGGAGCGTCCGCTGGAGTACTGCCAAGTCCACCGCTCTTGGGGGTATACTCTCCTTCACGGCCAGCCACGCCGCAGTTCCGACGGCCTGGCCAGTGACCAGAGAAGGCGGGACCAGCCTGGAGGCTTCGTGGACCTGTGGGTCGACGTCGATCGGACGCCCCGCAACCAATAGCCCCTCGACCCCTCGGGGCACGAGGCAGCGGTAGGGGATGTCGCAGGTGATCTCCACCAGGGTGTTGTCGCACATGCGGCCGATGGTGTCGTTGAAGGTTGCCCTCGACCGCATGTCCTTCATGGTCAGGGTGTAGCCTCCAACAATGCGCCGGCTGTCGCGGGTGCCGATCTGGCATGCTGTGTCTACCAGGAAGCACCCTTCGAATCCCGGCACCTTCTCGCGGAAGAATCGCAGGCTCCCGAAGATGTTCTTCCGGAGTTCAATCTCCGCCCTGGTCAGGTCGTCCACGCTAACAGCGTTGTACCCAATCGGTCCCCAGTAGTTCATCCACGCTAGATCGTTGTGGCACCGGGGATTAGGCCACACAGGCATCCGGTTCTCCCACCGCTCCTTGAGTTCCCTTGCAAGCGTCGCGAACAGTTCCGGCTGGTCGCTGCGAAAGGCCTGGTATCGGTCGAAGTTCACGCCTCCCAGACGGTAGGGCAGCGAGAGGCCCTTGCTGCCCGTGACGAACTCGCCGTTGGACCATGCCACCAAGTCGGCGTCGCCCGTTCCATCGACCACCATCTGCGCCAGCAGGGCATGTCTACCCGACTTGCTCTCGATGATCGCTCCCTGGACGCGACCGTCGCGGATGATGGCGGAGGCGGCCCAGGCATGGAAGATCAGGTCGACGCCCGCTTCCAGCGCCATCTCCAGGGCGTGCTGCTTCAACAGTTCGGGGTCGGCCATAGCGCCCTGCTTCGTCTCGGTGATATCGCGGTAGCTGGTGCCGCCGTCTCTCTCCACCCTCTGGACCCACTCTAGGGCGATGCCCCCGTACACCCTGGAGCCGCCGGGGCAATACCCTGGAAGCCAGAACACCAGGCCTCCCGTGGCGAGACCGCCCAGATGGTTGTACCGCTCCAACAGGGTCACTTTCGCCCCAAGGCGGGCTGCCGCTACGGCCGCGCTGAAGCCCGCGGGCCCCCCGCCAACCACCAGGATATCGGCTTCCCGGAGGACCGGCGTCTCACGGGCAGCTTCAAGCACAGTATTCATCGGATTCTCCTGGCCTACTTCTTCTCGGAGGCACGGAACTCAGCGATCACAGGCTTCATTTCCGCCTCGACTTGGTCCCAGTAGGTGGCGAACTGCTCGGGATTCATGTACCTGGGGGTGAGGAACAGTTCATCCATCTTCTTGACGTGCTCCTCGCTCTGCATCGCCTGCTGAATCGCCCTGGCCAGGATGTCCACCACGTCCTTGGGTGTCCCTGCCGCCACGGCGACGCCTCGTGAGGATGCGTTGTACACTCTGATGCCCTGGGACTCCAGGGTTGGCACCCCTGGCAGGAACTTGTTTTCCTGAGGGTCCATAATAGCTAGGACTCGGATTGATCCGGCCTTCACATGGGCGGGAAACTCGCTGACGTTGCCAAAGTCCACGTCCACGTGTCCCCCCAGTAGGGAGGTGACGGCAACGGCCGCGCTGTCGAATTGGACCATGGACATCTGAGTGCCCGCAGCCTTCTGGAACTTCAGAAACCCTTGGTGATCGTCGCCGAGGATCCCAGCGATAGCGGCCTTTATAGTGTTTGGCTTTGCCTTGGCCGCATCCACCAGATCCTTTACCGTCCTGTAGGGGCTGTCAGCCTTCACTGCAATGACAGCAGGGTCGATCACGTGGAGCGCCAGGGGAACGAGGCTCTTGCGGTCGAAAGCGGCCTTCCGCTCTTCGTCCAGGTAGGCGGAGATCGTAGACTCCAGGGCGGCCGCGCCCAGGGTGTAGCCGTCAGGTTTGGCCAGGGCAACCTCCGTCATCCCCACCTGCCCGCCGGCGCCTGCCTTGTTCACCACTTGTACAGGTACTCCCAACCCCTTCTCGAGGATCGGGGATAGGATCCTGGTGCCCACATCGTTGGGCCCACCAGCGCCCCAGGGTACGATGAAGGTGATCGAGCGGCCCTTGGTCGGGAACTCGGTGGTCTTGGGCACGGCCGTGGGTGCCGGAGTGGGTTCAGTAGGCTTGGTTGCGGCTGGCGTAGTTGCGGCTGGCTTGGTTGGCTCCGCCGCCTTCGCTGGTTCAGCAGCCTTGGTTGGGGCTGCCGGAGCCTTGGTGGGGGTTGGCGCCGGTGCAGGACTGGAGCATCCAAGGGCGAGCAGGGCTACTAACACAACCGAGATGGTGCTGGCCACGAGTCTTCTGGACACTTCTCCCTCCTTGTAGTCGATGCTTCGATACAAGCTGCATGGCGATGGGACTTGGATAGGCTCCACCCGTTGGCTGGAGTCGGGACGATGTAGCCACGAAGCAGACTGTACCAACTTGGAATAAAAGGATCGATACCGAGGTCCCATTAGGATCTATAGGAGATGCCTATAGACTGAATGGGTGTTGGTCTCCGACTTTGCTATGGAGCCCTCAGAGGTCATTGGGCTGGGGATCGGGACCATCGGCTTCCCGATCCCCATGGGCATACAGAATCCGCAGCAGCGCTTTGGCGGCCGTGGACAGGTATCCGTTGCTGCGCCAGATCACGGCCAACTCCCGCACTGCCCCAGGATCCTTCAGTGCGACGCAATGCCTTTGGTTGGGGACAGCCATCTTGGGCAGTATGGATACTCCCATACCGGCCTCTACCAGGCCGCGGACCACTTCCACCTGGGTGGTCTCCATGACGATGCGAGGCTCGAAACCGGCTCGTCGGCACTGGGCAAGGAGGACTTCCAGCGAACCATTGCCTGGCTTCATGGTGATGAACCCCTCATGGCGCAACTCGCTCACCGAGATCTTTCGCCGCGAGGCGAGTCGATGGCCGGGCGGTACCACCGCCATGAGCGGGTCTCGGAGGATGACACGATGGCTGAGACTGGGTCGGCTCAGGGGTAGCCGGATGATGGCTAGATCCAGTTCGCCCAACTCCACCTGGCGCTCCAGATGGGCAGAGAGCGACTCCTCTCGGTGGAGTACTTCAACATGGGGAGCCTGAGTTCGGAACTCAGCGAGGGCCTGGGGAAGCCAGTATGCCCCAACGCTAGGAAGGGCTCCTATGCCCACTCGCCCCCCCTTCAAACCCAGGATCTCCCGTACCTGGGACTTTCCGGATTCCACAGCAGCTAGAGCCTGGGTGGCATGGGGCAGAAAGGCGTGCCCAGCCGGCGTGAGCATTACCCGCCGGGCCAACCGCTCGAAAAGGGCGGTCCCAAGCTCCTGTTCGAGCTTGCGGATCTGCTCGCTGAGGGACGGTTGAGTAACATAAAGCTGTTCTGCTGCCCGCGTGAAGCTGCCCTCCCGGGCGACGGTGACGAAATAGCGAAGGCGATGGAACTCCATTGAATGTCCCCAGCAGTTCGGGCGGTTAGCGAACCATAGGCAGTGCCTATGATACATCGCCGACACATGGCCGGGAACTAGGGAGCAGAGCCTTGTTGACTGCGTGAGTGTTGAAGTGATGAGGCAGGGGGGCATCGACATCGCCTTTTCCTTCTGATCGGCACTTCCCCGCGCAGGGCTTCCTGTCCTATACATAGCTCCTCCAGTTGGTGTCCAATTCGGATACACTTCCCGCGTGGTCTTCCATACAACAAAAGTAGTAGGGGTGGAGCTTGTGGCCGGTCCTTTCTGCGTACTCCGAATCCTCTCCGTGGTTGATGGTGTCTTCGTCGTCTCCGGCTATGCTTTCCCATGTGATGGTGCGCACCGAGCGTTACCGGTGGGTGCTGTGATCGTCCCTGCGGTGAACCTACTGGCGGTAGTTCTCATCAGCGATATGAGGAGGCTGGGTCCGATGAAAGCGTACAGAGAGATCGGTGGCGAAAGTTGGGTCCAAAGGCGGATCGAGTGGTCCGTGGGGATACCCTTCTCCTTGATGCTGCTGGTGCTGCTACTCTCCCCGCTTCTGTACGACCTCTGCCAGTAGCCGATCGTCGGGTCGAGGGGTCCAGAGTCGCACAACTCAGAGGAGAGTGGAATGGGGATTCGATTTCAATCGGCGGTGTTCTTTGTCCAGGACATCGATGCCTCGCGTCGATTCTATGAGGGCCTCTTGGAGCAGAAGGTCCTGATGGACCATGGCCCTAACGTGGGCTTCGAGGGTGGATTCGCCCTGTGGCAGGTGGACCACGCGCTCCAGATTGTGTTCGGCGAGACATCGATGGGCAACGAGCCTTTGGGCCGGAAGAACCTCGAGATCTACTTCGAGTCCGACGACCTGGATGCTGTCTGGAATCGTCTGGTCGAAGAGGGGTTGGGAGTCGCCCACCCGATGGTGGAACAGCCGTGGGGCCAGAGGGTGTTTCGCGTCTTCGATCCCGACGGCCACCTTGTGGAGGTGGGGGAGCCGATGCCGGCCGTCATCCACCGCTACGCCGAGCAGGGAATGGCAGCCGATGTGATCGCTGCCCGGACCTCGATGCCGCTGGAGATCGTCCAGTCTATCCTGGGACAGACGCTTTAGCTCAGGGACCTGAATGGGTGGAAGCCTCATGCTGGCCAACGCTGCCCAAAGGGAAGAGGGATGACCAGAAGGACCATATTGACGCTAGCTGCCCTGGCCGGAGTAGCCCTCCTGGCCATTGCACTTCTTCGGCTCGATTTCCATGCCTCGCGCAGCGACACTCGCGCTAATGCGAGTACGAGCAGCTTTTCCATGGGTGAGCCGCGTGGCGCGGTGAGGGGGGGCTGGAGGCCAGTTGAGTCTCGCGGTACCGGGGGAGGACCCCTTTGCGCAGGCACTTCGCAGCGAACTGCCGGCCACCTTGAGGGCAGAAGGGGTCTTCCGAGGCGTTGAGGTTGTCGAATCGGTGCTATCCGTGGCGAGCGGGCCGGCGCTGTTGGTGGAGGTGCCCCATCGGGATATCCTGTGGACACCGCTTCACGCCAGGGGAAAGATAACAGTGAAGGTGGTCTACGCCTCCAATGGCGATCTGTCGTGGCGTGACGAGGCGACGGTCCACATGGATAACCGCGATGGTTCGGTTCTCCGGGCTCGGGGTGAGTTGCAGATGGAGGACGTCACCAGTGGGGTGGTGTCCCAACTGCACTACTATGGCCACCTTGGATCGCTAGTCGCGGCCGAAGTCGCGAAATCCCTTCATGGGAGCGTGAAAGACCCCGTTAGCCCTCCACAAAGGTGATCCCAATAGGCGGTGGGGCCGTCTTGTCGGGAGTGCGGGCCGCTGGCCTGATTGTCCTCTCAAGGAATGGGCTCGTGACGCGAGTGGGTGCAGCATCACGTTCTTCCGCCCAGCCCCGTCCCCTGTCATTGAAAGCAGGCTGCGGAGTATCTCCGGTTGACGGTGCAACCGGAGATACTCCGGCATTGAGACGCTTCAGAATGACAGGCTGGCTCGGAATGATAGGTAGGGCCAGAGTCACCTGAGTAACATGTTGCCTCGGCAGCTGGAAATGACGGCTCCGCAGGAGTCACGTTGGAGTGCTGCAATAGGTTGAAGAGGGAGGTAGTCTCTGCCATGACGCGAGGCGTCAAGGTTGTCCTGGCCCTGGGGATTGGGGTTGCCCTATGCCTCGGGCCGGTCGTCGTTGGCTTCCTTTCGGGGAGTGTCTCCTCGGCTGATGCTGCCGATCAGGTAGAATCTGCCATCGTTCTTGAGCCCTGTCAGCTATCGGCGCCGGGGTCGCCTGTGCGGGTGCCGGCGAAGTGCGGCACGCTCACCGTCTATGAGGATCGTGAGGCCCAGGCGGGGAGGCGCATCGATCTGCGTGTTGCCGTGGTGAAGGCCGTGCGGGGTAACCCGGCGCCTGATCCACTCTTCCTGCTGACCGGAGGGCCGGGCCAGGCTGCTACCCAATCCTACCTGTCTCTGGCTCCCGCGCTGGACCGTATTCGAGAGAAGCGCGACATCGTCCTGGTGGATCAGCGAGGGACGGGTCAGTCCAACCCGCTCCAGTGCGCCCAGCTGTGGGATCTTGACGAGCAGACCGGGACGAGCGGTGCCGGCATCCAGTCCGTGCTGAAGGCTTGCCTGGATGGGCTCGACGCCGACTCACGGCTCTACACAACCCCCATAGCCATGGACGACCTCGACCAGGTGCGGCAGGCGTTGGGCTACCAGAAGGTGAATCTCTACGGTGTCTCCTACGGCACCCGAGCCGCACTCAGCTATCTCCGCCAGTATCCCGATCGCGTGAGGACGGTGATCCTGGATGGCGTCTGGCCTCTGGGACTATCCCTCAGTCCGATGGCTGCTGCCAATGCTCAGCGGGCGATTGACATGATGTTCGATCGTTGTGCCGTCGACGCGGCCTGCGCCGATGCCTTCCCCAACCTGCGGGCGGAGTTCGCCGATCTACTCAACCGTCTCAAGCAGGGGCCGGCCAGGGTGGAATTGAACCATCCGATCACCGCTGAGCCGATGGAGTTCGACTTCACCTACGAGCAGTTCGCCAGCGGGGTGAGGCTGCTCACATACAGCCCCGAGACCGAGGCGCTGCTGCCGATGCTGATCCATGGGGCGTACAGCACGGGGGATTTCCGGCTGCTGGCAGCTCAGTCGCTGATGGTGGGCGAGCAATTGTCGGATAGCATCAGCCTCGGGATGGGCTACTCAGTGATGTGCGCAGAGGACCTCCCGTTCTCCTCCCGTGAGGACAGCGAAGCTGCCGTCGACGGCAGCTACCTGGGCACCGTTGTGGCGGATGCGCTCTTCGAGGCCTGCGCTGTGTGGCCGCGAGGAGCGGTCTCCGGCGACTTCAACAGCCCCGTCGATTCCGACACCCCCGTCCTGATGCTATCGGGCGAGGCCGACCCCGTGACCCCGCCCTCAAACGCCGAGTTCGCCGCACGTACGCTCCCTCGAAGCCTGCATCTGGTCGCGCCCGGCCAGGGGCACAACGTCCTCTTTCGAGGATGCCTCTCCAGGGTCGCGGCATCCTTCGTGGAGAGCGGGACCACGGAGGGGCTGGATACGGGCTGCGTGCGGGAGATCGTGCCGATGCCATTCTTCGCGAATCCCGCGGGGCCGCCGCCATGATCGAAGTTCGGGATCTCCACAAGTCTTTTGGGAAGGTGGTCGCGCTGCAGGGCGTCAGCTTCTCTGCCCCCGACGGACGGATCACGGGATTGCTTGGACCCAACGGCGCGGGCAAGACCACCACCCTGCGGATCCTGTACACCCTGTTGAGGCCGGACCGAGGGACGGCGACGGTGGACGGCCACGACACGGTGGATGACTCCATGGAGGTGCGCAACCGCCTTGGTGCCCTGCCCGATAGCTACGGCCTCTATCCACGCCTCACGGCGCGGGAGAACATCCGGTACTACGGTCGCTTCCATGGATTGAGCGACGATGTGCTGGAGAAGGAGATCGATCGTCTGGTCGCAGTGCTGGACATGGCGGACATCATCGATCGCAGAGCCAAGGGCTTCTCCCACGGCCAGCAGTTGAAGGTGGCCATCGCCCGTACCCTGGTGCACAGTCCGCAGAACGTGCTGCTCGACGAGCCTACCAACGGCCTCGATGTGATGAGCACCCGGGCCGTGAGGGCGCTGCTGCAACGGCTGCGGGACGAGGGGAGGTGCGTCCTGTTCTCCAGCCACATCATGCAGGAGGTGGCCGCGCTGTGCGACAACATCGTGGTGATTGCGGGGGGGCGAGTGGTGACCAGCGGCACGCCCGACGAGTTGCGCCAGGAGACCGGACAAACCAGCCTTGAGGACGCCTTTGTCGCGGCCATCGGCTCGGAGGAGGGATTGACGTGAGCTTCGAGCGGATCGGCCTGGTATTCGGGAAAGAGGTGATAGACAACCTCCGGGATCGCCGCACGCTGATCACGGTGCTGCTATCCACTCTGATCGGCCCCGGGATGGTCTTCCTGCTCTTCACAGTGATCGGCCACGAGGGCTCGGAGCGGGCCGATAGGCCGTTGGCGCTGCCGGTGAGTGGCGCCGAGAATGCCCCCAGTCTTGTGGCATTCCTCGAACAGAACGGCGCTGAGGTGGTGGCGGCTCCAGAGGACCCGGAGGCCGGGGTGCGTGCAGGGGACCACGAGGTGGTGTTGATTGTTCCCCCGAGCTATCGGGAGGAGTTCGGCGCCGGACAACCGGCCACTGTGCGGCTGGTGGTGGACGAGTCCCGGCAGTCGGCCGGGAGCACTGTCCGCCGGGCTCGCGCGCTGTTGGAGGGCTATAACCAGCAGATCGCCACTCTGCGGTTGATGGCGCGTGGCATAAGTCCGGCAGTAGTGAGCGTGCTGGCAGTGGAGAACGTGGACGTGTCCACGCCTCAGAGCATGGCGGCGATGCTGTTGTACGTGGTGCCCTTCTTCCTGATCTTCGCGGTCTTCGGCGGCGGGATGTACCTGGCTATCGATACGACGGCAGGCGAGCGGGAGCGGGGGTCTCTTGAGCCGCTGCTGATCAATCCGGTGGCGCGCCGGGAACTGCTGTTGGGCAAGTTAGGCGCAACATTGGTGTTCACCTTTGTGACCGTGGTCGGGACCCTGGTGGCCTTCGCCCTGATGCTGCGGCTGATGCCGCTGGATGCCTACTTCGGTGTGCAGTTCGGCCTGAACCTGGAGTCGCTGGGGACGATACTGCTGATCACGGTCCCGATGATGCTTCTGGCCGCGGCGCTCCAGATCATCATCGCCACCTACACCCGCAGCTTCAAGGAGGCTCAGAGCTATCTGGGCTTCCTGCCCCTGATCCCTGGGCTGCCAGGGATGGTGATGGGACTGCTTCCGGTGAAGGTCGACCTGTGGGCGATGCTGATCCCCACCTTCGGGCAGCAGATGCTGATCAATCAGGTGCTGCGGGGCGAGCCCGTCAGCCCACTCAACTCCGCCGTGTCGGCCGTGGTGACGATTGTAGCGGGGATCGGTCTGGTGCTGTTCGCCATCAGGCTGTACGAGCGGGAGGAGCTTCCATTTGGACGGTGACTTACGGCAGCGCTGGCTTCGATGGAGTGGTCATGGCGAGGCGGGCGGAGATAGACGTTCCTGAACTGCCTGGACGATCTCGGCCGCAAGCCGGACTGCCTCCTGAGCCTCTGCGATTTCTGGCTCCATGGGACCGCCCGGATAGCGGAATCGGACTGCGTAGGGGCTTAAGATCCTCGCTGCATCCGCCAGGCGTGTCATCTCCTCGTCGATGCTGCTGCTCCACTCGACCAGAGGCTCCAAGTTGTGCGTCTTTGGGAACGGATGGTCGTGGGCTGTCAGGAATGCCTTCAATGCCTTCTCCGCTGTCTGTTGGGCGAAGAAGACTGCCGCATCAGGAAAGACTGCCAGACCACCTAGGTTTCCCATAGCGATCTGTAGATCCCTGGTCGCTCGGTTCATCCAGTCCTGCGCCTCCTGTAACGCCTCAGGCTGCATAAAGCGTCTTCCCCTCGCGGAGCACTGTAGCGGGGAGAGATGCCAGGGCGGGAGCACGCCGGTCAAATTCCTCTCGCGTCATGACCAGGACGTCCACTGATAGGGTGTGCCGGCCCATGGCTCGGCGGGCTGCCTGATCCAAGCGGTATCCAGGTTGGTCGGCATGCGATACTACGACCAGGAGGTCCACGTCGCTGTCGGGAGTGGAGTCGCCGCGAGCTTGGGAGCCAAAGACGTGGATCCGCTCTGGTTGAAAGGCATCGACTAGGAGCCGGAGGAGTCGCGCCAATTCCCGCGTGTCTGCCGGAGTCATGTGCGGCAACTCTCGCCGAACTCGTTCCTTCAGGTCATCCTGACTCCTGCGGTTCACGGTACACCTCCTATCGCTGATAGACCAACCGTCAACTCGATCCTGGATCTTGGTGATATTGTACCTTTCCGTGTTGTGTCGTGGAAGCCGCCGCATTGACTCACAAATAATCTT